>JBJEPI010000050.1:0-44562 GCA_051881175.1 Eubacterium sp.
GATGAATTTTGGATTTTGAGATGGAAGCCTTGCTGACGCAAGGCGACAGCGAAAATTTCAAAAGTCGCTTTAATTCTGCATTTTTGGCAGGTTCGGATTACTTTTTATTGCCTAAATTTTTGAATGCAACACAAATTGGCTTTTGTGTTGTTCAATTTTGCTTTTTCCTCCTTTACAATGAAGTTACCAAATAAAGGAGGCTATTAGCTATGAACACAGACAAAATTTATGCAGAACAACTTGCAAACGAATACGCACCCAAGGATACCTCAAAGGTAGTTGCTCTTAAAAAGCTGGATAACAGAGCAAAACTTCCGGCAAATATTTTTACCTACACCTTTGGTATTGTTTTTTCACTGATTGCAGGTGTGGGAATGTGCCTTTCTATGAAGGTTATCGGCAGTGGAACAAATGCTATGTTTATTCTCGGCGTAATCATTGGCATTATTGGCTTTGTCGGTATGGGAATAAACTATCCTATTTACAAGAAGCTTTTGGAAAAAGGCAAAAAGAAATACGCCTTTGAGATTATACAGCTTGCAAAAGAAATCAGTGAAAAATAACCCGTAAAAGTTGCCGCTATTTAAAATGGCGGCATTTTGATTTATATGTGGAACAGGAGATAGCAATATTATGAATAAGTGGGAAAGCAAATACTTTAATACAGCCTCAAAAATGGACAAAGCCTTTTTGGAACTGCTGGAAAAAAAGGATTTCGCATATATAACCGTAAAGGAGATATGTGAAAAAGCCGGAGTAAACCGCTCAACCTTTTATCTGCATTATGAGACGGTTTGCGACCTGTTATCCGAGAGCGTTGAATATATAAACAGTCAATTCCTAAATTATGTTAGCTTGGATTCTCAAAATTTCATTTCAAAAATAAAAACCTGTTCGCTGGAAGAATTGTATTTGGTAACTCCCGAATATCTAACTCCGTACCTGATGTATATTAAGGAAAACAGACGACTTTTTAAAACAGTGACGGAAAATGCCGGAACTCTTGGAATGGACGAAGCCTATGACCGAATGTTTGAACATGTGTTTACACCCATATTACAACGGTATCAAGTGCCTGAAAATGACAGAAATTACATTATAGCATTCTATATTCAAGGCCTTATTGCAATAATTACCGAGTGGATTAAGCAGGACTGTAACGATTCGATTGACCATATAATCTCAGTTATTGAAAAGTGTGTAATGCAAGACAGACAATAAAGTGAAACATAAACGGCATATGTTAAGCATTGCTTAAGTGTAATTGTAAAAATGCAATAAACCCTGTAGGTCTTGACTCGTATTTCAAAAATGAGTATAATAAAATGACAATTTATTATAGGTCAGTTAATGTTGGCGATTATAAAGCCGATATATTGTTCGCTAAACAGCTTTAAAAAAATAGTTCTGCCTCCGTAAGGCAAATAATGCTTCTGTTTTGAAATATATCAGGCAACCGCAAAATTTCAAAAACATTTTAACTGTATCAAAATAAAATCAATTAACAATAATTAATTGACAGGAGAATGAATATGAGATCAGATTTAATCAAGGAGGGCCCGTCAAGAGCTCCTCACCGTTCTCTCTTACGAGCTCTCGGTATTGACGAACTCGAAATGAAAAGACCTTTTGTAGCCGTTGTTAACTCAAAGAGCGACTATATTCCGGGTCACATGCATCTTGATAAAATTGCGGAGCAGGTTAAAGCAGGTATTCGTAATGCCGGCGGTGTTCCCTTTGAGTTCAATACAATCGGTGTATGCGACGGTATTGCTATGAATCACAAGGGCATGAAATATTCACTTTGCTCCCGTGAGCTTATTGCCGACAGTATTGAGGTTATGCTTACAGCGCATCCTCTTGATGCAATCGTATTTATCCCTAACTGTGATAAAATTGTTCCGGGCATGCTTCTTGCCGCTTGCCGTTTAAATTTACCCTGTATATTTATTAATGGCGGTCCAATGCTCCCCGGCAGGAGCACGGTAACTCCGAATCCAATCGGTCTTTCAGAGCAATTTGAATATGTCGGTGCTAATGCAGTTGGCAAAATGAGTGATGAAAGCCTTGAGGCAACAGCATTTTCAGCCTGCCCGACCTGCGGCTCATGCTCGGGAATGTATACAGCTAATTCTATGAACTGCCTTACAGAGTCAATCGGTATGTCATTACCGGGCTCGGGTACAATCCCTGCAGTTTATTCAAAGCGTCTTCGTCTTGCTAAAATGGCAGGCGAAAGGGTTATGGATCTTCTTAAGGAGGATATTAAGCCTTCGGATATTATTACAGAAAAGGCAATTGAAAACGCAATGAGAACCGATATGGCCATCGGTTGCTCTACCAATACAATTCTTCATCTTACAGCTATTGCTCATGCGGCCGGTCACGATATCGACCTTGCCGACCTTAATGATATGGGCACAAAAACACCGCAAATTTGCAAGCTTAATCCGGCTTCGTCGGTATTTATTACAGATCTTAACGACGTTGGCGGTATCCAATCGGTTCTTAAGGAGCTTTCAACTAAAGGACTCATTCATACCGATTGCTTAACCGTAAGCGGTACAGTTGCCGACAGAATTGCCAACGCTCCCGATGCCGACGGCGTTATCATTAGAAAGCTTGACAATCCTTTCTCAAAGGACGGTGGAATCGCTGTTTTAAAGGGAAATCTTGCCGAGGAGGGCGCAGTAGTAAAGAAGGGTGCAGTTGCTCCGGAAATGATGCAGCACAAGGGCCCTGCCAAGTGCTATAACTCTGAGGAAGAGGCTATTGCCGCTATTAACGGCGGTAAGGTTGTTGAAGGCGATGTTGTTGTAATTCGTTACGAGGGACCAAAGGGCGGTCCGGGCATGAGAGAAATGCTTTCACCTACATCTGCTATCATCGGTCAGGGCCTTGGTTCAACCGTTGCTCTTCTAACTGACGGCAGATTTTCAGGCGCTACAAGGGGTGCCGCTATCGGCCATGTTAGCCCCGAAGCCGCAGTAGGCGGTACAATTGCCCTTGTTGAGGACGGCGACGAAATTGAAATCGATATTCCTGCAAGAGTTCTTAGGGTCAATGTTTCCGACGAGATTTTAGCTGAAAGAAAGGCAAAGTGGTCTGCACCAAAGCAGGATTTAACAGGATATATCAAGAGATATGCACAGCATGTAACCTCCGGTTCCCGCGGTGCAGTTTTTGAGGATGATTAATATTCCGTCAGTAAAAGGAATTTTATATGAGTGAAGATAATAAAATTTCCAGGCATAATAATGAACACGAACAGGATGGCTATCGTCATAAAAAGCATGTTGTATTAACGTATTTCACAGTGCCGTTAATCTTTGTTTTGGTTTCGTTGTTGATTGCTGTGCCCTTGGGAAAATTTCTGTTCGGCAAAGCGGTTCAAACCGTTCACAAGGCACAGGAAACCCTTACGATTTCATACAATGATTTAAAGGCAACGGATGCTTCTGTTGAATTTACAGAGGATGACGGCATTGTGATAAAGCCGCCGATTGCCGCCCAAAGGCTGGGCACATTAAAGTGCGAAACGGCGGGATTGAACGCAGAGCTTTATTATGGCATCAACAGGGTATCCCTTCGCGGCGGCGCCGGAGTTAAAAGCGGTGCTTCGCTGTTTGGCCAGGACGGGCAGGTCAGTGTTTACGGCTATGCCTCAACTGCCTTTAAGGCACTTAAAAATGTTAAGCCCGGCGATATTATTTCTGTTGAAGCATCTTGGGGAAAATATGAATACTCTGTTGAAGACATTCAGCTCAGTGATGCGGCACCAAAGCTTGACGATAATGTGCTTGTGCTGTCAAGCGATGCCGATGACGGGGCATTTTCCGGTCAGTCCAAAACGAAGCGTTTTGTTGTTGCAAGGCAAATCTCCGGCCCAAGGGTTAAGGAGGTGCGGCAATGAGCAGTAAATCAAGAATCCGTTCAACGGGCGAATCTTCTCCCGAAACCAGGGGACAGAGTATCGGCAGAAAAACAGTTGCCTTTTTCCTGTTTTTAACAATGGTTGCTCTTAGCATGTGTCTTTGCGCTCAGCAGTGCTTTCTAAATTCAAATAAATATGCTGAAATATTTTCCAACGAACAATATATCGGCGGACTTTATCAGGATGTTTTGGAATACTCATGTGATATGTGCGATTATAACGCTATTCCCAAAGACAGCGTTGAACAGACTATAACCTATGAGTCCGTTGAAGGTATAGCAACCGCTTATGCCTACGGTAATCTAACAGCGTCACAGCAGTTTACCGAAACCACATATTTGGACAAGATTGACGAGCTTGAGCAGCAGCTTGCGAAAGCCACAAACAAAATGCTTAAGGATAGCGGCATCAGCGAATCCAAGAGCGTTGAAAACGGAGTCGAAGGCTTTGCCGAGGATATAACAAATTATCTTGGTGAAAAAGTTAATTTTGCATACATGGAAAAGCTGAAAACCGTATCAAATATCGGCAAAACTGCTTCTGTAGCAGGAATTATTGTCTTTTCAATTGTTGCATTGGTTTTAGTGCTGACAATAATTTCAATCGGCAATAAAAAATACAGAAGCGTTAGAGCCGTTGCTTATGCGTTAATAGCATCAGGCGAACTCCAGCTTTTGTCGGTGTTAGGCGTTGAACTGATTAAAAGGTATAAAACCTTGGTAATATATCCGAGTTATTTGTGCGATTCGGTTATGAATTTTGTAAACAACGGTATTTTAACCGTTTTTGTTTCTTCAATGCTTTCCTTGTTTGCGTCACTTGTATTGACGGTTGCAGTTTGGAAGCTGAAGCGTAATCAAAAATAGAGGAATTTATTATGGAAGAAAACACCAAAGCTACCGCCGCCGAAGCGGCTAATGACGATATTGTAATTAGTGTTGATCATGTTACAATGAGCTTTAACCTTAGCAAGGAAAAGGTTGACAATCTCAAAGAGTATTTTATCAAATTTTTGAAAAGGGATATTGAATATAAGCAGTTTTTGGCCCTTGATGATGTCAGCTTTGAAATCAACAGAGGCGACAGATTAGCTATTTTAGGTCTTAACGGTGCAGGCAAAAGTACATTGCTCAAAACCATTGTAGGAGTGTACAAGCCCACTAAGGGAGAGGTTAGAAAAAAGGGTGTAATAGCACCCCTTTTGGAGCTTGGCGCAGGCTTTGATCCAAACTACTCCGGGCGTGAAAATATTTATCTTTACGGTGCTATTTTGGGATATTCCCGAGAGTATCTTGCAGGAAAAATTGATGAAATAATTGAGTTTTCCGAGCTTGGACACTTTATTAACATTCCTGTTAAAAACTATTCATCGGGTATGAGGGCAAGACTTGGCTTTTCAATTGCAACAGCAGTTGATCCGGATATTCTTATTCTTGACGAGGTTTTGTCCGTAGGCGATGCACAGTTTAGAAAAAAGAGCTTGGCCAAGGTTCAGTCAATGTTTGATAACGGTGTAACAGTGCTTTTTGTTTCACACAATATTGCACAGGTTAAAACTATCTGTAATAAGGCTATTTTGCTGGAACACGGCAAAATGATAGCTTGCGGTGATGTTGACAGCGTTGCAGAAATTTATGAGGAAAAAACCACAAAGCCTAAGGCTCCCGCACCCAAGGAATCGTAATTCTCAAATGTAAAATTAAACACCCATTGCACATTTGTGCAATGGGTGTCGTTTTTATTTTGCTTTAAAAATATGGATTCCATTAATCCTCGTATTCGCTTTCGTTTTCCCAGTTGTGATAAATGTTTTGAACATCGTCGTTTTCTTCAAACATTTCAATCATACGGGCCATTTTTTTCATATCGTCTTCACTCTCAAGACGGGTAAAGGTTGAAGGAACATAGGCAGCCTCCGACGAAATAATTGTGTATCCCTTTTCCGAAAGCTCGTCACGGATAGCGCCAACATCGTTAGGCTCTGTTCGAATTTCAAAAATTTCCTCATCATCGGTAAGAAAATCGGCGGCACCTGCCTCAAGTGCGTCCTCCATAAGCTGATCCTCGTCAACATCCTCTTTTTCAATAATGATAACGCCCTGTCTTTCAAACATGAATGTAACAGAACCGGGATTTCCCATATTTCCGCCTGCTTTGTCAAAGTAATGTCTAACCTCGCCGGCAGTTCTGTTTCTGTTGTCTGTAAGAGCTTCAACCACAACGGCTACGCCTGACGGACCGTAGCCCTCGTATACAATTTCCTCATAATTGGCGCCGTCGCTGTCTCCGGCGGCCTTTTTTAGCATACGCTCAATATTATCGTTGGGAACATTATTTTGCTTTGCTTTGGCAATAACATCGCGAAGCTTAGCATTGTTGTTTGGATCAGGACCGCCGTTTTTAACTGCAACGGCAAGCTCCCTGCCTATTTTTGTAAACACCTTTGCTCTGGCCGCATCATTGGCACCCTTCTTTCTTTTTATGGTGCTCCATTTATTATGTCCACTCATAGTAAATTTGCCCTTTCTAAAAAATTACACAAAATATTTTAGCACACCGTTACTAATCTTTCAAGCATTAATTAGTTTGCAAAATTAAATACCTGCGGATAACTATATAATTAATAAAATTTAATATAATTTATAGTTGTATAATTAATATTGATGTGGTATTATATATCTGTATAATTTTGACTATTAGGAGGGTTACGCTATGTATCCGGATTACTACGATTCAATCGCCAAGGTTGCCCAAACGGATCAAGAGGTTGCAGACGCAATGAATCTTGAGTTGAAAAGGCAAAGGGAGAATATTGAGCTTATTGCTTCTGAAAACCTTGTATCTCCGCAGGTTATGGCCGCAATGGGTTCAATTCTCACCAATAAATACGCTGAGGGACTCCCTTCAAAGCGTTACTACGGCGGATGCCAGTATGTTGATATTGTTGAGGAAATTGCTATTAAAAGAGCCTGCGAGCTTTTTGGATGTAAATTTGCAAATGTTCAGCCTCACTCAGGCGCTCAGGCTAACACAGCTGTTTATCTTGCACTGCTTAAGCCGGGCGATACTGTAATGGGTATGAGCCTTGATAACGGCGGTCACTTGACACATGGCTCTCCTGCAAATATTTCGGGAAAATATTTCAACTTTGTGCCCTACGGTGTGGATGATAACGGGTATATTGACTATGATGCCTTTAACAAGCTTGTTATCAAAACAAGACCTAAGCTGATTGTAGCCGGCGCTTCCGCATATCCCCGTGAGATTGACTTTGCAACAATGGCAGATATTGCCCACGCCAACGGCGCAATGCTTATGGTTGATATGGCGCACATTGCCGGCTTAGTTGCCGCAGGTCTCCATCAATCACCGTTCCCTTATGCAGATGTTGTTACGACCACAACTCACAAAACACTTCGCGGTCCCCGCGGCGGACTTATTCTTTGCAATAACCCTTATCTTGCAAAAAAACTTAATTCCGCAGTATTTCCGGGCACACAGGGCGGTCCTTTAATGCATGTGATTGCAGGTAAGGCAGTTTGCTTCGGCGAGGCACTTAAGCCTGAGTTTAAGGAATACCAAAAGAGAGTAATTGACAACGCACAGGCTCTTGCAAAGGGACTTACATCAAGAGGACTTAATCTTGTTTCCGGCGGAACCGACAATCATCTTTGCCTGCTTGATTTGAGAGGCACCGATGTTACCGGCAAGGAGCTTGAAAAGAGACTTGACGATGTTCATATCACTCTTAACAAAAACACCGTTCCTAATGAGCCGCTATCACCGTTTGTTACATCGGGAGTTCGTATCGGTACTCCTGCGGCAACAACAAGGGGACTTAATACCGACGATTTTGATAAAATTGCAGAATTTATTTATCTTGCAGTAACCGATTACGAAAACAATAAGGAGAATATTACAAACGGCGTTGCCGAAATTTGTGCTAAATATCCTCTTTACGAATAATAATTAAATTATGAAGGTTGTTTTAATTTCAATTTTAAAGCTTGGACTTAGATTGCTTTATGCACCTATGAAGCTTTTTAAAACCAAAAACCAAATAGTTTATCTTTCAAGGCAAAGAAACGAAAAGGGAATTGATATTCAGCTTTTGGAAAAGGCTGTGGAGGCTGAAAACAGCGGCGTAAAGCAGGTCTTTAGACTTAAAATGATTGATGACGGAATTGTATCAAAGATAAAGTACTGCTTCTACGTAATCGGCGACATGTATTATCTTGCCACATCTAAGGTAGCCGTTGTGGACACCTATTCAATTACAGTATCCTGCCTTAAGCATAAGAAGGATTTAACTGTTATCCAAATGTGGCATGCTCTCGGGGCAACCAAAAAGTTCGGCCTTCAGTGCCTTGGCACCAAAGAGGGCAGGGACGAATCAGTTGCAAAAGCAATGTGCATGCATAAGAATTACGACTATGTTCTTGCACCAAGTGCCGCCACTGCCAAGTTTTATATGGAAGCCTTTGGAGTAGACAGCAGTAAAATCGTTATTTGTCCAATGCCAAGGGTTGATTATATTACCGACGGAAATTCAAAGGCGGCAGAGTTTTATTATCAAAATCCTGCCGTGGGGCATAAAAAGCTGGTTTTATATCTTCCAACCTTTAGAGACAGGGCACCCTATATAGCCCAAATGCTGAAAACGGAATTTGAGGGTATGGACGACTATCAGCTGATAATCAGCGAGCATCCGCTTTCCAATACTAAAAGGGATGAACGCTACACTCCTCACGGAAGCTTTGATTCCTTTGATTTAATGAAGCTGGCGGACATTATTATTACCGACTATTCAGCCTGTGCATTTGAGGCCGCATTACTGATGAAGCCATTGTATTTCTTTACTCCGGATTATAATGAATATATGACGGAACGGGGAATTAATATTGACCTCAAGGCAGAAATGCCGGGCTCAGTATTCGATAATGCCGAGGATTTAGTAAAAGCCGTTAAATCCAATAACTATGATTTTAACTCTCTCTACAGCTTTAAGGAAAAGTATATTGAAACACCAAAGGGCAGTTGCTCAGAGGTGCTTGCAAGGTTTATCGCTATGAAGCTTGGAAAGTAGAACATACCGAAAGGGAAAGTGATTAAAATGAAGAGAATTTTAACATACGGTACCTTTGATTTACTCCATTACGGGCACATAAGATTACTGCAAAGAGCAAAAGCCATGGGCGATTATCTTGTGGTTGCACTTTCAACTGATGAGTTTAATGAGTCAAAGGGAAAAACCGCATATCACGATTATGAAACAAGAAAAAAGATGCTTGAGGCAATTAGATATGTTGACCTTGTAATTCCTGAAAATAATTGGGAACAAAAAATTGATGATGTAAAGGAATATCATATCGACACTGTGGTTATGGGCGGTGATTGGGCAGGCTCCGATAAGTTCGATTACTTAAAGGATTACTGCGAGCTTGTATTTTTAGACAGAACACCGGGTGTTTCTACCTCTCAAATAAAAGGGGATTTAAAGCTAAAGGAGCCTGTATCGGGTCAAAACCAACTGCCGGAATAAGTTAAACTGTTAGATATTAGAGGAATTCGAATTGATTAAAAAGGTAAAAAAACTGTTAGCAAAACTGAATAACAATTTGAAAACTGACTATCTAAGGTTTTTGAATCTGCCTATTGACGACAGGCTTGTGCTTGTTGAGGGCGGTCAAGGTTCAAATATCAACGGCAATATGTTTTCAATGCTCAGGGAGATTGAAACAAATCCACGCTGGGCTGAATACAAGACTGCCTTTGTTGTAACTGAAGATACTCTTGCCCAAGCTAAGGAGCGCATGAGCTTCTATGGCTTTGGTAATGTTACCCTTTTGATTAGAAATTCAAAGAATTATTGCAGGGCTCTTGCCACCGCCAAGTATGTAATGACCGATAATTCTTTTCCTCCTTATTTTCAAAAGAGAGACGAACAGGTATTTTTAAACACCTGGCACGGCACTCCTCTAAAAACTCTCGGCAAGTCGGATAAGTCAAACTTGGCTTCCCTTGCCAATATACAAAAGAACTATTTAATGAGTGATTATGCTCTGTTCCCCAACGAATTTACACGCAATGTGTTTATGGAGGATTATGAGCTTAAATACATTTTCAAAAATAAATCAATAATAGCAAATTATCCCAGAAACTATGTTTTTTATGACAAAGCTCAGGGGCACAATATGAAATCTGCCTTAGGGCTTGCCGATAAGCAGGTTTTCGCATATATGCCAACCTGGCGAGGCACCGGAAGAACTGCCGACATTCAAGGCCAGCTTGATGACACCATGTCAATCTTGAGAGAGTTTGATGAAAAGCTGGATGACAGTCAGGTGCTTTTGGTAAATCTTCACTTTCTTCTTGCCGGCCAAATCGATTGTGCCGAATTTAAGCATATTCAAAGCTTTCCGTTATGCTATGACACCTATGAGGTACTTAACGCCTGCGACGGACTGATTACCGATTATTCCAGTGTATTTTTCGATTATGCAGTCAGCGAAAGAAAGATTATTCTCTTCGCCTATGACAGGGAAAAATACCTAAATTCAAGGGGCGTGTATATGCCTTTTGAGGAACTGCCGTTCCCAATTGTCGAAACGGTTGACCAGGTTGTTAGGGAAATGTCCGTTCCGGTTTCGGCTGATAAGGAATTTATCAAAAGATTTTGTCCCAACGGCGCTAAAAACTCCTGCGAAAAGCTGTTTGAGCTTATGGTAACAGGAAAAAGTGATTTTTATCAGTTGGACGACAATAAAACATACAGCAAAAAGCTTTGCCTGTTGTATGTTGGTTCAATTCCCGCAAACCATTATGAAAACATTAAAGAATATATTAGGCAAAATCCCGATTTTGATTACTTAATTGCCTATCGTCATAACTTTACAAAAAGCAATAGGGAATATATTTTATCACTTGATAATTCTATTTCTACCTTTGGAACAGTTACTGCCTTTCAGTTCACTCCAAAGGAGGCTGTTGAGTTTCAGCTTTCAAAGAATTCGGTTAACAGTCTAAAGGGCAAGACTCTTGATGAATTTTTTGAGCGTGAGGCAAAAAGGGTATTTCACTCCATTCAGCCTGCAAGGGTGGTTGATTTCTCCTGCGGAAATTTAGTTATGGCGGGAATATTAAGCCACCTTACGGGAGAAAAGCAGTTTGTTAACCACGGCGACTTTTTCTGTTCAAGCAACAGATACGAAAGGCTTGAAGCGAAAATCAAGGCCTACGAAAAGGAAATGGGCTTCAAGTCCTATGATATGTATGATGTGGAAAACAAGCTTTATCTTGACTCCAACACCGACGGCTTGGCAAATCCAAGCTATAGAATTAACTCGTATATGAGAAATTTGTTGCCTCTTTATTTGAATTTGGGCACAAAGCTAAAGTGCATCAGCCTTTTCTCATTTACAACTCCCGTTAAAACCGTATTGGCAGATACATATATCACTGTCGGTCAAAGAGAGTATAAACCAAAATTCCTGGCTTCAAAATCAAAGCTCTCTAAAAAACATTTTGGCGTTTATTCATTCTCTGTACCTGCTGAAGATTTAATTGATATGCCTGCCAATAACGAGGTTTGCCTGTGCTATAAGAATAAATTTGATCACACAGTATGCTGTCATGCACTGTATTTTGCGCCTCTCGGTCATTTCTTCCTTGGATTAAGGGGTCCCATATTGCGGGAAAAGAACACCGATACCGTTGCAGTGTTTAGACAAACTCAAAACAACAGACTGAATATCTATGTTCGCTCATGGATTAAATCCGATATGGCAATCGAGCGATTCAAGCAGGATATTGCGTTTGTTGTATCAAAGCTTTGGATTAGTAAAAAGGCAAAAAGCCTTGTGCTTTTGTATGAAAAGAACTCATCAAAATATGAGGAAAGCGCAAGCGTTACCTTTGAAAAACTGATTGACCTTGGATATAATAACGCTTATTTTTTGGTTGACAGGAATTATGAATATATCGACAGAATACCTGAAAAGTACTTGGATCATATTATTTATAAGCATACCTTTAAGCATTATTTGTATTTCTTCAAGGCTAAAACCTTTATCGGCACAGAACAGCCTGTTCATGCCATTGATTTAAAGATTTTCAATGTTCTTGCTTTGAAGAAAATTTCCAGCAAAAAAATTAATTATGTGTTCCTGCAGCACGGCGTAATGTATATGGTGTCCCTTGACAGCGAATCAAGAAGCATGTTTAAGCGCAAAAAGCTTGAGGGAAAGTACAGGGTTGTTGTTTCCTCTCAGGCTGAGGCTGACCACTTTATTGAATTGGGAAGGCATTATCCCGAGGATTTGTATATTACAGGTCTGCCGAAGTTTGATAAAAACGAGCTTTCACCAAGTGCAGATAAAATTGTTATTATGCCAACCTGGCGGCCTTGGGAAATTAATATGGCCAGGGATGATTTTACCCAAACCAACTACTTTAAAATGGTTATGCGTATTTACGACAGTGTTCCCGATCAATTAAAGGGCAATGTAATTATTTTGCCCCATCCGCTCATAGTTAACGAGCTTCGCAAGCTTCCCGATGAAATTGTTAACAGCATTGTTTTAGACGCAAGGTATGACGATGTGCTGAAGCAAACACGGCTCTTGATTACAGACTATTCTTCAATTGCATACGATTCCTTCTACCGTGGCTCAAGGGTGATTTTTTATTGGGAGGAGAAGGATGAGTGCATGGCTCAGTACGGCCCTACAACAAAGCTTATGCTGAATGAAGAAAATGTTTACGGAGATTATTTTTATAACACCGAGGGATTAAGCGAGGCTATTCAGCGTAACTATGATAATCCCCAGGAGCAAAGGTATATTGACAGGTATTCAAAGCTTGTTCAGTATCACGACGGTAAAAATACCGAGCGATTAATTGATGCTCTTAAAAATGACGGAATAATTTGATAAAGAGGTTTAATAATGAGTTATACACTATCAAATAAATTTGCAAGCCTTAAGCCATCGGCTACCAGAGAAATTCTTAAGGTAACCAACGAACCGGATATGATTGCTTTTGCAGGCGGTTCGCCGGCTATTGACGCGTTCCCCTGTGAAGAGGTTAGAAAAACAGCCGCTGAAATATTAGAGGAAAATCCTGTTTCAGCACTTGTTTACGGCGTGTCCGAGGGATATGAGCCCCTTCGTCAAACAGTTAAAAAGTGGCTGAAAAAGCGTGAAAATGTCGGCACCGACGATGATACAATTATTATTACCTCCGGCGGCACACAGGTAATGGATTTGGCAACAAGAATATTAACATCCGAGGGGGATGTTGTTATTTGCGAGGAGCCGTCGTTTATCGGCTCTCTCAACTGCTTCAGGTCCCACGGCTGTAAGCTTGTGGGCGTTCCTATTGATGATGACGGAATGAATATTGAAGCCCTTGAAAAGGCTGTAAAGGCTAATCCAAACGCAAAATTCATCTATACCATTCCTAACTTTCAAAATCCCGGCGGAACAACCCTCAGCCTTGAAAAAAGAAAGGCTATGTATGAAATTGCAAGGGCAAATGACCTTGTAATTGTAGAGGATAACCCTTACGGAAACCTGCGTGTTTCGGGTGAAGATGTTCCGGCAATAAAAAGCCTTGACACCGAGGGAATAGTTTTATATGCCGGCTCATTTTCAAAAATTCTTGCACCAGGTATAAGAGTTGCATACGCCGTTGTTCCAAATAAAATGGCATCTGCTTTCACTATCGGCAAGCAGGTTTCGGATGTTCATACAGGCGTTCTGAACCAAATGATAGTTTCCCGCTGGTTTGATGAATATGATGTTGATGCCCATATTGTAAAAATAAGGGAGATTTATAAGCATAAGCTCAACTTAATGTGCGATTGCCTTGACAGGTATTGCAAAGGCTTTATTACCTATGTTAGACCTGAGGGCGGCTTGTTTATTTGGGCAAAGCTTCCTGAAAAGGTTGATATGCTTGATTATGTGCAAAAGCTTATCGAACGCAAGGTTGCAGTCGTTCCGGGCACTGCCTTTATGATGGATGACACTAAGCCCTGCAGTTATATTCGCCTTAATTTCTCAACCCCCACTGATGATGCAATTGTAGAGGGTGTTAAAATTATGGGCGAGGTTGCAAAACAGTATAGGTGCGAGGAATAATATGCCTCGCATTTATATTATGCGTTTATGGTTTCAGTTAAATTGACATTGTAATTATTATTTGATATAATCACTGTCATGATTTATTGGGGGATATTTTATGATAAACTTAATTCCTATGCCAAAACAGATTAAAGAGCTTGACGGCTTCTTCACTTTAGCAGATAACGTAACCGTTCAAAGTGATTTCAATTTGCCGCTTCTTAACGGAAGGGCTGCTGTTACGGATTCGGCACCTATTAAGATTTTAAAGGATGAAAATATTGCCGATGAGGGATATAAGCTTTGCGTGAGCGAAAGCGAGATTGTAATTACCGCTTCTGATAAGATGGGAGCCTATTACGGATTGGTTTCGCTTCATAAGCTTCGTGCAGGCACAAATAAAATTCCATGTTGTGAAATTGACGATTGCCCAAAACTAAAATGGCGCGGACTTCACCTTGATGAGTCTCGGCATTTCTTCGGAATGGATGTTGTCAAAGAGCTTCTTGACAATATGTTCCTTGAAAAGCTTAATGTTTTTCACTGGCATTTAACAGACGATCAGGGCTGGCGTATTGAAATAAAGAAATATCCTCTGCTGACCGAAATCGGCTCAAAACGCAGTTATTCACAGGTTGGCGGCTGGCGTAGCTTTAAATGTGTTAAGGAGCCGCACAGCGGTTATTATACACAGGACGAAATTAAGGAAATTGTTGAATATGCCCGCGAACGCGGAATTATGATTGTTCCGGAAATTGATTTTCCGGCACACTGTGCTTCGGCAATTGCCGCTTACAAATATCTTGCCTGCCGAGAAATAGATACCGAGGTTCCGGGATATTTTGGCGGATTAATTCCCCAGTGGCGTGATTTTAATTGGCACTGGAACAGAACTGTTTGCTGTGGTAAGGACAGCACCTTTGAATTTATTTTCAATGTGCTCGACGAGGTTTGCGAGCTTTTTGATGCTCCGTATTTACATATGGGCGGTGACGAGGCTCCCCAAAACGAATGGAAGTCCTGTGAGCTTTGTCAAAAGGTTATTAGAGAAAACAACCTTAAAAACGAAAGCGAGCTTCAGGGTTGGTTTGAGAATAAGATTTTAGATTATCTTAAAACGAAGGGCAAAAAGCTTATTGCCTGGAATGATGTTTTACAGGCAGGTAACCTTAATACCGATGACAAAAATATTGTTATTCAGTATTGGACTCCCAAGCGTGATGCCAAGGCTGAGGAATATGTCAATAACGGCGGTGAGGCAATACTAAGTAATCACCAAAGCTTTTATTTTGATATGACCTATGCCCAAATCCCTCTTGATCAAACCTATAATTATAATGCAAAGGATTTTGGAATGAATATTAATTTTGCATCAAATGTTTTAGGCTATGAGGGCGAGGTTTGGACAGAGTGGATTGCCGATACCGAAAAGCTTGAAATGAATATTTATCCAAGATTGCAGGCCCTTGGTGAAATATGCTGGACTCCTAATGATAAATTAGATTTTGACAGCTTTAAATCAAGGCTCGATATATATAAGCCGACAATGAAGGATAAAGGCATCAACTATGCCGAGGACGGTGTTTCACTTCCTCAAAACAAGGCCCAAAAGGCTAAAATTATGCGTAAATTTTTTAATGGCAACCCTTACTTAGAGGTTCAGCTGAATAAAGAATTAAAGGAGAAAAGGTAGTATGAAAATTAAGGATTTTCCGGAGTCGGTCATTAACGAAAATGTTGATTACACCGTCCAAGAGATTACAAATGTAATTAAAAGATACGGCCCTCGTGAGTCGGGCAATAAAAACTGCATGGCAACACAAAAGCACATTAAAAAGGAAATGGATAATTTCTGCGACGAAACAGGCTTTGAGTCATACAAAATGGCGCCCAAGGCATTTCTTCAATGGACCAAGCTTGTTGCTGCCTCAATTATTATTGCTGTTGTTGCCTGTCTTATTATCACATTCTGCGGCGTGTTCAGTAACGGCGACCAAAACGCATTTTTCATTCCCCAATGTATTGTTACCGGAGTTGTTGCAATAGGATTGTTTATAACTGTTGTTGAGTTCCTTATGTACAAGCAATTTATGGATGTTTTCTATAAAAAGGTAGAGGGACATAATTTTTACGCTAAGCGTAAGCCAACAGGTGAGGTAAAAAGAAGAATTATAATTTCCGGTCACTGCGATTCTGCCTACGAATGGCGTCATATCTACTACGGAAAAAAGATTGGCATTAAAAGCCTTATGGGGATTCTAATGGGTTGGACTATCGTCGGTGCAATTGCTTCTTTTGTTATCGGAATTATTACAATCATTGCAAACTTTGTTGATATGGGAGCATTCGGCGAGTTTATGCTTGATTACAGCTATTATTTCCATTGCTTTACCGCCCTTGGAATGGTTACACTTTTCTTCTTTGTTGATTTCAAAACTCTTTCACCGGGTGCAAATGATAACTTAACCGGAACATACGCCGCTGTGTGCGCTCTCCGTATGCTTGATATGGCCGGGGTAGAGTTTGAAAACACCGAGGTTGTAGCAATGATTACCGACGGTGAAGAGGCAGGCTTGCGCGGATGCAAGCAGTGGGCTAAGGACCACTACGATGAATATGTTAACGAAGGCGTTGAAACTGCTGTTCTTTGCGTTGATACCCTTACAGACCTTGATTATCTAAATGTTTACAGCCGTGATATGACAGGTACGGTTAAGCATTCTCCAGAGTTCAGTCAGCTTGTTATGGAATCAGCTATTGAAGCAGGCCACGACGGATTAAAATTTGCCAATGTATTCTTCGGCTCGTCAGACGCCGCAGCATTTACACAGGCAGGTATTACATCAACATGCCTTGCCGCTATGGATCCTACACCTGCTGATTACTACCATAACAGACGCGACAGCTACGACCGTCTTGTACCGGAGGCTATTAAGACCGGATACGAAATTATTCTTTCTACTATTTTCAATTTCGATGAGCATGGCGCTCAAGGCTAATATAAAATCCCTCACTTTGGTGAGGGATTTTACTATTGTTAAAAATATTATTTTATGGTATATTTATTATGAATAACTATGTAAAAGGGAGATGGTGGCGTGAAAAGGCTTTTTTGCTTTGCTTTAACATTCGTTTTGTGCGTTAGTGCTTTTTTATGCCTGCCGTTTTACTCCTATGCAGGTGTTCAGGAGGAAAGCATAGAGCGAACTCAGCTTGACACATCAACAACATACTACGAATATGATGCCGATACAAAAACCCTAACTATTTCAGGTGAGGGGGTTACCCCTAATTTCACATCAAACGGTGTTGGTGCACCTTGGTTTGATTGGCGACAGACAAGTATTGACACGGTTATAGTCGAGGAGGGTATTACCGGCCTTGGCAATTATTGTTTGTACCAAATCAGAGCAACATCAATCGAACTGCCAAAAACCCTTAAAACTCTTGGCAGCTACGCTCTTTCGGGAACTCTTGGAGTAACCGATTGGGAGTTACCTTTTGGTATAACAAGCATTGGAAGCTACTGCTTTTATAATTGCTCAACCTTAACCTCGGTGGATATACCCGACACCGTTACCACTATTAACACCAGAGCCTTTCAGGGCTGTTCTTCGCTGGAAAGCGTAACCATTCCCTACAGCGTAAAAACCCTGTCCTCATATTCGTTTTACAAATGTACTGCCTTAAGCAGTGTAAAATTTCAAAACTTAACCGCAACAATGGCAATTGGCAGCTATTGCTTTGCCTATTGCGAAAATCTGTTAAGCCTTCAGGTGCCGATTAACGCAACTATGGGCAGTTACTGTTACAGCTATTCCGATAAGGTTACTCAGTATCAGGGTGCAGAAATGAGTGTTTTTGAAAACTCTCCCGCTATGATTTATGCCCAGGCAAATTCCATTAGCTATACTTTATTTGATACCGTTCCTGTTGAATGTGCCGTTGGATATAAGAATACATATACCCAGGATAATATTAACACGGCTTATACCTATTCCTTCACCCCAACATATTCATGCAGCTATAATATTTATACCCGCGGTGACTGCGATGTACAGTGTACTGTAAGCGACGGTGATGACATTTTAGCACAGGTTGACGATATTTCATCAAGCGACAGAAATTTTTGTGCAACAGTTTCACTGACGGCAGGTACTCAATACACTATTACCGTCAGCTCAGTTTTGGCAACCGGAGAGTATGTAATGTGGATTTATCCCGAAAACATTTTATCTGCCTGTGCATACGGCAGTGCAAATGCTTCTGCCGTTAGAAATATGACCTCTGCACCTGACGAGAATCTAAGCGAGATTGTATTAACTGTTAACTTTGAGGGTGGCGTAGCGGACAAGCTGTATTATTCTGCCGGCTATTTCAATAACACTCAAATCGGTCAAAAGAAAATGCCGTTAACCTGCGGCGATAATTTGGCAGTAATACTTGTGGGAAACGCCGAAGCAGAGTATCACCTGTATGTTGAACATATATACACCTATATTTACATTGATTATACACTTGACGAGGACGGATATAATTTATATACCTGCGTTTTGTGCGGAGATCAGTACAAGGCAGATTTTGTAAAAACACCTGCAGTAACGGTCAGCGGTAATTGCGTTATGGCCGAGAATCCAAAAATGGAGCATAGCCACAATGTTGCTTATCCTTATGCTACAATAAAGGTTAACGGAGTAGAATATCCTGTTAACGCCGACGGAAGCTGGCATTTTAATACCTTTACTGATTGCTATGCCGTATTTCTTAATCAAAACGGAGAAAACCAAACGGTTTATATTGATATTGACGAGGGCAATTTGGAATACGGTACTGTTGTGCTGATGGGCTACGATTTTAACGATGACGGGTATGTTAACGGAAAGGACTTTGCAATATTCCTTAAGCAAAGGCGTGCCGAGTACGGCGATGATTATTGGCAATTTGCACCAAAATTTATGTAATTTTACCGGATTTTTTACCTTTTGCAGATTGTTCAATAATTACTTGAAATAACCAATTAAAAAGGGTATAATATCTAAATCAATAATTATTAGTAATTATAATATTATTTATACGGAGGACATTTTATGAAAAAGGTTGCTATCATTATGGGCTCTGACAGTGATTTACCAATCGTTACACCTGCTATAAAGCAGCTTAAGGATTTAGGCATTGAAACTGAGGTTAGAGTAATGTCAGCCCACAGAACACCAAAAGCGGCACAGGAGTTTTCCGAAAACGCTGTTAAAAACGGCTTTGGTGTAATCATTGCGGCGGCAGGTATGGCTGCACACCTGGGCGGTGTATTGGCGGCTTCAACAACACTCCCTGTTATTGGAATACCTTGTTCGGCAAAGGTGCTTGACGGCATGGACGCAATGCTGGCAACAGTAATGATGCCTCCCGGAATTCCGGTTGCAACCGTTGGCGTTAACGCCGCTAAAAATGCGGCTCTCCTTGCGGCAGAAATTCTTGCAGTAGGCGAGCCTGAGTTATGCGAAAAGCTTATTCAAATGCGTAAGGATATGGCAGAGCAGGTTGTTCAAAAGGATATTGCTCTTCAGGAAAAGCTTAAGGAATTATAATTTACGGTTAAGGAGATTGAATATGGAAAAGAGTTTCAGCGAAAGCTATGCAGCCGCAGGCGTTGATGTTACAGCGGGCTATGAGTCGGTTGAGCTTATTAAGTCACATGTTAAAAGAACCAATATCCCCGGTGTAATAGGGGGTATCGGCGGCTTTGGCGGTATGTTTGAAATTGCCGCTAATCAGTATGAAAATCCGGTTCTTGTTTCGGGAACCGACGGCGTTGGCACAAAAATTAAGCTTGCGTTTTTGATGGACAAGCATGACACAGTGGGTATTGACTGCGTTGCCATGTGCGTTAACGATGTTGCCTGCTCCGGTGCAAAGCCCCTTTTCTTCCTTGACTATATTGCCTGCGGAAAAAACTATCCTGAAAAAATAGAGCAAATTGTTAAAGGCGTTGCAGAGGGCTGTGTTCAGTCAGGCTGTGCTCTCGTTGGCGGCGAAACTGCCGAGCATCCCGGACTTATGCCTGAGCATGAATACGATTTGGCAGGCTTTACCGTAGGCATCGGCGAAAAGGATAAGCTTGTGTCAGGAAAGCATTTAAAGGCAGGCGACGCTCTTATTGCCGTTGCTTCATCAGGTGTTCACTCAAACGGATTTTCACTTGTTCGCAAGGTTTTCAATATTAACGAAACCACCATTAATAAAAAATATGACGAGCTTGACGGTACTCTCGGCGAGGTTCTTTTAACTCCAACAAGAATTTATGTTAAGCCGTTATTAACACTTATGGACAGTGTGAGAGTAAACGCTATCAGCCATATTACCGGCGGCGGCTTTTATGAAAATGTACCGAGAATGTTAAATGATAACACCTTGGCTGTTATTGAAAAGGATAAGTGCTTCAAAAAGCCAATCTTTGATTTAATTCAAAAGGAGGGCGGCATATCCGAGCACGATATGTATAACACCTTTAACATGGGTAACGGCCTTATTATCGCAGTTGACGCTGACAAGGCTGATGAGGCAGTTCGTATTTTAAATGAAACAGGCGAGCAGGCCGCAGTAGTCGGCGAAATCAAAAACGGCGAAAAGGGAGTAGAGCTTGTATGATTAATATTGCAGTTTTTGTTTCAGGCGGCGGAACAAATCTTCAGGCACTTATTGACGCCCAAGACCGCGGAGAAATAAAAAACGGAAAAATCACCTTTGTTCTTGCATCTAACGAAAATGCTTATGCCCTTGAAAGAGCAAAAAAAGCAGGAATTCCCACAGCCGTTGTCAGCCGTAAAGCCTATGACAGTAAGGAGGCTTACGATAAGGCAGTTTTAGATGTACTTAAGGATAAGGATATTGGTCTTATTGTTCTTGCAGGCTTTCTTTCAATTCTCGGCGATGAATTAGTAAGTAAATACAGAAATAAAATAATCAATATTCATCCAAGTCTTATTCCGCTTTTCTGCGGCGACGGCTTTTACGGCAAAAAGGTTCACACTGCGGTGCTTAACAGCGGCGTTAAGGTAACCGGCGCAACTGCACATTTTGTAAACGAGATTACCGACGGCGGAGCAATTATTCTTCAAAAGGCAGTGCCGGTGGAGCAGGGTGACAATGAGGATATTTTACAATATCGTGTAATGCGTCAGGCCGAGTGGGAAATTCTCCCCAAGGCAGTATCACTTTTCTGCCAAGGCAGAATTAAAATAAACGGAAATAAAACAGAAATTATTTGAGGTTCGGTTATGGAAATTAAATCACTTGCAACAGAGTTAAGCACAAATACTTATCCCGGAAGAGGCATTGTTCTCGGCAAATCAAGGGATGGAAAAAAAGCAGTTATTGCTTACTTTATTATGGGCAGAAGCGTTAATTCAAGAAACAGAATTTTTGAGGAAAACGATAGAGGCGGTATTCGCACAAAGGCTTTTGACGAAAGCAAAATGGAGGATCCAAGCCTTATTATCTATAATCCCGTTTTGAAGCTCGACGGAAAAACAATTGTTACAAACGGCGACCAAACTGATACAATTTATGATTTTATGCAGGAGGGACATTGCTATCGTCATGCCCTTTTGACCAGAGAATTTGAGCCGGACACTCCAAACTACACCCCAAGAATTTCCGGCGTGGTTAAGCCAAACGGCGATTATGTATTATCAATTCTTAAATCAAATATGGGTACACCGGAGTGCTTAAGATATTTCTTTGAATATCCTTCACACGCAGGTCTCGGCCACTTTATCCATACATATAAATGCGACGGTAATCCAATCCCGTCCTTTGAGGGTGAGCCGACTCCTGTTGAAATTGACGGCTCAAGCATTGATGAATTTACCTCAATGCTTTGGGATAATCTTAACGAGGATAACAAGGTTTCACTTTTTACTCGTTTTATTGACCTTGAAACCGGCGATGAGGAAACAAGGATAGTAAATAAGAACAAGTAGGCAATAAAAAGTAATCCGAACCTGCCAAAAATGCAGAATTAAAGCGACTTTTGAACTTTTCGCTGTCGCCTTGCGTCAGCAAGGCTTCCATCTCAAAATCCAAAATTCATCTTTACTGCAAGCATTTTTGGTCGAAGAGTTTAAATTGTGCTGATTTGTTCTTAATCAAGGCACAAAAACGCAGGAATACTTTATGTATTCCGAGTATTTTTAACGTAGAGTAAGGGCAAATCAGCCAATTTAAACCACGGTTTGGATTGCTCTTTATTGTCTAATCACAAAGGACGATTTCTATGTCGTCCTATTGTGCTATATAAAAGGAGATAGGATATGAGAGTTTTAGTTGTAGGCGGCGGCGGAAGAGAGCATGCCTTAATAAGAAAAATTAAAGAATCAAGTAAGGTGGATTATATAGCCTGCTGTCCCGGTAACGGCGGAATCAGCTATGATGCCGAATGTTTTGATGTGGGCGCCACTGATATTGACGGCGTTGTTGAGCTTGCAAAAAGGATTAGCGCCGACCTTGTTGTGGTAGCGCCCGATGATCCTCTTGTTTTAGGTATGGTAGACGCACTTAATGATGCAGGCTTTAAAACCTTTGGTCCAAGGGCTAACGCCGCAATTATTGAAGGCTCAAAGGTGTTTTCAAAGGACCTTATGCTGAAATATAATATTCCAACCGCTGAATATAAGGTTTTTGATAATCCTGCCGATGTTATGTATTACATAAAGGAAAAAAATGAATTTCCAACAGTAATAAAGGCCGACGGCCTTGCCCTTGGCAAGGGAGTTATCATTCCCGAAACTCTTGAAGAGGCCGAAGCAGGCGTAAAGGAAATTATGGAGGATAAAATCTTCGGCGACAGCGGTAATAATGTTGTTGTTGAGGAGTTTTTAACAGGCCCTGAGGTTTCCGTTCTCGCATTTACTGACGGAAAATGCGTAAAGCCTATGGTGTCTTCAATGGACCATAAACGCGCTCTTGACGGCGATAAGGGGCTTAATACCGGCGGTATGGGCACGGTTTCTCCCAATCCTTATTATACTGACGATATTGCTCAGGAGTGTATGGATAAAATTTTCATTCCCACAATTAACGCCATGAATAAAGAGGGAAGAACCTTTAAGGGCTGTCTGTATTTTGGACTTATGATTACTCCAAAGGGACCGAAGGTTATTGAATATAACTGCCGTTTCGGCGATCCCGAGACACAGGTGGTTCTTCCAAGACTTAAAACAGATATTATTGATATTTTCGAGGCTATTAATAACGAAACCCTTGCCGATTTAGATATAGAATGGGATGAGCGTGCCTGCACCTGTGTAATTATGGCAAGCGGAGGCTATCCAAAATCATACAAAAAGGGAATTGAAATTACCGGACTCAGGGACGGTCAGCTTGACGGTGTTACCGTTTATCACGCAGGCACCAAGCTTGACGGCGAAAAGCTTGTTACATCGGGCGGCAGAGTTCTTGGCGTTACAGCCTTAGGCGACGGAATTGAAGATGCCCTTAAAAAATCCTATGAAGGAGTAAAGAAAATTTCCTTTGAGGGTGCTCATTATCGCAAAGATATAGGTGAGCGAGCACTAAAAGCTTTGAACTAATTGTTAACAAAATATAGAATATTACAAAAAGTTGTTGACAATTATACAAAATGGAATTATACTTTATGTGTTGACGGGAATAGTATGTTTTCCCAATAAAATATGAATTAGAGGTATAGTTATGGCAACCGTAAAGAAAAACAACAAAAAGAAAATAATTATTCCTATTTGCCTTGTTTTGGTCATTGTTTTGATTTTGGGCTCCATTAGCTCCCAAAACTACGCAAAATACGGCCAGTTTAAGCTGATTACCAGCGGTGAGGAGGTAACTCTCACCAGCATCTCTACAGATGATATCATCGAAACAGTTAGTGCCACCGGCGATATCACCGCAGGTGCTACAAGGGAGTACAAGGTTGGTGCAGTGGCAGACGTTAAAGAGGTTTTTGTAAAAGTAGGTGATGAGGTTAAAAAGGGTGATACCCTTGCAACCTTTGATACTGAAAATCTTGACGACCAGGTTAAATCCCTACAAACTACTTATAATAACGCTAAAGAATCCTATGATTCTGCAAGTGCTTCACAAAAGGAAGCTCAAAAGCAGCTGGATTCTGTTAATTCTCAAATTCCGGCACTTGAAAAAAAGGTAGCTGCTTACGAAGCTGAGGCTGAAAAAGAGGTTAAAGCCGAGGCTGAAGCTGCAGCTGCAGCTTCAAAGGGCTCGGGCTCAAGCAAATCTGCAACTGTAAACGCCTCTTTCGGCGAAAGTGGGTACGAAAGCAGCTATGATGATATTTTAGATAACCTTACTCAAATTACAGAGTCGCTTTCACAAATTGCCGACACAATTGCAGAGCTTACCGATAGCGTTAAGACAATGAACGCATTGCTCCAAACCCTAACGGATACTATTACCGAGGCTATTGAGTCAGGTGATTATGACGCTGATTCAATTGCAGAAAAATGCGGCGACGCAATGGCTAAGGCAATTAAAGAGGGCTTAATCGACGAAACAACACTTATTATTGAAAGCGGTGTTGCAGTTGATATGGTTGAGGCCGCTGTTAAAAATATTGATTTTGAACAGATGGCAAAATCTATTGAACAAACAGATTCCGTTCAGCTTACAACAGCTCAGCTTCAGTTAGCCGCTCTGTATGCTGAAAGAGAAATTTTTAAGGCTTCGGCAGATATGACAACAGTTAATGCTCAAAAGCAGGTGGTTGATACTGCGGCCGATGCTCTTGAAACCGTTAAAGAGGCTCAACAAGAGCTTTCAGCAGGTTGGACAGCATCCATGGACGGTGTAATTACCCAGTGCAATATTGTTGAAGGCGGTCAAACAACTCTTCTCGAAACAGGCATTACTCTTGAAAATATGGACACAATGGTTGCTACCATTTCTCTTGGTGAATATGATATTCACAAGGTAAAGGTAGGTATGCCTGCTACTATTAAAACTGCTTATGGCGAGTATCAGGGCGAGATTGCTACAATTGCACCTACTGCTACCGGTGGTTCAAGCGGTTCTATTCTTGATTCTGTTGGTTCAATGGCAGGTATCAGCGGTCTTTCATCACTTACATCAACAGGCGCAGGCGTAGAGTGTACCATTACTATTGATAATCCTGATGAAAACATTATTGTTGGATTTGAGGCTTCTGTTGATATTGTAACAGGCGAGTTTAATGATGTTCCTTGTGTTCCTGTTGAATCGATCGTTCTTGCTAAGGACGGCAGTTATGTATACCTTTATAACGAAGAAGACCAAACTGTAACAAAAACAAAGATTGAAACCGGCGCTACATCTGATAACGCTTATGAGATTAAGAGCGGACTTTCAGTAGGTGACAAAATTGTAGCCACTCCGGGTACTGATTATGAAGAGGATACCTTTAAGGTATTAATTCCAAAGCAATAACGAGGTAATTTATAGTGAATATTACAGAAAGCTTAAAAATCGCTGTAAAGTGTATAAAAGCAAACTGGATGCGCTCACTCCTAACAATGCTTGGTATAATTATCGGTATTACGTCGGTTATTATGATTGTTGGAGCCGGCACCGGGGTAAGGGATTACATTGTCGGCCTTATTGAGGATATGGGCTCCAACGCTGTTCTTGTATCTGTTGATTCGACTCAAGCCGGTGAAAATGATTATATTACTCTTGAAGATGTTGCCAATATCAAAGAAAAGGTTAAGGGCGTTGACCGTTGCTCACCAATGCTGATGGGTTTTGGTAACGGTACCATTGACAAAACAGAAACTGAGGTTTCTGTTATGATGATTGGCGTAAACAGTGATGTTCAGTTTGCATTAACCGAACCGTGCAGCTACGGCAGGTTTTTTACCGATGAGGAATATGAGGCCAATGCTCCTGTTGCAATAATAGGCCTTTCATCAGCCAAAACAGGCTTTGGCTACGAGGATGTTACAAATGAATATGTAACTGTTAAGTCCAGCGGTAAGCCTATGAAGGTTAAAATCTGCGGCGTTGCCGATATTGATGCTATTGTTAATTCAATGGGCGGTTCAGGAAGCATCGGTGAAATGTTTAAAAGCGGTTCCGACAAGCAAATGATAGCTTTGTTTTTACCGTGTACAACATTGGCTGAAATCACAGGAACAAAAGCAACTCTCGGCAATATCTTTGTTATCGCTGAGGAAGGCGCCGATTACGATGCAGTAGGCAATGCAACCGTTAACTATCTTAAGGCAGTTCACGGCAATTATGAAAACGGTATGTACACAGCACAAAATATGGCATCATATATCGAAATCGTAGACATTATTATGAAGGTTCTCACCGCATTTATCGCAGGCGTTGGTGCTATTTCACTTATAGTCGGCGGTATTGGCGTAATGAACATTATGCTTGTGTCGGTAACCGAGCGAACGCGTGAGATTGGTATTAGAAAATCCCTTGGTGCAAAGACGGGAGTTATCACATTGCAATTCCTGACAGAATCCATAATACTATGCCTTATCGGCGGTATAATCGGTGTCGTCTTGGGTATAGCGGGTGCCTTCGGAGCCTGTGCAATAATCGACATAACGCCTAAAATCAGTATTTGGATTGTGCTTTTGGCATTGCTGTTCTCAAGCGGTGTTGGATTGTTCTTTGGAATTTATCCTGCGCGTAAGGCGGCACAGCTCAGTCCTATTGATGCACTTAGAAGTGAATAATTCTATTAAAACCGGCAGTTTACACTGTCGGTTTTTTAAATCATTGCATAATTTGTAATAATGTGGTATTATATTACCAATATATTTACTTTAGGGGTGTGCCTATGAGTACCATCTATGATGTTGTTGATAATTTTAAATTTAAAGGAAAGCTGGTATCCTGTAACGAATTCGGCTCGGGACATATTAATAAAACATACATTGCCATTTATAACGATAACGGTGTTGAGCATAAATATGTGGTTCAGCAGGTTAATGACAGTGTTTTTAAAAATATTGACCAATTAATGAAAAATATCTTTTCCGTTACTTCATATCTTCGCGGTGTAATTAAAGATAACGGAGGAGATTGCGACAGGGAAACTCTGCATTTTATAAAAACTAAGGATGATAAGCGTTATTACACCGATGACGAGAGCAAGTATTACCGTGCTTACATATATGTTAAGGACAGTATTTGCTATAACAGTGTTGACAGTGCTGAGATTTTCGGCTCCAGCGGTATTGCCTTCGGCAGGTTTCAAAAATTGCTCAGCGACTTTGACGCATCAAGCCTTGCGGAAACAATACCTCATTTCCATGATACATTATGGCGCTATGAAAACGAATTCTTGCCTGCTGTAAAGAACAATTTATCAGGCAGAGCGGATTCCTGTAAGGCAGAAATCGAATTTGTAAAAAATCGTGCCGATGATACAAGAGTGCTTGTTGACCTAATCAGTGACGGAAGCCTGCCTTTAAGAGTTACTCATAACGATACAAAGCTCAATAACGTTATGTTTGATGAAAAGACAAATGAGTGCATTTGCGTTATTGATTTGGATACCGTAATGCCCGGACTGGCGCTTTACGATTTCGGCGACTCTATTCGCTTTGGAGCAAATACCGCCGCTGAGGATGAGACGGATCTTTCCAAGGTTTCAATTAATCTTGATTACTTTAAGGCCTATGCAAAGGGCTTTTTAACCGAGGCCGGAGATGCTTTGAATCAATGCGAAAAGGACCACTTGGCCTTTGCTTCTAAGTTGATGACCTTTGAGTGCGGAATGAGATTTTTAACAGACTATCTCAACGGCGACACATATTTTAAAATTTCATATCCGGAGCATAATTTAGTGAGAGCAAAAAATCAGTTTAAGCTGGTTGCGGATATGGAAGCTAAAATGGATAAAATGGAAGAAATAATTGCAAACATATAAAATTTAAGCCTGCTGTGAAATTTACAGCAGGCTTAATTTTTTTAATCTAACGCATCTGATACGGCGTCTCCGGCTCTGTCAACCGCGTTGCCGACACCGTCGGCAATGTCGTTTGCACCCTCTCCGATATCGTCGCCAACCTTATCGGCTCTGTCCTTTGCCTCAGTCATAGTATCTGTAGCATTTTCCTCAGCCTTATTTGTGGTTTTTTCAGTTGTTCTTTGTGTTGTATTAGCGGTGGTTGATGTTCTTGTGGTCGATGTTGTTGAATCAAGATTGTTATCGTTTTTACCACAGGCAACAAAAACCGTAGCTGTTAAAACAACTGATATGATAATTGCAAAAAGTTTTTTCATATTTATCATCCTTTCTTTAAGATTATTGCCATACTTCCATAATTTATACATTTATTTCACAAGAGTTCCGTTATCGGTATAAAGCATAAGCTTTATTTCTTCCTCGCGTCCGTTTTGAACATTAATATAAATCAAGGTGTCTTCGCCTGTTTCTTTACTTGTGCAGGCAAATTCATAGCACTCAACCTCTGTGCCGCCGGGCTTAGGAATAACACATTTTTTAACAGAATTTATTGTTAAATATTTTGAAATCATAGCAGTGCATTGCTTTTGGGTTAGCTTGGGGCTAAACCTTGCCCTGTCGGTGTGATTGGTTAAATATGTGGTCGCATCCAGGCTGGCTATGCTTCCGTCCTCAAGAGATATTCCGCATTTTATTAAATCGCTGTAATAATAAACATTGTTTTCGCAGTAAGCAAAGCAAATAGTGCAAATGTTATTTGCCGTAACCTTGTAGGTTGGCTCCATATTATCATAGCCGATTGATTTTAAATATTCCTTTGCAAGACTTATTGCGTTATCCTCTGTAATGGAGGCTTCGTTAACATTTCCCGAATATAAGATATTTTTAATATATCCACCCTGCTTGGTTACGGAAACAGTATATCTTGCACATTGGAAGGTGTAGCAGGGAAGCTTTGATTGTTCGTCCTCAGCAAAGCTGACCTTGTCTGAGTTAACATCGAGTGCTTTGGCGGCAATTTTAAGTGCCGTGTCCTTATCGGTTACTTCGGCATTGCCCACCAAAACCGATTTTTTGTTTAAAACCTGGTCGGAGAAAGGTCCGTCATAGAGGAGTGTTGGAAAATCCTCAAAGGTAGTTGAACTTACGGAAAAGCTGTTTGACAGTGCACTGACATTGATTTCATTAGCGTTTGAAACCTCGCCGCTGGTTATCTTTCCGCCTGCTTCAACTATTCCCACCATATCCCCGGCAGCGGCTGAAAACTTTTGCGCATATCCCAATAAAGTGTAAAGATTTTTATGCTCCTGTGCACTTATTTCTTCACCGGCTTCAATTTTTCCGCCTATATATTGGGCGTAGTCACCGGCTTGGCTCAAAAATTTATAGGTGTTTGCAAGCTCCATTTGTGATATGGGTAATCTGCTTATTGCATTTTTCGCCGTGGAGCATTGGGCGTACAAATCACGGCTTAAGTCATAGATTTCGCCTGACGAATTTGAATAAAGGGTTTTCGTTAAGTCGGTATTGATTTTATCAAGACACTCGGCAAGCTCGGTAAGGGATTGCTGATAGTTCAGCTCAAGCTGATTTTTGTATGTGTTTACATCACGAATATTAATCAGCACCGATGCTATTAGAATTACAAGCAGAGTTATAACGTAGGATATTATCCTAACATAGCTTCTTTTTGTCATAACAATTCACATTGCCTTTCAACTGTAAGATATTTTATAACTGCCTATACGGAAAATAGACTGTTAATAGTTCAAGGCTATTGTTACCAAAAAAAGAAAATATATTCATTTTTATATTCAAAAGCTTTAGCAATTGCATTGCATAAAAAAAATTACTATGCTATAATATACACTAATTATAATAATGGGGTAGTATTTGTATGTCCAATTTAGATAAAAAAAGGATAATTGTTAAGGTTGGCACTTCAACCCTAACACACAGAACAGGTAAAACAAATATAGCCAGAATGGCAAAGCTGGTATCGGTGCTTTCCGATTTACATAATATGGGGCACGAGGTTGTGCTTGTTTCCTCCGGCGCTATCGGTATAGGTTCAACCAAGCTTGGACTTAAAACAAAGCCCGAAACCACAAAGGGACTTCAGGCGGCTGCCGCAATCGGTCAAAGTGAGCTGATGTTTTTATATGATAAATTTTTCAGCGAATACGGTATTGTTGTATCCCAGCTTTTGTTCACCTCCGATGTATTAAACCAAGAGGACGGAAAACAGCATCTTATTGATACCTTTAACCAGCTTATTGAATACGGTTCTATCCCTATTGTTAACGAAAATGACAGTGTTTCCATTGAAGAGCTTCACAACGGCGATAACGATAGATTGTCCGCCCTTGTTGCAACGCTTATTAATGCTGATTTGTTGGTGCTTTTAACGGATACCGACGGGCTTTATGATTCTAACCCCAGCGAAAATCCCAATGCAAAGCTAATCAGCGAGGTTGAAAAAATTACCCCTGAAATTGAATCTGTTGCCGGCGGTGCCGGAGAAAAGGGAACAGGCGGTTTTGCAACTAAGGTTAAGGCCGCTCAAATTGCAACCAATCAGGGAATTCCCGTTATTATTATGAACGGCGAAAAGCCAACGGATATTTATAAAATTCTTAACGGAGAAAAAATCGGCACTAAATTTTTAGCATAGGTGAAAAATATGACTTTGACACAATTGGGAAAAAATGCAAAGGCAACGCAAGGCTTTCTTTCGTTGGTAACAACCGAAGAAAAAAACAATGCACTTCTATCTATTGCTAATGCACTTGCGGAAAATAAAGAGATTATCATTAATGCCAATGCCGTAGATTTGGATAACGGCAGGGCCAACGGAATGAACCAAGGTCTGTTAGACAGGCTTATGCTTGACGAGGCACGCATTGAGAGTATTGCTCAAGGTGTAAAACAGGTTGCCGCTCTTGAAGATGAGTGCGGCAAGGTGGTTTATGAGCATAAAAAGGAAAACGGCCTTTTAATAAAAAAGATAACTGTTCCTATCGGCGTAATCGGTATTATTTATGAGGCAAGGCCGAATGTAACCGCCGATGCCGCTGCTTTGTGCCTTAAAAGCGGTAACGCAGTTATTCTTCGCGGCGGTAAGGAGGCCATTAGTTCCAATAAAGCCATTGCCGATGTTATGAGAAATGCTCTGGGCAGTGTTGGTTTTCCCAAGGATGTTATCCAGCTTGTGGAGGACACCGAACGTGCTTCGGCAAACGAGATGATGCAGCTGACAGACTATCTTGATTGCCTTATTCCACGCGGGGGTAAGGGACTTATTAAAGCGGTTGTTGAAAATTCAACGGTGCCGGTAATTGAAACAGGCTCGGGAAATTGTCACATCTATGTTGACGAAAGCGCGGATATCGATATGGCCGCGAAAATTATTTTTAATGCAAAAACTCAGCGTATCGGTGTTTGTAACGCCTGCGAAAGCTTGGTTATTCACAGCAAAATTATTAATAAGGCATTGCCGGTAATTAAGGCTATGCTGGATACAAAAAATGTTGAAATCCGCGGTGATGAACGGGCAAGAATGGCTTGTTCAAATATTAATCCCGCCACAGATGAGGATTATTATACCGAGTATTTGGATTATATTATAAGCGTAAAAACCGTTGACAGTGTTGATGAGGCTATTGAGCATATCAACAAGCATTCCACCGGCCACAGCGAGTCTATCATAACCGCTGATGAAATTAACGCTGAAAAATTTATGCAATGCATAGATTCGTCATCTGTTTATGTTAACGCTTCAACTCGCTTTACCGACGGAGGAGAGTTCGGCTTGGGAGCGGAAATCGGTATTTCCACTCAAAAGCTTCACGCAAGGGGACCCATGGGACTTGCCGGCTTAACCTCAACAAAATATCTTATTTACGGAAACGGACAAGTTAGATAATGGCAAACAAAAATTCATATTTTGATAATGACTCAGACATTCAAAGAAGAAAAAGACGAAAAAAGAAAAAACAGAAAAAGGCAATAAAATCATTTTTAACGGTGCTTGGCTTAATTGTTGTTGCAATGGCAACCTTTATTATCACAGTTAAGATAAGCAACCCAAATGCAGATTTAAAGGCTCTCGTTCCAAAGCAGATTGCACAATTTGTTGACAAGCCTACTACAACTGATCCTGAAACCACGGTAGCTTCTGCAATCCAAACAACTGCTCCCGCTACAACCGCTCAGTCAACCACAAAGCCTAATGTGGCGGAAACTCCGGAGGAAATACTGGATTATCTTGATTTCAGTGAGTTTGATTTTAATACTTCTATCCAAGGTAATTATTTGGGCAATTTGTTTAACGGCGGCTTGGTAGGTACCGATATGACCTATGAATATCATATTGTATCGGGAAAGGGTATTTACAGGTTTAACCCCACCACCGAGGATTACACCTGCTATTATAAGTCTGCTGACGAGCTTTCAAGCCTCAACCTCCGCGGCGATTATATTTACTTTGTCAATGATGACAACGGTAATCTTTGCAAGCTGAAAAAAGGCGAGTCAAAGCCAAAGGTTTTGGCAGGGGGAGTTAAATTTGCCTATGTTTATGACAGTACTGTTTATTATGTAACAAAAACAAATTCATTATGTATAATGGATGTTGCAGATCAAACCCCCGAGGTGCTGTACACCTCAAGCGCCGGAGCCATGAGATTGGCCGGAATATCACTTAATCGTGTATTTTTTACCGTTAGCGACGATAATAAAAATATACATTACTATTGTATTGATAACCAAGGGGAAGATTTGTTCTGCTTTAGGGAAAGTACTACCGACAGTGAGATAGTTAAGCTATACCTTGAAAACGGATTTATGTATTACTATCAAAAGCAGGATAACGGCTCCTATGATTTATGCCGTCAAAAATTCGGCAGTGAAAATGTTGTTACCCTGGTTAAGGGTATAACCACTGAAAGCTTTGCAGTTGTAGATATGAATAAACTCTTTTTCGGTATGATCGAGGACGGTAAATACAAGGTCAAAGAGCTCAATATGAATACCGATGAAGAAAAGACAATGCTTACAATTACCTCTGCAGGCGAAAAAAACAGTCTCAAGCTCTATCATGGCGCAGAGTATGATTTCGTTATCGGTGAAAAGGCCGACGGAACCGGCGTATACAGTGCAAGCTCAATGCTTACATCATCAACAAATGTAATGAAATTCAGCGGCTCAAGCTGGTCTTATTGAGCAAATAAAGGAGTAAGTTTTGGATAAATACAAAAAATTAGCCACAAACACAATAATATTTGCCATTGGCACCTTTTCATCAAAGGTACTAAGCTTTTTGCTTATGCCTTTTGTAACCCGTATGATGGTTGCAGGGGAATACGGCGCCGCCGACCTTGTTCAGCAAACTGCAAATGTTTTGATACCTATAGTATTTTTGCAGGTTAACAGTGCCTGCCTTAGATTTGCCCTTGATAAAGCGGCAAATAAAAAAGATGTGTTTTCCGTGGGTATCAGAACAACGGCAATTGGATTTGTTGTATTTTTGTTGTTTGCACCCCTTATTAGAATAATCAGGATTAACGATTTCAGCCTTGGCGATTATATTGTACTGATATACTTATTTGTGCTTGTATCCGGTACCCGTCAGCTTTGTCAGCAATTTGTTCGCGGTTGCGGCCATGTTAAAACCTTTGCCGTTGACGGTATTATTGCCACTGCAACAACACTTGCCTTTAATCTTTTATTCCTCGGTCCGCTGCATTGGGGCGTAACAGGTTACATTGTTGCTATTATTGCCAGTGATGCCTGTTCCGTTATTTTCCTCTTTGCAACCTGCAAGCTTTGGAGATTTGTTAAATTTAAAGGCATAGGTAAAGGAATTACCGGCGAAATGCTTAAATATTCCATTCCTATGATGCCAAGTATTATTTTATGGTGGGTTATCAATGTTTCAGACAGATATATGGTAACCTTCTTTAACGGAAGCGAGGCTAACGGTCTTTATACCGCCGCTTCAAAAATTCCAAACTTTATTATTATGTTTTCATCAATATTTATTGATGCCTGGCAGTTATCTGCCGTTGATGAATATGACAATAAGGACAAAGCGGATTTCTTTACCAAGGTGTTTAGAGTATATTCCGGCGGCGTATTTGCCGCGGCATCGGGACTGATTTTGCTTTGTCAGGTTATCACAAAAATTCTTGTCAGCCCAAGCTACTATATGTCTTGGGAGTATGTTCCGATTTTGATCATTTCCACATCTCTGTCCTGCTTTGTAAACTTTTTGGCATCTGTTTATATGGCGTCTAAAAAGACTGTTATGGGCATGGTAACGGCCTTTGCAGGAGCAGGTACTAATGTGATTTTAAACCTTTTGCTTATTCCAAGCATGGGTGCAAAGGGCGCGGCAATTGCAACGGTTTGTGCATTTGTGGTTGTTTTTGTTACAAGAGCAATTAATACAAGAAAATATGTTAAGGTCAATTTCAGCACCCCTATTATGATTTTGGAAATAGGTATTCTTGCGGCACAGGCGGCTGTTATGATTTTAATGCAGTCGGGAATCGTTATGTATGCAATTGAGGCAGTGCTTTTTGTAATTATGCTGGTACTCAATTATAATACTTTAAAGGAATTGATAATGCTTTTGGTTAATAAATTCCTAAAAAAAGGAAAATAAAATAGCATATAATTCTTATTATGTGTTGCATCAACTGTGTTTTTAGTGTATAATACACAAAGAGAATTAAAAACAGATATGTTTTTTAAATAAATTTTGGAGGATTTGTATGAAATCTGCAATTTCTGCTACACAGGCAAAAAAACTTATTACAGATAAGCTTTCACATTTCTTCGGTGTTTCACCGGCTGATGCTAACGATGAGCAGTTTTACAAGGCTGTTTCAATGATAGTAAGGGATCGTTTGTCCGAAATGAACAGTGATTTTCGCACTGCTTCAGAGGGGCAGGATTCCAAGCAGGTTTATTACCTTTGCATGGAGTTCTTAATGGGACGTTCACTGAAAAACAATCTTTATAACCTTGGTTTAACCGAGGTGTTTGATTCTGCCCTGTCATCAATGGGCGTAAAGCTTGAAAAGCTATATGAAAAGGAGCCCGATGCCGGCCTTGGCAACGGCGGTCTTGGCAGACTTGCCGCTTGCTATCTTGACGGCCTTGCAACAAACGGATTTCAATCCATGGGTTATTCCATCCGTTACGAAGCAGGTATTTTCAAGCAAAAGCTTATTGACGGTTGGCAAACAGAGCTTCCGGATTTTTGGCTTCCGGGCGGCGATGTTTGGCTTGTTCCCCGTGAGGAGCGTGCCTGCCAGGTTAAATTCGAGGGCTGGATTGAAGACAGCTGGGACGGAGATTACCATCATGTTAATCACAGAGATGCAAATGTAGTCACAGCTATTCCTTATGATATGTACGTGTCGGGTAAGGGTAAGGGCGTATCACGTCTTAGACTTTGGGCGTCTAAAAAGCCTGAGCTTGATATGGCTTTGTTTAATCAAGGCTCATATATCAAGGCAATGGAGCAGTCTGCCATGGCAGAGGCTATTTCCAAAATTCTTTACCCTGCCGATAATTCACCTGAGGGTAAATCATTAAGACTCCGTCAGCAGTATTTCCTTGTTTCGGCATCAATTCAGGATATTATTCAGCGTCATCTTACCAAGTACGGCACACTTGACAATCTTCCCGACAAGGTTGCAATTCATATTAACGATACTCATCCAACAATGGCTATTCCCGAGCTTATGCGTATTATGCTTGATGAGTGCGGCTACGGCTGGGACGACGCTTGGTCAATTGTTACAAGAACCGTTGCATATACAAATCATACTGTTATGAAGGAAGCCCTTGAATGCTGGAGCGAGGAGCTCTATTCAAGACTTCTTCCGCGTATTTATCAAATCACCAAGGAGATTGATAATCGCTTTAGAGCCTATGTTTGGTCTGCAACAGGCGACGCCGATAAGGTTGAGCGTATGGCTATTGTGTCCTGCGGCGTTGTGCGTATGGCCAATCTTTGCGTAGCCGGTTCCCACAGTGTTAACGGCGTATCGGCTCTTCATTCGGAAATCCTTAAGGATACAGTATTTAATGACTTTTATACCCTTACACCGGATAAGTTCTGCAATGTTACAAACGGCATTGCATTTAGAAGATGGATTTGTCAGGCTAATCCGGAGCTGACCGAATATATTACTGAGCTTATAGGCGATAAGTTTATCACCAAGTCCGACGAGCTTTTAAAACTTCGTGAGTTTAAGAACGATAAAAAGGTTCTTAAGAGACTTGCTGAAATAAAGCACAACAACAAGGTTCGCTTTGCCAAAGAAATCAAAAAGCGTAACGGCATTGATATTGATCCTAACTCAATTTTTGATGTTCAGGTTAAACGCCTGCATGAGTACAAGAGACAACAGCTTAATGTTCTAAACATTATTGCCGAATATCAAATGCTTAAGGCTAATCCAAATGCAGATTATCAGCCTAAAACCTATATTTTTGCTTCAAAGGCCGCACCGGGCTACTTTATGGCAAAGAAGATTATTGAACTTATTGACGCACTTTCAAAGGTTATCAATAATGACCCCGATGTTAACGGCAAATTAAAGGTTGTATTTGTTGAGGATTATAATGTTTCATTGGCAGAGGTGCTTATGCCTGCTGCTGACATCAGTGAGCAAATTTCACTTGCCGGCACTGAGGCTTCAGGCACAGGTAATATGAAGCTTATGCTTAACGGCGCTGTTACTCTCGGCACAATGGACGGTGCAAATGTAGAAATTTACGACGCCGTAGGCGAGGATAATATATTCATCTTCGGTATGAATACACCTGAGGTTGAACAGCTTAAGAGAGCCGGCTACTCTCCTCAAAGCTATATTATCAATAACGAGACTCTCAAAAATGCCATTGATTTCATTAGAAACGGTGTAAACGGTAAGCATTTTGACGAAATTGTATCTTCGCTTACAAATTCAGATCCGTATATGGCTCTTGCTGATTTTGCAGATTATCAAGTTGCACAAAGGGCAATCTCAAAGGCTTATGCAGATACCGAGTCCTTTACAAGAATGTCTCTTATGAATATCAGCGGTGCCGGTATTTTCTCTGCCGACCGTTCAATTATGGACTATGCTAACTATATTTGGAACACAAAGCCTGTTCAGTTTAAAGAGGATGTGCCAAAGACCTCAAAAAAATCTGCGCCAATGGCTCCGAAGTCAACAAAAAAGCCGGATGAAAAGAAGCCTGCAGAAAAGAAAGCACCTTCTAAAAAGTCTCCTGAAAAAAAGGCTTCTGCAAAGAAGGACACAGTTAAAAAGCCCGTAAAAAAATCAACAAAAAAATAACTAATTTGTAGGGGCGAACTGTGTTCGCCCACTGCTTTTATTTTAAGCTTATGAATGTTTTTGATTCCCGAAAAACTGAATATAAGGATAAAATTCGTGCAATTGCCACTGATGAGCCTGTGAAATTGAGGATAATTGTACCTCGCTCCATGTCATGCAGTAATGCACTTCTTTGCATTGCAAAGGAGGGAGAAAGCGCGGCATATTATTCAATGTTTTGGGCAGGAATGTGCGGCGATGATCACGAGTATTGGGAATTGCATTTTACTGCTACAACCCCGGGACTTTATTGGTATCATTTTGAGCTTGATACACCGTGGGGCAAAAGCTTTGTGCGCAATGTGGGCCATGGAATAGGCGATTTTGCGCCGGACGCTACCGAATTTCAGCAAACCGTTTATGACAAGGATTTTGTTACACCCGATTGGTTAAAGGGCGGAATTATTTATCAAATTTTTCCCGACAGATTTTATAACAGCAACACTCCGAAAAAGGGCGTTAGACCAAGCCGAGTTATGCGCAAATGGGGCGAAGAGCCCTATTGGCGTGAGGAACAAATGAACGGTATTTGGAATAACGATTATTTTGGCGGCGACCTTAAGGGTGTTGAGGAAAAACTGCCGTATATTGCGGATTTAGGTGTAACATGCATTTACTTAAACCCGATTTTTGAGGCAAATTCAAATCACAGGTACGATACTGCAGATTATGAAAAAATCGACCCCCTTCTCGGTACGGAGGAGGATTTAAAAAGACTTTGCAGAATTGCCAAAGAGGAATACGGAATTTCCGTTATTCTTGACGGTGTATTCAGCCATACCGGTTGCGACAGTAAGTATTTCAATCTGTATTCCAACTATAATTCCGTAGGGGCTTACAACAGTAAAAAAAGCCCATACTATTCTTGGTATAAATTTGTTGATTACCCTAATGAGTATCACTCTTGGTGGGGAATCAAGCTACTTCCGGAAATTATAGAAGAAACTCCCGAATATCGCGAGTATATATGCGGCAAAAACGGTATTCTTCGCAAATGGATGCGATGCGGTGCTTCAGGCTGGCGGCTTGATGTTGCCGACGAATTGCCCGATGTTTTTTTAGATGATTTAAGGAAAGCAGTTAAGGATGAAAATAAGGACGCTGTTATTATCGGCGAGGTTTGGGAGGATGCAACCACCAAGCTTGCTTACGGTCAGCGAAGACGATATTTATTGGGCGATCAGCTTGACAGTGTAATGAATTATCCCTTTGCCGACGCCGTTTTGAATTTTGTAAGATTCGGTAATGCAGACGCATTTTTCGACAGTGTTATGAGCATTGTGGAAAATTATCCGCCACAGGTTACTAATGTACTAATGAATCATATTGGCACCCATGACACGGAACGTGCCATTACCCGACTTGCCGGTGATAATCCCGAGGGATACGGCAGACATTGGCAGTACGAGCATAATAATCTTTGTGAGTACGACTATTACCGTGGTGTGTCAATGCTTAAAATAGCCTCCCTTATTCAATATACCCTACCGGGCGTTCCGTCGCTTTATTACGGTGACGAGGTCGGCATGCAGGGAATGAAGGACCCCTTTAACCGCGGTTGTATGAATTGGGATAATCCAAACGAGGAATTACACCGTTGGTATAAGCGCCTGGGAGAAATTCGCCGAGGCTGTAAGGCCTTTGAAAAGGGCGAATTTGTGCCGATATATTGTTGGCACAGGGCTATTGCATATCTTCGCACCGATGAAAACAGCGAGGTGCTGGTTGCAGTAAACCTTGATACTGAACCGGTTGATATTTTTTTGGGTGAGCAGTGGGATAATTCATATTCGTTTTTTGGCAGCAGTGTGAAAAACGGAAATTTGCATTTGGGACCCTACCGCTATGCCATGATGACAAGGATAAAATAAAACCAAATATTCTGTGCGTAAAAGAGAAATTTAACACAATTTACCAAATATCCCGCCTGATTGGGTGGGATATTTTTGCTTTTAGGCATGATTTGTATAAAATAAATATTGTAAATTATATATTAGGTGTGTTATAATACATAGCGTTAATGTGGATTTTTATATCAACTTATAAATTTTCCGTGAAAGGAATTTGAAATTATGGCATACAGAACACATAATTGTAACGAGCTGACTTTTGATAACTTAAACGAAAGGGTTCAACTTGCCGGTTGGGTTGACACAATTCGCGACCACGGCGGAGTTGCTTTTATTGACCTTCGCGATGAATACGGCGTAACACAGGTTGTTGTTAACGACGATACACTTATCAACCATCTTAAAAAGGAAAGCTGTATTTCCGTTGAGGGTGTTGTTGTTAAGCGTGACGAGGAAACAGTTAACCCGAAAATTGCCACCGGCGAGCTTGAGGTAAAGGTTGACGAGCTTAAGGTTCTTAATCCCTGTACTGAAAATTTGCCCTTTGAAATCAGCGACTCAAAGGATACCCGTGAGGATGTTAGACTCACCTATCGTTTCCTTGATTTAAGAAATAAAAAGGTACATGATAATATTTTGTTCCGTTCTCAGGTTATTGCCTATCTTCGTGAAAAAATGACAGGCTTGGGCTTTACCGAAATTACAACGCCTATTCTTACCTGTTCCTCACCTGAGGGTGCAAGGGACTACATTATTCCGTCCCGTAAGCATGAGGGCAAGTTTTATGCTCTGCCCCAGGCTCCACAGCAGTTTAAACAGCTTTTAATGACCTCGGGCTTTGACAGATATTTCCAAATTGCTCCCTGCTTTAGGGATGAGGACGCAAGAGCAGACCGTTCTCCCGGTGAGTTTTATCAGCTTGATTTTGAAATGGCTTTTGCAACTCAGGAGGATGTGTTCGCAGTTGCCGACGAGGTGCTTTATGATACATTTACAAAGTTCGGAGGCGGCAAAAAGGTTTCTCCTGCACCATTTGTTAAAATTCCTTACGAGGAAGCAATGTTAAAGTACGGCACGGATAAGCCCGATCTTCGCAACCCCCTTGAAATTGTTGACTTGACAGAGTTCTTCTCAACCGTTGAATTTAAAGCCTTTAAGGGCAGACCTGTTCGCGGAATTAATGTTCCCGGTTGTGCAAAGCAGTCAAAGGGTTGGTTTGAAAAAATGCTTAAATATGCTCTTGAAATCGGCATGAAGGGCCTTGGCTATATCGAGGTGCTTGAGGATGGCTCATATAAAGGCCCTATAGACAAATTCCTCCCTGATGACAAAAAGCAGGAGCTTCGTGAAATATTTAACTTTAAAACAGATGATACACTGTTCTTTATCTGTGATACTCCAAAGGTTGTTAACGAGCTTGCAGGTCAAATAAGAACCGAGCTTGCAAACCGTCTTGATTTAATTGACAGGGACAGATTCGATTTCTGCTATATTACAGATTTTCCAATGTACGAAAGAGATGAAAACGGTCAGCTTATTTTCACTCATAACCCATTCTCAATGCCGCAGGGCGAAATGGACGCGCTTCTCAATCAAGAACCTACCGAAATCAAGGCATATCAGTACGATATTGTTTGTAACGGTGTTGAGCTTTCATCAGGAGCTGTTCGTAACCACCGTCCCGACGTTATGGTTAAAGCATTTGAGATGGCAGGCTATGACGAGCAAACAGTTAAGGATAAGTTTGGCGCATTATATAACGCTTTCCACTACGGCGCACCGCCGCACGCAGGTATGGCGCCGGGTGTTGACAGAATGATAATGCTTCTTAAGGACGAGGAAAATATCCGTGAGGTTATTGCATTCCCAATGAACAGCAATGCACAGGATATGCTTCTCGGAGCACCAAACTATGTTACAGAGCTCCAGCTTCGTGAAACTCACATTAAGCTTCGCAGACCTGTTGAAAAGAAGGACTAATCGTAGGGGCGAACTGTGTTCGCCCTTAAACATAAATACAGCAAGGAGGATTAGTAATGCAAATTACTCCTGAATTAATCAAATATTTAGAGAGCCTCGCCAGAATTACTCTTACCGAGGATGAAGAAAAAAAGGTTAGCACCGAGCTTCAGGATATTCTCACATATATTGATATGCTTAACGAGCTTGACACAGAGGGCGTAGAGGCTATGAGCCATTGCTTCCCCATTGTAAACGTTATGCGTGAGGACGAGGTTGCTCCGTCAATGACACCTGATGAAATTACAGCTAATGCTCCCGAGGAGCAGGACGGCTGCTTTGTTGTTCCTAAAACCGTTGACTAAGGAGGGCTATTATGAAGATATATGAGATGACAGCCCTTGAGGTTGCAGAAAAAATAAAACACAAAGAAATAACCGCTATGGACGCCGTTGAAAGCATTGCTAAATCAGTTGATGCAAAGGACGGCACCTATAATTGCTACACAAGCTTTGACAAGGACTCTGCTCTCCGTCAGGCAGAGCAGGTGCAAAAGAAAATTGATGCCGGCCAAAGCACATCACCTCTTGCAGGCGTTCCTGTGGGTATTAAGGATAATATTTGCGAAAAGGGCAAGTTAACCTCTTGCTCTTCAAAAATTCTTTATAATTTTAAGCCGCCCTATGATGCAACTGTTATCAATAATCTTAAGGCTGCCGATATGATTCCCTTGGGCAAGCTCAATATGGATGAGTTCGCCATGGGCTCAACAACAGAAACCTCATATTACGGCGAAACAAAAAATCCTTGGGATATTACAAGAGTGCCGGGAGGTTCATCAGGCGGTGCCGCTGCTTCGGTTGCCGCAGACGAAAGCATTATCGCTCTCGGCTCCGATACAGGCGGCTCAATTCGTCAGCCTTGCTCATTCTGCGGCGTTACGGGATTAAAGCCAACCTACGGCGCAGTATCACGATACGGTCTTATTGCCTACGGTTCATCACTTGACCAAATAGGCCCTATCGGTAAAAACGTTCTTGACGTTGCTTCTGTGTTTAATGTAATCAAGGGTAGGGATGTTAAAGACGGCACATCTGTTGAAAGCGAAGCGTTTTCACTGGATGATATTAAAAAGGATAACCTTAAAGGTGTTAAGGTGGGAATTCCCGTGGACTTTTTCGGCGACGGTATTAATAACGAGGTTGCCGACAGTGTAAAGAACGCCGCAAAAACTCTTGTTGACCTTGGTGCAGAGGTTCAGGAGTTTTCAATGCCCATTGTAAAATATGCAATTCCTACCTATTACATTATTGCCTGTGCCGAGGCTTGCTCAAATCTTTCAAGATTTGACGGCATTAAGTACGGCTATAAGGCAGAGGGCTGTAATAACCTACGCGAGGTTTATTTTAAATCCAGAAGCGAGGGCTTTGGCATGGAGGTTAAAAAGCGCATTATGCTTGGTAACTTCGTGCTTTCATCCGGTTATTTTGACGCCTACTACAAAAAGGCGTTGCAGGCAAAGGGACTGATTTGCAGAGCCTTTGACGAGGCCTTTGAAAAGTATGATTTCCTTCTTGGCCCTGTTGCTCCTACAACAGCTCTTAAAATGGGCGAGGGATTAAGCGATCCTCTTGCAATGTATCTTGGCGATATTTATACTGTAATGATTAACATTGCAGGCTTGCCGTCACTTGCATTGCCTTGCGGATTTGACAGCAACAATATGCCAATCGGCATGCAGTTAATCGGTAAGGGCTTCAATGAAAAAACCATACTTACCGCCGGTTATGCATATCAAAACGCAACCGATTATCATCTAAAAAAACCAAATTTAGTTTAAGGAGGGCAGGCTAATGGAATATGTTACCGTATGTGGTCTTGAGGTTCACACCGAGCTTGCCACTAAAACTAAAATTTTCTGTAATTGCACAACCGAGTTCGGCGGTGAGCCAAACACTCATGTTTGCGAAATATGTTCGGGTATGCCGGGCACACTGCCGGTAGTAAACAAAAGGGTTGTTGAATTTGCAGTAAGAACAGGTCTTGTCTTAAATTGCGAGATTACACAGTATAACAAATTTGACAGAAAAAATTATTTTTATCCCGATTTGCCAAAGGCTTATCAAATATCACAGCTCTATCTTCCAATCTGTCGCAACGGCTGGGTTGAGATTAACGATTCCATCAACGGCGGCACAAAAAAGGTTAGAATTCACGAAATTCACATGGAGGAGGACGCAGGTAAGCTTGTTCACGATGAATGGACAGATTCTACACTTGTAAACTACAACCGTTGCGGTGTTCCACTGCTTGAAATTGTGTCCGAGCCTGATATCGCGTCGGCTGATGAGGCCGTTGAATATGTTGAAAAGCTTCGTGCTATTCTTCAGTTTTGCGGCGTTTCCGACTGTAAAATGCAGGAGGGTTCCCTTCGTGCAGATGTTAATGTTTCCGTTATGCCAAAGGGTTCAACTGAATTCGGTACCCGTACGGAAATGAAAAATATTAACTCATTTAAGGCTATTCATAATGCCGTTGAGGCCGAAGCCGAAAGACAAATTGAACTTATTGAGGACGGCGAAAAGGTAGTACAGGAAACCCGCCGTTGGGACGATAGCAAGGGCACCTCTTATGCTATGCGTTCAAAGGAGGATGCTCAGGATTATAAGTATTTTCCGGAGCCCGACCTACCGCCAATCTCACTTAGTGACGAATATATTCAGGGTATTAAGCAAACCCTGCCCGAGCTTCCTGAGGCTAAAAAGGCAAGGTATGTCAGCGAATACGGATTAACCGATTACGATGCAAAAATTCTTTGCTCCGACCGTGTGTATGCCGCATTGTTTGACAAAACCGTTGAAATTACAAATAATCCAAAGGATTCGGCACACTGGATTATGGGCGACCTAATGAAGCTTATGAATGATACTCAAACCCTGCCTGAAAACATAAGCTTTAGAACAGAATCCTTGGGCGAGTTAATCAATCTTGTTAATACCAATAAGATTTCCCGTGACAGTGCAAAAAAGGTTTTAAAGGCTGTTTTCAACGATGATGTCATTCCTGCCGAATATGTTAAGCAAAACAATATGGAAATGGTATCGGACACCGGAGCCATTAAAGCCATTGTTGAAGAAGTTGTTGCGGCTAATGAAAAAGCAGTTGCCGAGTACAGAGAGGGTAAGGAGAAGTCCTTTAATTTCCTTACAGGTCAATGTATGCGAGCTTTAAAGGGCAAAGCACCGGCGGCTGAGGTAACAAGACTTTTAAAGGAAATTTTAGACTAATATGAAAAGGGGCTGTAAAAAAACAGCCGAAATGAAAATCCGGGATTCACGATAAAGTG
>JBJEPI010000051.1:0-1931 GCA_051881175.1 Eubacterium sp.
ACAACTATCGGCACAATCAATTTTGACAAAGCAGTTAGAATTCAAAAAGGTTAATTTATATTTTTAACCAACAAAAAATCACCTCTAAAAGAATTCAAGTTCTTTTAGAGGTGAGGATTCATTAAACAAGTTGGTAACAACAAAATTTGTCATTGGTCATTTAATTTTTTCTGTTTATTCCACCAATCTATGTTAGGTCTTTTCCCTTCTGGAACTTGTTCCAAACATTGATCTGTTTTTTGTTTTTCATCAATCCAATAACATTCGCAGCTTGCAAGTCGTTGTGCATCTTTATAATAATTATCGAATTCGTATTTTACAGGTTCCAAAAATTTGCATATAATTTTACTATTTTCATCGTTAAATGCATCATTTAATTTAGAAACGGCATGATCTCCATCTATTATTCTATAAAGATGATTTGTGATCCTCGAACTTACAATCTCTGACTTACCTATGTACGCACATTCTTCAACATTGTCTTTTAGAACAAATAATCCATAAACACCCCTGTTACCTTCAGGTTGTTTTTCAATGTTTTCATCTATGATAATTTTACCCGGATACTTTTCTAATATTAACAAAAGGCTTTTACTAATACTCATTATATTCATCTCCTTAACATATTTTTAATTTGTCTTTATGCCATTATATCACTTAAATTTTAATCCATCAATAATTATCTGGATATATGAAATCACTTGTGGTATTGTCTGTTGCTGAAAGGAGCGTGATTCTATGCAAAGAAAATTACTAACCAATGGTAATACATTTAAAAGGACCGATGGTCGTTGGGGTGGTGTTGTATGGTATGCAGATGAAACCGGTGAGAGAAAAAGAAAAAGCTTCTCCGGTAAAACAGAAAAAGCTGTTAAAAATAAAATCACCGAATTCATTACAAACTTCAACGATGAAATTGAACTGCAAAACGAAGCAAATAATTGTCTGTACGATGGTATCAAGCAATACCTTCAAGTGTTCAAATTCCCGTCGGTTGAGCGTACCACATACGACAGAAACGAGCAGCTACTTAACAATCAAATAAAGCCTTATCTTGGTGACAAGATTGTATCGTGCATAACTGCCGTTGACATTAAAGGATTAATCAATCAGCTTACAACAATGGGATATTCGTTCTCAACAGTAAAGCAAACATATAACCTGCTCAACGAATACTTTAGATATCTTGACAGAGAAAGAATAATTCCAAACAATCCAATGCGAAGCGTTGAAATGCTGAAAAAAGCAAAATTCTTATCACAACAGGGTAAAGAAATTCAACCAACAAGTGAAACGATAACTGTATTCACAAATGATGAGATAGAGTTATTCAAAAAGGAAGCCTTCAAAACTTGGAGCAACGGAAAGCCATACTACCAACAACCTGCCGCCTACATACTGATTCTAAATACCGGACTGAGAACTGCCGAGGCATTAGGCTTGCACAATGCAGACATTGATTTAGAAAAAAGAGTAATGTATATCAGGCGAGGTGTGAAAGAGGTAAACAAGCGTAACGGCTACGAATCTAAGAAAGGTAAAGAGATTGAGGTTGGCAAACTAAAAACCGCATCAAGCAAGCGAACTGTTCCGCTTAATGATACGGCAATAGAAATGATTAAATTATTACAGGCAGAATATTATTTCGGCGAGAACTCACCACTGATATGTGATGAGAATGGCAACTACACTAAGCCGTCAAACTTTAGAAAAAGATTCTATCGCATACTGAAAGGTGCCGATATAGAAACCAAAGGCATACATAGTCTGCGACACACATTCGCTACAAATCTTGTCAACGGTGTAAGGTTAGATGACGGAACAATAAGAGCGTTATCGCCAAAGCAGGTTGCCAACCTATTAGGACACTCAACATCAGAGATAACTGAGCTATACTATGTAAAAAAGGATGATAACCTGCTCGGTGGATT
>JBJEPI010000052.1:0-9626 GCA_051881175.1 Eubacterium sp.
CACGACAAAACCCGATGATACAACAAAGCCGGATGATACAACTAAACCGAGTAGCAACGTTCAAGAGACAAGCTCTCCCCAAACCGGTGATAATTCTAACATCGTTCTGTGGGTAGTTTTACTTGTTGCATCTGCTATTGGAATCGTATTAACCTTTAAGTTCAAAAAGACAGCTCAGATGATGAGTTTGTTCCTTTGCTTTGCAATGATTCTGACTATGCTGCCGATGAGTGCTTTTGCTACAGAGAGTGATACTGCTAGTATTGCAGTAGACAAAACTATTACTGTAGATGGTAAGGTATATACCATAAATTGTAATGTGGAATACACTAAACACGAAGAAGTAGTGGAAGATGGAAAAGTATATACCAAGAGTGAATGGATAGGATTATTAGCCGAAAAGCTGAATATGAATCTATCTGCTGATAAAGATTCCATAGATTTTTATTACGAAGATGTTAGAAACGATGCAAATGCCGTTGCTATTGAAACTGCTCATGCATATGGACTGTTGCCGCAACCTAATGTTGAGGATTTAGAACAAGATGTCCCCAAATTTTATCCAGATGCTGTAGCTGATCGGGAATTCGTAGCCTATACTGCTGTAAAGGCGAAAGGCTTTGAGGATCATTCATTTGATATCAGCACTTGGAGCGACAAGGATTCCATTACCTATATAAATGAAACTGCAATCGCTGTTGGATTTAATTTCTTAAAGCTCAAAGACAATAAATTTGAACCGCAAGATCCGATTACCACCAACGACATTGATAGAATTTTTGCAACATTCGATTTGTTAGACAGCTCAACTGTTATTACAGAACAAAATGCCCATGATGATTCTGTGTATCAAAGTGGTGTTCTAAAAGAAACTTTAACTACAATTGTTGATTATACGGTTGTTCAGGAGGGCGACACCTACATAGTGACATTGCCTTTGAACGATAATACAAAGGCTATTAGTAGCGGCAATATTATTGTTTTACCCGGCAACGACACCGTACCTTCCGGATACTCGTTTAAGGTCCAATCAGTAACCGAGAATGCAACCTCACTTGTACTTAATTGTATAGAACCCGAGTTGTCCGAAGTGTTTGAGCATATTGATTTTGCTGGTAAAGGCACTCCGATTATTGGCGAATTGGTCCCCGCAGATGGTGTGTCTTGTGAGTATGATGCTAACGGTTCGGTAGAAAACGATGACGAAATCTATCCTCTACATCTTGATTTAGGAGGAAGCACTGCCATTCCTGGTTCGTTAAAGTTTACAGTAGCGGAAAAGAAATTCTCCGATGATTTAAAAGCATCAGGTAGCATAGAAATTGAAATACCGGATGTAACATGCATCTTTAATGCCAACATAGGCTTGTTTAATACAACGGTAAATGAGTTCACTTTTTCAATTCAAGAGAAAATTAAGCTCAAAGGTGAATTGAAATATACTTTGGCAGAATCGGGCTATGAACTTACCAACAGTTTAGGAAATACCAGGTGGGCTGCAGGGCGTGTTGAACTCGGCAGATTGCCTATTGCTATTGGGGCTACAGGTTTGTCTTTTGACATTGTATTTTTCTATAATGTTGAAGCTAAAGGCACTGCAAGTATTACATATACTATAGTATCCAAGCAAGGATATCAGTATAAAAATGGTGCAGGTAGAGCAATCTTTGATTATGATGATAGTCTTGATTTCTTGGAGTTAAAGGGTAGTGCTAAAGCTGGCGTAGGAATTGCTGGTGATTTGTGTGCACTGAATATGTTCGATCTCATTGGCTATTCTGTTGAATTTGGTGTTGGCTTTAATGCTTCTTTTACGCCTCATGTTTTGGCAACTGACACCCTCTTCTGCGGTGATGTTACCCTTTATGCGTATGCTACTTCTGGCTTAGACAAAGAAACCGTTGTAGGTCTTTTCTTAGATAAGGTATGCCACTACACCCTTGAATTTGAACATTTGAAGAATGACGAAAACAACCCGCTTAAGCTTAAGTTGCATTTAGAAAATGGCAGAAAAGTTGATGAATGCACATTTGGCACCGGTGGAATATCTGGTTACGTTTATAAAGAGGGTACTCGCGAAGCTCTACAAAACGCTCGAATTAAGATATATAGTGGTGGTAACTTAGGTACAAACCTTGTAAGAACACTATATACTGATGCAAATGGTAAGTTCAGTGTGGATAATTTGCACGCTGGCGAATATAGAGTAATGGTGTCAGCTACAGGCTATATTACTTACGACAGTCAGGTTACTGTAAAATCTACCGAAAACACTTATTTGGAAGCATTTATGATGGTGGATCGTAATGCTACCGCAGATGCGGTAAGTGTATCCGGTACAATCAAGGATGCGGTTACAGGATATGGCTTGACAAATTCTTCCTATGCCGTACGCGAAGGTTGGCATAATACATTTGGAGAAGTCATTTCTTCTGGTGTGTTTGAAAACGATAGTTTTAGTATTCAGTTGCCTTCTGGAAACTATACCTTAGAAGTTAAAAAAGATGGCTATATAACCAACTCCATAAATATTGCTGTCGGTTCTTCTAATGTAACAAATGCTAATGTTGTTCTTTCACCGCAGAATACTGGCGATATTAGTAGCGCACAAGGTTTTAGAGTTGTTCTGACATGGGGCGAAACTCCCGATGATTTGGATTCTCATTTCTATGGACCTGCTAACCAAGGCTTCTTCCATACATATTATAGCGATAAATCACATTACGAAAGCGGAAACCTTATTGCAGACTTAGATGTAGATGATACAACAAGTTATGGCCCCGAAACAACAACCGCCCATATCTTGAAAGAAGAAGGTATCTACAGCTTCCTTGTACACGATTACACCAACAGAAATCAAAATAGTTCCACGCAATTGTCTATGTCTGGTGCAAAGGTTCAAGTTTATGTCGGAGATGCATGTATATGCACTTTTAATGTTCCTATGAACACAGAGGGGACGGTTTGGCATGTATTCGATTATAACGCACTAACGGATGAAATTGTTGCTGTAAATGAGTTTTGGTATGAATCAGACCCGGAAAGTGTTTTATCCTCAAACAACTAACAAACGCATTTATCAGATGATTGTTTAGGCAAAAGATTCCCCTTAAGTAGATTAAAGCGTTTGCTATATCTGCTTAAGGGGAATTATTTCGTTGCTATTATGGGGGAGGCGTGGTTAAATGAAACATTTAACTGAAAATAGCAGTACTTTGAATATTATTCGTATAATAATCCTTTTAGCCATTGCATTTTTGCTATTTGTATTGATATTTAATATTGTCAAAACAAGGTCTTTTATAAAAATAGAAGCCACTGTTTTTTCAATGAAAACAGATATAGATTATGGTTTGGAAAATAACTCTAAAAGTTCTTTAATCAAAAGTATTGATTGTTATTATGAGTATGATAGTGAAAAATACGAATCATCCTATAGAACATTTTTCAAGAATTATTCTTCCGGCGAAACAATCTCAGTATATTTAAACCCCAAAAATCCATCTGAAATTAAAAATCCATTTATCACAGAAGTGTGTGTGTTAGGAATTGTTTTTTTAACTTGTTTTATTGCTTTATTATGGATAAGCCAAAGGAAGAATTATGGCAAATAGAAGAAAGTATACTATCATTTGCGCGGTATTTGTGTTTATCACTTTGATTGCTATAACAATAGCATATATAAATCATAAAACAAGTAATACAACAATCAGTCCGTATAGTATCGTTGGCTTTGATAATAGTGGGGACGAAATATCTTTCTCCATTGACATCCAAGGAGAGTACGCGTATTTTGCAAATGACATATTAGATAATACGAAACTTTGTTATGAAACCCACTATAGCAAAAATGAATTCTATGTTATATATTTTGATTGTAATGATATTGAGTTTGACAGTAGTGCTACCGTAACTCTATTAAACTCCAACAAATCAGATATAAATGCAGAGAGAGTTTTTTCTCCCACAAACATATACCAACACACCAGTTTTAAGCAGATTGTTAAATCTGATGCGGAAGGACGGATTAAATTCGATGTTGCTTTTTTTAATGTAAAAAAAGCAGGGGTTCATGTAAAGATTAAACCAATAATTGAGGATGAAGAATATTGGATATTTTCCAGTAAAGATAACTCTGTAAGGATGGTTTTTCTTTCTTATGACATTGAGAAGAGTAGGTTAGAATCTGATATCATAAGTAATTGGGTTGATAAATACACTTCATTACGCTCGGATTTTCTATCTCTTTCAGGGGGGAGAGAACCCTATTGTGGAACAACAGATTATGTCCTAACTGAGAAATTCGATTTTTTAGGATTAGCTGGTGATCCTATATACATCAATCAAAATTGTGTTAGAGAAATGCTAACGACAATTAATTCCAATCAAACAGATAATACTGATTTGTCATGGGAATTAGTGCATGAAATGAGTCATACATTCGATGGGATCGAAGGCTCTAATATAGATAACATATGGAATTTTGATTCTGAGTTTTTCGCTGATTTAAAAATGGTATATGTTTTAGACAAGAATGCATATTACACTGAAAAATCATTTGAGGAATATTTGAGTACACTCAAAAGAATGAACACATTAGATAATGGTGTTTATACTAGTCAAGGATTCACATATTTGTTTCTTTCAACAATCCGCGAAATTGATAATTGTTATCTAGAACACATAAAGAACTTGTTCGAAATAATGGTTAATAATTTTAAACTAAACGGTATAAACGACAATCAGTTTTCAGCGTTTGAATCAGCTTTTCTCGATGAATATGGTGTTCCATTGCAATATTTTTTGACTGAAAACGAATACGAAACTTTAAAATCCAAATATCATACAAAATAAATTACATTCTTTATAGAGGTACGCCTGCAATATTGTAGACGCACCTTTTGAATTTATAAATGAGCAGTTAAATAAAACACTTACGGAAAACGAGAAGAAGTGAAAATGTTGTAGAAGGAAATTGATCTTGAAATGAGCAAAAGTGGTGCAATCACGGTATGGCTGGAGTGTTCGCCGTACTATGCTGTAAGTTTCAATACAAACAAGTTAACTGCAGTAACTCAGAAAGCAATTCTCTAATCGTTCCATATTTTTATAAGAATTAAATATGTTGTTGCATTTTACGATAAATTAGGTTATAATATTTTCAGCAGAAAGGAAGGTGGCTGTAATGCCGAATATCAAACCTGTATCTGATTTGAGAAATTATACCGAGGTTTTGCGTGATATTTCCGTGGGTGAGCCTGTTTTTCTTACCAAGAACGGCAGAGGAAAATATGCCATTGTTGATATTGAAGAATACGAAAAAACTCAGTCTGTAATAAAGCTTATGGGCGAGCTTGCAAAGGGCGAGCGTTTAGGAAAAGAAGACGGTTGGACTGATATCGCCGAGGTCGAAAGGCTTTTGGGTGCAGACAATGGCTGAGATAAAATTATCGCCCGAGGCAATAAAGGATTTACAGCAAATTAAATCATATATTACCGATGAGCTTTTAAGCGAGCAGGCGGCAAATAATACAATAAATAAGATTATGAAAAATATCCGTATGCTTGAGAGCTTTCCGAATTCCGCTCCTGCGCTTTCGGGAATAGTGGGCTTTGAAACGGATTATCGCTATCTTGTTTGCGGTAATTATACTGCCTTTTACCGTGTCCAAAGTGAAACGGTATATATTGCAAGAGTGCTGTACGGTAGGCGCGATTTTATGCGTATTTTGTTCGGTACAACGCAGGAAGAATCTTAAAATTAACAGGTAATAAAAGTTGCACCGAGGTGTCGTTACCATCAGGTCCATATTTTTGAAAGAAAGTGCAGGTTCGATTCCTGTCAGGTGCACCAAAAATCCCGTTCACGCAAGTGGGCGGGATTTTTACTTATTACCTCTTCACTATTCACTCTTCACTTGTCCGCTCATTCGGGATTTTTGGCAATTAATAAGTAATAGTGAATAGTGAAAAAGTGAAAGCACTAATTCTTTGCTCAAAGCCTTTATTAATGCGGCTTTGAGCGTTTTTATTTTGGCTCTTGGTCAATAGTTGGAGTAAAGAGATAAAATGAAAATTTGAGTGCAAGCAGTTGCTATTAGGCAGCTGCTTGTTAAAAATCCGTATTTCAGAGATTTCTCCCTGAAATACGGATTTAGATTTGTGGCTTATTTGTAGGCTATCAATCTTTCAAGTTTGACCAAGTCTATAATATTCACCGCACTGTCTTTATTGAGATCAAAGGCTTCATCAAGCGTTCCTGACAAAAGTGCTTTTTTCAAAATAACCGCGTCATCCGCATCTAATCTTCCGTCGCCGTTTATGTCGCCGAAAACGGGTAAAAATTTGAAATCAATGTCGTTTTCGGTTGCGTATATCTCTGATGTCGCATCGCGATAGCCTGTCAGCTTGAAGCCCTCTACCTTACCGTCTTGAGCCCGAGAGATATAATAATAACCGAATGCACGGTTACCGATAGTGACATTCTTGCTTAACACTGTAACTGATTTCAAGGAAGTACAATTATAAAAAGCAAAGTTTTCTACAGATCTCAATGTCTCCGGGAGAACAAGACTTTTAATATCCGTATTATCCTCGAACGCACATTCATCGATTACGGTAACGCTATATGTTTCCCCTGATATTTCATAAGAGGAATCAATGATAATATCCGAGTCAAATCCTTTATATCCCGTAATATAAAGCTCTGTTCCGCTAATCTCATAGCTTAAATCCGTTATAGGAACAGTAACAGCATTTAAATTCTCACCGGGATTTGAATTATCAACGGTAATTGAGCCCGACTCAACCACAAAATCAATACAGTTAGTATCCTTATCGTAAATATGGTAATCTTCGGGTGAATACTCAATAGAGATCGGATAAACGGTGCCGTTTTCAGAATTTTCGTTAACCGTGAAGGTGAGCTCTACAAGCTTGCCGTTTACTGTGAAGTTTTGGGTTGCGGTATCGTTTGCCCAACAAAGGTAGTAGGGAGAGGTGAAATTATCACTGTGACCTGCAGTTCCGAGAACTCCCTTATCTGTAATTCCCTGTAAGGTCAGCATCGAGTCATCGTAAACCACTTTAAGCGTCATTGAAACTATTCCCGGATTGTTTTTAACCGATAAAGAAACAACAACGTCTTCTCCGGCGGCTGCCTTAACGTTAGAAACACAAACAGTAGGCGCACCCTCAGCATAAGCTGAGAGCGCAAAGCCACTTATAAAGAGGCAAAAGGATACTGCAAGGCACATCATTTTTAAATAAAATTTCATATTCGTAACCCCCTTTTTTATGAGACAAGCGGCAGCTCCGGGTAATCCACCCAGTTTGCAAGATAGCGTGTAAGAATAGCCCTGTCAAGATTGTTAACTCTGCCGTCGCAATTGACATCTGCGGTTATTAGATCAACTGATTCTTCCGGATAATCTACCCAGTATGCAAGATATCTGGTTAGAATCAATCTATCAAGATTATTTACCTTTCCGTCATCATTAACATCACCGAACAGGTAAATACCTACATCTTTAACAACATCAGCGTCCTCAACCGCTATTTCATAAGAGCGTGTTGCATGATTTTTCTTGCTGATTATAAGCGTGTAAACGCCGGCTGAGACATTTTCAAAAGAATATCTGCCGTCTGCCGTTTCTACAGAATCAACTACACCAGACCCGCTAATCAAGCTTACGGTTACTGTATCGTCTGAATTGCCGTAGCTTACAATATTACCGGTAATTGCAAAGCCGATGACTTCAACGGCGATATCTGCATTAACATCTTTATCGCTAACCGTTACCATAATGCTGTTTGCCTTGATTTTTCCGTCAGAGCTATCAATACTTAGGATATATGTTCCCGGAATAACCCCCTCAAACGCGTAGGTTAAAGCATCGTCGGACCGCTTAATATTTGTTCTGTAGATTATATCCTTGTCTTCACAATTTGTCAAAACAAGAGATGTATTGGAAGTATCGGTCTTGATATCATCAGGCGTCAGTTTGCCCGAAACCGTAAATGAAGGTATTTCGGCAATACTTACAGATACATTGCTGTATCTTAACAATGTATTTTTTGTGCCGATTACAGTGAGTTTACCGTCGTCGTCGGTTGCATAAACATTTTCAGGTAAAATCTGAACAATTTCGATATACTGTCCGTCTTTTACATTTTTAACCGTAAATGATGACACAGCGCCAACGCTTATCCAACCCTCTGTATCAAGGCCGGCGCCTTCGGCGTATTTGGAAGTGGGCTCGCTGTCGACTACTCTGTAAAGAATATCGCCGACAACATTAAGGCCCATAGTCTGTACGCCCAAAAGCGATACCGTAACATCCGATTTACCTTCGATTTGCTCATAACCTACCGATGTAAATTCTTGAACATAATTTTCGGTTACCTGTTCAGGTTCGGTATACCCTGAAACGGCTTGTTTACTGCCTGCGGATAAGCCGCCTGCGGTGTTTACGGACATTGCCGAAATTCTTGAATTCAACTGAGGTTTTGAAAGTGTTATAGCAAAATTTCCGTCTGAATCGGGATTTAAGATAGCGGCAATGCTTCTTGCTGTGTAGGTTTCAAGCACACCCTCATCGTTTATATCTTCAAAGTCATATTCATAGTTGAGGATAACGAAGGTAGCATTTTTAGCATTGCCGGTAACTGTGACAGTTCCTTCGACCTTACCGTCCGCAACGCTTAGCTCGGGAGCGACAGGAATGGTAACATCAACAACAACATTAACTAAAGCCGTATAAACCACTTTATCGCCCGAAATACTCCACTTATCGGCATCGTCACCGGTTGAAGCGAGAGATAGTAATACCGGGTCGCAGAGATTTGCGTCAAAGTAAACCTTCAGCGTACCTGTGTAGGTGCCGGACGGTGTATTCGGGTTTGCCTTGATTGTAAATACTCCGTTCAGTGCTTTTCCGGCTTTAAGAGTACCGTCGCCAAAGCCCGTAAGGGTTGCGGTAAGCTTATCGCTGTCAAAATCAAGCGTTGCATTTACTATTCCGGCATCTATTCCGGCACTTTCGCTTACACTAATGTTTACATTACCTAAATAATTACCGTCATCGGACTTTTTATTGCAGTTTACAACCGCCTCTTTTTCATAGTTTACAGAGGTTATCGCTTTTTCAAATGACGATACAACACCTTCAACCGTAATTCTGTTGTCAAAGCTCTCGGGCGTTGTTACCTTAACGGTGTATACACCCGCCTCGCAATTACTGATAATTGCATAGTCGCCGTCATTTATAAACGATAACGCAGATACCGTTTTGCCGGAGGGCGATACAATTTCGATACCGAGCTTGCCGTTTACGGGAGCCGCCGCAAAAATTCTGAGGTTTTGACCCTCTTTTACGGTTATACTGCCGATAAGCGTATCGCTGCCGGTTACCCATCCGGAAACAAGAGTTCCGGCGCTTACCTTATTTCTCATCGCCTTAATCTGACGGTCGGTTCCGGCGAAGAAGTGCGTTACAAACGGTCCCTGTTCGGCGGCAATTGAAACTGTTGAGAGTTCGCTTGCCGAGTAATTAAGCACTGCGGTATAGCCGGTACTGTCAAGAAGTGCAGAGCGGCTGATTGTGAATGTGCCGATAAATTCTGCC
>JBJEPI010000053.1:0-9612 GCA_051881175.1 Eubacterium sp.
TTAATTAAGGCACAAAAACGCAGGAATACTTTATGTATTCCGAGTATTTTTAACGTAGAGTAAGGGCAAATCGGCCAATTTAAACCACGGTTCGGATTGCTATTTATTGCCTATATAATAAATCAATTTTAACAAAAAATTGGTTTGTTTTCAACAATAACAAATCAAAATTGGTATTATTTCGGCTTTTAAGCCATAATACATATTAGAGATACGGTTTTTGTGAAATGGGGAATTAACTATGTGCGGAATTATTGGCTATACAGGCTTTACAGATGCAAAAGGCAAGCTTATTAAAGGCTTAAAAACTCTTGAATACAGAGGATATGACAGCGCAGGTATTGCCGTGTTTCATCCTGATTTTAACGAAGTGGTTGTTACAAAATGCGAGGGAAGAGTCAGCGACCTTGAAATAAAATGCAACGACGCCAGAGGCACAGCAGGTATCGGTCATACCCGTTGGGCTACCCATGGCGGTGTAAGCGACGCAAACTCTCACCCTCATAAATTCGGTAGGGTTACTTTGGTTCATAACGGCATTATTGAAAATTATGCGGCCATCAAAAATCAAATCGGTGTTTCCGGCAGACTTAAGTCACAAACAGATACGGAAACAGTCGCCGCCTTAATTGACAAATATTACTCAGACAACGCCATCCAAGCAATAATAAAGGCAGTGAAGGAGCTAAGCGGTACCTTTGCACTGGCAATTATGTTTGACGACATTCCAAATACTATTTTTGCCGTTAGAAATGTCAGCCCCATTGTGTGCTGTTCTAATGACGACGGCGCATATATCGCTTCGGATATTATGGCAATAGGGGAATACAGCGAAGATTATTTTGTTTTGCCTGAATTTTCCGTGGCAACTATTACGCCTAAGGGCTTTGATATCTGCAATTTTAACGGAGAGCCTGTTAAAGCAAAAACAATGAAGCTGGATTGGGATATAAAAAACAGCGGTAAATGCGGCTACCCTTTCTTTATGGAAAAGGAAATTATGGAGCAACCCGATGTTATTGAAAAAACAATTTTATCTCATACAAAGAATAATTTGCCGGATTTCAGTGATGAAAATGTGGACGATTCTGTTTTTACGGATTGTGACAGTATTACCGTAATCGCCTGCGGCACGGCAATGCATGCCGGTTTGATAGGAAAACATTTGATAGAAAAAACCTGCGGTATACCCGTTAATGTTAATATGGCAAGCGAGTATATGTATAACGAACCCATTATTAACGATAAAACTCTTGTTATCTGTGTTTCCCAAAGCGGTGAAACCATAGACACTCTTGAGGCTTTAAAATATGCAAGGCGCAAGGGTGCGAGGTCGCTTTCGATAGTTAACGTCAAAGGTTCTGCAATTGCAAGAGAAAGCGAAAATGTTATTTACACAGATGCAGGCCCGGAAATTGCAGTTGCTTCTACAAAAGCTTATACAACACAGGTAGCCTTGTTTTATCTGATAACTGCAAAAATGGCTTTCTTAAGAGGAAACCTAAATATTGAGGGAATAATTAAATTTATGCAGGAGCTTAAAAAAATTCCCGAGGCAGTTGAAGATGTGCTGAACAGGAGAGGGGAGATACATCGTTTGTCAAAATGCTTAACAACCACGGAGCATGCCTTTATGATTGGCAGAGGGCTTGATTACCCAACATTATTGGAGGCATCTTTGAAGCTTAAGGAAATTTCATATATTCATTCCGAAGCATTTGCTTCAGGGGAGTTAAAGCACGGAACCATTGCATTAATTACAAAAAAAACACCCGTTATTGCACTTTTGACTCAGGAAAATCTGACAGCAAAACAGGTGAGCAATATTAAAGAGGTCCAATCCCGAGGCGCTAATGTAATAACATTTGTTCGCAGTTCATTAAAAACCAAGGATATTGACTGCTCCTTTGAATTACCGGATTTGGAGGATGATTTTATGGCAATTCCTGCCGTTGTTGCAATGCAATTGCTTGCGTATTATGTTTCATCGGACAAGGGACTTGACGTTGATAAGCCGCGAAATCTTGCAAAAGTTGTTACTGTAGAATAATATTTTGCACAATCATCATCTAATTTTTAAAACGCTGAATTTTTCAGCGTTTTTTTATTGACATTACACATTAATTTGAATTACAATATTTTCGTACTATTTCCCTTGATTTGGAGGCTGTTATGGAAAATAAATTTACCGGATATTTGTTTTGCTACTTCACCGGCAACGAACCGGAGCGTGAAAGAATATGCTTTGCAGTATCCAAGGACGGCTTTAATTTTAAACCCCTAAACAAGGGTATGCCTGTTATTAAACAAAATACAGGCACTCTTTGTATGCGAGACCCCTATCTTTTACGGGGAGAGGACGGTTGCTTTTATATCATCGCAACGGATATGAAATCCTCCCTTGGATGGTGCTCAAACCACGGCATTGTTACTTGGAAATCAAATGATTTAGTAAATTGGTTTGACGAAACTGCAGTTGATTTTCATCAATTTGAGGTAACAAGAAATTCTGATAAGATATGGGCGCCTGAGGCGATGTTTGACGAGGAGAGGGGAGAGTATTTTGTTTATTATTCAGTGAATAATACCGACGATGATATGGCGCTGTCGATTTGGTATTCATATACAAAGGATTTTAAAACCTTTACCAATCCCAAGCCTCTGTTTGCACCTAAAAGCGGAATGGACGCTATTGATGCCGATATAGTAAAAATAAACGGCAGATATTATATGGCTTATAAAGACGAATGTGTTAAAACAATCTGTGAGGTTGTTGCCGATAAGCTTACAGGTCCGTATTATGAATATCCAAATAATAAAATTGCCTGCACTGCAAGACCTGTCGAGGGAAATTGCATGTATAAGCTAATAGACCAAAATAAATATGTAATGCTTATGGATATGTACTGCGATAATCGTTATTTTATGCAGGTTACTGATGATATGATGGATTTTTATGCAATACCAAGTAGTGAGTTTTCTCTTGATTTTACCCCTCGTCACGGTTCTATGATTACCATAACCGCCGAGGAATATGATAGGCTTATTAATCATTTTGGATATTAATTGGAGGATTTATGAAAGCAAAAATTACTCTTGCCAAGGAGCTTAAGGTTGGCGAAATTGATAACAGAATTTACGGCTCGTTTATTGAGCATTTGGGCAGAGCGGTTTACGGCGGAATTTATGAGCCTGAGCATAAACTTGCCGACGAGGACGGATTTAGAACAGACGTAATTGAAATGGTTAAAGAGCTTAACGTTCCCATTGTTCGTTATCCCGGTGGCAACTTTGTTTCGGGATACAATTGGGAGGACGGAGTAGGTCCTGTGGAAAACAGACCCAATCGCCTTGATTTGGCTTGGGGAACAACCGAGCCTAACACCTTCGGTACAAATGAGTTTATGAAATGGTGCAAAAAGGCCAATACGGATTGTATGATGGCTGTTAACCTTGGAACCCGCGGACCGGAAGAAGCAAGAAATCTTGTGGAATATATGAATCATAAGGGAAATTCTGCCTGGTCTGATTTAAGAAAAGCCCATGGTTACAGTGAGCCGTGGAATGTAAAGCTTTGGTGCCTGGGCAATGAAATGGACGGCAGATGGCAAATGGGTGCCAAAACTGCCGAGGATTACGGTAAAATTGCTAACGAAGCCTCAAAAATGATGAAATGGACGGATGACAGAATCGAAACTGTATTATGCGGTTCATCAAGCAGAAATTCTCCTACCTTTGGTCAGTGGGAGGCAACATCTCTTGAAATTGCATATGATAGTGTTGACTATGTTTCTCTTCATCAATACTACGGCAATCAAGCGCAGGACACCCCAAGCTTTCTTGCCAAAACCCTTGAGCTTGAAGAATTTATATATTCCGTTATTTGCGTTTGCGACTACATAAAGGCCAAGAAACGCAGTAAAAAAACCATTAACCTGTCCTTTGATGAGTGGAACGTATGGTATCACAGCGATAACGCACCATATGAGCGTTGGAGCTATGCTCCGCCGAGACTTGAGGATATTTATAATTTTGAAGACGCCTTGCTTGTTGGCTCAATGCTCATAACACTTTTAAGACACGCCGACAGAATTAAAATAGCCTGTCTTGCCCAGCTTGTTAATGTTATTGCACCGATATTTACCCAAACAGGCGGCGGTATTTTCAAGCAAACAATTTTTTATCCTTTTGAGCATTTGTCAAATTTCGGCAGGGGTGTTGCTATTAATCCAATTATTGAATGTCCGAAATATGATTGTAAGGAGTTTACAGATGTTCCGTACTTGGAGTCAATTGCCGCCTATGACGAGGAAAAAGAACAGCTTGTACTGTTTTGTGTTAACAAATCCCTTGATGAAGAGATAATAGTTGATATTAACCTTTTAGACTTTAACGGTTATAAGGTTACACAATTCATTTCTATGGACGGCTATGATAAAAATGATGTTAACGGATTTAATAATCCGTTTGTGAAGCCCCATATCAATGATAAGCCTGTAATTGATGATAACATCTTAAAAATCGAATTTAAACCGTTTTCATGGAATGTTGTAGTTTTAAAAAAATAATTTGTTGACATTAAAGTTTTTAAATACTATAATTAATTTATTGATTTTATCTTTGCATTAGGAGGAGATTAAATGAAGAATTTAAAAAAGATTTTAGCAGTTATTTTATCAGCAACTTTGATTTTTGCGGTATTTGCAGGTTGCTCTGCTAAAAAAGATGACAGCAAGGTTGGAATTATTCAATATATGCCTCATTCAAGCCTTGATAACTGCACACAGGGACTTAAAAACGCTCTTGATAAGGCAGGCATTGCTTATGATGTTCAAATCGGCTCAAGCGGAAGTGCTGATGCAGATTGCCAAAGCTATGCCGAGCAAATGGCATCCGGTGGATATGACCTTATTATCGCCGTTGCAACACCTGCGGCTGTAAGCGCATATTCAGCAGTTAAAAATTCAGGTAATTCAATTCCTGTTATTTTCTGTGCTGTTTCCGATCCTGTAGGTCCGGGTCTTGTTAAATCAATGGAAAAGCCCGAGAACAATTGTACGGGTACATCCGATGCATTTGATATTGCCGGTCAGGTTAAGCTTATTAAAGAACTTCAGCCGGAGATTAAGACTTTAGGTGTGCTTTACACTACAACAGAGGCTAATTCTTTAAGTCAGCTTAAAACTCTTCAGGCCGAATGCGACGCCAACGGTATTACTCTTGAGGCTTCGGGAATTAATGAGGCCTCTGAGCTTCCTGCTGCTGCCAGCACTCTTGTAACTAAGGTTGATGCAGTTACTAACCTTACAGACAATAATGTTGTTGATAATATGTCAGTAGTATTGGAGCTTGCTAAAGAAAAGAATATTCCTGTTTACGGCTCTGAAATAGAGCAGGTTAAGAAGGGCTGCCTTGCCTCTGCTTCAATTGATTATGTGGCACTTGGCGAAAAAACAGGTAATATTGCCATTGAAGTATTAAACGGTAAGGATGCCGCAACATATCCTGCGGTTACAGTTACGGACTCATTCCTTGTTGTTAATACAGATGTTGCCACAGAGCTTGGTATTCAAATTCCTGATTCAATGAACGATGTTGAAAAGGTAACTACTCAAGCTGAATAATAATTACAAGATTTGAGCAGAACTTCTGTTCTGCTCTTTTTGTGCGATTTGGAAGTGATGTAAATGGAAGCTATGAATATAATTAAAGTCGTTCTCGAGGAGGGACTGAAATATGCTATTTTAGCTCTTGGCGTATATTTAACATACAGTATTCTCGATTTCCCCGATCTTTCTGTTGACGGAACAATGCCCCTTGGAGCGATTTTATCATGCGTGCTTATTCTTAAAGGAGTTAATCCTTGGTTAAGTCTTTTGGCGGCGTTTTGCGGCGGACTTATTGCCGGATGTGTTACGGGATTTCTCCACATAAAACTGAAATTAGAGCCGCTTCTTTCGGGTATTTTGGTTTACACAGCCCTGCTAACCTTTAATCTGGTCATAATCAAAATCGGCACGGGCGGTCAGTCCATAGCATCTGTTTTTGGAAAGGATACAATATTTAACAGCGGCATAACCAATTATGTTCCAAGCACAATAGGCTCTCTTAATGTTAAGAAGCTGCTTGTTCTGGCAATACTTGTGATAATTATAAAAATAATCATTGACTTGTATCTTAAAACAAAATCGGGTATGCTGCTTCGTGCCACCGGCTCCAACCAACAATATGTAGTCATGCTTGCAAAAAACCCCGGCGCAACCAAGATTCTCGGCTTAGCTTTAGGCAACGGACTTGCCGCAGTCAGCGGCGCGGTTATTGCACAAAGCACCGAAACAGCCAATACCACCATGGGTGTGGGCATGGTTGTGTTTGGACTTTCAAGCGTTATAATCGGTTTATCCTTGTTCAAAAGATTAAGCTTTATGAAAGCCACAACAATGGTAATTTTAGGTACTATTATATATAAGGCATGTCTGCAAATTGCGGTAGTAATCGGTTTACCAAGCGAATATAATAAGCTGTTAATGGCTGTATTATTTGTGCTTGCTCTTATTTTCAGCGGAGCTCTTAAAGGAAAATCCGGAAAAAGGAGAGATAAAAATGCTTGAGTTAAGTAATATCACTAAACGTTTTAATGTAGGCACGGTTGACGAGTCAACAGTTTTTGATAATTTTAATTTTAAGGTTGATAAGGGTGAGTTTGTTTCGATTATCGGTTCAAACGGAAGCGGTAAAACCACACTGCTTAATCTTGTTTGCGGCTCTCTAAAGCCGGACGAGGGTAAGATTTTGTTTGCAGGCAACGACATCACCACCGTTTCGGAATATAAAAGGGCAAAGCTTATCGGCCGTGTTTTTCAAGACCCCAAGGTGGGTACCTGTGCGGATTTAACAATACTTGAAAATATGGCTCTTGCCGATAATAAAAACAAACGTTACGGTCTTGGAAAATGCGTTAATAAATCAAGAATTGACTATTATAAATCATTGCTTGAACAGTGCGATATGGGGCTTGAAAACCGTCTCGGTGTTCAGGTAGGAACTCTGTCCGGGGGACAGCGTCAGGCCCTTGCGTTGGTAATAGCCAATATGACCGATATTGAACTATTAATTCTTGATGAGCATATTGCCGCCCTTGACCCCAAGTCCTCCGAGCGTGTAATGTGCCTTACAGACAGTCTCGTAAGAAAAAACGGCATTACCACAATGATGGTAACACACAATCTTCGCTTTGCCGTCGAGTACGGAAGCCGCCTTGTGATGATGCATGAGGGCAACGCCGTTCTTGATATTAAGGATGAAGAAAAGGAAAACGCCAAGGTTGAGGATTTGTTAAAAATATTTGATGAAATAAGCATTGAAAAAGGCAATTAGTTATGTAGCACCGCTGATTTTCGGCGGTGCTTTTTCATTCGTCACATGCAGTAAAATCATTGTCCCAAGGCCAAGGATTTTCCAACCATTCATCGCTGTTTTTACCGTTTAAGGTTAGTGGGCCGTATTTTTCCTCATACTCCTTTACCAAGGCAGTATATTTTTCGCGATACCTGTTGTTAAGCTCCAAGGCTTCCGGGTCATTGGGATGTGTATCTAAAAATAATCTTGTTTCCACCATACCGAACTGCATGGCAGAAAGCCTCATCAACAGTTTTTTCTTCATTTTGTTCTTACCATCCTTCCCTTAAATTCCTTATCTAATTCCGGGAATATTGTGCCTCTTTTAAAGCCCTGCTCCTCGTCGTATATTTTTAAATTATCCTGTAACGGAATGTATGCCATCGCTAACGAATATTCCTTGGGAAACTGCGGTCGCCTTTTCGGTGTTTTCAAAAAGGTAGGATTAAATAAATCCTCGTATTTTTCCATAAAAAACTCTCCTTTCTACAACATTCTATGCACCAACTGTTTATTTGACATAAAGTACAAATTTTTAGCCCTTGAATATAATGAAAATATAGGTTTAAAATTTTGGGAATTGGCAAAAATATTATTACAAGAATAATTTTAAAGGGTGATAAATTTGTTAGTTAAACGAGGCGATATATATTATGCCGATTTAAGTCCTGTTGTCGGCTCTGAACAGGGCGGCGTAAGACCTGTTTTGATTGTGCAAAACGATATTGGAAATAAGTTTTCGCCGACTGTTATCGCCGCAGCTATTACAAGCCAAAAGGAAAAAAATAATCTTCCCACTCATATTGAGGTTGACGCTCAGGATTGCGGCTTAGCCAAGGACAGTATTGTTTTGCTGGAGCAGGTGCGAACCATTGATAAGCGTCGGTTAAGAGAAAAAATGGGCACTCTTGACAATGATGATATGGGGAAGGTTAATCAAGCCTTGAGTGTTAGCTTTGGATTATAAAATAAATTGACTTTACTATAATGTTCCTTTGTGTTAAAATATTCCTATTAACACAAAGGAGTTTTTTTATGTATAAAATAGCTGATTTTGAAAAGGTATCATTTGAACAGTTTAAAGAGGCATGGCTTAAATGCTTTCCTGAAACACAGGATGTTAAATCTGTCTATGATTCGATTAAATTGCCAAAAAGGGCAACCACCGGTTCTGCCGGATATGATTTTTATGCGCCGGCTGATATTACCATTGAAAAAGGAAAATCAACCTTGATTCCAACAGGAATTCGTGCCCGTATAGATGATGGTTGGGTGCTCAATATATTCCCGCGTTCAGGTCTTGGATTTAAACACAGAGTTCAGCTTGATAATACCGTTGGTGTAATTGACGCTGATTATTATAATTCATCAAACGAGGGGCACATTATGATTAAATTATCCTGTGATGCCCATGATGACGGCCACAGCGTCAGCGTTTCTGCCGGTGATGGCTTTGCACAGGGAATATTTATGCCCTTTGGCATTACTAACGATGATAACACTCAGGGAATAAGAGACGGCGGTTTTGGTTCAACTACAAATAAGTAATGGGAAGATTATTATGAAAAAAACATTAGCCTTTTTATTGTCTATGATTTTTCTTGTTAGCGTTATGCCTATTCCTGTTTCAGCGGCAGATATTTATGATAACACGGAAATCAAAAACGCCGTTGTGCATGACCCGTCTGTTATCAAAGCAGAAGACGGTAAGTATTATATAGTAGGCTCACATCTTGCCATGTATAGCAGTGATGATTTGATTGATTGGACACAGCTTGATTCCTCTTTGTTAGGTAAAAGCTACCTGGGAGATGATTGGAAGGAAACCTTGGCGGAGCCGCTGAAGTGGACTTCCTCTTATCAAAATTGGGTACATTCACAGGATCCGACACGCTATACCGAGGATAGCTTTGAATATAACTGCTGGGCGAACGATATTATTTATAATAAAGCAATGGGCAAGTACTGCCTTTACGGTGCCGTATCTGTTTGGGGCATGACCTCTTCTGCTATTTGGCTTTGTGTTGCAGATAGCATTGAGGGACCTTATGAATATGTACATACCTTTATTTATTCCGGCATTACTACCCATTCTGCAAACAGCCCATACTATAATGGCTTACCTCTTTCCGATACAAATATTCAAACTGATTTAATTGATAATGGCTATATAACAAAAAAGCAGGCACAGAATATGCCGTGGTTTGATGAAAA
>JBJEPI010000054.1:0-9428 GCA_051881175.1 Eubacterium sp.
TGCCCTTAAAGGTAACCTTTACGGCGTACTTGCCAACATTCTTTCTACCGCTTGCATAAGAAACAGTATAATCTGTGTTCTTAACAAGAGTTTTACCGGTTCTGTCCTTTACTGTTACGGCAGGGGAATATACCTTGCCGCTATATGTGTAGCTTGTGCCTGAAAGCGTAACACTTGAAATTCTTGGGATTACCTTTGTCGCAGCGGTATTACCGCACACTGTACATTTATAAACAGTTTTGCCGTCGGCACTTATTGTTGCATTTGTTGTGTATGAATTATAGGTATGAGTGTGAATGTTAAAGCTATAATTTCCGGTGGTTCCATAATAATCTCTAACAGAAAAATAATATGTACCCTTTGATAAATCAAGTTCTTGGTCATACGTCATCTGCTTTGTGTTGTCATTCCAGCGATAACAATATCCTTCCCACAATGTGTTTCCATTAACATCATAAATATAGTAACTGGATGATGAAATATTTGCTTTAACAGAAATAGTAATTCTGCCAGAAGAGGATAGGGAGAATTTGTACAAATCTGTATTATCGTTGACAGCTAACTGGCCTTTGTATGTATTGCCTAAAACTATTTCATTAGCTGTTGCAATTGAATTGTTATTCCCGCCCTGTGGCTCACTGAACGATTCGTTAGCTGATGTGAAAGAAATGTTAAAGCTATAATTTCCGGTGGTCCCATAGTAATCTCTAACAGAGAAATAGTATGTACCCTTTGTTAAATCAAGTTCTTGGTCATACGTCATCTGCTTTGTGTTGTCATTCCAGCGATAACAATATCCTTCCCACAATGTGTTTCCATTAACATCATAAATATAGTAACTGGATGATGAAATATTTGCTTTAACAGAAATAGTAATTCTGCCAGAAGAGGATAGGGAGAATTTGTACAAATCTGTATTATCGTTGACAGCCAACTGGCCCTTGTATGTGTTGCCAAAGACAATCCCATTGGCTGTTGCAATTGAATTGTTATTCCCGCCTTGTGGCTCGCTGAATGATTCGTTAGCTGATGTGAAGGTAACTTTAAAACTATAATTTCCGGTGGAGCCGTAGTAATCATTAACTGAAAAATAGTAGGTGCCTTTTGTTAAATCAAGCTCTTGGTTGAATGTCATCAATTGTGTGTTATCATTCCAGCGATAACAATCTCCGGTCCATAATGTGTTCCCGTTTGCATCATAAATATGATAAGTTGAGGCTGAAATGTTTGCCTCAACAGAAACATTTATTTTACCCGATGAAGACATTGAAAACTTATAAACATCTGTTGTGTTGCTGGTAGTAATGTATCCGCTATACTGTGAATTGAAAGATATTGATGTCGCGTTAGAAATAGAATTTCCGGCTGCATAGGCAGACAGGTCTATACCTGCGGTTATGCTGAATAGCATTACCAATGACAATAGTAAACTAATAGTTTTTTTCATAATAATCACCTCATAATAATATTTCACTTGTTATTTTACTATCATTTGATAGTAATATCAACACTATTATTTGATAGTAGGATATTATTGCGTTGAGGTGGTTGAATTGTATCATTATCCAAGGATTCGTGATTTGAGGGAAGATGCAGATTTAAAGCAAAAAGAAATTGCGGCATTTCTCGGAATTGACCAACGAGTATATAGTAACTACGAAATAGGTAAAAGAGAGATACCGACTCACATACTGATAAAGCTCGCTGATTACTATAAAACCACAACAGATTATATTTTAGGAAGAACAAACAATAAATAAGCGTTGCATCTACTGCAACGCTTATTTTTATTATTTATTAGTTGTAACTGATTTAGTTGATGACCAGCCTGAATAGTACTTTGTGCCGTTAACAACCTTGTAGGTGCGAACTCTTACATAATACTTTTTCTTTGCACTGAGGCTTGAGATAGTTTTTGATGTGGTGCTGTTCTTTGAAATTGTAACAGTTTTGGCATTTGAGAATTTGCTTGATGTACTGTACTGAATTTGGTAGCCTGTTGTCTGGGTGGCTTGCTTCTTCCACTTAACAGTAAATTTCTTTGAGCCTGCTGTCAGTGAAGAAATGCTTGTTGATTTAGGCTTAATTGAAAAATATACGGTTTTTGAGCCGCTGTAATTACCTTTCAGCGTAACCTTAACAGCATACTTGCCCACAAGCTTTCTTCCGCTTGCATACGAAACGGTATAATCGGTATTTTTAACCAAGGTCTTGCCATTACTGTCTTTAACTGTAACAGATGGTGTTTTAACCTTGCTGTCATAGGTATAAGAGGTGCCGGAAAGACTTACGGTTGGTGTAATCTTTTTTGCAGTGATTTTAAAGGTTTTCGTTATTTGTCCGCTGTAATTGCCCTTGCCCGTAATTACAACAGTGGCAGTTCCTACATTGATGTTGTTTTTGTAAGCAACAGTGTAGTCAGTACCCCTTGTAAGGGTTTTGCCGTTAAGCTTTACCGTTATACTTTGTGTTAAAGCCTTACCTGTATAGGTTTTACTTGTTATTCCGGAAACTGTTGCATTACTAATCGGTGTAACCTGTGAGCCGTTACCGGTGTAGATAAATTCTGTACCGCTGAGAGTATAGCTATAATAACCGTTAACAGTCTCATTTATAATAGATTCCTCAAGGCTGTCCAAGGAAACCGTATTATTTTCTGTTACACAGTAGTAATCGGTTCCGCCGATATTTACAATATCCTTACCTACATAATCGTATACTGCCTCAACATAATCCACTGCGTATTTGTTTGAGTTTTCGTCCTTATATACGCTGTATGTGTTTTTGTTTACACGGCCGTTCCATTCAAGCCATTCGCTCTCCATAGCATAAACAATGGAATATTCAGAGCTTTCAAATTCGTCATTGGTAAGATTCAATTGCTCAAAGCTTTCATCAACAATGTATTTGTCGGTTCCGTCAGCTAAAACGAAACGGTTGATATAGATGCCTTCCCCAATAACATTTCCTTCGGAGTCAGTCATATAATATGTGTTGTATCCGTAAACTCCGTCAGGGTCGGAGGCATTTGTTACCTTGTTTACAGAATACGAATAATCTGCGTCAAGATTATCCTTTTCGTAATATTGAATACTTTCCGGATAGTCTGCCTGAGTCATCTTCACAGTGAATTCTGTTTGATTTTTAAAATCCTCCTCGGTCATTTCAATGCTTCCGAAATCACCGAAGCCGTAATCCTCAGTATAAGCGTCAAAGGATTCAACGTAGAAATATTTGTTTACCCAATATATGGTTTGATCGGGATTTGAATTGTAATAGCCTGTGGTTACAGTGTATACTCCACCGGGATCGGAGGCGCAGATAGCCCTTTGTCCGCCGTAAGATATAGTATCAGTATCGCTAAGGTACAATCCGTTTATATATTCGCCATAAACCTTTACATACGGCTGCTTTGAAACGTTTGCCGTTTGACCATTACCAAATGAAATTGCTGTTAAAGCATTGTCATTAGAGGTTGCGGTAATATTCACAGTATCCGTTTGTGCGTAAAGGTTAACCTTAACATCCTCGCCGAAATTAAGGGCAGAATCAGATTCCTCGGCATTTAGCACAATTGCGTTTTCATAACGCTTGTTTTCGTTAACCGTAAGTGTACCGCTGCCTTCAATGGTAAGGCTTCCGCCGTAGTGGTCGCCCCAAACTTGAATCTGTCCCAATGAGCAGCTGCCGGATACATTAATTTTAAAATCGTCGCCCATAACATTTGTTTGAATTGCGTCGCTTGAATTAAAATTGTTCAAGCTAAGAGTGTTTGAGGCCTTATCGTAGGAAATTCCGTCTGTTGTGTTGTAGGAATTTTCGCCGTCAAAAACAGTAGTTGTTCCCAGAAATGCGCCGTTTTCGTCAAACTTAAGCAACGAAACATAGGAAAGATAAAAATCGCCGTCGCCCAAATTTATACTGCCCATAGGGCCGTTTGCAGCCAACACCGTTAACGGGAAAGCAAATGCCATCAGTGCCGATAAAATAATAGCTAATAATTTTTTCATATACAATTCTCCTTTACAATTTATTTACAATTTTATTATATAAAACTAAAATAGTACTGTAAACCCAATTGCCAAATTAGGCATTGACAAATTGGAAAGTAAATTGTTTAATAAAAGAGAAATAACTGCTCGGGGGGTAATATATATGAATTTTTGTGAAAAGCTCAACGAATACATAAATGAACTTGGCTGTACAGCGAAGGACCTGGCTGACACAAGCGGACTTTCGCAGGCTGTAATAAGCAGATACAAGAACGGCCGGCGTACTCCTGTTGGCGATAATATTGACAGTCTGGCAAAGGGTATTGCTGAATTGGCAAGCCAAAAAAATATACCCTTAACTGAAGAACAGGTGCTTTTTGAGTTAGAGCAATCACTTAACTACAAAGAAATCGACAGTGATGTTTTGATTAAGAATTTAAACAATATTATGTCGTTGCTGGATATTAATGCAAATGAAATTGCAAAGGCCAGCAATTACGACCCATCTTACCTTTCAAGAATCAGGTCAGGGCAGCGAAAGCCGGCAAATCCTGACGAATTCGCCAAAAAGGTTTCAAGCTATATTGTCAATCGCTATTACAAAGCCGAGAACATTCAAATAATAAACGACCTTGTGGGAGTGGGCGATGACCCCAAGCTTCTAATTGAAAAATGGTTATGTAGTTATGAGAACCAAATGCCTAATCGGGATAGCGTTGTAAATTTTTTGACCAAAATGGATAACTTTAATTTAGACGAATATATTGAAGCAATTCATTTTAATGACATAAAGGTACCAACAGTGCCCATAAACATTTCAACATCAAAAAGCTATTACGGAATTAAAGGCATGCGCAAAGGCGAGCTTGATTTTTTGAGAGCGGCAATACTTTCAAAATCAAAAGAGGACATATTTATGCACAGCGAAATGCCCATGGCAGATATGGCTGAGGATATAAGCTTTAATAAAAGATGGATGATGTCAATTGCAATGCTCTTGAAAAAAGGTGTTCACCTTAATATAATTCACAATCTTGACAGACCTTGGAATGAGCTTATGCTGGGGCTTGAGGCTTGGATTCCAATATATATGACCGGACAGGTCTCACCTTACTATATAAAAAGAAAGGAAAAGGGTATTTTCAGGCATATAAACTATACTTCGGGAACCGCGGCACTCAGCGGCGAATGTGTTGAGGACAAACACGGCGACGGCAAGTATTACGTGACAAAAATCAAGCATGAAGTTGAACATTATCAAAAGCAGGCAGACAATATTTTGAAAAAGGCAACCCCGCTAATGGAAATCTATACCCAAAGCCGGGAAAAAGAATTTTATGCTTTTTTTGAAAAGGAGCTTGAGGGCAAGGATAAAGCTGATTTTGTACAAAATGATGCCGTAAATACCTTTAAAAACATTGAAGTTTTTGTTAATTCGGGAAAGTGGGCAATTATTTCTAAGGCAAAAGCGCCGAGAATACACTTTGTTATCCGCCATCCAAAGCTTGTCAGCGCAATAGAGGACTTTAAACCGGCCGTCACAGATTAAAAAACGCAACTTTAAAAACAGCATATTTTTCACTTCAATAAAATAGCCCGTTGATGATATAATCATCAACGGGCTTGTAAATCAGCTAAAATTCAATTCAAATATAAATTCACGGTAACACTAAGAATTATTCTTCAGCACCGAATATAATGCGTAAAACACCGCCGGAATCAGCACCAAAACCCCGATGACGGTTATTAAGGTTAAGGTAAGCGGAAACAGCACGCAAATCATAATAATTCCAAATTTTCCAAGTTGTTGTACTTTGCCAAAGCACAGGCAAAAGCCTGTGAAAGAGGCACAGGGCAAATAAGCGCAGCATATTGCAATCAAAAGCTTTTGGCAGGTTGACCAATTAACATTTGAGAGCGGTAATGCCGATATGCCGAATATTATTAATGCCGATAGGAAAAGTAAAACCGCAAATAAAGGGATTACTGTTTTTAAATACTTTTTTGCAAATTCTTTTTTATCCATACCAAAAGATTAACACAAAAAACGGACAGTGGCAAGACTGTCCGTTAAATTTTATTTATTTTTCATTCTTTTCGCCGCCGCAGTAACGAATCCGTCGAAAAGCGGATGGGGTTTATTGGGTCTGCTCTTTAATTCAGGATGGAACTGACCGGCAACAAACCAAGGATGATTAGGTATTTCCACCATTTCAACAATATGATTATCCGGTGATGTTCCGGCAAAAATCATACCGCCGTCCAAAAGCTGTTGCCTGTAATCGTTATTAACCTCGTATCTGTGGCGATGGCGCTCATAAATCAAATCCTCGCCGTAAAGAGCATAGGCCTTTGACTCCTTATTAAGCACACAGGGATACTGACCAAGACGCATTGTTCCCCCCATATCGGTAACGGATTTTTGCTCAGGTAGAATATCAATTACAGGATAAGGAGTATCCGGATTAATTTCGGCTGAATTTGCATTTTCAAGTCCAAGCACATTGCGTGCAAATTCAATAATTGCAATTTGCATGCCAAGGCAAATGCCGAGATAAGGAATTCCCCTTGTTCTGGCAAAGTTGCAGGCAATAATCTTGCCCTCAATACCCCTTGAACCGAAGCCGCCGGGAACCAATATGCCGTCCATATCGCCGAGTATGGCTTCAACGTCCACATCGTCGCCCTCAAGGCTTTCGCTGTCTATCCAACGAATATCAACGGCACTGCGAGTGGAAATTCCGCCGTGCTTTAGCGCCTCGTTAACGGAAATATACGAATCGTGCAGCTCAACATACTTGCCGACCATTGCAATTTTTACAGTTTGCACAGGATTACGCAGTGCTTCAAGCATACTCTCCCAATCGCTTAAATCCTGATTAGGTGCATTGATTCCAAGGCGTTTTAATACAACCTCATCCATTTTCTGCTCCTTGAGCATCATGGGCACTGCATAAAGAATATCGCAGTTATTATTTTCAATAACACATTCCTTTTCAACATTACAGAAAAGTGCAATTTTTCGCTTAATATCGTCTGTGAGAGGATGCTCTGTTCTGCAAACAATAATATCCGGATGAATACCGAGAGAAAGCATTTCCTTAACAGAATGTTGGGTTGGTTTTGACTTAAGCTCGTCGGAGGCGGCCAGATAAGGCACCAAGGTAACGTGAACAAAAAGGCAATTATCCCTGCCTACCTCAAGTGAAAACTGACGGATAGCCTCTAAAAACGGCTGGGACTCAATATCGCCGATGGTTCCGCCGATTTCAACAAGGCAAACATCTGCGCCGGTGTCCTCGTTCTTTTTGATATATCGCTTAATTTCATTTGTTACATGGGGAATAATTTGAATTGTCTGTCCCCCATATACGCCCTTTCGCTCGTCGCTGATTACCTTCCAATAAACCCTGCCTGAGGTTAAATTTGAGTTTTTGGACAGCGATTCGTCAATAAATCTTTCATAATGACCAAGATCAAGGTCTGTTTCTGCACCGTCATCGGTAACAAAAACCTCTCCGTGCTGAACCGGATTCATTGTTCCCGGATCCACATTAAGATACGGATCAAGCTTTTGAGCCGTAACCTTTAAGCCACGGGCCTTAAGAAGTCTGCCAAGAGAAGCCGCAGTAATACCCTTGCCGAGACCGGAAACAACACCGCCGGTAATAAAAATATATTTTGCCATAATCCCTTTCCTCCTAAAAAGTATAAGACGGCTGTACGCGTTCGTACAACCGTCTGTACTTACATATTATACAGCAACATTTTGGTTAAATCAATACCCGTTTGCAAAATTTGTAAGCATTATTTTCTTTTATTGTCGCTGGTCAGTCTAATTCCAAGCTTTTTAATAACCTTAATATCCACCTCCGAAAGCATAACAGAGGTGTGCATTTCAGTGTTTTTGAGCTTTGGCAGCTGCTCTAAGGCCAGAGCGGCATTTTTGTCGGTAGCCGCAGAAATGGAAAGAGCAACAAGCACCTCGTCAGTGTGAAGACGGGGATTTCGATTTTTCAAATAATCAACCTTAAGGTTTTGAATAGGAATAATAACCTCGGGTAAAATAAGCAAAATATCGTCATCAATACCTGCAAGATGCTTTAATGCGTTAAGAAGCATTGCCGATGAACAGCCTAAAAGCTTTGAGGTTTTTCCTGTAATAATTTTTCCGTCGTTAAGCTCTATTGCCGCGGCAGGCTCACCGGTTAATGTGCTAAGCTCCCTTGCCGCTGTGGTGCATGCTCTGTCATTTACGGAAATTCCCGCCTGATTCATCAAAAGCTCAAGCTTGTAGATTTCTTCCGTGTTATTGGCACCCTTTGCGGCCTCGCACAAGGCAGTAAAATAACGCCTGATAATTTCCCCGTTAGATGCCTCTCGGCAGGCGTCATCGTCGCAAATACAGTTGCCTGCCATATTAACTCCCATATCTGTTGGAGATTTATAGGGGCATTCACCGTAAATTTTGTCAAAAGTGGCCTTTAAAACAGGAAAGATTTCAACATCGCGGTTATAGTTAACCGTGGTTTCGCCGTAGGCGTCAAGATGCCATGGGTCAATCATATTCACATCGTTAAGATCGGCAGTTGCCGCCTCGTAGGCCATATTAACAGGGTGGCGAAGAGGTAAATTCCAAATAGGAAAGGTCTCAAACTTTGCATATCCGGCTTTGATGCCGCGCTTGTTTTCGTGATAAAGCTGTGAAAGACAGGTTGCCATTTTTCCGCTTCCCGGACCGGGGGCGGTAATCACCACCAGCTGACGGCTTGTTTTGATGTAATCGTTTTTGCCATAGCCCTCGTCACTTACTATCTTTGCAATATTAGAGGGATAACCCTCAATAGTATAATGATGATAAACAGGATAACCCATTTTTTTAAGACGCTCTTCAAAGGCAATAACCTTTGGGCTTGAAGCGTAACGGGTTAAAACCACGCTTCCCACCATAAGGCCAACCCCTGTAAATTCGCCGATTAATCTAACAACATCATCGTCGTAGGTAATGCCAAGGTCGCCCCTAAGCTTAGCCTTTTCTATATCCTCTGAACTGATAACGATAACAACCTCTGCCTCGTCCCTAAGTTTAAGAAGCATTTGAAGCTTGCTGTCGGGCAAAAATCCGGGCAAAACGCGGGATGCATGATAATCATCAAATAGCTTTCCTCCAAACTCAAGATAAAGCTTTCCTCCAAACTCATTAATACGCTCGCGAATACGACTTGATTGCATAGAAATGTATTTGTCGTTATCAAAGCCAAGTTTATACATTTTACTATCCTCTTTCATCAAAATTAAAACCTTTTTATATTGTATCATTTTATTACATTTATTGCAAACCTTTTATACATAAAGAAAGCAAAAAGAGGCTACAATACCGTAGCCCCTTTTAAGTAAGTTTAAATTATTTTTTAGCACTTTCCTTGTTGCTTTTGT
>JBJEPI010000055.1:0-42203 GCA_051881175.1 Eubacterium sp.
AGCTTTTCTATTCTCCCCCGGTAGAACCGGGGGTTTTTCGTCTTTTGCCAAACAAAGAAAAGAGCAGAAAGCGAATGCTTTCTGCTCTTTGTTGACTTTTACGGCTATGCCTTTGTTGTTACATACTTAGCCTTTGACCAGCCTGAGTAAATTTTTGTAGCCTTGCCGTTAATCTTTACTGTTTTGTAGGTGCGAACTCTTACATAATACTTTTTCTTAGCGCTGAGGCCTGAAACAGTTTTTGATGTAGTGCTGTTCTTTGAAATTGTAACGGTTTTAGCATTTGAGAATTTGCTTGATGTACTGTACTGAATTTGATAGCCTGTTGTCTGTGTTGCCTGCTTTGACCATTTAACTGTAAAGCCCTTTGATTTAGCAGAAACAGATGTTACGCTTGTTCCCTTTGGCTTTACATAGAAATACAGTGTCTTTGTTCCGCTGTACTTGCCCTTAAATGTAATCTTAACTGCATACTTGCCTACAGACTTTCTTCCGCTTGCATAAGATACTGTATAATCTGTATTCTTTACAAGAGTCTTGCCCTTGCTGTCCTTAACAGTTACAGCAGGTGTCTTAACCTTGCCGTTATATGTGTAAGATGTTGCAGAAAGCTTAACACTTGAAATCTTTGGAATTACTGTTGTTGATACAGTCTTGCCGCATACGGTACATTTCTTAACAATTTTACCGTCGGCTTTTGTTGTTGCCTTTGTTGTGGTTGTTTTTGTTGCCGCATGCTCACACTTTACTGAAGCGGTAAAGCTGATGTTTTCATCAACGCTATCTGAGCTTTCAAAGTAAAGCATCAAAACATCACCGGCTTTAGCGTTAACAGTAAGTGAGCCCTTGGTTCCATCATAGCCCCAGTTGTATAAATAGCCTTGACCGTTACTGTGCACAGCGTCAATATCCCAATCTACTAATTGGCTTGCACTGTCAAGGCTTATTGTGTATTTTCCGTCCTTTTCAACCTTGTAAAATACATTAGCACAGCCACTAGAGGTAAAGCTGCCGGTTACACTGCCGTTAAGTTTTAACTCAAAGTTTGCATATTCCGATGTAAAGCACATAGCGCATACACCGTTGTAATAATCATGATAAAGCTTTTCTATCTCAAACTCCGGGCCTGCCTTGCCGCAAACTGCACAATAGGTTGAAACCTTGCCCTTTGACTGACATGTTGGCTCTAAAATATACTCATCAATAACGTACATGTGATTAGATGTACATTCAGTTGTTGAAAGTTCAACAAAATTATTGCCATTGCTTGATGCGTATGCTTCGGCCGTTGAACCTGTGTTGCCGAATAATGTTGTATTTGTGGTGAATGCATTGTCTGCAATGGTTACAGAATCGTTGTTAATTATAGCGGCGTCCAAATAGTAGGAACTAAAAGATCCGCCACCGATTGATGTAACAGAAGCAGGAATGTTAACGCTTTCCATCTTTGTATAGTAAAATGCATCGTTATCAACAGTTTTCAGTGTGCTTGGAAGCTTAATTGTTTTAATGATTGAGTACGCAAACGCAGATTCGCCTATTGACTCCAAGCCCTCGTTAAGCTCAACTGTTTTACCTTTAAATGAACGAAATGCATTGTCGGCAATAGTTTTAACTGTGCTTGACAAAGTAACCTTGTCTACTGCTACGTAGTAAAATGCACCTGTTCCCACAGTTTCTACACCGTCCGGAATAGCATAAAATTCGGCAATCTTACCGGTAGGATATTGCACAAGGGTTTTTCCGTCCTTTGTGAAGAGAACGCCGTTAACGGATTTATAATTAGAATTTGCGCTGTTTACGGTAATGGACTCAAGCATCAATGCTTCGCGGAAAGCATCGTCCATAGATTCAACAGATGCCGGAATAGTTATAGCCTTAATAGATGTATTTTCGAAAGCCCAATCCCCAATTTCCTTTAAGGTGCTTGGAAGCCTTACAGATGAAAGCCCGGTGCAACCGTAGAAAGCCTCATCATCAATATATTCAACACCGTCTTCAATGGTAATAGAGGTTATGTATTGGCATTTCTCAAAAGCGTCTTCATGAATATAGTTTACGGGAATAGAATTTATGCTTCCCTTAACGGTTACTGCGGTAGGCTGTGAAAGATAATTGCCGGATACATAATATATATCCTGCTTAATATCGTTGCCCTCTTCGTCCTTACCGATTACGACAGATTTCTTTGTGTAAAGCACACCGCCGTATCCCACGGTTGTGGTACTTTTTTCAATAACAAAATTGAACTTCATGCCAATATCATCATTATCGTAATACCTAACTGCCAAATAATAGGTTTTACCCTTTTCAAGATAGAAATCTATGCAGAAATCATAGGTTTCGAAGTAATCTCCGTCGTCGTTTTCTGCAATCTCATTTTCCAAATCGCTTGAGGAATAAAGATAGCCACGGGTATCGGCACCGTCAACCTCTTCAGTGTACAGTGAATATACTGCACTTTCCGCAACGGTGATTTTGTAGTAAAGATATCCGTCTTCAACGTCAATGGAAACGTTGTTGTCGGTGAATTTGGTTGCCGATGCAGTTGCAGCCTTTGCACTTGACGCATCAGATGCAGTCATTGCGCTTGCGCTGAACGGCACAGCCAAAATTGTTGTTGCCAGCATTACCAATGCTAACAGGGTTGATAAAGCTTTTTTCATAAAATCTCTCCTTTATATTTTTAATTTTTTAAAAGGGCAGCACCCACCCTTTCTTTTTTATCTTGAACGCCCTGTTTAATTTAGAACGTTCGTTACAAATAAATTGTAACATACAAAAAACAAAAAATCAATACATTGGCTCACAATTAATAATATGATTGTCATGTTTTTTTATAATAGAAAGCAGAAAGCAAACGCTTTCTGCTCAGCGTGTAGAAAAAGTCAAATTACAGATTTCTACACGCTGTGAGGCTTCGAGAAATGGAGCTGAATTTCGTATTTTGCGAAGGAAGATGTACGAGGGTACCTCGACTGAGCAAAAGACGAAAAACGCCAAAAGTGGATTAGATTCGATGTCTAAGCCACTTTTCATATCGTTAGGTTGTTGTGATTATTTCGGGCGGATAATATCCGGTCTCGCCTGCCGGCTCGGTCGGTGCTTCTGCATAAAAGCAGAGGTGTCCACCGGACACCCGCGCCCCTACAATACATCTCTTATTATTTTGCTGTCGGCGTGGTTCAGCCCACTTTATCGACAGTCTAAGCAGAAAGCAAACGCTTTCTGCTTTTGTTGACTTTTACGGCTATTTCTTTGTTGTAACCGATTTAGCCGATGACCAGCCTGAATAGTACTTTGTGCCGTTAACAACCTTGTAGGTACGAACTCTTACATAATACTTTTTCTTAGCGCTGAGGCCTGAAACAGTTTTTGATGTGGTGCTGTTCTTTGAAATTGTAACAGTTTTAGCATTTGAGAATTTGCTTGATGTACTGTACTGAATTTGGTAGCCTGTGGTTTGGGTGGCTTGCTTCTTCCACTTAACAGTGAATTTCTTTGAGCCTGCAGTCAGTGAAGAAATGCTTGTTGTCTTTGGCTTAATGTAGAAATAGAGCGTCTTTGTTCCGCTGTACTTACCCTTAAAGGTAATCTTTACGGCATACTTTCCAACATATTTTCTGCCGCTTGCATAGGAAACGGTGTAGTCAGTATTCTTAACAAGTGTTTTGCCTGTTCTGTCCTTTACCGTTACGGCAGGAGAAATTACCTTGCCGCTGTAGGTGTAGCTTGTGCCGGAAAGCTTAACACTTGAAATTCTCGGGATTACCTTTGTTGAAGCAACATCGCCGCAAACTGAGCATGCGTTTACTATTTTACCGTCGGTGCCGATTTTTGCCTTGGTAACCTTGTTGGTGTATGTGTGGTCTGCATATACAGGGTTTACATAGTTGAAGCTTGAATTAGGCATTTTAAATGTAGTTACGGAAGATTGGCTATCGGTGAAATCAATTCCCCAACGATATTTTCCGCCGGCACCGTATGCACCTGACCAATTGCTGAAATGCTGACCTGAGGGAGCTTGGTCGGCAGTAACAGTTACCATTTCTCCCGGCAAATAATAACCTGCACCTGATGCACCGGTAATATTTGCATAACAGAATTCAACCCTAATATAGATGCTTGTACCCAACTCACCTCTTTCATATTGAGATGCAGTAAGAGGAACGCCGTTAAATGTAATTTGCTTTACATCATTGATGGAAACATCATCTTCGCCGCCGCCTTCATAAATTGGTCTAACGGCTAATTGAAGAGTATAATAGGTATTCGCCTCAACAACTGTAGCTGTAATTTTATTGCCGTTGCTGTCTTCCCAGTGTGTAGATGTGCTGTAAATTATCTCCCAATCGTAGCCATTGTTGTCTAAGCAGTCAACTTTGAATGCTCCATCAGGTGACTTAATGGATTTTCCAACAGGCAAGCCGTTAGTGGAATCTACACTTGTTATTGCAAGTTCAATGTTAGGAAATTTACCTGCCTGTGCCGTGAACGGCAGAGCCACAAGGGTTGTTGCCAGCATTACAAATGCCAGCATGGTTGATAATACTTTTTTCATAAAATCTCTCCTTTAATTAATTTATTTTTTGAAAGGGCAGGGATCCTACCCCTTCTTTTTTACTTTTTGGTTGTTACATACTTTGCCTTTGACCAGCCTGAGTAAATCTTTGTTGCTTTGCCGTTAATCTTAACAACCTTGTAGGTACGAACTCTTACATAATACTTTTTCTTGCCTGAAAGCTTTGAAATAGTTTTTGATGTGGTGCCGTTCTTTGAAATTGTAACGGTTTTTGCATTTGTAAACTTACTGCTGGTTGAGTACTGAATTTGATAGCCTGTGGTTTGGGTTGCCTGCTTTTTCCACTTAACAGTGAATTTCTTTGAGCCTGCAGTCAGTGAAGAAATGCTTGTTGTCTTTGGCTTAATGTAGAAATAGAGCGTCTTTGTTCCGCTGTAGTTGCCCTTAAAGGTAATCTTTACGGCGTACTTACCGACATATTTTCTGCCCTTTGCATAGCTTACAGTATAGTCTGTATTCTTCTTTAAGGTCTTGCCCTTGCTATCCTTAACAGTTACAGACGGAGTCTTAACCTTACCGTTGTAGGTATAGCTTGTGGTGCTGAGCTTTACGGAGCTTACACGAGCGATTGTCTGTGTTGACTTAACGGCGCCGCATGCAGTACACTTTGTTACAACAGAGCCGTTTTTGCTTGTTGTTGCCTTTGTAGTGTAGGTTTTGTAGCTATGGCCCTTTGCGGCTACGGCTGTCGGCGCAGTTATTATTTCGTTGCAGGCAGAGCACTTAACTCCCGAGGTATTGCCGGCCTTTGTGCAGGTTGCGGCAACAGCCGGTATTTCAGTTAGAATACTGTGGCAACATTCAACCTTGGCAGTAAAGGTTGAGTCGACAGGACCTTCAACATAAATGCTGATATAGCTTCCCTTTGTTAAATTAAAGGTAGCCCCGATTGTGTTTTCAATATATGGACCATATGTTAAATCCTCGTCAACAGTATCAAAACAGTAATATTCAATATTAGGATCTATATTGCTGAGGGTAACATTATATTGACCGTCATTTTCAACAGGATAAATAACCCTTATCCATTTATTTGTTTGTGTGATTGTGTAATCAGTGCTTTGGTTAAGAGCAATATCTGCTCTGTTTTCACTTCGCTGGCCACAGTCTTTGCAAATTCCGATAGATGAGTAATAATGATTTAATTTCGGAATAGCGGTATTTTCTCCTGCCTGACCGCAGATAGCACATTTTGTTGACATTACGCCCTCTGCCTGACAGGTGGGAGCACTTACCACCTTATCGTTATAATACAGGTGGGAACATTCCTCGCCAACGCCTAAATCGATAGAAACAAACTCCATACTGTTTGCCTCTGCGTAGGTCTTTGCTGTTGACGAGTCGTGACCGCAAAGCTTAGTTGTTGAATTAGAAAATGCATTACTATCAATAACTGTTTCGGCGTTGTTTATAACAGCAGCCTGAAGATTATCACATCCACTAAATGCATTGGTATATATCTTTGTTACAGACGACGGAATATTGACTGAATAAATACCTGAATATCTGAATGCCCCATTTCCTATGGTTACAAGTGTATCCGGTAATTCTATGCTTATAAGCTTCATATCAGATGAGAAAGCTCTTTCCCATATAGTTTTCAGTCCTTGACCTAAATCAATATTTTCAAGGTTAGAGCAGTCTATAAATGCATATGCACCGATGGTTTCAACTGAATCGGGCAGGGTAACAGAACTTAACTGTGAATAAGCAACCGCCATTTCCCCTATGCTTGTAACTCCGTCGGGAACAGTAAGACTGCCTGTTTTTGCCGGAGCGGATAATACTAATTTCGTACCGTCCTTTGTATAGAGGACATTATCTATTGCCTTATAGTAAGCATTTTCTTCAGCAACCGTTATAGCCGATAATTTTGAAGAACGATGAAATGCATATACATTTACAGAGCTTACGGTTGACGGAAGGTGAATGGACTCAATTTTTGTATTATTAAATGCATCCGATTTGATTTTTTCTAAGCCCTCGTTAAATACAACACTTTCCAATTTAGCACAGTTGTAGAATGCATAGTAATCAATTAACTTTACCGAGCCGGGAATTACAACAGATTTGATTGTATAGCAACCGACAAAGGCCATGGATGAAATTTCCGTTACGGGAATACCGTCAATCTCGCTTTCAATAACAGCATCGCTTAATGACGGCAATACATAACCGGTAACATGGTAAACATCTGTCGATACCCCGGCAATAGTCTCGGTGGTCTTTTCGTAAACAACATCGTTAATGACCTTGCCTTCAACCTTACCGATATTAACATTAAACGGCTTATCTACATCTGTTGAGTTATAATACCTAACTGCAAAGCAGATTTGCTCACCTGCGTTAAGGTAGTAGTTTATTGTGCAGTCGTTTCTTGCATCGTTGTTATATACAATAGCCTCGTCTGTATTAAGGTTATCGGGTGAAAGAAGATAACCGTATGCATCAACTGATGAGCCGCCGGCAACATTGGTTTTCTTAAAGGTATAATAGCCTGCCTCATCGGCAGTTACCATATAGAGAAGATAACCGCCCTCCTCGGTGATTACTACATTTTCATCAACATAGGGTGTTGCCCCTACCGATACATTTTCCTTAATGTCTGCGTCGGTAAATGCTTTTGCAAAAGCTGACAAATCAACAGTAAATACTGCTGTAAGTATCATTACAAATGCCAGCAGGGTTGATAATAGCTTTTTCATTGAATCTCTCCTTTATTTATTTTTTTGAAAGGGCAGGGCTCCTGCCCCTTCTTTTTTACTTTTTGGTAGTTACTGCCTTAGCCTTTGACCAGCTTGAGTAAATCTTTGTAGCCTTGCCGTTAATCTTAACAACCTTGTAGGTACGAACTCTTACATAATACTTTTTCTTGCCTGAAAGCTTTGAAATAGTTTTTGATGTTGTGCCGTTCTTTGAAATTGTAACGGTTTTGGCGTTTGTAAATTTACTGCTTGTGCTGTACTGAATTTGATAGCCTGTGGTTTGGGTTGCCTGCTTCTTCCACTTAACAGTGAATTTCTTTGAGCCTGCTGTCAGTGAAGAAATACTTGTTGCCTTTGGCTTGATGTAGAAATAGAGCGTCTTTGTTCCGCTGTACTTACCCTTAAAAGTAATCTTTACGGCATACTTTCCAACATATTTTCTGCCGCTTGCATAGGAAACTGTGTAATCAGTATTCTTAACAAGTGTTTTGCCTGTTCTGTCCTTTACTGTTACGGCGGGAGCCCTAACCTTGCCATTGTAAACATAGCTTGTGGTTGAAAGCTTAACACTTGATACCCTTGGAATTACTGTTGTTGAAACAGTTTTACCGCATACGGTACAGGTTTTAACTATCTTTCCGTCCTTGCTTGCAGTTGCCCTTGTAGTAGTTGTTTTAGTGCTATGAGGAATCATAGCAACCTCTTCCTGTCTTACCTCATAATCACAACGGGAGCATTTATATCCTGCTGTCCAGCCAACACTGAAGCAGGTTGCATTTACGGCTTCTGCTATCTCAACCAAATCATGGCCAAGCTTTGAGCCTTCGTCTGTTACTGTTACGGTTTTTCCGCAAACAGTACAGGTTCCGGTTTTTGTTCCGTCCTCGGTACAGGTTGCGTCGTTGTTGCTTGTAGCGGTTGGCACATTATGGATTGTGTGAACTGCCGAAGACTCATATCCACAGCCGGGATATGTTGCAGCAACCTTGTCAACCTTAAAGCCCCAGTATGTAGTCGAGCTATCAGAGGTGAATTTTATTACTGCTTTATCCGACTCAACTGAGATGGTTTTACCACTAAGCTCAGTACCTGAATATTTACCAACCAAATCACCTGATGTAGAATCCTTGTAAATGTAAATATAATCGTAATTATTCTCTACTTTGGTAGAATTGTTGAAATATATATCAATAGATTCGGCACCGGGATAATATAAAACATATTCCTCTGAAATACTATTGCCGTAAGGATGTGCCGACTCCGGCAAATCTTCGGTGTATTCAACAACAAAGCCGTCCTTGTTAGCACAGGTGGTGATTACGGAATTTGTTTCGCTGTCGTATTTGTCGCTTAGCTGATGGTTAGGTCTGTTTGTAACAGCCTCCTCCTTGGTGGCAGAGCAACGGGTGCAGGTATAATAAACAGCACCGTCGGCGCCGCAGGTGGCAGGGCGTGTTGCCGTTGCAACAAAATCATGACCCAGTACAGAATTTTCCTCTGTTCTGTTTAAAAATTCACCGCAGACGCAGGTTGCAGTTTCCGTGCCGTTTTCGGTACAGGTTGCATTGCCGTCGGAAACGTATGCACCGTAGTTGTGAATATGAGGTGTGTCCGGCTCTGCATAATCACAGCCTACCTTTTCGGCAACAACCTTTGTTATCTTAAAGCCGTAATATTCATTCGAACTGTCGGAATGGAAATGCAGCTTAATATAGTCGCCGTTTAGGGTATATGTTTGACCTGCCGGGTCGGTACCCTGATACTTTGCTATTTCATAGCCGGCATCGTCATAAGCTCCCAAATAATCCCAACCTGATTCTGTTTTAAATTGCTCGTCAAAGGTTATGGAAATAGTGTCGGCACCGGGATAAGAAAGCTCAAAATATTCGTCGGTATTGCTTTGATAATCATGCTCCGACTCGGGAAGATTTTCGGTTTCCTCTATTACAAACGAATGATTTTTACACAGATGATGCTCAACTGTTTTATCCTCGTTATAGGTTGTTACAACCTCGTGGTCAACCGTATTTGTTTCGTTGCGCTTTTCCGTAGCATTGCATACTGAGCAGGTGTATAAATCATAGCCCTTGGCATAGCAGGTTGGCGCAACGGTTTTTGTTAATTCATAGCTATGGCTGTCGCACAACGGTAAAAAGTCTATTTTTGACTCCTCAATGCCTTTGCTTATCATATTTTTGTATGTTGTTGAATTCTCGTAAACCTTGTAAACAACATTGCTGTTTACAGAGTAGAAGCAATCATTAGCAAGGAATTCAGCGTCTAAGGCACGGATATTTACTGCCGTAACATTATAACAACATTTTAAAGAACGACCTGAAAATGTCTTTACACATGCCGGGAAATCCACCGATTCAAGACTGTTACAGTTTGAAAAAGCACAGTATCCGATTGTTGTTGTTCCGTCAGGAACGGTAAAGCTTGTGTCCGTTCTGCCGGCAGGATAACTAAACAATGTTGTGCCGTCCTTATACAGAATACCGTCGATAGTCGAGAACACTGTATTACCCTCGGCTACAACAAAGTTCTTGATAGCAGAACCTCCGTCAAAGATACCCTGGGTGCCGATGGTTTCCAGAGATGCAGGAAGAGTAATTGTTTCATCCTCCCAAGCAGCAGAATCAATAGAGCTAAGATTGCCAAGGGATTTAACACCCTCGTTAATTTCAAGGTGCTTTATTTTTGCATCTCGTATTGCATAGTCATCCAAAACAAGATCTGTGCCGTTAAGGACAAGCTTGTCAAGGGTAACATCACTGTAAAATGCTTGATGCACAATGGATGATACGCTGTCAGGCACTGTAAATTCGGTTAATCCGTTATTAACAAATTTAATAAGGGTTGTCTTATCCTTGTTATAGAGAGTGCCGTTATCGGCACAAAAGCTTTCACTGCCCTCTGCAACCGTAAATCCGTTGCCTGCACCGCCGACAAAGGTACAATAGTCAATTGCATAAGTTTGTATTGTTGTAAGGGAAGCAGGAAAAGAAAAGGTTTCAATGCCTGATACAGTATGAAATATGTAATTACACAGGCTGGTTATACCCTCTTCAATTACAATATGCTTTACGGTACAGTACTGAAATGGTGATGCATTCTCACCTGTCCAGTCATAGCCTGTAATAGCACCCTCACCGGAAATCGTCAGCGTTTCGGTGGATGCATCGTAGGTATAGGTTTGACCGCTTAAAAGCGTTCCCGAGGCTTCGGGATATGTTTCCTCTGCCTGTGCCGAAAACGGCACAGCCAAAAATGTTGTTGCCAGCATTACAAATGCCAGCAGAACTGATAGTGTTTTTTTCATATAGTTACCTCCATTCTATTATCTACTGATTTTATTATATAAATCTAAATGTATTTTTACTATTGAACTGACTGCAAAATTAGGGCTACTTTTATATGGGCCTTGTTAAGAAAAAGGGCCACCTTGCAATAAAAAATGCCTTTGAACATTTTGTTCAAAGGCATTTTTTATTGTTCAACATTTTCACATTTTAATTTTTCCAAAAGCTCTTTTCTGTTTTCAACCTCTAATTTTTTGTAAATAGAAGCGGAATGCTTTTTTATTGTGCTTTCGGTTACAAACAGTTTCTCGGCAATTTCCTTTCTCTTTTTGCCCTCGAGCAAAAGGGACATTACCTCTTTCTCACGGTTGGTAAGTTGGTTTAACACCCTACAGCTTTCGGCAACGGCTTCAGCCTCAGCCTCAGTAAGGTATTCGCACACCGTTTCCGTTGGGACAGGCTGTGCAACATTGCTTTGCTGAATTTTAAAATCGTTAATTATTCCATAAAAAAGCAACAGCAATATTTCCGTTACAACATAAGACACGGCCATATATTCAAACCTACTGTGCAATACCGACTCCGCAAGCCACACGCCGATATTTATTGAAACCATTGCTGTCATAAAAATTGATATTTTTATGTCTTTATTTTTCCTTGTGAATGAATAAATAATTGTGCCGATCATTGCTAACAGGTATGATATTATATATACCTTATATATCGGGTGCAAAGGGCCATAGGTTTTTACCAAAACGGTTGCGTTATTCACAGTTGCAATTTCCACAGTTTTGTAATAAACAGTGGAATACCAACCGCTTGAAGCAATTATAAACACAATAATTGACAGACAGACCAAGCCGATTATTATTTTTTTATTGATTTTTAAATTACTTAGGCTGGCTATAATAAGCAGCATAAACAACGGTAAGAACACGCTTCCCAAATATGCAAGGGAATTAAAAAACAGTGCACTGTTTACGCTTGATGACAGGGACATGAAAAAATAGCCGAAATTGGTTAACAGCAGCGATATAAACAGCCCAAGTAATATTGGATTTTTCTTCTTATACAAAATGCCGCAAATCACTGCCAAAAGCAGAGACACGGCAAATAAAACTCCATACCAGACTGACAAAATTAGCCTCCAAATAAATAAGTCTACACCTATATAATATATCAGTTTAAATTTGCTTTGTCAAACGATATAACACACAGAAATCGGAAAGTGTTACTTTTTTACATTTATGTATCAAATATTTTACCTGAACTTAAAAAACGGCAGGCAATGTTCATCACATCACCTGCCGTTATCTGCAATTCAGTTTTGAAAATTTATCTGCTGATGGGATATAGGCTCATACACTGCAAGAACATCGCTGTCAAGATTTTCCCTGTGCATATCAACAGCGGTAATTTGATGATTATTGTAGGTTGTGTAGTAATAAATACCCTTATCGGCATTACAGCAGCTTGTGTAAATTGTCAGCTCGTATTTACCGCCGCCCACATCACAACAGCCCCTTTGCTGGTCAACAGAGCCGAGAATGTGGAAAAATTGGCTAACGCTTTCCTCCTCGCTGTCGCCGGATACGGAATTCATTTTAGTAAAGGCAACCCTTACAAATCTTGACTGAGATGACAAATCCCCCGGCAAACCCATAGCGCCCATACCTCTGCTGTAAGCCTTCAGCGGCAAATCGGGGGAAAAGCTGTTCTCCGGATTGCGTGGGGACAGGTGCATATAGTTGTTTAGATTAAACATCTGCTTGTCAAAGGGCGGATTATTTGTAAGCACGCCAACAGGATTTGGATAAACCTTTAATCCCTCCTCCACCGCTTCAACGGTTATTGCCTCGTTGCGGTCTGCAATAATCCAGTGAAGCTGAGCCACAGGCAAATTATCGTTAAAGGGGGTGTCGGTTATGTTAATATTTTCAAGCAAGCACCGTGCCTCTTTAACGCTTGCACATTTGCATAAAATATAGGGTATAAACTCAAACTGTGCCACATTATCCTTCCCCGGTGCTTCCTTGCCGTAGCAGGCATTTCCAACGAAATTAAGCCCTGCCATGCAAAGCCCTGCTTCGTTTACAGCGTCGTAATACAGGGGCTGACCGTCAATAACACAGGCCATGCCTATTATGGCATAATGACTTTTTACGCCTTCAACAAAACGAAAATTAAAGGGGAAATTGCGTGGTGTAACCGCAATCCTATCGCCGTATGAAAACTCGTAGTCAAGGGTTCTTCCAAAATAAAATGCCTTTGTTTTATATGTTGCCGCAGTGCACATAGGCCTACCTCCGCAAAATAATTTATGCCCGTTTTTACACAAGAATTGTACCATATCGGTATCCTTTTTTCAACGCTTATGTTAAGGCATCATTATTATACCCGTTTTAACGGTTGATCAAGAAATTTAAACGGATTTAATATTTTTTAAAAAGTCCAAATAACATTATCCGAAATGCCATTACTGCCTGCCGCTGTAATCTCATTTTTGCCTTCTGCAAGTTGAATATTGTTAAAAATAAACACATTTAACTGTTTGTTTTGCTTATTACCGATAGTTGCAAGCTTATTGCCGTTATGGAATAAGGATATGCTCTCGGCATTGGAATACACCTTCACCGAGATAATCCTCTGTTCTCTTTTTCCAAATCTTTTTGATGTTATATGAACTGTGGGTTCATTGCTCCAATATGCCTTGTAAAGATAAAAGGCATCCTTTTTTATCCGCCTGTCATAGGTTACAAGTCCCTTATCGTTCATTCCGGGCATATCGCCCTCATTCCTAATGTCCACGGCAAAATCAAACATATTCCAAACAAACGCACCCCATATTTTCTTTGCCTTCGGTGACATAAAATATTCAAGCGCATTTTCGTGAACAATTGACTGCCACTCCTCGCTGTGAAAATCACAAACAGTATTTTTAGGCTGTGACGGTGCTTCTGTGTGATGCATTATGTTTGAACCTGCGCCGTATTCCGAAACGGCAATTCCCTTAAATCTGTTGGCCCTAAAATACATATTTGCATGCAAAGAAAAGTGCTTTTCTGTACCGCCGTACCAGCCTGGATAAATATTACAGCCCTTTATATCAGATTTCCAACGGCAGGCGTATTTGTGATTGATTGCCATAGCCGAATAGCGTGTGGAATCCAGCTGATGCACGAGAGCGTCCAATTGCTTTAACATATCGCCGGCACACTTTTTGTATTTTTGTGCCACTTCGTTTGATATGCTCCAGCAGTAAATTGACGGTCGGTGGCATTGCTGAAGAATAAGCTCGGTTAACTGAAGCTTTGCGTTGTCAAGCTGTCGCTGTGTTACTGACGGGTCGATTGCTGTGTCGGTAGGCAAAGGAGACAGCATAAGCCCGCCGATATGGTCAACAAACGGTATTTCCGCCCATACAAGCAGACCGTATTGATCGCATCTTTCATAAAAATGAGGATGATGCGGATAATGAGCAAGGCGAACAGCGTTTGCACCCATTTCGTAAATCATGGCAAAATCCTCGTCATGCTCCTTTACGGTAATGGCGTTTCCCATATCCTTTCGATCCTGATGTCTGTTAACTCCTCTTAAAGGGTATGACCGGCCATTAAGCAAAAATCCCTTAAAACGATGAATTGAGAAATATCTAAAGCCTACATATTTTATGACCTCATCAACTGCCGTATCGCCGTCAAAAAGGGTGCATGTCACCTTGTAACGGAAGGGATCAAGCCGTCCGTTCCATAAATGGGGGCTTTTAATTGGGATTGTGCATTCTATTTTTTCATCTTTGCCCTCACAGACCTTACTTGAAATTACCGAACCGCTTTTAGACAGTAATGAATTAACCGAAAAATCCACTTGATTAATTCCATTGCAATAATCAAATTTATCGGGAATGCTTACGGTGAACTCGGCACGGTAATTTCTGCCGGCACCGCTGACCTTGGCATTGATTGATAATTCCACGCAATCACAAATAGACGGTGAATTATCATAGGACAGCTTTATGCCCTCTGAGCCGTAGTCATCAAGAGCAAAATGCAGGCGTGGCACGGTTATGAGATTAACCTCTCTGTATATTCCGCCGAAGAAGGTAAAATCCGCCTCTAACGGAATAACATCTGGGAAAGGCGAATTATCGGCATAAACAACAAGCGTGTTTTCTCCGCTTTTTACTGCGTCGGTTATATTGAAGCGAAAGAGGGTATATCCGCCTCTGTGCTGACCGATGTGAATATCATTAACATAAACATCGGCAACCGAATTAACGCCTAAAAATTCAAGCCAGTATTCATTGCTTTCACCCTTGTCGATATTCAGCCTGCGCCTATAATGTCCCCGTCCTCTGCGGTAATCATCGCCGCCATCCTGTCCGTCAAGGTTATTCCAGGTATGAGGTATACTTATTTTTTCCCAATCCGTTATTTCACTTGTATCCTCAACAGGTGCGCCCTCAAAGAAAAATTCCCATTTATCATTTATCGGTGTAACTGTTTTTTTCTGTTTATCTGTCATAATTTATCACTCTACTATTTATAATTTTCCGCAATGTGACAAAGGAAAATAGCCGAGATAATCTCGGCTGTAATTGCATGACTGAATTTCAAGCTGTCACGGTATAAGCGGTACAATCCTTGCTTTTGCGGATAATGCCGCCGAATTATTTGCAATCAAAATAGAATTTGGAAATATAGTCCTCAATTTCATTTCTGTTTGCTTTAAGCGGCCCCGGTGTTTCCATTTTCAGCGAAACCGTGGCTGTGGCTGTAAGAAGTGCCTTTTCAACAGAGCTGTTAAGTCTTTCGTTTATATATGCGGCAAAGGTAGTGTCGCCCCTTCCTGTTCTTCCGCTGAGATTTCTTGCACGGATAGGGCAGGTGTAGGTTTTTTCGCCGTCAAAAACAAGCACCTCTTTGTTATGAGTTATCAGCACTTCCTTTGCGCCAAGCTCCCAAAGAATTTTTGCAGCCTTTTCTCTGTCACTTGTGCCTGTCATAATTTCCGCCTCTGCGGCATCTGTTTTAAGATAAGTAACATAAGGCAGGATTTCCTTTTTGTCGGCCCAATCCTCAAAGTACATTGAGCCACTGCTCATATCTGCGTGTCGCAGGCAGGCCTGAACATCTAAGGCTACCATTCCCCTTTTTGCACATTCCTTTATCATTTCATTGGGGAAATCGCCATAGAGTAATCCGGCAAAATGATATATTGTTGCATCAACATTTGGCAAATCATCAACAGTAAAGGGCTGAGCACATGAAAGGCAGGTGCCCTTTCTTCTTTCCTTATCGGCAGTAAAATATTCATTTTTCATTGTTGTTGAGTTTTCACAAAATGAGCAATAAACATCGTCTGTGCCGATTGTAAAGCTGTTAAGCCTGTCGCTGTCCTTTTCGGCAAGCTTTGTAACAGCGGCCACATTATGCCCAAGGGCAAATGCCGATGCCGATGAAAAAAGCACGGCGCCGCCGCAGATTTCCGTAACGTTTTTTAGATGGTCAATGTTAAAATCCTTTGTTATATGACCGATAATAATACTGTCGTAATGCTTCATTTCTTCTCCTTAAGCAGTGTATGTTGTTCCCTCTTCAGCACTGATAATTCCTGTTCCCGCCAAATCGTTTTCAGGATTATAATCCGGTGACTGATGTGTTGCTATTATTTTTGTTTTTGGAAATTGCTTTGAAAGCCGAACAGCATCCTCTATATTCATGTGAGGCCCTGCAAATCCTTTGGGTTTACTGCAATCGGCAAGAACAAGGTCGCTTGTTTCAAAGCATTTTAAAACATTTTCATTATAAAGTGTATCACCGGTGTAACAAATAGTTTTGCTGCCCTTGATAATAACTGCGTAATCCGTAACTGTGTGCTTCATGGGTAAAAAGCTGAGCTCCATTGAGCCGACAGTGACATTCGAATTTTCGTCAATATCAATCACATTAAAATTTGGATGGTCAAAAAGAATATTGTACCAAGGGGAGCTTTCACGATGAGTGTAAATATTAACCGTTTGGGATAATTCCTCAAGCAAATATCTAAACACAAGCAGGTCGCTGGTGTGGTCATAATGCAGGTGAGATATGAAAATATGCTTGATTTTTGTTATGTCCGCCTCTGCCATAAGCCTTGACAGAGTGCCGCTACCCATATCAAGAACGATGTAATCTCCGCCGTTTTCTACAAGGTAGCCGCTTGAGCATCCGCCTGCGGCTTTACCGTAAGGGCCGTATTTTCCTAAAACAGTAAGTTTCATTTTATATCAACCCTTTTTCATATTCGTTTTCAAGCTCGGGCTTAACATTTCCCTTTAATAAGTTCAGCTTAAGAATGGCTTTTGATTTTGAGTAATCACGAGTCATAAAATCACCTGCGATTATATTAGCCCTTTTAAGATAGCGAGGGGTGGAGGCGATGCCGTCAATAATAACATTAAAATACTTAACCAAGTCATCATCAAGCTTTGCCGGAGTTGTAACACCGATTTCTGTTCCTAAATTAGGCGTCTGCTGAGTTTGGAACCAATAAAGCCCGTCTGTTTTATAATCATCAAAAAACCTCAGTGTTTCATTTGCAAATTTTTCTGCTTTAGCGCCGTTAACATCCTTTTCCCAGGGTAAAATCTGCTCACAGCTTTTGCTGAATTTGTAATCCTCGTTTTCGTTGATTAAAATAAATCTTTTTCCGCTTTTTCTAATGTCTCCAACGGTGACATCACTGATATGCTCAAATTCATAAAAGGCGTTTTTTTCGGGGTTAAGATACTCTTTAAGCAAGCTGTCCACCTTGTCCTTATCCGCCTTATATGTAAGAGTTATCGGGCCGAATTTTTGGGGATAATATTCTCTTACATCAAAAAGAATAAATTCATCAGGATATAATTCCAACGCCCTTTTAATATCCTTAAGAGCATTTTCAAACAAATCGCCCTTTGTAATTCCGTGGGCTAAAACAATTTCGCCTTTTCTGTTTGTATTAAGTCTAAGGCAAAACTGCCTTATTCCGTGTTCAAACTGAACAAAAAGATTATCCTTTTGACATTCCGCCATTCTGCTCATACCGTAGCTTCCTGCGTTATGAGCACCGGGAATAACCAACTCTGTCAGCTTGACATCATCTTTAATGTAAGACATCCAATTTGTGTAAATCATAATTATCCCTCAAAATATTCCTTATAAACAGTTTCCGTTCCTTCAATAGAATTTTAACACAAAGCGGACATTATATCAATATTAAAAACTTGGCGGTCGATGTTCAACGAACGCCGACCGCCCTTCATTTTGCCTATTCTATTATTTCCCCTGCCCACTTAAAAGCATATTTTGCAATTAAAACTGCAATTATTTCATTGATAATAGCGGCCGCCACAATAGTGCCCGATATAACTGAAGCAGAGGAAGGGTCTATTCTGTTTAATGTTGTAACGGCTATTCCTGTAAATACAAGGGATACACCCGAATGCGGCAAAAGAGTCAAGCCGAGATACTTTGTAACGGCGGGCTTTGCCTTAGTAATTTTTCCGCCGAGGAATGCACCGCCGATTTTACCGATTGCACGGGAAATTATATAAGTTGCCGTAAACACACCAGCGCCTGCGATAAGCCTGTAATCAAGGGGCATGCCCAGATTTGCAATAACTACAACCAATGATAAATTCAGCAGTGGATTGTAAATAGACAGAATGCTCTTTGTTTTATCCTCCGGTATCATATTAACAACCGTTGCGCTGTATGCCATACCAATAAGCAGATAATTAAGGCTGAACGAACGGTAAACCTTTAAATCTATCACAAGTCCCACTGCCGCCGATAGCATTAAAAACAGAATGAACACCGCAAAGCAAATGTTCTTATTCTTAATTCGTTTAATAATCAAGGATGAAAGCACACCGTTAATAATTCCTATTACAAACGGAATTATTACTATACCGATAACCGAAAGAGGTGAGGTATGTGCTTCGCCGCCAACGCCCTCAACAATTGAAATCACGGTAAAAAACACAATTACACCTATTACATCGTCAATAGCTGCAAGGGGTATAAGCGTATTTGTAACAGGTCCCCTGGTATGGTACTCATTTACTATTGATAAAGCCGGTGCAGGTGCAGTTGCAAGAGCAATTCCGCCGAATATGAATGAAAGGTACAGTGGAAGCCGCGATATTGATAATACAATTGCAAATACCAGACTTACAAACAAAAATGTTCCTATTGACTGAATAACGGTTATGCCGATAATTTGCTTACCTGATGACGCAAGCTTTTTAATTATAATCTCTCGACCAATCATAACTCCGGCAATTGCCTCAAAAAACTTGATGGCGATCTTATACCACATTGCGTCGGTAATATCCACGGTAACAACACCGGCTAAATAAGGTCCGAACACAATGCCGGCAACAAGCCAGCCCAATATTGCCGGAAGCTTTAGCTTTGCGGAAATTTTACCGCATATTATAGCTGTACAAATAAGTGCGAAAATTCTTAATAAAGAAATAATCATAATAAATTCACCAGCTTTTCTGCTATGATATCTGTAGGGGCATCGTAATCTGCCGCCTTTTCAAAGGCGCCTTCAATAATTGACCTCAGCACTCTTTCCTCAGCTTGAGATGATGAGGGTGCAATTATCGAAATAATTTTTGACCACAAATCATTTTGCAATCTAATAACAACAGAATGAACACCGTCATTTAGCTTATACTTATTGAATATTTCACTGCGAATCATGTGTGCCGCATCCTGATATAACATAAGCAAACGGATTTCTATATTATTTCCTTCATTTTCAATTTTTCTCACATTTTCTAAAGCACGGCGATAGTATTCTTCATAAATTTCATAAGCCAGCGCTTCCTTGCTCGGAAAAAGCTTGTATATTGTTTTTTTGGATATTTTAAGCCTTGAAGCAATAGTATCCACAGAAAATTTAAGCCCTTCCGTTCGCAGGCTTTCTATTGCTGCGTTTATTATTTTCTCTCTCATTGGAAACAAAACCTTTCGAATTTTGTTTCCATTATATCACAATTAAAAAAATTGTAAACAACAATTTAAGATTAGGCAATAAAGAGTAATCCGCAGATAAAAAATCAGGCAGGCAGCTTGACGCTGCCTGCCGTTTTTTAATTCTCATCCTTTTGCACAAAAGCATTTTAGGGTATATGAATTTTATTTTTTGTATTTTTCACGAGGCACATAGGATGTGTGCAAATCGTGGTGAGCCTTATGGCCGCCGAAGCCGTCGTACCATTCACTGTACAGTGTTTTAATTACCGGTGATTCATGTGACATTCTAATATCCATTGATTTATCTTGATCGTAAAGAGCCTTTGCTCTAAGAGCCTTCAAATCAACAGTATCACGAATGTACTGCGGCTGAATCGGCTGTCCGCCGCCGTTTACGCAACCGCCCGGACATCCCATAATTTCGATAAATCCCCAGCCGTCAGGGTTGCCGGCCTTAAGCTTATCCATAACAACCTTTGCGGCGGCCGCGCCCGAAGCAACAGCAAGCTTTATATCAGTGCCTGCAAGATTAACAGTAGTTTGCTTTAAGCCCTGTGTGCCGCGAACGGCCTTAAGCTCAATAGCCTCATCGGCACCGTTAAGCCAAGCGTTAGCCGTTCTGACAGCGGCTTCCATAACTCCGCCGGTTGCACCGAATATTACTGCGGCACCGGTGTCTTCACCGAGAGGACTGTCAAATTCCTCATCGGGGAGCATTGAGAAATTAATTCCCAAACGGTTAAACATTCTTGCAATTTCCCTTGTTGTCAATGCAATGTCAACATCGGGAACGCCGGAAGCGTCCTCGTCGTCTCTGCCGATTTCAAATTTCTTGGCTGTACACGGCATAACGGCAACGCTTACAATATCCTTTGGATCAATACCCATTTTTTCGGCATAGTATGTTTTGATTACTGCTCCGCCCATTTGTTGGGGTGATTTACAGGTTGAAAGATGCTCCAGCAAATCGGGATAATAGAACTCGCAGAATTTAACCCAACCCGGCGAGCAGGAGGTAATCATCGGCAATGTTCCGCCGTTTTTAATTCTCTCAACAAGCTCGTTAGCCTCTTCAACAATTGTTAAGTCGGCGGCAAAGTCGGTGTCAAACACCTTGTCAAAGCCGAGTCTGCGAAGAGCCGCAACCATTTTGCCCTCAACATTAGTTCCCACAGGCATACCGAAGCATTCGCCGATTGTTGCTCTTATAGACGGTGCCGTTTGAACAACCACATGCTTTGTGGGGTCGGACAAAGCAGCCCATACCTTATATGTATCGTCACGCTCAACCAAGGCTCCCGTTGGACATGCAACAGTACACTGACCGCAGGAGATACAAGGTGTATTGTTAAGGGGCAGATTAAAGGGCTGGCCGATAGAGGTATCCATTCCTCTGTCATTAGCACCGATAACGCTGACATACTGCTGTTGGCATGTGGCAACACACCGTCTGCAAAGAATGCACTTGTTGTTGTCGCGAACAAGGTGTGGTGTGCTCATATCCTTTTCATAATGAGGCTTTTCACCCTCGAAGTTAGAATGGTCCACACCGTAATCATAGCAAAGCTTTTGAAGCTCGCAATTTGTTGAACGAACGCAGGAAAGACAATTCTTATCGTGAACAGATAAAATAAGCTCCAAGGTTGTCTTTCTGTACTTTTGGATTTTTTCAGTATTTGTTAAAACCTCCATACCCTCGGAAACAGGATATACACATGAGGTAACAATTCTAAATCCTCTGCCCTCGTTTGCCTCAACAATGCACATACGGCAGGCGCCAATCTCGTTGATATCCTTCATATAGCACAGGGTTGGAATTTCAATACCTGTTTTACGAGCAGCATCTAATATAGTAGAGCCCTTTTCAACAGATGTAGGAATTCCATTAATTTTTAAGTTAACCATTTCCATAATTCAGGCTCCTTTCTTACTGCTTTGAAATTGCTTTAAACTTACAGTTATCCATACAGGCACTGCACTTAACGCACTTGGAGGTGTCAATATGATATGACGACAGCTTATGGCCCGGTGCAATGTAATCTGTTTGGTAAATAGTACCTGCAGGACAGTTTCTTGCACACATACCGCAGCCGATACATTTGTCCTTATCAATAGTGAATGTAAGAAGATTCTTACAAACGCCTGCAGGACATTTCTTGTTTTGAATATGAGCAATGTATTCATCCTTAAAGAACTTTAAGGTTGCAAGAACAGGGTTGGGGGCTGTTTGACCTAAGCCGCATTGAGCGTTGGCCTTAATATAATTGCAAAGCTCCTCCATTCTGTCCAAATCCTCCATAGTTCCGTTGCCGTCGGTAATCTTGTTCAATATTTCCAGCAAACGCTTTGTGCCTACTCGGCAAGGGGTACACTTACCGCAGGATTCATCAACGGTAAACTCTAAGAAGAATTTTGCAATATCGACCATGCAGGTGTCCTCATCCATAACAATAAGTCCGCCTGAGCCCATCATACAGCCTATTGCTGTCAGGTTATCGTAGTCGATTTCGGTATCAATTAATGCCGCAGGAATACAACCGCCCGAAGGTCCGCCGGTTTGAGCGGCCTTGAAGCGCTTTCCGTTAGGAATACCGCCGCCGATATCCTCAATAATCTCTCTAAGGGTAGTACCCATAGGCACCTCTACAAGGCCGGTGTGGGTAATGTTTCCTCCAAGAGCAAATACCTTAGTGCCCTTTGATTTTTCAGTACCCATTGAGGCAAACCAATCTGCACCGTTTAAAATAATTTGCGGAATGTTTGCAAAGGTTTCAACATTGTTTTCAACGGTAGGCGAATTAAACAAGCCCTTAACTGCAGGATACGGCGGACGGGGACGTGGTTCACCCCTGTTGCCCTCAATTGATGTCATAAGGGCAGTTTCCTCACCGCAAACGAAAGCACCTGCACCAAGGCGAATTTCCATATCAAAATCAAATTTTGAATTAAATATATTTTTACCGAGCAATCCAAACTCTCTTGCTTGGTCAATGGCAATTTGCAAACGATTTACTGCAATCGGGTACTCTGCACGAACATAAACATAGCCTTTTGTAGCACCTATTGCATATCCGGCAATGGCCATGGCTTCAATAATACTGTGGGGATCGCCCTCAAGAACAGAACGGTCCATAAATGCACCGGGATCGCCCTCATCGGCATTACACACAACGTATTTTTGGCGTGCCTTGTTGGGTGCACAAAGAGCCCATTTAACTCCTGTTGGGAATCCGCCGCCGCCACGTCCGCGGAGACCCGAGTCCTTAACACACTGAATAACGTCGTCCGGCGTCATTTTAGTGAGTGCCTTTGCAAGAGCCTGATAGCCGTCCCTTGCAATATATTCGTTAATGTTTTCCGGATCAATTACACCGCAGTTTCTCAAGGCTACACGATGCTGTGCTCTGTAAAATGCAGTTTCGTTAAGCTTTACATATTTGGGATTATTTGGAGCGACCTTTCCTGTGTCGGAATACACAAGTCTTTCAACAATATGTCCCTTCAAAATATGCTGTTCCACTATTTCGTCAACATCTTCAACAGCAACTCTGCTGTAAAATGTGCCGTCGGGATAAACGATAACCACAGGACCTAAGGCACAAAGACCGAAGCAACCTGTTTGAACAAGCTGAACCTCATCCTCAAGGCCGTTTGCTTTAAGCGACTGAGTGAATTTTTCCTGAATTTTTTTACTACCTGAAGAGGTACAACCTGTACCGCCACAAATCATAATGTGTGTACGAATCATAATTATACCTCCTGATTGTAAACGTGGTCTTGAATAATAACACCCTTTAATAAGTGCTCGTTAACAATTCTTTCGGCAAGAACATTGTCAACATTAATATATGTGACCTCTTCAATACCGTCATCAATAATTTTTACCACAGGGTTTTTGCCCGGAATACTAACACGGGCCTCCTGCATAACCAATACCTTGTGAGATAAACCCTTTTTTGATACAAGCTCTACCAAATTATGTAAAATATCTCTGGCGCCGCTCACCATTCCGCTGTTACCCATACCAACGATAACTTTAATTGGCTTTTCATCGGTACGGATTTCAATGTTATCAATATATTGCTGTTTAATCGCGTTTAATTCATCAACAGATTTCATATCCTACCTCCCAATTAATCCTGATATTTTTCTAAAATACCGTCAATATCGTCAGCTGTAAGTCTGCCGTAGACCTCGTCATTTATTGTCATAACCGGTCCCAATCCGCAGGCGCCGATACAACGGCATGCGGTTAACGAAAACTTACCATCAGGTGTACATTCATCAATCCCTATGCCTAATTTTTCCTGAAGCTTGTCAACAAGGGTTTGAGCACCCTTAACATAGCAGGCTGTACCAAGGCAAACGGAGATATTATATTTACCCTTTGGCGAAAGTGAAAACTGTGCATAAAAGGTTGATACACCGTAAACCTTTTCCAAAGGAATATTCATACCCTCCGAAATCATTTCCTGAACCTCGATAGGAAGATATCCGTAAATATCCTGTGCCTTCTGCATTACGGAAATAAGCTTGCTTTCGTCGTTTTTATTCTCTTCAATAACAGCCATTAGCTGCTGCTTTTGTTCGTCCGTGCCGTTAAACGGCAGGCTGCTGAGTTTTTTCTTCATAATTTACCCCTTTAATTATCACTTGCCGAAAAACGGCAAAATTGATGATACGCACAACAATTTTAACATATATTGTCATAAAAATCAATGTTAATAATTTAACAATCGGTTTAAGGGCTTATTAAAGGCTTAAGCGCCCTGTCAAGTATATGATGCATGTGGGCAATTGCCACGCCGTAGTTAACTATCGGCACACCCTGAGCCTCGCATTTATTGATACGGTTATTCATTTCTCTTTCATTTATCATACAGCCTCCGCAGTGAATAACAAGCGAATAATCCTTTAAGCTTTCGGGAAAATCTCCGCCCGAGGAAAAGCCGTAATCAAGCCTTGCTCCGGTAAATTTCTCAAGCCACCTTGGAAGCTTTACCGTGCCGATATCATTGCACTGACGGTGATGTGTACAACCCTCGGAAATCAAAACCCTGTCACCCTCCTTTAGCTTGTCAATTGCCTTGGCACCCTTTACTAAGGTATCCAGGTTGCCCTTATATCTGGCAAACAGTATGGAAAAGGAGGTCAGCGGTATTTCCTTTGACAGATTATCCGACACATAGTCAAACGCCTGTGAATCGGTAATCACCAATTTGGGTTTTGAATTAAGCTTATTTATAGCCTGTGACAGTTCCCCGGGCTGGCAGACAACAGCAATACAATTGGCGTCTAAAAGTTCCCTAAGCACCTGCTGTTGAGGAAGTATAAGTCTGCCCCTTGGTGCCGATTCGTCAATAGGCGTAACCAAAACCACAACATCGTTGGGGTTAAGCAAATCGGCAACGATTAATTTATCCCTTTGGACATCCTTATAAAGCCTGCCTATAAGCTCCTTTAATTCATTGATACCTGTTTTATCACTTGAAGAAACATAAATTTCATTGCCCTTCAGCTTGTTTCTTTGGTTTAACAAATCGCACTTGGTATATGCAATAATATAGGGCAAATTTCTGTTTTCAAATTCTTTTATAAGATTTTTGTCGTCATTTCTCAATCCCACGGTTGAGTCAACGGCTAAAACGGCGATATCGGCCTGAGTCAGGATTTTTCTTGATTTTGACATTCTTTTTTCCCCAAGCTCGCCCTCGTCATCCAAGCCGGGAGTGTCAATAATCAAAACAGGCCCTAAGGGCAACAGCTCCATGGCTTTTTTTACAGGGTCCGTTGTTGTGCCCTTAACATTTGAAACAACGCTTAGCTCTTGATTTGTAACGGCGTTAACAAGGCTTGATTTTCCTGCATTTCGCATGCCGAAAAAGCCAATATGAATACGCTGTGCAGATACAGTATCATTAAGTCCCATAGGCATCCTCCTAAAAGCGAAAATCTCTGCGATTTGAGTTTTTAATATCCTGAATATGTTGGGCAGCTATTCCCCGAACCTTGTCGTTTGGAATTTTTTTAAGCTCCTCCTCTACCATTTTGTAGCCTGTTTCCTTTGTTTTTGGTGACGCGTAATCCTCTAAATATTCGCTGAGAGTCATTAATGCATTTGGATGACAGCAATTAAGAATTTGACCGTTTTTGCAAAGAGTCATAAAACGGTCACCTGTTCTGCCCTCCCTGTAGCAGGCAGTGCAAAATGAGGGGATATGACCGTTTTCCATTAACCAGCAAACCACCTCGTCAAGTGAACGTTGGTCGGATACGTCAAACTGCTCAGTATCGTGGGGCCTTTCATCGGGAGAATAGCCTGCATATCCGCCTACAGAGGTTCTTGAGCCGCCGCTGACCTGAGAAACACCCAGCCGCAACAGCTTTGAACGCACCTGTTCGGTTTCTCTTGTTGAAATAATCATTCCCGTGTAGGGAACAGCCAGCCTAATGCAAGCTGTGATTTTTGCAAAGGTTTCGTCGTCAATACCGTTATCAAACACGTCGGGGTCAATGTCATCTGCTTTTTTTACCCTTGGAACAGATATTGTATGGGGGCCCACACCGTGGACTGCTTCTAAATGCTCTGCGTGCATAATCAGTCCTGCAAATTCATATTTGTATAGCTCAAGACCGAACAGCACTCCCAAGCCAACATCATCAATGCCGCCCTCCATAGCTCTGTCCATAGCCTCGGTATGGTAAGCGTAATTATGCTTTGGTCCCGTTGGATGAAGCTTTTCGTAGCTTTCCTTATGATAGGTTTCCTGAAAAAGAATATATGTACCTATCCCCGCTTCCTTAAGCTTTTTATAATTCTCAACAGTTGTAGCGGCAATATTAACATTAACTCGGCGAATATCACCGTTTTTGTGATGAACGCTGTATATGGTTTTTATGCACTCTAAAATATATTCAATGGGATTATTAACAGGGTCCTCGCCGGCTTCAATGGCAAGTCGTTTATGGCCTAAATCCTGGAGTGCAATTACCTCATTGCGCACCTCGTCCTGAGTCAGCTTTTTTCTGGGAATATGCTTGTTTTTCAAGTGATAGGGGCAGTACACACAACCGTTTACACAATAGTTTGAAAGATAAAGGGGTGCAAAAATAACTATCCTGTTTCCGTAGAATGCAAGCTTAATCTCCTCGGCGATTTGATAGATTTTTTCTGTTACCTCAGGAATATCACAGGCAAGAAGCACCGATGCTTCTCTGTGGGTTAATCCTGCACATACCGAACCTGTTTTCGTTTTTTTTGGGCGAGCCTTTTCAAGAATTTCATTGATAAGTTCAAGATTGTTTTTGTTCTTTTCGGCATACTCCAATGTTTCCAGAATTTCGTTATGGTTTATAAATTCTTCTGCTTTCAGTGATTTTGGATTATAATCAGCCATTTTTCTTATCCCTTCTCTTTTGTTCAAATTACTTTTCCTTATTAGATGACGTTATTCACAGACGCTTTATATCGCCCTTATCAACAACTATTTCATACCCTATATTTTTCATTCTGCTGCTTAAACAGCTTTTACACTGAGCGCTTTCCTCGCCGGTACATATTTTGTTGTCATAAAGCTCATATTTTTTTCTAACGCTTACAGGCGACAGATTTGGCATTACGACATTTGCCCCTGCTTGTATTCCGCGTTCCCTGCCAAAGGGACTGATTGTTCCCAAAGCAGTGGTTGACGGAAGCAAAATATTCGGCTTTATTAACCTGATAATTGATAGCATATAACAGGTTAGTTCAACCGTTCCGGCAGGTTCGTCTTTAAACATTGTGTCCCTGTGGGGAATAAAGGGGCCTATGCCGCACATATCCGGTTGAAATTCTTCGATAAATTTCAAATCCTCTGCCAGCTCCTTTGGAGTTTGATAGGGTGAACCCACCATAAATCCGCAACCCACCTGATAGCCAATTTGCTTTAGATTGTTTAGACAATTCATACGATTATCAAAGGACATATTTTTAGGATGAAGCATTTTATAATGCTTTTCGTCGGCGGTTTCGTGCCTTAAAAGATATCTGTCTGCTCCGGCATCATACAACCTTTTATAGCTGTCAAAGGTTCTTTCGCCAAGGGACAGGGTTATGGCAATATCGTCATATTTTTTCTTAAGCTTTACAATGATATCCTCAAGGAGTTCGTCGGTATAATATGCATCCTCGCCGCCCTGCAAAACAAAAGTTCTAAAGCCTAAATCATATCCGGCGTCGGCGCAATCCAGTATCTCCTGCGGTGACAGTCTGTATCTGTCGGCATTTTTATTGCTGCACCTTATTCCGCAATAGTAGCAATCATTTTTGCAAATATTGCTTATCTCAATTAAGCCTCTGACAAAAACGCTGTTACCGTATATCTCTTTTCTCTTCTTTACGGCATATTCCTGCAGGAGCAGAGCCGATTCTTCATCACGGTTAGCTATTAAATACAGGTACTCCTCTGTTTCAAGGCAATGCTGTTTATTCAGTTTTTCAATAAGCTCTTTTGAAAAATTATTCATCACTTACAATTCCCGACAAAACAGTTTTAGCGTTTATTATATTGTTAATAATATCACAATGTGATTTCAAATTCAATAATTAACAGGAACAGGGGCAAAGAACAGTGCGGAGGTATTTAACCTCCGCACTGTTGTTAGTTATCTATTGCAAATTTGACCGCACGGTGAATTGAATACTCGTATGTATAAGGCGAATCGCATTTTGCGCGGAAAATCATCACTCCGCCAAAGCCTGCCTCCTGGGCATAAGCAGTTTTATCACGTGCCTCCGCATAGCTTTCAATATAAGCGTCATAAACTTGCTTGTTTCCCTCATCGTCGGTAAATTCGTTGTTCTTAACAATACTGTTAAACTTACCCAGCGTCTCCTCATTTCCCCTTGCTACCGGCCAGGAATAAGCAGTGCCGTCAACCGTTCGTCCGTAGGTGGGTATGCCTAAAAGTATCTGCTCCTTTTCAAAGCCTGCCATCAAAAGATTTTTTGCAGAATCAATTGTTCCCCACTGAATATTGGCGTGGTCTCCTCTATCGTCAAACAAATCGTATGCCATAACATTTACATGCTCTATGCATTTTACAGCGGATTTTGAAAGATGGATACCCCAAGGCGGCAAAGCCACGGACACCTTGAATTTTTCGGCGCTTTCGGTAATCATCAAGTTGTAAGCCTTCCACTGTGCTCTTTTTTGAGGATACTCCCAGTCGTAATCAATACCGTAAAGATTATATTTTTCAACAAAATTTGAAATACTGTTAACAATACCGTCAATATTGTTGTTGATAAAATCCTTTGTAGCGTCAAGACTGCTTTGGCTCTCGCTCTCAGGGCGGTCAAAACGCACGGTTGACCAAATACGGACATCTCTGTCGCCTATAATATCACGCAATGCCTCAAGATTATCTGCAAATGCCTCCTCTCCGCCGGGGAAAGAAATGTTTGCATCTTCATCCATTTCAACAGAACCGATGATGATAACATCGGTTACAACATCGTAATATCCGCTGAAGCCTTGGTCCTTATTGTTACGAAGCTCAACAATTTCATTTTCGCCGAATGTGAGATACTGGCTGACCTTGATTTCCCTTTCGTTCTTTTCCTGATTGTATATTCCAAGCCCTGACAGCTTTACTGTATTATCGCACTGAGTTATTTCAATTTTCAGCTTGCTCGTTGTGATTTCCTCAAAGGTGCACATACGGTAGCCGTCAATTCTGTCCTGCTCATAAAACATTTCCCAGCTTTCACCATTAAGCCTGTATAGGCGGAAAGTACGGATATTGTCGCCTGATTCCTTAAGAGTAACGGTGTTGAATGTAACCTCTTTGCCGAAATCAATTTCCGCACTGTCGCCCTCATTCACTTTCCAGCAGGAAAAGGGCATACTGCCCCTTAAGCCTTTTGCGTTGCCGCTGATAAGCGCATCCTTTGACAACTCTTTTTCTGTTATTTCTGGCTTCAGCGAGTTACTGAAGCTGTACGCACTTACGCCGAAAATGCTTGCCGCAACAACGGCAATAGCAAGCACTGCAATCAATATTTTTTTAAACATAAAGCCCTCCTGAATTTGCCGTTATCTGTGCATTGTAAACACATAGGCCGGCTCTTTTTCATAATTGTCCGAAACTGTTACGCTAACCCATTCGCCCTTTTGGGTAAAATCAACAGCCTTTGAATTAAAGGTTACCCCTTTAACCTTTTCCCTGGAATAAAGAACTAACTCCTTGGGCAGAGTGTTATCCTCATCATCAGGCAGATATATTGCATACACCTCATTGTTCTTTCCGGTGTAAGCAAAGCTGTCTTTTCTGTAAGGCTCTGCCGGTCGGGTTTCATAAATTGCATAGCCGTTTTTATTCAGCCATTTGCCGATATCGGCCAAAATAGGATAAACCCTGTGAGGCAATCTTCCGTCAGGACGGGGGCCGATATTCAAAGCAAGATTACCGCCCTTTGCCACTATATCGCAAAGCAGATGAATAACGGTTTTGGCGTCCTTATAATCATCGTCATATTTGAAGGAAAAGCTTGTTCCCAAAGTAACACAGCTTTCCCACGGAACTCTTATGGGATGGTCGGGAACAGTTTGCTCGGGGGTGATAAAATTCTCATTTCTTCCGCCCACGGTTCTGTCGGCAACCATTAACCAAGGCTGAATTTCTCTTGCCTCTTTCATAATTTTGCTCAAATGAATATTTTGCATATTCATAGGATTAACCTGTCCGCCGTCAAGCCAAAGGCACTCAATTCGTCCGTAATTCTTAACAAGCTCAAGCATTTGATTTTTTGTATATTCACAGAACTTGTTCCACAGCTTTGGGTGTAAAAGGGTTTTATAGCTGGGGTTTCTTGTCATATATTCATTTTTGGAAAAGCCCTTTGCCCAGTAGTATTCGCAGTGCCAATCGGGCTTTGAAAAATATGCGTGCACCTTCAGCCCTTCATCACGAAAAGCATTAAAAAGATGCTTGCAGATATCTGCACGGGGATTTTTGCTGAAAGGACATTCCGGTGAAGTGATTTTGTAATTGGAGTACTTTGTATCCCACATACAAAAGCCATCGTGGTGCTTTGTAGTAAAGAGAACATACTTAAAGCCTGCGTCCTTTGCGGTTTTTGCCCATTCTTCAGGACGGAAACGCACAGGATTAAAGGTTTTTATCAAGTCCCAATATTCCTGCTTGAATTGCTCGCCTGTCAAATCCTTATCCACATCGTCCCACGCCCAGCTGCGGTCGGCATCAGGAAGTGCCCAGGACTCAACAATTCCCCACTGTGAGTAGGCTCCCCAGTGAAACATTATGCCGAATTTTCTGTCCATAAAGCGTTCAAGCGACTCCCTAACCTCCGGCTCTTTTGGTGCAACATATCTGCGTTCCTCACTGTAGGAGTGATTATATAACTCGTTAAATTTTCCAATTTCCATATTACTCTCCCGATTTTTGCCTGTTACTATACAAGCTTAATTTTACCGATATAGTTTTCAAAGGGGCCTATTTTAACTGCTTCACCTCTTTGATTGTTCATAAAATCATTGTTTGAGGAGAAAGCCGAACCGTCGCGGTTTTCATACATTTGCTCCGACTCAAAGGCATGCCCGAGAATCTCGGTTGTAACCTTGTCGGCAGTAAAGCCGTCAGACAGTATATCGCCTAAATTAGAGTAAAGGTAATAATGGCCGTTTTCCTCCGCTACTTTGATATTTGCGTTAAAGTTGGGAATGATATGTGAATTTTTTTCCTGTGACCAACGCTTTGCACCGTTAAAATAAATGTTATTGCAAATTTCAATCGGCAGTGGTCTGCCCACATCGGCCATAGGCTTGTCAATCTTCAAATTCTTTTCGTCATTATATCTGTATCCTTCATAGCAGGCAGTGCCATAAGCACATTTCCTTTTGCGGAATATGTTATAAAGGCTTTTTTTAATATCCCTGTCCTGTCCGACAAAAATATTATTCATAATTCTGTCATCACCGCCGTAAATATGCATAACTCCGCCCACCATTGTTGAATGGGGCAAATGGTAAAGAGTAAAGCGGTTTGTGTCAGGTATAAGCTGAATTTCTCCTGCAAAAAGATTGTGTATCAGTGCAGTGCCCTGGGACACATTTAAAAAGCTCTGGCGTGACAGCAAAAGATTGTTTTCCACAATACAGGGCCCGTGGCAAACCTCGATAAACAAATCCTGGTCATCGTCGTTGCAAAACAATGCATTTTTACTGACAACAGCCCCCTGAGCCTCCCAGTCAAGCCATATACCCCGGTTGCAGTGATGGATAACATTTTTCTCTATAACCGCATCTATGGCGGCATGAAGCTTAATTCCGGCAGTTTCCGCACCCGAAAATTCGTGACGGATGTTTATATGGTGAATATGATTTCCCGATATATTTGAGAAGGCACCGCCCATACATCCTACTATGCCCGTTTGTCCGCAATTGAAAATTTCATTATTGCGAACGATGTGACCGCCGATATTATTCCTGTTCCAGCCTTCGTTTAGATTGGAAAGAATTATTTCAGTATATGTCTGTGAGCCGTCCTTAGCAGGATTTTTTGACCAACAGTTATCCTTATCCTCACGTTTCTTTCCCAAGCTGATGCCACAGCATTTTGAATCGTGAATTTTACAGTTTTCAATTATCCAGCCCTTGCTCCAGTGAGGGCCGATAATACCCGGCTGAAATGCAGTCGGCGGTGCCCATTGAGTTGCCGCCTGACGCATTGTTATACCCGACACTGTAATGTAATTAATGCCCTCTTTTTCAGGAAAAAAGCAGTAAGGCCGAACACTGATCTCGGTGCACTGAGTGTTTGGATCTTCCCCGCCGAAATCTCCGTAAAAAACAGTTGCATCCTTTTTTACTGCGGAAAACCATCTTAAAGTTTGTTTTTCATTTTTAGGTTTTCTAAAAAGCGCATCAAGTGAAGCCGTTTCATACATTGCCTTACCGTTATAAAACAGTTCACCCGTATGGTGCACCTGCCCCAAGCTGTTATACCAATCGCCGAAAAGTTCATCTGCATAAGGATTGTATTCGCCAAACAAGCGGTTTTCAATCTCGGTATACCAAATATTATTCTTATAAGGCTTCCAGCTGTCAATTATTTCTGCGCCGCTTATGACAGGCTCAGCACCCTCTGCATTGATATATGTAATTCGCAGTTCCTCACTTGAGCCGCCGTTTTTTGGGCTTACCCACTCACGGTAAACGCCGTCGCCGATTACTACCGTGTCGCCTGCAACGGCAATATCCGCCGCTTGGCTTACGGTGCAAAAGGGATGCTCCTTAGTACCGTCACCATACAGGCTACTGCCCTGCAAAACATAATAAATCATACAAAACTCCTTTACGGCAAACTCCTTGCTTTAGGAATACCGTAGTCTTAATCCTTACGCAGTACTGTTACATAACTGTATAATTACTGATAAACTCCCTGTAAAACTTCACGCAGGCTGAAACTGCATCTATGTCTATATTTTCATTTTCCGCGTGAACAGAGGCGAGCTGCTGTGCCGAAAGCCTGATAGGTGCGAAACGAAGCACACAGGGGCAAACATCTGTAAGGGTTCTTGCATCTGTTCCTGCAGGCAGAATAAACGGCGATACGGGATACTGGGGAAATACCTTTGAAATACATTTTTTAGTATATTCAAACTGAGGTACGGACATATCGGCAGGTGCGTGATATTCACAGCCTTCGTCCTCTTCTACGATAATACCGTATTTTTCGGCAACCTTCTTAAAGGCTTCAATATCCTTTTCCAAATCCTTTTCGTCAACAGGGCGGAGAAAGGCACGGGCAGTACAAATTTTATCCTCTGTACTTCCCTGAATTTTATTAAAGGTGCATGTTGTACCTATAAGACCTGCCGCTTGAGCATTTAGCTTTGGCATAACCCTTTTGAGCAGTGGACCGAAAAGCCAAAGATTTGAAAACAAAAGCTTCATCATAAAACCCGAATAAGGTGCAAGATGCCTGAACATTGCCGTAACCTGAGGATTAAGCCTGCGGATGAAAATATCGGAGCTTGAAATCTCGTTAATAAACGACGCCATCCTTTCAACAGGAGTTGCAGTTGACGCACTTGTCAGGCTTGCGTGGGCGTTTGCCGCCGACGCAGTACAGTTAAGATAATATCTTCCTTTTTCGTGAACTGCAACCATAGCGCATTTATCGCATTTCATTCCGCCGAGGGGCGGCTCAATTATTGCTCCGCCCTCGTCAAGAATAACATCAAAAACGATTCCGTTTTCCTTGAAATATTCATTTGCTTTAGGTATGCCGTCGCCGCCAAGCTCTTCGTTATGAGACGAGCCTATGTAAATATTACAGGCAGGCTTAAAGCCTTGGTTTAAAAGCTCCTCAATGGCGGAAAACTCAGCAAACAGCGGAGTTTTTGTATCAACTGTTCCCCTTCCGTGGATTTTTCCATCTGAAATATCACCGGAAAAGCCGCCATGCTCCCACTCTCCGCTGACAGCTACTACATCATGGTGGGACATCAGCATAATATTGCGGCTTGTGTCCTTTCCGCTAATTTTGTAAATCCAGCAGTCATTGGAAAAGGTCAGCTTTTCAGCTTTTTCGTGAACCGTGGGAAACAGCTCCTTCATAACAGATCTCAGCTTTGCAAATTCCGTGTCATCATATTCATCTTTGACAGAGACCGTTTTGCACTGAATCATTTTTGCAAGCCTTTGGGCATAGTACATATTTTCATCATCTGTGCTTATGGGCTTTTCATTAGAAAGCCTTGGCGCATTTGAAGTGACAGCAAATGTCCTGATAACAAGAAACAAAACAAAAGCAACTATTACACCGAGTATGGTTAAAAACACAGTCATATCACTTAATTCTCCTTATTTATCTTGGTGCTTCTAATAACACCAAGCACTTCCTTTTCGTTATAAAACAGGTATATTATAAAGGACACGAGAGTAAACAATCCACCTACCAAAGCGGTGATCAAAAGACCCTTTCTGCCAATGCTTTCACCTGTTTTTGCACCGATTACAACCAGCGACGGAACAATCATAATCGCCAGCGAGGAACCCATTTTTGTTACAAAGCTCTTTGCTGCGGCAAAGGTCCCCTCCTGATTAACACCGGATTTAATTGTGTCATACTGAATAACATCCGCCATCATTGATGAGGGAAGGATATTCAGCACGGCAAAGGGTAACGAAACGAACAATGCAAACATAATTGCCACTGCCATTTTGTGGTCTTTGGGCAATGCATCGGCAAAGCATATAACAAACTCTGCTACAGTGAATACAATACATCCCACAATCATAGGTATTTTCTTGCCCTTTGCCTTTGACCATTTATTAATAACGGGATAAAGCGCAAGAGAGCCTACAATTGAGGTTGCCATAATTATGATTGACTGCTCCTCGGGTATTCCCATAAGCTCTGTTATGTAATACATGATACACGCCTGGAAAAAGCTCATGCCCGTTCCCTCAAAAAGCTGACCCAAAGTAACGATAACAAAATGCCTGTTTGAAAAAGCGTGCTTAAGAGATGACATCAGCGGCATTGTGGGACGAACGGAATTTACATAATCCGTTTCCTTTATTGTCAGTGCAGGCACTAAAAGAAGAATAACGCCTATAACGGTAAATATTAAAAATGTAAAGCGCCACGCCATAATAGTCTCAAGTCCAAATGTTTTTTTCATAATCGCAACAATCATTGTTGTGGCATAGCCAAGCATGCTTCCTACAACAAAAAATAACGAGCTGTATGTATAAGCATCCACAAGCTTGCCCTCATCTGTAATCATTTCAGGCAAAAGGGCATTGTGGGGAATCATATAAAGTGTATAGAACACAAAATAAGCCCAGATGAAAACTGCGAGCCATACATTATTGAACATAGGATTCTGCGAAGGCGACCAGAAAATAAGAAGTGCGCTGACAGCAAAAGGAACTGCAAACCATTTCATCATCGGTATTCTTCTGCCGTTTCTGTTTTTGCTTTTATCGCTTATTCCTGCAACAATAGGGTCGGAAAAGGCATCAATAATATGCCCTACCGCTTTAATTAGACCGATTACCGTAAGTATGCCGAAAACAACATATCCCTGAGTAATCAAAACCGGAAGTCCCGATGCCTCGGTGGGCTGATAAAAATAAATCAAATAGTTGTTGAGCATAGTGGTAAATAAACCCACCGCAAACTGCGGCAGGCAGAAATTAATTATTGTTATCCTTTTTAACTCCTTCATAAAAGCCTCACTTATCAAGTTATTATTTAAGTCAATGATAGCATAACTTATTATCTTTGTAAACATCACAAGACACCAAAAATCTCTGTATTTTCAAGGATTTTTACAATTGATATAACATAACTGCGGCTATGTTATTTTATTTGTCTGTAATGAGATTTTACTTGTCTAAATCTGTCTTTGATGATAAAATAGCAATATGTTATAACATATTGTCAAGGAGTAATTAACAGTTGAAGAAGAATTTTAAAAAAATTGATATTACACGCATTACTGCAACACCGTTCATAACAAGTGACGGTTTTCAAAAAGCTGTTATAAAATTGTACAGCACATATACAAGCCCTGAGCTATGGGCAAGGATTACAGTGTGCGGCAAAGAGCCTTACACAGAATATCTGGGCAAGGTGCCCCTTGGCATAAGTAAGAAAGAAATTAATATTACCGATACAAACACTATGCTAAAGCCGGGCGAAACAACCGTGCTTAAAGCAGAGCTGTTTGAAGCAAAGGACTTGGGCGGTGCGCCTGTTGCAATTTATAAAGACAATAATTGGCAAAGGACCAGGCACTGGCAGTTTTACATATCTCAAACAATGCACACGGATTTGGGATATACCGATTATCCCGAGACTCTGCCCGCCCTTTACTCAAGCTTTATTGATACGGCAAAAAAATATATTAAAGATTCCCACAACAGAGCTGAAGACAGGGAAAATTACAAATATGCCATTGAATCCTCCTGGGTATTAAGCGAGGGCTATGCAAAGGAGAAAAATGCCCATGAATTGGAGGAGCTTGTTGATTTAGTTGAAAAGGGGGATTTTGCAGTCGGCGCAGGACGCTTCAACAATGCCAACGAAAATTGCGGCACTGAGGAAATGGCAAGACTTCCCTATCTTACAAACAGAAATTTAAAGGACCGTTACGGTCTTCCGTCGGACAACACCGTTAGAATGTTTGACAATCCGGCAATTTCAAAAAGCTATGTGGACATTGCAGGCTCCACAGGCATAAAATATGTAATCCACTCAATGAATCCCGACCGCTCACCCTACAACAAGGTTCGTGAATACGATTTGTTTTATATGACCGGATTTGACGAAAAAAATCGGCTTTTGGTTTTTAACGGGAAAAGCTATGGTGAAAATTACGGCTTCTGCGGAAACTACGAAAACCCCAAAAAGGGCAATAATGAGCTTGCGGAAAAGGAATTATTAAAGCTGATAAATACACTTGAAAAAAGAACCGGCAGGCGTGCCTATCCCTATGATAAATTCCCTTTGCCGTTAATTCCCTACGGCGACAATAAGCCGCCTCTTGAAAAGCAGATTATAATAGCAAACCAAGTTAACGCAAGGTGGCAATCCCTGGGATATGCTTATCCTAAAATAATATCCGCTTTTCCGGAAAAATTCTTTGAAGATGTTGAAAAGGAGTACGGCGATATTATTCCTGTTGAAACAGGCACCGAGGAAAACTGGTGGAATGACGGCTGGGGAACAACCGCCTTTGAATCCGGAATAAACAAGAAAAACGGCACCCTTACCCCCATGGCCGAAACAATGGCGTCTTTGGCATCCTTTTACCACGGCACGCTGTATCCCTGCGATGATTTGGATGAAACGGCAAGAAGAGTGGGCGTATATAACGAACATACCTGGGGCTACAACAAATACAGTGACTGCCCTGAATATCACCAGCAGTTTGAATGGAAGCGCTCAAATTCCTTAGGCGCAAATGCGCTGACACAAAAAACGCTTAAGGCATCCCTTAAGGCTTTGGCTGAGAATACAAATTCACAGGGCTGTAACATATATGTTTACAATTCACTAAACTGGAACAGAACAGATATTGTAACGGTACAGCTGGGGGAAAATGCACCAAAAGCATTTGAAATAATCAGCGGCGGCGAAAGTCTGCCCTACGAGCTTAAGAACAATGAGCTGAGCTTTGTTGCAAAAGATGTGCCGGCCCTTGGCTACAAGCTGTTTTCGGTTATTTCTGCCGATGAAAGGCCCGTTTTCAAGGCTAAAGCAATATGTAACGGTAACTGCGTAGAAACGCCGTTTTACAGACTTGCCATCAGTGACGACGGCACTGTTAAAAGCATTATTGACAAACAAAAAGGCAATCGGGAAATTGTTGACAGTTTGGCTGATGTCAAATGGAATCAGTATCAGTATTATGATGATTTCGGTATTCCATTCAGCAATATGGGGGCAAAATTCTCAAAGTGGAAATGGAATCTTTATCAGCCGTCAAAAGAAAATACAAATATCAAAATTACACCTTTGGCATACGGTGTAAAAATTCAAGTACGCACAGCAACCTTCCGTGCAGGAAGCATTTATCAAACAATCACCCTGTATGACGATATTGCACGAATTGATATTAGCAATAAGGTGCTGAAAGCTCCTTTGCCAAAGCTCACCTGCAAGGAGGAGGCTTTTTTCACATTCCCGTTTAAGGCAGACGAAGATTATGAAATTCGCTACGATTTACCCATTGGCAATGTAGCGGAGGGGCAACAGATTTACGGCACGTCAAGAGATTGGTACACCGCAAACAAATGGGTTAATGTTTATGACAAAAGCGATGATTACAGCATGACGCTGGCGCTTATTGACACCTCGCTTTTGCAGTTTGGAGAACGCAGAACAGGAAAATGGTCGTTTGATTACAAGTCAAAGAAGCCGTATATCTTCAGCTATGTTTTAAACAATATGTGGCAAACGAATTTTCAGGGCGACCAACCCGGTATGACTGAATTTTCCTACTCTCTCTTTACAAACAACGGAAAGCCCATTGATAAAATCAATCAAGCGGCTTGGAGCTGTTGCGCACCAATGCAGGCAGTGCTAACCAACGGTGCAGTAAATAACACCGAAAACCAGTGCAATGAAAAATCCTACATAACAATCAGTCACGACAATGTTATCTTAACTGCAATGAAGCCGGCAGAGGCAAACGGCGAGGGTATGATAGTCCGTTTCAACGAAATCGGCGGAAAGAAAACGGAAAACATTGCCGTATCTCTGGCTGATAAAATAACCTCTTTTTCAGAAACCGATATTATCGAAAACGATATCGGCGAAAGAATTGACGGTAATACAATTAAGTTTTCGCTTAAGCCTTATGAAATAAAAACCTTTAGAATTATGACGGATAAAGCCGTTTCAAGGATTAAAAATGTAAAAGCTGTATGCACTGAGGTTGGCATACCCCGATGCGAGCACTATCAAAAGGAGCGCGTAAAGGAACTGACAAATAATAAAATTGTTCAGCAGGGCACGCTTGTTTCCTGGGAATATGCCGAAAACGCTTTGTTTTATGAGGTGTTCCGTGTTAAAAACGGAAAAATGTATTTTGTTGGCTCAACAAAATATAACACCTTGTTTGACAGCCAGGTAACAAAGCATATTTGCAACGAATATCAGTATTGCGTTCGCGGTGCAGGAGCAGGCGCAAAGGGCGATTTTTCACAAAACGCTTCTCCGGTTATCGGCTCAATTGAAGGTTCAGGTATTTTTGAAAGGCCATTGCTTCATGCAGTTATTCGCGAAAAAAACAGGATAGATTTATTTTGGACTCCTGTTCAGGGCACTGTGCCCATAAGGCATTACGAAATATACCGCAACGGCAAACGAATTGCACAAACCACGGATAATTACATAACCTCCTACCGTGATTACGGCGTTGAATTCAACAACGAATATGATTACCGTGTTATTGCAGTTGACGTTAAGGATAACAAGCTTGAAAGCGAAAGCATAAAAGTATATCACAACGATGAATTCTATGAAAATCAGGATTCGGCAACAGCGAAAGTGTCAAAAAGAAGGCTTTTGAATTTTATTTGACAGAAAGAGAATTATATGGATAAATCAGTACCTCTTTGGCTTGAAATAAGCCAAAAGATTGAAAAGGATATTGAAAGCGGGAAATACTCTGTGGGAGATATTTTGCCTAACGAATTTCAGCTTTGCGAAATTTATTCCGTCAGCAGAATAACCATTCGCGGTGCCCTGTCAAGGCTCAATGATTTAGGAAAAATTAAAAGAGTTAAGGGCAAGGGAACAATTGTAACTCAGGAAAGAATTAAGGAGCCGCTGCTGAAAATTTCAGGCTTTACCCATGAGATGAAGGAAAAGGGTATAGTTCCCTCAACAAGCTACGCGAATATTGAAAGAAAAAAGGTGTCCGGCTATATAGCCGAGCTTTTCGGCCAAAGCAAATCCACTTATTTTACAGTGCTTGAAAGAGTGCGATGCATAAACGATATTCCCGTGGGTTACTTCACCACATACCTTCCTGAAAGCATAGGTCTTCCCTATGACAGTCAGCAATATTATTCATCGCTATACGATAAGCTGAAAAACGAATACGGTATAGAGATTGATAATGTTCAGCAAACCATTACTGCGGAAATTGCCGACATAAAGACACGCGAAATGCTTAATTTGGCATCAGGCGAGGCTGTTATGGTTATGAAAAGAAAGGCCTTTTTAGGCGACAGACTAATTGAGTATTCCGTTTGCAAATATGACAGCAAGCGGTATGAGTATAATATGGAATTAAGGAGCGAGTAAAAGCATGAACACAGGCTACCGTAATTATGACAAATATCCCTTTATTAAGGCAAAGGGAAAGGCTTATCAGGGATATGAGCAAATTAGAGAATTGATAAAAGACAGTAATGAACGAATAATGGTTTTTGACTGCTATCCCGTAGTTGATATTAAAAGCATAGTTGACAGCATAGGCGATTTGTTTGATGAAATATTTTACACCGACACCTGTGCTTACAGCGGTGATGAGCTGACAGAAAAAATGCATAAAAATCTAACTGACGACAGAATTTTCGGCGTGATGACAACCGATTATTTGAGGGATTATTTTATTGACAGTAAAATCGAGAGGATGAAAGCGGATATTCTAAGCAGCGACGGCCGTATTCTTGTTATCGGCGTCGGTGCAATGCTTGTGTGGGAAAGCGGCTTTAATGTTCACTGCTCCATTGCAAGATGGGAAAGCCAGTTAAGATTTCGCAAGGGTGCACCTAACTGGAACTGCGATAATTATGATATGGATCCGCTTACAAAATTCAAGCGAGGATATTTTGTTGAGTGGCGCCTTGCAGACAAGCATAAAATCGAAAGCCACAACAAATTCCACTATTTTATGGACACAAATTCGGTGGACTGTCCTAAAATGATTTCAAGAAACGATTATGACAATGCTCTTGAAAAGGCGGTTAACACACCCTTTAGAGTTGTTCCCTATTTCGACCCGGGTGTATGGGGCGGCCAGTGGATGAAGGAGGTTTGCGGTCTTGACAAATCGCAAAACAACTTTGCCTGGTGCTTTGACTGTGTGCCCGAGGAAAACAGTATTCTGTATGATTTTGACGGTGTAAAGGTTGAAATGCCTGCTCTTGATATTGTTTTGCATAAGGGCAAAAAGCTTTTGGGCGAACGTGTTCAGGCAAGATACGGCGATGAATTCCCGATTCGTTTTGATTTTCTTGACACTATGGACGGCGGAAATCTGTCACTTCAGGTTCATCCCACAACCCAGTATATCCGCGAGCATTTTAATATGCAGTACACACAGGACGAAAGCTATTATATTCTTGACAGCGGTGAAGACAGCTGTGTATATTTAGGTGCAAGGGAAGGCATTGCTCCCGATGAATTTATCGGTGCTCTAAACAATGCACAGGAAACAGGCGAAATAGATGTTGAAAAATACGTAAACAAATGGAGTGCCAAAAAGCACGACCATTTCCTGATTCCCGGCGGAACACTTCATTGCTCCGGCAAAAACGCCATGGTGCTTGAAATTTCAAGCACTCCGTATATATTCACATTTAAGCTGTGGGATTGGGGCAGACTTGGCCTTGATGGCAAGCCCCGACCGATAAACATTAAGCACGGCAGTAAGGTTATCAATTATTCCCGTGATACAAAATGGGTTAAGGAAAACCTTATAGATAAATTTGAAACCCTTGAAGAAACAGATGCATATAAGGCTGAAAAAACGGGACTTCATATTTTTGAGCCCATTGAAACCGTGCGCCATTGGTTTACCGAGGAGGTTTATCACAAATCAAACGGAAGCGTTTGCGTACTCAATCTTGTTGAGGGTGAAGAAGCGGAGGTTATAAGCCCCGATAATACCTTTGAGCCCTATGTTGTTCACTATGCGGAAACCTTTATTATCCCTGAAAATGTGGGCGATTTTATTATAAGACCTACCGAAAAAACAAAGGGCAAAAAGCTTGCAACAATTAAAGCATACATTAGGCAATAAAGAGTAATCCGAACCTGCCAAAAATGCAGAATTAAAGCGACTTTT
>JBJEPI010000056.1:0-41790 GCA_051881175.1 Eubacterium sp.
TTAAGAGGAAAGCCTGCGTGATCCGAACCGATAACTATCATTGTTATTCTCCTTACTTATTTACCTAACTTTAATTTTAATTCTCGTTCAGCCTGTGACAGCCGTAAATAAACCGGCATAAGTGACCTTGGAGAAATTGTTTCCTTGTTCCGTGCTGACTTTGCAACACCGATTGCATTTTGATAAATGTTATTATCCCGGGCAATTGAGCAATTATCAAGACTGATATTATCATTGCAAAGCTTTGCACCGTCGCCGGCAATAACCACATTATCGTATTGCTTAAGCTCTTCTCTTAAATCATCAATAGATATTGCTCTGTCTTCGGTTAAGCGAAGAACATTGCCGTTTTTGATTTGGAAAAGCGCATTGTAAAACTGCATTCTTCTGGCATCCATAACTGCACAGACAATGCAATTTTTATCAGTAAAATTATAAGCAATAGCTTCAAGAGTAGAAACGCCTATACATGGAATATTGTTGCTGAAGGCCAATCCCTTAACGGTGGCAACCCCAATGCGAACTCCTGTAAAGGACCCGGGTCCTGCAGTAATGGCAATAGCATCAAGACTGCTGAACTCTACGCCCTGCATAACTCTTTTTATCATTGGAAGCAGGGTTTCGCTGTGGGTTAAGCCCGAATTAACAAATTCACTTTTAATTACATCATCACCGTCAGTTAAAGCAACAGATGCAGTAACTGCGCTGGAGTCGATTGATAAAAGCATTATTCCTGCACCTCGGTTTTAGTCATAATTCTAAAGCGTCTGTCATTTTCGCCGAGACGCTCAATTTCAATAATAACGGCATCATCGGGCAAAGCGGTGAAAATATTTTCGCTCCACTCCGCTAAAATATATGCGTCTGTATCAAGATAATCAAAATATCCTGTTGAATAAAGGTCGTCCCAGCTCTCTACTCTGTACATATCAAAATGATAAACTCTGTTGTCACTGCCGATATATTCATTACAAATTGCAAAGGTGGGCGAACTGACATCCGCGTCAATGCCAAGCCCCTTTACAAAGCCGCAGGTAAAAGCAGTTTTGCCCATACCAAGGCCACCGATAAAGCCGATAACAGTTCCCTTTTTGGAGGTTTTTGCAAATTCGGCAGCGGCTTTTAAGGTTTCATCATAGCTATGTGTGATAATTTCTGTCATTAGAAAAGTCCTACTGTATTTCCGTTCTCGTCAATATCAATTCTATATGCCGCAGGAGATTTTGAAAGGCCCGGCATTGTCATTATGGAGCCGGTTTGACATACGATAAATCCAGCTCCGTTTGAAAGGCTTGCAGATGATACGGTAATTCTAAAGCCTTCAGGTCTGCCTAACAGCTTTGGATTATCCGAAAGGCTGTATTGAGTCTTTGCCATACACACGGGCATTTTGTCTGCGCCAAGCTTAATAAATCCGTCAATTGCCGCCTTTGCTTCCTTTGTATAATCAACACCGTCAGCGCCGTAAATTTCCTTTGCAATGGTATCAATTTTATCATACAAGGGCATATCAATATCGTAAAGATAATGGAAATTATTTTCTTTTTCGCAGGCATCAACGACCTTTTGAGCAAGCTCGATACCGCCTTCTCCGCCCTCGGCAAAGCATTTTGTTACGGCAAAATCAGCGCCCTTTTCCTTACAGAATTGCTCAACAAAATCAATTTCAGCCTGAGTATCTGCGTAAAAATGATTAATTGCAACAACAACAGGAACGCCGAATTTTTTAAGGTTATCAATATGTGCACCAAGGTTTACGGAGCCTGCTCTTAGAGCCTCGAGATTTTCTTCTTTAAGCTCGTCCTTTGCTACGCCGCCGTTATATTTCATTGAGCGAACTGTGGATACAAGAACTATACAGCTTGGAGTTAAGCCTGCAAAACGGCATTTAATATCAAGAAATTTTTCTGCGCCAAGGTCTGAGCCAAAGCCTGCCTCGGTTATTGTATAGTCTGCAAGCTTTAAAGCGGTTTTTGTTGCTCTAACGGAATTACAGCCATGGGCAATGTTGGCAAAGGGACCTCCGTGCATTATTGCAGGTGTATTCTCAAGAGTTTGAACAAGATTAGGCTTAATTGCATCCTTTAAAAGAACAGTCATTGCACCGTTAGCCTTAATGTCCTTACAATAGACAGGCTCGCCGTCGTAGGTGTATGCCACAAGGATATTGCCAAGTCTTCTCTTTAAGTCAAAAATATCTGCACTTAGACACAGAATAGCCATAACCTCGCTGGCAACGGTAATACAAAAATGGTCCTCACGGGGAATGCCGTTAAGCTTGCCGCCAAGGGAATTAATAATATTTCTCAAGGCTCTGTCGTTCATATCAAGGCAACGCTTAACCTGAATTCTGCGTGGGTCGATATTCAACTCGTTTCCCTGCTGAATACTGTTATCAAGCATTGCGCACATAAGATTGTTTGCAGATGTAATGGCGTGCATATCCCCTGTGAAATGGAGATTAATATCCTCCATAGGTACAACCTGAGAATATCCCCCTCCGGCGGCACCGCCCTTAATGCCGAACACAGGGCCAAGTGAAGGCTCGCGCAGGGCTATAATAGCTTTTTTGCCGATTTTGGACATAGCCTCGCCAAGGCCGATGGACACAGTGGTTTTGCCCTCGCCTGCAGGAGTTGGATTAACAGCGGTTACGAGAATAAGCTTTCCGTCCTTTTTATCCTTAAGCTCATCCAACACCTTATTGGATATTTTTGCCTTATAGTGACCGTAAGGCTCAATATCATTTGACGATATGCCTATTGACTCGGCTATTTTTTCAATAGGCTCCATTTTTGCTGATTGAGCAATTTCAATATCTGTTAGCATATTAACACCTCAAACTTTATTAATCTTGACCTGTGGATTATTATATCACAATAAATATAATATTCAAATAACAAAACGATAACAAATTTTTATATTAGTGTTGAAAAATATTTGCTTTAATAATATAATATAGGAAACAATTTGGAAAGGAGTATGTATGGACAATTCAATAAAAAAAGAAAAGTCGCTTACTCACTTTCTTAAAGGAACGGATTTGGTAACCCTGTTTGCGGCAATTCTTGCCTCTATATATGGCTTAAGCTTGGTTTACAGTGCTACCTATTCTTCACTGGACGGAAAAATTATTTCAGGTGATGTTAGGTCAATGCTTGTGTCTGTTGCCGGCGGACTTATTATAGCTTTGGTGGTATCAAACATTGATTACGAGGTAATATCAAAGCTGTGGCCCGTTATAGCCGCAGGATGCGTGGGGCTGATGATTTTCACCTTTTTCTTCGGCGTTGCTCCGCCGTCGAGGCCTGACTCAAAATGCTGGATTGATTTGAAAATCTTTTATTTTCAGCCGTCAGAGCTTTTAAAGGTCGGTTTTATTATTTCATTTAGCTATCACTTGGATTTGGTTAAGGACAATATTAACAAGCTGAAAAGCATTATTCCGCTGGTTATTCACGGAATAATTCCTGTTGCTTTAGTGCTTATTACCGGTGATGCCGGATCGGCATTAATTTTTGTGCTGATGTTTATCGGCATGCTGTTTTTTGCAAAGGTAAATATTGGCTATTTTGTGGCAGGAATATGTGCAATTATTGTTGGCTTTGCGGCGGCATGGAAACTTGGCATAATAAACGGTATTCAGCGTCAAAGAATTGTTGCACTGTTTTATCCTGAGCAATATTCCGATGTTATGTATCAGCAGACTAACGGCAAAATTGCCATTGGCTCAGGCGGTTGGTTTGGACAGGGCTATTTACAGGGCGATATGACTCAAGGCGGTGCGGTTCCTGTTAACGAGAGTGATATGGTGTTAACCGTTGCAGGTGAGGAATTCGGTTTTGTAGGCTTGGCGGCGGCACTGCTTATTCTCTTTGTTTTGGTTTTAAGAGTTCTTAAAATTGCGATGAGAGCAAGAGACAATGTAGGATACTTAATGTGCAGCGGTATTGCCGTTATGCTGTTTGCTCAAATAATAGTAAATGTGGGTATGGAGCTTTCACTGCTACCCTGTATCGGCATCACATTGCCGCTGTTTTCAGCAGGCGGTTCGTCGTCATTATGTATATATTTGGCCCTTGGAATTGAATTTTCGGTATACCGATATTCCAAAAGCACACACGAAGCACTTTTCTATACAAAATAAAAGAACGCTCGTAGGATTAATTCTTACGAGCGTTTTTTGATATTTCAAGGAGTTTTTCTTTTTCATTTAGTGTAGGATTAGAACTAACAATCTCAATTAAACGATTTAATTCTTGGGATATCTCCCTGTCGACAAAGCCGATTTGTGTCAAGTCATTTCCCTTTACAGCCAATTGTGAAACCTTATAGGGTTCACCTGAGGCAATGATATGCTCCGTTTTGGATTTGATTTCCTTTAATATGTCGATTTCGCCTTGGGAATGCTCTAAATTATGGCTTGCCAAATCAGCAATTTTTACATCAATATAATCCAAAGTCATTGCTTCGCCAAGGCGTCTGAGCCAAGCCTTAATATCGGCTGAATCCGTTGTAATATAATCATCGTGAATGGAAATCAGTGTTACTGTTTTTTCGATAATTTCGTTACTTGCCTTTAATCTTTTTAAAGCTCTTTCCGCCAGCTGGGCGCCCTTTTGAGGATGACCTTTAAAATGGTCAACTCCCCTGTCATCAATCTTTAAACAATAGGGTTTTCCGATATCGTGAAGCAAAAGAGTCAATCGCATATAGTCCTTTTTAGGTGTCAAGGCAACTGACTTTACAGTATGAGTATAAACATCGTACAGGTGCCATCTTGTATTCTGCTCAAATCCAAAGCAGGGCATTAACTCGGGAATTATTAATGCAATAATTTCCTTATACTCTAAAAGCACCCTTTCAACATTATCACCAAGCAGAAGCTTTTTAAGCTCTGTAAAAATTCGTTCAACGGCAACATTATTTAAAAGCATCATATTATCAAAAATTGCTTTTTTTGTGTTTTCCTCTATTTCAAAGCCCAAAACAGAGGAAAACCGAATAGCTCTCATAATTCGCAGGGCGTCCTCTTGAAAGCGTTTATTAGGTTCACCCACGGCACGAATAATTTTGTTATTAATATCGTCAATACCGCCGTATAAATCTACAAAGCCGTCATAATCATTATATGCAATTGCATTAATTGTAAAATCTCTGCGTGCCAAATCCTCACTGATATCGGTAACATAGCTAACATTTTCGGGATGGCGGTTATCAATATACTCTCCGTCGGTTCTAAAGGTTGTAATTTCATAGGGAACATGATTAATTACAGCCGTAATTGTGCCATGCTTTATTCCGGTTTCAACATACTTAATACCGTTATCGTTAAGAATTTCTTCCACCTGCACAGGTGTTGCTGAGGTGGTAATATCTACATCTCCTGCGGCTCTGCCCATAATTTCATCACGAACACAACCGCCCACGGCATAAGCCTTGAAGCCACTTGATGATAAAAGCGCTATTAATTTTTTTGTATTCTGTGATAAATTCATAGCTAACCTCAAAAATTTTTATATGCTATTTTAACACATTATTGGACACAATACAATTGGTGATTTTATGAGTCCGTTTCTAATATATAGTTTAGCCTTTTTAATCGGCGGAAATACCTATTGTTTAATTGAACTGATTTACAGAGCGCGTACCCATTACAGTATGTTTTTTTGTGCCGGAATAGCAGTATCAATGCTTCTTTTTATATATTTGCAAAACAGAAGCATGCCATCTGTATTATTTGCTTTAATAGCGGCGCTGGTAATAACCGTATTAGAGCTTATTTTCGGCGCGATATTTAACATTTGGTTAAATATGGGTGTATGGGACTATTCACAGGTGCCACTCAATTTGTTCGGCCAAATATGCTTACCCTTTTCGGCAATATGGTTTGGCTTTGGATTAGCGCTTTACTATATATTCAAGCTTATAAAAATATAGGCACCTTTACAGGTACCTATATTTTTTATTCATTATCTTGTAAATAAAGCTTAACGGGATTGTGCCTGTTGTATTTTTCAAGCTCTTCAAGGGCTTGTTTTATTTCGTCCTCGGTAAATTCGGGCTTATCTTCAGGATAATCCCACCGGTCATAGGGATTTGCCTTTGTGCAAAGCATTTTTCCGTCCACAAGCACCCAAGGATAAACCAAAATTTTACGCTTGTTTTTAATATATACCAAGCTACCCTTGGTGCCTTGACCGATATTTTTCCAATAAATAAGTTTTTTTGCCTGCTTCATCAAAATTCTGATTTGTTGTTCAACAGGCAATTTGGAAAACTGTCGCTTATTAACAATAGGAAAAACAATCAAGCTGAGAACAGACAAAACAGCAACTACCAATACAATTATTTGAGTTTTAGTCATTACTTGTCAACTCCAATAGTAATAATCTCAAATGGCTTATATTCAATAACATCGGTTTCGCCCTCTGCTTCTTCAAGCATATTAAGCAATTTAACAGGCTTGTCAAGCTTAATAGTGCCCCTTTCTCCGTTTTGCTCGGAAAGGCGAATAACGGTCATTGAACTATCCTCTGCCCTTTTAGCGGCCTGCAAATAAAGAGGAGAAAATGTTGGAAGAGTCCATTGGGCATCGCTTCTAACAAGAGGCTCGTTATATTGAAATGCAATATTGTTAATGCCTGCCGTAACGGCGTTTCCTGCGTGGGGCATAATCATATAGCAGAAGTTATGTAAGCCCATATCCGAGGTAACATCAGGTCGAATTGTAGCTCGCAAAAGCGACAGGCTCATTGTATTTTCAATAAAGCCCACACCATACTTGCCGTCGTTAATTAACGCAATTCCTCCGCCTGTTTCGGCAAGGTCGCACCACTTATGGTGACAGGTTTCGAATCTGGCCTGCTGCCATGTTGTGTTGCGGTGAGTATCGCGCTCAATAAAGCCTGCAGAGGTATCGCAAAGAGCCTTACGGGTAAGAACATTACATCCAAATTCGGCTTTGGCAAGCTTGTGCTTTTCCTGCCAATCAACAATGCTTTCAACCTCAATGCCCCTTGACTGACGGAATACTCTGACAAGCATTGTCCAGCTTGATTTTTCAGTAGTTAAAACCGCTTTAAAGGTTGCGGCCTCTCCATCGGCTTCTGTAAGAGTAAGAGGCTCGGCAATATTAATTTCAATTTGCTTATCCCTGTAGTTTGGAAGAATATCCCATGCATCGTAATTTCCGGGATTATCCGTATAGATTTTAAGCTTATTAAAATCGCCGTTAACCCATTCCCTGTTAAGCTCTTTATCATAAAGTGAAGCAATAGAGCCGTCGTCATTAAACCTTATTGAATAAAACGGAGTTTCAACTCTGTCACCAACAGTTAACCAAGAGCTGTCGCCCTTTACAGACCGGAGAGACTTTGACGACATGGCAGGGATATTTGGAATAAGCCAATTGCCCCGTACTCCATATCGGGTAGAGGTACCGTTTTTATTTGGTATAAAGGTAAGGGCTGTTCTGTCAATATTAAGCGTGTTGAAATATTTGGAGCCTGTACCGATAATTTCGTCCAGCTGAGAATTAATTTCAGCATAATCCGCCATTGCATCCTCATATACAGGATGAATGTGTGAGCCGGGCAAAATATCGTGAAACTGATTAATCAAAAGCTTTTTATAAAGCTCTCTTATCTTTTCATTGTTATCCTCGCCACGCATTAATGAAAGGATTTCTGCGTCACGAAGCTTATATTCAAGCTGACGGTTTGCACGCTTTAGATTTGATTTTGTGGTAAAGGTTCCACGGTGCATTTCAAGATAAAGCTCACCGTCCCAAGTCTCAAGATTATCATTATTTTTAAGGTTTTTCTCTAAAAACTCGGCACCGCCCATATGCTCGCATTTGGGCATAATTGACACCTTGTCAAACCTGTGCATCAGCTCAATCATTTCCTCGGTACAGCCTGAGCCGCCGTCGCCGTAGCCGAACATATTCATGGTTTGACCGCCTTGGTCCTTGTCAATATAAGCCTCCCAATTCTCTTGAATTTGAGAGGGAGCGTTCCAGGTGATAAAATGAGTAGGCGGAACGCAGGCGAGAACCTTTGAACCGTCAATGCCCTTCCAAATAAAGTTGTTATGAGGAAAACGGTTTGTGTCGTTCCAAGTAGACATTTTATTTGAAACAAAGTATTCTACGCCGCTTTTTTTAAGGATTTGAGGCATAATCCAGCTGTTGCCGAAAACATCGGGCAGCCAAGCGTTATTTACGGTTTTGCCAAACATACGCTTATAGGCCTGCTGACCGTATAGGCACTGCCTAACAAGGCTTTCGGCAGTTGGAATGTTGCAGTCCGGTTCAACATACATTGCACCCACAGGCTCAAACTGACCCTTTGCAACCTTTTCCTTAAGCTCCTCAAATACATCGGGATAATACTTTTCCAAGGTTTCATAAACATAGGGTTGGGTGTGAGTATATTTAAAGTCCGGATATTTATCCATTAAGCGAAGCTGAATTAATACTGTTCTTAAATTCTTTTGAACGGCGTGAATTCTCCGCCAATAATAGGCAATATCAAGGTGGGAATGTGCAATCAAAGCCACATCGCCGCTGCCCTTGTAATTTGTATTGGCATATACAACCTCGTCAATATATTTTTTTGCTTTTTCAACGCCTGTTAAATCATCGCTGTCGAAATCAATTAAATTCATGGCATTGTTTAACTCGCGATTAAGGAAGCTTCTGTAATCCTCGTTAAACAAATCCGATTTGGCAATATCAAGCAAAAGCTCAAAATCCCAAACCAAATCCTGAACCTGATGATTAACGGTGCAAATATATGCGCCTTCAAAAATTTGGCGGCATCCACGCACCGACAATGACTCGGGGTTACGCTCATCGTCCGGCTTTGAACGGTTATAGCCCATCATTTCGAAATGAAGAGTTTCAGTATCGTCAACATAAGGTGAAAGGAGCATACGCTCTCTGTTGGGATCAACGCCGCCCACATACTTTCCGTTAACCTTTACGCAAATTTCAGCCGCAGTTTTCAGTGAAAGCCAAAGCTCCTTGCCCTGAAGCTCCTGCGGAATATCAACATCTGCCTTGATAAAGGCTGTTCCGTCAGGAGTAAAATACATATCTCCTTTATTAAGAGGTCTGTAATCATCTGTATAATACTCAAACTCCATTTCTGCAACCTGGCGGGCATCACGAATCATGAGATTGTTAATTTCCCACTTAGTTGAATATATATGGCGTTTGAGCCAGCCAAAACGCAAATCCGTCCATTCCTCAGGACGCATTGAATGCCGTACAACCTTTATATGTGCCATAATTACGCCCCCTTAAACATCCTGAAAATAAGGCTTTTTGCGAATTGCATTAACCTTAATATTTTTGTGACAATCAAGCTTTATTTGCTCTTCAATCCATGCTGTGCAACGATGCAAAATAAGGCATTTTGAACATTCACCCCTAAAAATAACCGTGAGTGTATTATCTTCAAGGCTGACAAATTCAATCCATCCGCCGTCACCTTGAATTTTAGGCTGTAATACAGTTTCAACATATTTTTGTATGTTCATATTTAATCCCCTTAATCAGTCATTTATGATTGAGTCAATAAGTGTTCTGATACTTTCAAGCCGCATTTGGGCATTATACTTATCAGGATCAACAATTGAATAGTAAATTTTAATTTTAGGCTCGGTACCGGAGGGTCTAACCGCCATCCAAGATCCGTCATCAAAAATGTACTTTAACACATTCTCTTTCGGTAAATCGCGAATACCGTCCTTAAAGTCGATAACTTCTTTAATATTCGGCATAAGGTCTGTTCCCTTTTCTCTAAAGGTAACCATAAGGCTTTGTATTTTTTCTGCGCCGTCCTTACCCTTTAACACATAGCTGTCAAGGTAATCAAGATAATAGCCGTACTCGTTATATATTTCATTTAAGCCGTCAACCAAGGTTTTGCCTTGATTCTTATACCAAGCCGCCATTTGGCAAATAAGCATTGAAGATACCACAGCGTCCTTGTCACGGGCATGGGTGCCCACGAGATAGCCATAGGATTCCTCATAGCCAATTACAAATTCCTGCTCGCCGGTTTCCTCGTACTTATTAATTTTATCACCGATGTACTTAAATCCGGTTAGGGTTTCTTCAACCTGCAAGCCGAAGCTTCTGCCGATATTTGCACCGAGCTCCGATGTAACTATTGTTTTAACTAAGGTGGACTTTGGATTTAAGCTTTCCTTATGCATTGTTAAAACAAATTTAACCAGCAAAGCGCCTGTTTGATTTCCTGTGAAAAGCTTATATTCATTGCCGTCACGAACTGCAATGCCAACGCGGTCGCAATCGGGGTCTGTTCCGAGAACCAAATCAGCGCCAATCTCCTTTGCCTTTTCAATGGCAATATTGAGAGCATCCTTTTCCTCGGGATTAGGACTGCGAACGGTTGAAAAGTTTCCGTCAGGCAATTCCTGCTCCTTTACAACTGTTACGTCCATTCCCTCTAACATTCTGCGAACAGGAATATTGCCTGTTCCGTGAAGCGGTGTGTAAACTATTTTTAAATCGGAGGGCTCGGTATAAACAGATTGCTCGGCAACCCTTTCAAGATATTTTGAAAGAACATTTTCGCCGATAACGGTTACATTTTCATTGTTTTCTATATCTGCAAAGGGAATTGAAGAAAAGTCATCAACCGCGTTTATGTATTCAATAGCGTTTTTGGCGTCCTCTGTGCAGAATTGGCAGCCCTTTGAATCATAAACCTTGTAGCCGTTATATTCCTTCGGGTTGTGGGAGGCGGTAATCATTACACCTGCGGTACAGCCGAGATATGCGGTAGTAAAGCTTAATACCGGCACAGGAACAAGAGTTTCATAGAGATAAACCCTAAAGCCGCAGTTTGCGAAAATACCTGCCGCAATTTCAGCAAAATAGGCTGAATTATTACGGCTGTCATAGGCAAGGGCAACCTTAATTTCTCCGTTATTTTTACTTTTCAAATAGTTGGCTAAGCCGTATGTTGCCTTGCCAACGGTGTATTTATTCATACGATTTGAGCCTGCGCCCATAATTCCGCGAAGGCCGCCGGTTCCAAAGGCCAAATCCTTATAAAATCTGTCCTCTATTTCCTTTTCGTCGCTGATTGCTTCCAGCTCGGACTTTGTTTCTTCATCAAATGTAAGCCAAAGATTATATTTTTCCTTATAATTCATAACCAAACTCCTAAAAATGATTACATATTATACCACAGTGTTTTTGTTAATACAATAAAAATAACAACAAAAAGAGACAGAAAAATTCTGTCTCTTTTCAGTATTATTTATTCTTTTTCTCAGCCTTTTTAGCGGCTTTTTCTGCCTTACGGCGTTCAAGCTCTTCTTTTTCCTCCTGAAGACGCTTTGCTTCCTGCTCAGCCTCTTTTTGATCTGCAATTGCAGCATTTTCCTTAGCAGTGTCGTAAAGAGCAACAATCTTGTCAAAATGAGAGAAATTCTCTTGCTGTGTTAACAGCTTTTTAGCCTCAACATAGGGCTTAGCGGCACGGTTAAACTGTGCGTGTTTATCCATTTCAAGCTTGGATTGCTTGCGAACCTCTTTGCGTTCGTTACTAAGCTTTTTAATTTCAGCCTTAAGTCTTTTGGACTCTGCCTTGTCTTTATTCTTATCGGCAACATGGCTAAGCTTTGCAAGCTCTTCGATTTTTTCGTCAAGAGCATCCTCCTGATTAAACAGTTTTTCAATGGTTTCAAAGCCAAGATCTTTAAATTCATTTACTTCGCCATAGAATTTTTGATATGACTTAACAGCGGAAATATTGATTTTGGCAAGCTCAATATAAAACTTTCTGATTTCCTTTTCGTCCTCTGTTGTTGCTGGCATAGCCTTAGCTTCGCGCAAAGCGGCCTTGGCCTCGTCAAGCGAGGTGTTCTTAATACCATCTAAGCCGGCCTCGTAAATCTTTGTGTAAGCATCAATTTGGTTTTTACCAAGCTCTGAATCGAACTTGCTAAGCTCAGCAACAACAAACTTTGAAATACCGATTTCTTCGTTATATTCAAGTGCCTCTCTGTACTGCTTTTTGGCAAGCTTCTTTTCTTCCTTTGTTGCGGCGTTTTTGATAGCCTGCTTGTCAAGTTCCTTAGGAGTTGCAACAGCCATTTCCTTTGCATTATTAACAATATCAATGGCTTCAACAAGCTCATGGTCGCTAAGGGCATTATTTCCGTAATCCTCAAACATTGCCCTTATCTTAAGAATTCGAACAATTGATTTTTGTTTTTCTTCGGTAAAATCATAGAAGAAATAAGGAATAACATTCATTGTAGCACCAATTGCCGCTACAATTACAAGTATTCTAAGAAGCGGAACAAGAGTGCCCTGAACATCATATAAGGCATTTGAGGGGTTAAACAAATCCTGTCCGTTCGCAGTTTGTTCTGCCAACATTGCTCCTATACTTTGTTCGTTACCCGGTAAAATTCTTGACATAATGTCGGCGTTGGAAGTAACAGACTTAGCGTTAGCAGCGGTCATACCGTATTTTTCCTGAAGGGCAGGAAGAATTCCGGCAGTAACAAGTGTGATAACATTACCGATAGCTGTAACTGCTGAGAATGCGCCGTCAATTCTTTCACCTGTTTTGTATTGCTGATAATCACGAATATCTGCCTGAATTGACGGATTAAGAATATGCTCAAATGCGCCGATAACGCCGTTAAAATACAGACAGGCAAGCACGCACCAAATTATATAGGATTTAAGGTTGCCTGTGCTGTCAACACCTGCGCTTACAAACGGAAGCATCATAATAATGAATAAAATATTCAATAGGTTAACAAAAATCTTAACATTTTTTTTGCCCCATTTGCGGATGAAAAACGGTGCTAAAATCATACCCCAAAGTGCCGAGTTTCCGTTTAATGTAATAATTATGCTATACACATTACCTGAACATGCACCGCCGTAATTGTAGAGCCAGTAAAGGATATTTGAATATGCGGTTTCAAGGAAGCCAATCCAGCCGGCAAGGGCAATAATCCAGAAATACTTGTTCTTTGCAACAGCCCTAATAGCATCAAGAAACTTAATTTGGATAACGTGGGTTTTTGCCTGAATTATCTTTTCCTGTGTGTTAACATAAACTAAAATCAACAGTCCTACGCCGATTACACTGAGAATCGGATAAAGAAGTCTGTAAACACGAATATCGGTTTGGTTAGTATGGTAAATATTTTGAGCAATAATAGGCATCAAAAGATTTACAACAGACGGACCGAGAGAATATACGATACTTTTAATTGAAACAACATCTGCTCTTTCCTGGGAATTAGGTGAAAGAACGTGGATAAGATTTTCATAAGCATCGTAGAAGAAATAGTAGAAGAACTGCAACAAAATGTTGAAAATAAGTACAACAACACATTTTGCAATATAGGCAGCAGGCTTACCGAAAACCACGCCGCTTCCAACAACATCAGCGAGTCTATCGTATGGGAACCATACCATCCCAAAATATAAAAGAACAGAAGGTATACCCATTCTTAATATGTACGGTCGGTATTTTCCGGCCTTATTACGCGTATTGTCAACAATATTCGCTCTTACAGCCGTAAGAGGAATACCGGATAATACAGCAATAACATACATTATGTACATATCGGTGGGACCGATACCTATTGTACCGGTTATGAATACATTTGTTGAACCCAACAAGAATGTGTAGCCCATGCATACAATAAGATATGCACCGATACCGCCGAAGGCATAAGAAGCGATTTCCTTAAAGGACATATATCTGCCCTTAGGCGGCTTCTTCCAATAGTACCTTACATTGTTTAGAAGGCCAACTACCTTTTCCTTTATAGTTTCAGCTGCCATAAGCATTTCCCCTTTTTATTATCATTACTGAATTATTGTAACATAAAAAAGGCAGGATTACAACATAAAAAATGGGAATGATTAAACATTCCCATTAAAAGTTATTTTATTTAAGTGATATTTCAACAACCTCTTGGTCGGCGCGGGTAATTAATAGACTGTCGCCGTTTATTTCCCATGATTTGCAGGAGCGACAGGCGTCAAAGTCAAGGTCGCTGGCATCCATTGCTACATCGTCGTTGGAATAAATCATACCGCTTAATCCTGCGGATTTGACATCCTCTGTTGTCATGCCGAAATATACAAGGTTTTCCCCTTTATTGGCATAATATTCTCCCACAACATCAAAATAATAAACTCCGTCGTTGATAACAGCTTGGGTAATGCCGAAAGGAGTTTTTGCCATATCGTAGGCAATAACATGGTAAGCCGTAATACCCTTTTGCTGAAGAAGATATTCAAACATATTTGAATATGTAAATGATGTTCCTTTGTTTTCCATGATTGTTTCGTAGCAGGATATTGAGCTGTTATCGGCTATCTCAACATTTTTTGCAATGTAGTTATAAAGATTTACCGTATAAAGCAAATCGCTTGCAGAATCACCGCCGCAGGCTTCCTTTATTTGGTTAACCTTATCCTCGAATGCTTTAACTAATTCAATATGTTTTTGATTATCGTTTTTATATTTGATTACAACGCCGGAATTATCATCGTTAACACTAACGGAATCTACCAAATATGACAGCGGAAAGGAGGTATAAACAAGTCTTTGAATGCTTGTAAACATACCTGTGTTAACCCTAACATCCGTTTCGCCCTTGATTATGGCTGTGCAAATTTCGGTATATCCGTTAATAACGCTGGCGTCATAATTTGAATAAACGGAATCGTATGTAATTTTTATTGTTGGTTCAAGGCTGACGGTTTGGTCATCCTTATTGCCGCTGCATGCAGTAAAGCATACCGCCGTAAAAGCAATTGCTAAAACAACAGATAACAGTTTTTTCATTATATGTACCTCTTATCTCATTTTTAAAATCATGTCCGTTGATGAGTCAAAAAATTCCCTATATGCAGAGCAGTAATCATTGCTTAAACGGTTTCTCTTACAGCCGCCGCCCCTGCATAGGGCAAAGTGCGGGCACTCCTTACACTCATCACTAATTATAAATGATTCCTTTAAGAAATCAACTGCCGATTTGGAATTATATAGCTTATCAAAATTTTGCTCGTTAATATTGCCCAGAAGCCAATCATCGGTGCAATAAAAATCACAGGGATAAACAGAGCCGTCGCCCTCAACAACAAATTGAGTAGAACAGGGGCCGTTCATTCCGCATTGCTCCGCCGGCTTTCCCGAAGCCAAAAGTGCATAGTTATCAAACTGGCGAATGGACATTAGATTGCCCCGCATATTGTCATTAAAATAAATTTTATAACAGCTTTTCAAATATGACGCGTATTCGTCACTGCTCATAGAATACTCGTTTTTTCCGTCAAAAGGATTAAGACAGGGTATGTATTGAAGATAGTGCAAATCCATTTGTTTAAAAAAGCGATAGGACTTTCTGACATTCTGTGCCAAACGGGAGGTTAAAACCGATAAAACATTAAATGTTACGCCGTATTTCTTCAGCATTTCAACGGAAGCCACAACATCATCGAAGGAGTCCCTGCCGTCGGCATATTTTCTGTATGAATTAAGTTCTCTGTCGCCGTCAAGTGACACACCGACCAAAATATTATTTTTAACAAAAAACTCACACCAAGCTTCGTCAATGAGAGTACCGTTTGTTTGAATACAATTTGATACCCTCGAATTTTTAGTGTTTAGCTCCCTTTCCTTTTCAATAAACCACTGAAAAAATTCCAATCCCCGAAGAAGGGGTTCACCGCCCTGAAATGTAAAAAACACATCTTCGCCGTTGGTAAAATCAAAGGCATTTTTTATAACATTTTCAGCAGTTTCCCTGCTCATCATGCCCTTAAAGCTCTCCGCCCTATCATCGGCAAGAGAGCTGTAAAAGCAATATTCACATTTAAGATTGCAAGCCGATGACGCCGGCTTTATCATTACCGAAATAGGCATTACTTAACCTCAATTTTAGACATAATTTCTCCAACGTTGCCGTGAATAACCAAATCAGCCATTTTATCTGCCGGAGTTTCGTCGCGGTTTATAAGCACAAAATATTTTCCGCGGAAATATCTTATAAATCCTGCCGCAGGATAAACATTAAGGGAGGTGCCTGCAACTATCAGGCAATCCGCATTTGAAATTGCAGATAGGGCGCCGCTCACACAGTTATCATCCAAGCCCTCTTCATACAAAACCACATCGGGCTTAATAAGTCCGCCGCAGCTGCAGTGGGGTATGCCCTTTGAATTCAGTATATCCTCAGCCGAAAACTCTTTTCTGCATGACATACAGTAGTTTCTGTGCACGGAGCCATGCAGTTCATAAACCTTTTTTGAACCGGCCAACTGATGCAGACCGTCAATGTTTTGGGTTACTACCGCAGAAAGCTTGCCTGCCCTTTCAAGCTCTGCCAGCTTTTTGTGAGCAGAATTAGGCTTAGCGTCAAGGCAAAGCATTTTATCTCTGTAAAAATTATAGAAATAATCAGTGTGCTCACAGAAAAAGGTGTGGCTTAATATTTCCTCGGGAGGATAATCGTATTTTTGGTTATAGAGGCCGTCAACGCTTCTAAAATCGGGAATTCCGCTTTCCGTGGATACCCCCGCCCCACCAAAAAACACAATATTATCGGAATCGTCAATAATTTTCTGTAAGGTCATGACATTAAAAATTCATATTGTTCCAGCCCCACTGAGTGGTGCCGCTGTATTTAACATAAAGCTTATCAGGTGAAATGCCGAGAATGTCCTTGTAAATTCTGCAAAGCTCCTTTGTCATAGTCTGACAGCCGCTGTCGGTTGATTTGCCGAAAACGCTGACATCTACAAAAGCCATGGGCGATGAACTGTCGCCCTTGAAATACATTTTGCAATTGTCTTCAAAGGAAAGCATAAGCCAGCTTTCGCTTTTGCCCACGCATTCAATTGCCTTTCCAAGCTCTGCTTTTAACTGCTCACGTTGCTCATCGGTAACATTTACATTTGTGTTAGTATTAATAAACGGCATATTTTTTCTCCTTTGCGTTTTGGTTATAAATCTATATCAAGCTCAACAGGACAATGGTCTGAGCCGAAAACATCAGCGTGAATTTTGGCATATTGAAGCTTGTCATCAAGGGATTTTGATGTAATAAAATAGTCTATTCTCCATCCGGCGTTCTTTTCGCGTGCCTTAAACATATATGACCACCAGCTGTAAGCACCGGTTAAATCGGGATAAAAATATCTAAATGTATCTGTGTATCCGGACTCCAGCATCAGCGTCATTTTTTCACGTTCTTCGTCGGTGAAGCCTGCATTGCGGTGATTGGTTTTTGGATTTTTTAAATCAATCTCCTTATGGGCAACATTAAGGTCACCGCAAAATACAACCGGCTTTGTTTGATTTAAGGAATTGATAAACTCCCTGAAATCATCCTCCCACTGCATGCGATAATCAAGTCTTTCAAGCTCTCGCTTTGAATTCGGCACATACACTGTTACAAAAAAGAAGCTGTCAAATTCAAGAGTTATTACTCTGCCCTCGTGGTCGTGAACATCAATGCCCATACCGTACTGAACGGATATTGGCTCTGCTTTTGTAAACACGGCGGTGCCGGAATAACCCTTCTTATCTGCATAATTCCAGTAGCAATGGTAGCCCTCGGGAGCAAAATCAATCTGTCCCTGCTGGAGCTTTGTTTCCTGCAAGGAAAAAATATCTGCATTTACCGAATCGAAAAAGTCCATAAAGCCTTTATTCATACAGGCTCTAAGGCCGTTAACATTCCAAGAAATCATTTTCATAAACATCACCTCTAATTATAATAGCACACCGCCGTTGATATTTCAAATTATATTTGATAATAAGCCATGGTTATGGTAAAATTATCTAGGTGATGAATTTGAAAAAAGTATTCGGCATTGCTTTAAGCATTGCGGCAACGGCTTACACGCTGTGGTATATGCATTTCGGTGATCCCAAAAGCAACAGCGGTGCATTGTCAAAAATCGGTTTGGAGCATCATGCATATTTTGTCATTTGGGGAATATTGACAATGCTGGCATTATCCTTTGGAATTATATCGGCATACAAACGTTTGCTGAAAACAAAAATATATATTCCCCTTTTGTTAATCGCAGGAATAGGAATGCTGTTTACCCTTTGCTTTGATTTTGATTATGACGTCAAGCCCGATTACTATTTTCACTGCGTAGGCTCGCTGACCTTTTCTGTTGTAATGGGAATAACAATTTTTTTATTGTTTCTGCTGAATTGGAAAAAGGCGAACACTTACAGGCTGTTTACTGTATTAACCGGTGGAATTTTACTAATTGATTTAGTTTTTTTACTGATTTATAAAGAAACGGCGTTAATTGAAGTATTGCCTGTTTTTGCAGGATACATAATGCTTGGAATTACAAATTTAAGGAGTGATAGGGTTGAAGCTTACAAATGATTTGAAAAATTTAAACAGATATCCTTTTCACATGCCCGGTCACAAGCGAAATCCCGAACTGAACATTGTCGGCAGTGAGCTGGATATTACAGAGATTGACGGCTTTGACAATCTTCACAATCCGCAGGGAATACTTTTGGACATTGAAAAAAGGCTGTCAAAAATATACAAAAGCAAAAAATCCTTTATGATGGTTAACGGTTCAACCGGCGGAATACTGTCGGCAATATTTTCCGTATGCAAACAAAACGATAAAATTATTATTGCCAGAAACTGTCACAAAAGCGTTTATAACGCCTGTATGCTGAGAGGCTTAAGCGTTTCATACATTGAGCCGACCTTTGACCGAGTTAACGGCTATTATAAACGGGTTAATCAGGAGGATATTGACAAGGCACTTAAGCAATGCCCCAACGCTTCGGCAATTGTTATTACATCCCCCACCTACGAAGGTATGATTAACAGTGTCAATTCCCCTATTCCGCTTATTATTGACGCCGCCCACGGTGCCCATTTGGGAATAGGTCTGTTTCCGGCATATCCAAGAGCAGACATTGTAATTTCAAGTCTGCACAAAACCCTACCTGCCCTTACTCAGGCGGCAGTGGCAAATGTTTATAACGAAAAATACATTAAATCATTCAAGCAATACATTGATATTTTTGAAACCAGCTCCCCAAGCTATGTTATTATGAGCAGTATTGACAAATGCTGTGACTGCATTGAAAATAGCAAAGGCGCATTTGACGATTATGTTAGAAATTTATATGATTTTAGGGATATTGAATTTGAAAATCTTAGACTTGAATTCAGCGACGATATTTCAAAAGTAATTATTTCCACTGCAAATGCCGATATAAGCGGAACTGAATTAGCCAATATATTAAGGAACAAATATAGTATTGAAGTTGAAATGGCAAGCTTAAAATACATTATTGCCATGACCTCTGTTGCCGATAGCAGAGAGGCAATTTTAAAGCTGAAAAACGCGTTACTTGAAATTGACGCCAATCTTACAGGGCGTCCTATTACATTATTTGAAAAGCCATACGTGCCGAACTGCAGCAGCATTATATCCGTTGATGATGAGGGATTAGCCATTGAGCTTGATAAAGCAATAGGCAAAGCATCCAACGAATTTGTATATGCATATCCCCCCGACATACCTATAATTGTGCCGAACGAAATAATCACCAAGGAGGCAGTAACATATTTAAAAAGACTTATTAAATACGGAGTAAATGTTGTCAGCGACAGCGGTTTGTTGCCCAATAAATTGTTGACAAAACAAGAGTAATAATTTATAATGTATACAACTTATTCAAAAGAGGTGTTTTTATATGAAGAGAATTAACACACTAAGCTCAAGAAATCTTTGCGAATCAGCAAAAAAAGGCGGTTGCGGCGAATGTCAAACATCCTGCCAATCAGCTTCTAAAACTTCTTGCTCGGTAGCTAACCAAAAGTGCGAGCAGCTTAGAAAGTAATTTAAATTAGAATTTACGACGGTGAAAGCGCCGTCGTTTTTCTATGTACTAAGGAAAATTTCATTATGATACACGCATATAAAATGAACGGTTACAATATTATACTTGACCAAAACAGCGGCTGTGTTCACAGTGTTGATGACGTGGCTTATGATATTATAACCATGTATGAAAAAGAATCTAAAGAGAAAATAAAATCCTTTATTTTGGATAAATACAGTGACCGTGAAGATGTAAACCCTCGGGAAATTGACCTTTGCTTTGAGGATATTGACTCCCTGATTGCCGACGGCAGGCTTTTTGCCGAGGATACCTTTGAGGCAACGGCAAAGGAATTCAAAAGACGTCAGGGAGTCATTAAGGCTATATGCCTTCATGTGGCACACGGCTGTAATCTCAACTGCGAATACTGCTTTGCCGGAAAGGGAGAATACGGCGGTGCCGACAAGGGCTTAATGAGCCTTGAGGTTGGTAAAAGAGCCTTGGATTATTTAATTGAGCAAAGCGGAACAAGACGAAATCTTGAGGTTGACTTTTTCGGCGGAGAACCCCTGCTTAACTGGGAGGTATGCAAGGAGCTTGTAAAATACGGCAGAGAGCAGGAAAAGAAACACAACAAAAAATTCAGGTTTACTTTAACTACAAACGGAGTATTGGTTAATGACGAGGTAATCGACTTTTGCAACAAGGAAATGAAAAATGTTGTTTTGTCCCTTGACGGCAGAAAACAGATTCACGATAACCTTAGAAAAACACCGAACGGCAAAGGCAGTTATGATTTAATAGTTGATAAATTTAAAAAATTTGCAGATTCAAGAAATCAGTCAAACTACTATATGCGAGGCACCTACACTCACTTTAACACTGATTTTTCAAGGGATTTAATACACATGGCCGACTTAGGCTTTAAGGAGTTATCCGTTGAGCCGGTTGTGTGTGATCCGAAGGAGCCTTGGGCATTAAAAAACGAGGATTTGCCTATTTTAAAGGAGCAATACCAAGTTCTTGCCGATGAAATGCTTCACAGATACAGAAAGGGCAAGGGCTTTACCTTTTATCATTACATGATTGACCTTGATCAAGGGCCTTGCATAGTTAAACGCGTTTCAGGCTGTGGCGTAGGCACGGAATATATGGCGGTAACCCCAAGCGGAGATTTATTTCCCTGCCACCAATTTGTGGGTGATGAAAAATTCAAGCTGGGAAACATTTATGACGGTGTAACAAAGCCTGAAATTTTGGAACAATTTCAGCAATGCAACGTATACTCACACAAGGAATGTAAGGATTGCTTTGCAAAGCTTTATTGCAGCGGCGGATGTGCCGCAAACGCATACCATACAACCGGAAGTGTTAACGGGGTGTATGAATTCGGCTGTGAACTGCACAGAAAGCGTATAGAATGTGCAATAATGCTAAAGGTGGCCGAAGCGGAAGAAAACTTAAAGGTGGAATACTAATAACAAAACAACCGTACGGAAAAATCCGTACGGTTGTTTCATTGTTATAAACATCTCTATTAATTAATCGAGTTAAAGAAATCAGTTGAAAGCTGATAGGCCTTTTTTCCGCTTATCGTAATGTATGAAGAATGATTTTCTCCCTTAAGAATTATAAGCCTTGAATCGCTGATACTGTTTGCAATAAATTCGGTATCGCTTCTCTGAACAATATCTTTTTCCCCTGCCAAAATAAGACAGGGACATTTTATTTTGGAAAATTCGTCCTCTGTTAAATCGGGATAATTGAGCATTAAATCATAAAGCTTATTCGGTTTCTTGTCGTTTGATTTTTTTATGGAGTTAAAAAACTTTTCTTCAAGGCCTTGGGGATTTGAATTTGCTCCGCAGGCTACCACAGCACCCACGCTGTCTGGATATTTTGAGGCAAGAGTTAAGGCTACAATACCGCCGTCACTGTGGCCGATTATGTAAGGATTCTCTACACCAAGCTCATTTATAAACTCATAAACATCATCAGCCATTAAGTCATAGGTTATTTCTTCGGTATCGGTGCTTTTTCCGTGGCAACGGCTGTCAAGAGAATAAACCGTGTAATCCTTGGATAGCTTTTTGGCTATTCCGTTTAAATCGTTTAAATTAGAGCCGTTTCCATGAAGCAAAATAACTGCCTGTTTGCCATCGCCCTGCGTTACATAATGCATATTAACCTGACTGAGCTGAACAAATTCATCGTTTGTTTTTTTACTGCAGCCAATCAATACCACGGCAACCACAGCTCCGGCAAGAAACGCCGCTAAAATTTTGTTAGCATTCATATTATCATCCCGTAATTTTTTAACTGATTTTAAAACATATCATTATTAACAATATAACAATTTTGTTACATTAATTCAACTGTTATTGACGAATGGGACAAATTTTAGTATATTTAAGGTATAAAATTTTGACAAATCGCAGAGGGTGGATAAAATGAGTTGGCAGGAAATTTACAATGAAAAATTAACAACGGCTGAAGAGGCAATAAAGCTTATTGAAAACGGCGATAAAATAGTTACGGGTTTTGCCTGCGGTGAGCCTTTTGGAATTGAGAAGGCATTAGTCGACCATTACGATGAATATAAGAATGTTGAAATAATCAGCATGCTCACTCTTGGCGATTCCCCTTGGTGTCAGCCGAGAATGAAGGGCCACATTAAGTTAAACTGTCTTTTTGCTTCACAGTCTAACAGGGCGGCTATTGACAGCGGTGCCAGCGAGTTTACCACTTCGCATTTCTACGAAATTCCCGATATTATCAAAAATTACATTTGCCCGAGAGTTGCTATCGTTATGGTATCCCCTCCCGATGAGCACGGCTATGTATCGTTCGGCACAACCGTTGACTACACTAAGGGTGCTACCGACCACTGTGAAATTGTAATTGCGCAGGTTAACAAATATATGCCAAGAACCTTTGGCAACAGCATTAAACATGTTAGGGATTTTACCTGCTTTGTTGAAATTGACGAACCCCTTCCGGAGATTAAAACAATAAATATTTCCGATGTTGAAATGGAAATCGGCAGATACTGTGCGTCGTTAATCAAGGACGGAGACTGCTTACAGCTTGGTATCGGCGGTATTCCAAACGCAGTATGCAAACAGCTTTATGACAAAAAGGATTTGGGATTACATAGCGAGCTTGTGGGCGACGGTGTTGTTGATTTATTGGAAGCAGGTATAATTAACAATAAAAAGAAAACCATTAATAACGGCAGAACCGTAATCGGCGCCGCATTCGGTTCCAAAAAATTAAATGACTATATTAACAATAATCCTGCTGTTGAGCTTCACCCAATTGACTATGTAAACAACCCTATTGAAATCGCCAAAAACGATAATATGGTATCCATAAACTCCTGTATTCAGGTTGACCTTTTAGGTCAGGTTGTATCCGATACAATCGGCTTAAGCCAGTTTTCAGCAGTAGGCGGACAGGTGGACTTTGTCAGAGGCGCCACAATGTCAAAGGGAGGCAGGTCTATTATTGCTATGCCCTCCACTGCAAGAAAGGGTACAGTAAGCCGCATTGTTCCTTTAATCACAGAGGGCAGTGCTGTTACAACTCCGAGAAATGACGTTAACTATGTTGTAACAGAGTACGGTATAGCTCAGTTAAAGGGCAAAACCTTAAAGGAGCGCGCTAAAGCTTTAATTATGATTGCTCATCCTATCTTTAGGCCGCATTTGATTCTTGAATATCGTAAAAGGTTTAATGAAGAGCCCTTCACCAAGGATGAAACCATGAACTTTACAAGCGTAGTAAAAGACGCAATCAAGGATGCCAACGAAGCTATAAAAGACAAAATAAAATCTAAGCTCGATTAGTAAAAATGCAGATTAGGTATACCTAATCTGCATTTTTTTAATTAATTTCTCACTTAACAAAATTAATACTTGAAAAAAATATATAATAGTGATAGAATAACAACTGTTATGCACCTGTGGCGGAACTGGCAGACGCGCTAGATTTAGGATCTAGTATCGAGAGATGTGCAGGTTCGATTCCTGTCAGGTGCACCACAAAAAGCAAGCCTTTTACGGCTTGCTTTTTGCTTTTTTAAGATACTAAGTTAAAACATCCTTATAAATCATGCCTTTGCAGGAGCATTGAACGCAAATCGTTAAATTTCTTTTTGGGAACAGGAAGCTTGCTTCCGTCGGTCATTGTTACCGTGTACCGTTCAATTGAAGAAATATAATCGGGATTAACAAGATAGCTTCTGTGCACCGAAACAAGTTCGCCGTTTGCCTGAGCCTCAATATCCGATATTGATTCCCTAACCGATATTTGACCGTTCAAAGTATATATAACTGCGTTCTTTTTGGCGGCGTTAACATATAATATTTCCGAAAGAAGAATAAAACACAGCGAGCCGCCGTCGCCTGTAATGCGCAAGGTAGTTGTGTTATTCTGCGATTTAAGCGCGTGATTGACTAAATACCGATGAGCCATTTTGCCCATAGAATTTGGAAACCTTTCGTTCTCTGCCAAGCTTAATTCACCCATAGGATTTGAAATGTGTATATGAGAAATTTTTAAGCCGTCATTTGTGCTCCTCCAAACAAAGGTACACCGTTGCTGAACCTGTAAAAAATAATCGGCACATTCATCGGTTGTAACAAGATAACGCCCCGTTACAACGCATACCTTAGGTGTTGATGCAACAACATTAAATTCAGCGTTAAGAAGATGACAGGGCTGTAATTCACCGATATCAGCTTCCAAATCGGCTTGTGCCTCTTTTTTACCTATTATATATTGGTCTTGACGAGAGCCAACCCAAATGACATCATCGGCAAAATGATTTACTGCATATTCACAGTCACGCTGCCAAAAGTGTGCAAGGCACTCGCGTGTCAGTTCAATTGCTTCAAGCTCAAATGATTTCATAGTATCCCTCATTTATTTAATCCTTTTTTACAGAGTAACGCAAAAAAGCACCCCTGTCAATAAAATTGTTGCAAAATTGAATTTTTCGTTACTTTATAAGACTATTGGTTACGCATCTATTTACAAAATAAATCGGCTATGTTATCATACATATTATGTAATAGTATTTTTAAATTTAGATAAACAGAGGAAGTATTCGTATGGAAAAAGATAACAATAAGCAGGGAGTAACAATATCAAAAAAATCTCTTGCGATAATTATAATAGTTGTTTTATTTCTCATTGCAGGAGGAATTGTTTTAGGACTTAATTGGAACAATTGGTTTGGCGACAAGCCTGTTGATACTCCTGCCGTTACTCAAAATCAGCTTGACATTGACCCAAACGCAGATGATTGGGACGGTCAGCAGTTGGAGGATAAGGGCGGTGCCTCTGAGGGTATTAAAATCCCCGGCTATCCGTCAATAACAATCCCCAAGGATACAAAGGATGTAACGGTGGCACTCTTAAATCCCGAGGGCAACCCCTGTTATTTCAAATTTGAGCTTGTGCTCAAAAGTACGGGTGAAACAATATATACCTCAAAGCTCGTTCCTCCGGGAAAGGCAATAACAAATATAACTCTCTCAAAAGCACTTGCCCAGGGCGAGTATGACGCAACAATAAAAATTTCAACCTATTCACTAACCGACCAAAGCCCAATGAACGGCGCTAATGTGGAAACGGTTTTGATAGCGAAGTAGGGAGGCGAAATAAAGTATGAAAAAAATTAAAGCAAGGAAATGGCTTTCAATACTGCTATGTATTGTTTTGGCTATTTCAATGTTCCCTGTTGCAACCTCTGCGGCAGAGGGAGATGTGGAATATCTCTATTGCGATGAAAACGGCGAGAATTGGCAAACAGGCACAAAAGCCGATGGCGAATATACTTTAGTAACCTCGGATGATACCTCTTGGTCATCAGGCTGGTATGTAGTTGAGGGAAGTATTACAAACAGTAACCGTATAAGTGTTTCGGGCGATGTTCACTTGATTTTGAAGGACGGTTGCACACTGAATGCAACAAGCGGTATTCTTGTAAGTAGCGGAAATTCACTTACAATTTACGGTCAAAGCCTTGGCACAGGTAAATTGATAGCTACTGCTTGGACAGATGGCGGAGATGCAGGTATCGGTGGAGTACACCATAGTACAGCCGGTTCTATTACCATTAACGGCGGTAATATTGAAGCAACAGGCTATAACGGCGGTGCAGGTATCGGTGGAGGTCACGCAGGTGCTCCACAATCTGTTACCATAAATGGCGGCAATGTAATTGCAAACGGCGGAGCGTGTGGCAGTAACGGAAGCGGTGCAGGTATTGGTTGCGGTTATGCTGTTTCCGGCGGAACGGTAAAAATTAACGGCGGAACAGTTGTTGCAAACGGAAACGGAAAAGGAAATCAAAATGCACCCGGAATAGGCGGAGGCTCCAGCATTTCTTCTGATAATACAACCGTTATAATAAACGGCGGCGTTGTTACGGCAACATGTTTAGACAACAGTGTTTCGGGTATTAGCGGTAATTTTTCCACAGGCACTGACGGTAATGCTGTCATTTTTACAAACTCAATTTCTGACCAAAGCGGCAAGGATAATTGGAACGGTGTTATATTTGAGGGTAATAGCGGTAGCGTTTACGGAACAAGTATAACTTTAACAGAAGATTTTACAATTGAAAGTGATATAACCTTGACCGTTTCAGACGGACAGACGCTTATAATTTCCGATGGTGTAACATTAACAAATAACGGTACAATTGCTAACAACGGTACTATTGTTAACAACGACACAATTACAAATAACGGAACATACGTGGGTACCTTACCTATGGTGCCTGTTATGTATCTTGATAAAGATTGCACCGAGCAAACGGCAATTTGCAATGTTATCACCGCCGACAATATCGGCGAATACACAACCATAAACGAAGGCTGGTATGTTATTAAAGGTGAGATAACATATAGCGGCTCTGTTTGCGTAAACGGTGATGTTCATTTGATTTTAGCGGATAACTGTAATTTCTCCGTAAACAGCGGTAATTCAGGCAATGCCGCTGTTCAGGTAATAGACAGTAATTCGTTAACAATCTATGCACAGTCAACCGAAAGCAATATGGGCGCATTAAATGCAAGCGCAAGTATGCGTTATTCTAACAATTATTATTATCCTGCAGCAATCGGCGGAGGTCACGATCAAAAGGTTGGCAATATAACAATTCACGGCGGAAGAATAACTGCTTGCGGCGGTGGAAACGGTGCTGGCATAGGCGGTGCGGCATACCGTAGCGGCGGCGGCTCAAATGTACGATATAACGGCGGCGGAAATATAACAATTACCGGCGGTATTGTTACGGCAACCAACGAGAACGGAAATGCAGGAATAGGCTCTGGTGCACCTGTTGGCACTTATATTAATGAAGGCTCTGTTTTTTCAACAGGAACAAACGGAAATGCAATCATTTACACCTGTTCAATAAATGTTGATTCTGATGACACAAGTAGCTGGAACGGCGTTATTTTTTATGGTACAACCGGAAAGGTTTACGGAACAACCGTTAAGCCGTCAACGGATTTTGAAATTCCAAACGACTATTCTCTTGATATACCGGAGGGTACAACTCTTAACGCCTCGGACATAAATGTTACAAATAACGGAACTATATATGTTAACGGCTCGTTTGTCGGAACGTCGGATAATATCTATTATCCTCTTACTGTTGTAAACGCAAGTGCAAACGGAGACCTTACCGATTACAACAGCAAAACCTACGGCAAGGCAGGAAGCGGAATAACTTTAACACCAAATGCTCCGATAGGTCAAGCTCTTGGCGAATGGAATTCTACGCCGACTGTAACAGTAAGCGATAGCAACACATTCACAATGCCCGACTCGGCTTTAACGATTACTGCTCAATATATTAACACACCCACCTACACAGTAACAATTCCGGCAAAGGTGGAGCTTGGTGAGGATATAACAATTTCAGCCACAGGTGTTAATGTTGTAAGCGGCTCGCAGTTAGAGGTTAAGATTACCGATACATCGGATGCCTCGGATGGCTTTATGCTTGAAAACAGCTACGGAGAAATCATTGAATACGAAATCTTAAACAGCAGTGATAACAGCAAGGTTGCATTAAACGATAAGGTTTTAACCGTTGCCGGCGGCGTTGCGGACAACAGTGCGTCCGCTTCCTATCTGTTTAGTAAAACAACCGATAAGGTTAAGCATTCCGGCACATATAAAGGAACAGTAACCTTTACTGTTTCCGTTGAAGCGGTATCATAGTAAGGGAGGTAATAAATATGAAAAAAATAATATCTTTCATTTTAGCCCTTGCTATGATGATAATTGCACCGATTTCGGCATTTGCAGGAGTTGCAAAAACGGGATACCTTTCTATTACGGCGGCGGTAGACGGCTCATATTCGCACAAGGTATATACCTATCAATTATCCTGCTCTGCTTTGGCATACAAGATAATCGATGGCATTGAGTTTAACTCAAACGGTATAGCAACCGTTGAAATAAATAGCGGAGCGAGCAAAACAATAGCAAATCTTCCTGTTGGTTCTCAAATAGATGTCGTTCAAGCAACAGTGAATACCGATTGTAAAGTAACTTGTGCAGTAAATGACGGACCCACGCAAACGGTTAAAACCAAAGGAAATGATTCTACCGAAACCTCACCAATATCGGGAATAATTACAGTTGATACTATGTATGCTTTCTTTACAACATCTTATTCGGATATTCCAAATACAGAAAAAAGCTATCCCTGTAATTTAGGAACAAAAAATCAGCTTGAAAGTATAGACATAAAAAGCCTTTTACCAAGCGATATTTCAAACCCTTCATACAGCCTGGCAGATAATTCGGCATCGTATATAACAGATAAATCAGTCAGCTCGTCGGGAGTGTTGTCATATAAGGTAAACGGAAGCGGAATCAACGGTAAGAGTACAACGCTGAAAGTTATCGTCAGCTCCGATAACTATACAGATATTACGGCAAGCGTAGTTATCAGCCTATCGGAAGCCGTAGATGATAATAGAGATACGGAAATAACCTATGATGTTTTACCAACCTACACGGTAACTATACCGGCAACTGTTGACCTCGGATCCACGGCAATGATAAAAGCAGAGAATGTTGTTCTTGATAACGAAAAACAGCTTTGCATTAAGCTAACCGCTACAAGCGAAGCGGATAATTCTTTTAAGCTTAAAACAGACGAGGATGCTACGCTTGCTTATACGGTAAACAACGGAACAAATGATATAAGCGTAGGAGATACTGTTTTGGCAGTAAATCCCGATGATACGGACACCGGCACGGCAAATCTCAGCTTTGTTAAGCAAGGCAGTGAAGCCTACGCCGGCACCTACAAAGGCACGGTAACCTTTACCGTTTCTATTGAGGAGGTGATTTCGCCGTGAATAAACGAAAAATAACAAAAGTATTTGCATTTATGCTTACGCTGGTGTTAATGCTTTCTTCAACATTCAGCGCCTATGCAATGCAGATATTTGTCAAAACTCCGGAAAGCAAACATATCACACTTGAGGTTGAACCTACCGACAGAATTGAAGATGTAAAAGTAAAGATACAGGACAAGGAGAATATCTTACCGGAACATCAGCGGCTGTTCTTCTCCGGAACGGAGCTTGAGGATGGAAATACTTTGCAGGATTATTCAATCCAAAAGGACTCAACTCTGCAATTAGTTTTAACTTATGATACGAAAACATTAACGGTTCAATTTGTTTCGGCGCCAACCTATACGGTAACAATCCCTGCCACAGTTGAATTAGGCGGCACGGCAGAGATAAAAGCGGAAAATGTTGTTGTTGAAAAAGGCAGTCAGGTTGAGGTTAAGCTAACCGACACAAGTGAAGCAGACAACTCATTTAAGCTAAAATCAAACGAAGGCGCAGAGCTTACTTATACGGTAAATAACGGAACAAATGATATAAGCGTTGGTGATACTGTTTTGGCAGTAAATCCTGATGATACATCAACAGGAGCCGCAAATCTCACATTTGCTCAATCGGGCAATGCAGATTATGCAGGCGACTATTCAGGCACAGTAACCTTTACCGTTTCGGTAGAATCGGTTTAACATAATTATAAGGAGATAACCATTATGAAAAAATTATTATCATTCACACTTGCACTTGTTATGATGCTTTCGGCAACAATAACAGCATTTGCAGGTACTGTTGATCAGGACAGCGTTGACAAAACAGGTGACACAAACATTACCTACAATGTTGACCCTGCATACACTGTAACCATTCCTGCAACCGTTACACTCGGCAATACTGCAACGGTTAAGGTTGAAAACACAATGCTCAAAAAGGGAGACGAGATTACTGTTAAGCTTACAGGCACAAGCGAAGCAGACGATACCTTTAAGGTGAAAACTGCACAGGGCGCAGAGCTTACCTACACCGTTAAGGACGGCGACACGGTAATCAATGTAGGAGACACCGTTCTTCACTGTGCAAGTCAGGTGAACGGCAGAGCAGACCTTTTATTCACAGCACCGACATCAGTACAGTATGCTGGTGATTATTCAGGCACAGTAACCTTTACGGTATCTGTTGAAACCGTATAATTTATAGGAGGAATTTATTATGAAAAAATTATTATCATTCACTCTTGCACTTGTTATGATGCTTTCGGTATCAATAACCGCTTTTGCGGCAACAATCAAGCAGGACAGTGCTTCAAAGGAAGCAACTGCAGTTATTTCAACCTCTATTGCACCTACCTACACGGTAACAATCCCTGCCGATGTTAATGTGTCATTTAACGCTACATCAACAAGCTTCGGCAAAATTGAGGTAACAGCCGCACAGATTAATCCTAATAAGTGCATTAAGGTTGCACTTACAACAGACGGTGAGCTTAATAACACAGTTGATTCAACTGAGGTTATTCCTTACACCGTTAATGCAGGAGCTACTGCATTTACCTCTGCAACATACCTTGCTGCAGGCGACAAGACAGACCTTACAATCAACATTTCACAGAACGATTGGAACAGCGCATACGCTGGAGATTATACGGATACCGTTACCTTTAATGTTTCATACATTGACAGATAAGGAGAATAAAGGATGAAGAAAATAGCTTCATTGCTGTTATGCTTATGTCTTGTCTTTTCCTTACCCACCGTTGCATTTGCACAAACTGTAGAAAGCTCAGGCGATGCCGTTATTTCGGCGTCTGTTCCCGACACGCATAAAATAACTGTTTCTGCCGACGGTGCAGATGTGCTATTTAACGGGGCGACACAGTACAGCTTTGCGGTTGAGCGTTTGTCACAGCCTACGCTTATCATCAGGGCAGAAAGCGGAAAATCCGTTAAACAGGTGCTTTTAAACGGAGTGGATATTACCTCTCAAATCAAGGGCGGCTATTACACACTTGAGCCTGTTTATGAGGATAAAACGCTTACGGTAATTACCGAGGATGAAGCGGTAGTGCCCCAAAGCAAAACCTACACCGTAAAAGGTACAGTTAAAAGAAACGGTGAGCCTGTCGAAAATGTTACTCTTGAACTGCGGAGCACCCTTAAAACAGATGTTACAGACAGTAAAGGCAGATTTTCCTTTGCTGATGTTGAATGCGGTAAGCACTCGCTGACGGCAATAGAAAACGGGAAAATTGTAGGCTATATTGAGTTTGAGCTTACTGATGGATTGGACGCTAATTTCTCGCTGGAGGATAGCGGACTTTATAGGGTAACTGCCAATCAAGATGAAATCGGCGTTGACTTAACCTTAAATCTAAACGATGACAATACAATGCAGATTGACAGCGTTACAGGTGTTAAGAAAAGCATTATACCCACAAACACAGGTAGCAATACTAATAAAAATGACAGCAAAAAAAGCCCCCAAACAGGTGCCGATAATGACGTTTTGTTATGCTCAACGACTTTGCTTTCATTAGGCATAGCAGCTTTTACAGTTGTAATTCTCAAAAAAAGGAAAGAAAGCTTTGAGTAACTGCTTATAAATACAACTGCATAAAAAAACAGCTGTTTCTGATATAAAAGAAACGGCTGTTTTTTAACTTTTTCATAATAAAATCATCGTGAATTAAAAAACTTTTATAATTTAAGTGCTTTCACCAAGGTAACGATAGCATTAGGATCTAGTATCGAGAGATGTGCAGGTTCGATTCCAAATCAAATTTTTCGGTGGCATCTTTTTTGCTACCTCTTGACAAAAGCAAGCCGTTTGGCTTGCTGCTTTGCCATTTTAAGATACATAATATGCGTCTATTATCCCAAACATAATTATGCTTGTTTCTTGAGTTTTCTCTTAGATAGTCACCTCATAGTTAGAGAATTCAACTCTATAGAAACACCTTGTTCTAAGTATTGTACCGCATATTAGCAAATATTGACATATAAAACAAAATAATGTATCATTTAATTAACATACATTTTACTAATGTCATAACTAATGATATTTGAAACAAACTAATTATGACTATTGACTAATCATAGGCAGCTTAACTTACATAATATTAAGCGCCAATGTTTTAATTGCGTTATCAGTTTGTCAACTAAATTGAAAATGAAAGAAGGGATTTAAGTGAAGAAAATAATTTCATTATTCATCACTTTTTTAATTACAGTTACTGTAATAATGCTACCCATAATTTCAGTATATGCAAAAGATGCAAATTCCGATTTCAAGTATGCTGTTTTATCGGAAACTGACAGAACTTGTAAAATTACAAACTATACGGGTTCAGCCAGCAAACTAACAATTCCTTCAAGCATCGACGGATACACTGTAATAGCGATTGATAAGGACGATGATTTGGATTCTGGTCCATTTGAAAACAATAACACATTAAATAGTGTGTCAATACCGAATAGTGTAATTATTATCGGTGAAGATTCATTTGAATCGTGTAATAATCTAGAATACATAGAACTGCCTTACGGAATAACCAGCATAGGATCAGATGCCTTTAATGAAACGAAAATATATAATGATAGCAACAACTGGGATAACGGAGTTTTATATATTGGTAATTATTTAATTGAAGCCTCTTTGTATGATTGCGATGAAATGGACTACTGTATCGAAGACGGCACTTTGTGTATTGCTAATTTTGCTTTTAACCACTGTAAATTAAAAAGCGTACGAATACCGAGTAGTTTATACAGTTTAGGCGATAGTGTACCATTCCATAACTTTACAGAAAACGGAATAGAAAATATATATGTAGACTCAAACAACTCGTATTTTTGCGATGTTAACGGTGTTCTTTTCGATAAAAATAAAACAAAGTTAATAAAATATCCAGATGGAAAAACTGAAACAAGTTATTCTATACCTGATAGCGTAACAAGAATTGAGGACAATGCTTTTGAAAATAGTAAAATAACAGATATTTCTATTCCCGAAAATGTATCCAGCATTGGTCGCTCTGTGTTTTATAATTCAGAATTATATAAGAATGAAAAGAATTGGGAAAATGAAGCATTATATATTGACGATTGGTTGACAGAATGTAATACTAATTATTCAGGTCAACTTGTAGTAAAACCAAACACTATAGGCATTGCTGAATATGGTTTAGCTGGTTGCAAAGAATTATCTGAAATAACATTACCTACAGGCATTAAGTACATTTGTGATTTGGCTTTTTATAATTGCGAAAAATTAGAAACAATTAACATACCTAAAAGTGTAACTCAAATTGGTGTTGAGGCTTTTGGAAACTGTAAGAAACTACGCGAAATTGATTTTGATTCGTCAAAATCTGATTGGTACAAACTATATATTCATCCCAATGAATACGATTCATTTACAGTAAATTGTACGGACGAAAATTCAAGAATAGATAATAGTACGAGACTCGAAAAAGAAAGCGAAGATGAGGTACAACCAGTAAAAGGCAAAAACAGTAATATACTAATAGTAGCCATAACAATAATAGTTGTGATAACGGTCATAATATTATCTATAGTTCTATTAATTATAATCAAAAATAAGAAAAAGTTGATGCAGTAACAAAATAGTATTCTTATAGTATTCTTAATGATTTAATGATAATTTGTTTTATCATTAAATCATTAAGATATTTTATTGCGTCATAGTTAATTACAATCAGGTGGTAAGAGCATGAAATGTAAAAATTGCAATAATAAGATTAACTCAAATGAAAAAATCTGTCCCAACTGCGTAACTGAAATGAAGCCTAAAAAAGCATTAAATAAAAAAGCCAAGGCTTTTATTGCTTTTGCTTGTTGCGTTGTTCTTATAATAAGCGGAACAATAGGAGGATTATATTTTTACAGACAAAACAACATTAAAGACGAATATAGCAGCAATTATATTTCATTTGGAGCAGATTTCACAAATGTCAAAGTAACAGATGAAAAATCTGCTCTTGAAGCAATTTCTTCTGTTGCTGAGATTATTGGTATAGAAAACGTTGAAAAAGAACTGGAAACAAGCAGTACTGATGTAGTAGATAATGATACATATTACAGATTTCAGCAGTACTATAATGATATTCCTGTTTACGGAAAATCATTATGCCTAGTTGCTGATAAAGACGGTAAGGTTGTTTCTTTAACTACTAATTATAATAACATTTCTAAATTCGATTATGAAAATCTTAATGAATACGATAATACGGTTATCTACATAAAAAATGAAAAGGCATATTTGTGTACAAAACAATACAAATCCATTGGCTTCGAGACTTATTTAACATTTAACGATATAAAAACAGGAAAAGAGATAGTATCACTATGTCAAACTCTTACGCTTAATGGTGATAGTTATATTATTAAGCAAAATGGTGAATATAAAATTCATGACCAAAACAGGAATTTAGTATTGCTTAACTCTAATCAAAAAGTATTAGAAATGGATGAAACTATTACTAGTAATGGAAACAGAAAAAGGATTTTTTATACTGACGACAATTTAAGTAATACAAGAGATACTGATATTGGCACATTTTACAGAAATAATGTTAGAGAAGAGATTACGTATAACATAAATAATGATATATCATTTGTTACATCATCAAATATAGATAATATTGACCAAAACGCCATCAATACAATGGAAAGTGTAGAAAAAACATACCAGTATTACGCAGATTTTCTAGAGCGAAAAGGTTTTGATAATCATAATTCAAAAATGTATATAACATACAATGATAAGTATTATAACGATTCAGAATATGAAAACAACTATGGGAAGAACGCTTACTCAAATGAGAGTGTACTTAAATTCGGATATGCTTTAAATACAGCTTCTATTGATATAATTGCTCATGAATTCACACATTCTGTTGAAAGAACTATCAGTAATATGACTTATGCAGGAGAATCTGGTGCAATAATGGAAGGATATTCTGATACTTTTGGTGAGATTATACAAGCATACTATAAAGACAACAAAACTCCTGATTGGGAAATAGATTTTGCAGGAGGGAAAAGAAATATAGCTAATCCCGAAAAGCAAAACTTGCCCCAAAGCATAGATGATGATTATTTTAAGCCAACTGATGATAGTTATGATAATGGTAATGTTCATGGTAATTCAACAGTAATATCACATTCCGCACATCTAATGTGGAATGGCATTGATGGTGACGAAAGCAAAAGAATAGATTGTGATACTCTTGCAAATCTTTGGTACAGAACACTGTTTATTATGCAGTCTGATGCAACATTTCAACAATTCGCAAATAATATGACCTTGACTGCTACACACATGGTAAGAAATGGTGAACTTACCGCCAATCAACTTCAATGTGTCCTTGAAGCATTTGATGAGGTAGGTATTAAGAATTATGAAAATTACTCTGTGATTAATTCCGGTGCTGAACTGTATGTTAACGACATATATCTAAACGCTTATGACAATTATCATGTTACAATAACCGAAATACCTAAAATTCGAGATTATTTAGATAATAATGATTTAGGAGAAATTGTAATTGATACTGATGTTATCAATTCTAATGGATTTAAACTTGATTTGGGTTCGGGAAATTATCTTATAAGTTTAAAAGATAATTACGAAAACGGCAGTAAAAATGAATTTGTAAAAATCATTAAGGTAATAGATTCGACATATAGAGATAAATCCTATTTAGCAACAAAAAGTATTACAATGTTTACTGATTTTGGCAAATCTATAAAAAGTTTAATTGAATTTATTGACTTGACCATTGACGAATGGGAAACCATAATGTATTCAATTTATAAGACTGATTACAGTGTTACCGAATCCAGTGGATGGATACCTGATTCTTACGGAAACGACAGAATTCTTTATTACAATAACAATCGCATACCTCTTTCATTTCTAACTAATGTTGGTGATAGTAATTCAACTATACCCAATTCTACCGACACAATTTCAGATGTATGTTTTTCTCGAAGTAATAAAGAAAATACATTTTTTTCAGTTGATGGCAATATAAATACTGAAATTAGTTATTTAGATTTAAAAAAATTAAAAGACGGAATTCTGTGGCAAGATTCAGCTATGTATGCATTTACTTATAAGGTTGGAGAAATATCAATTGACTTTGAATATTATGATAAGCCAACAGATGACTCTATTGCTGATTGTATTTATGTATCAAAACGTGACTGGGATCCTGAAGCAGAAGAATTCGATGATGAACATAAGAAAAGTGCTAAAAAATATCTTTCAGATATGCCTATTACAAAAGAATCACACTATGAAGGTAATATGGGCGATAGTTATATATTTTTACTAAAAAATCCAAATGATCCTTCAGTTGATACTTCAACTTTCAGTAATGGGAACATCGCTCTTGATGGAACTATTTGCGAGAACGGATTCGAGGCTTGGCTTGCTAGATGGAATTATGAAGATGAAATAAGTTGGGCATCAGCAACATTCCAACTTGATTCAAATTATTCCAAATTGACAGGAAAAACTAATATAACTGATGGTCCTAGAACCGATGGAAATAATTGGAATAATTTTGATACAACGATTTATTTTTATGATGGAGACAGACTCTTGGCTTCCTACAACTTAACTCCGAAGGATTACAAAAAAGAAATAAATGTTGATGTTTCGAATGTTAAGGAAATAACTGTATTGGTGAAAGATAACAAAGCTGTCTCTGTTGGTACATCGTTTGCTCTTTATGATCTTATTTTAAAGTAATTGAACTATTAAAAAAGATTTTTCATCACGTGTTATTATAAATTCATTTGAAATATTTATACTGTATATTTGTTATTTATCATAAACAATCCAAGATAATGTTATTTCTTTTACTGAATATAATACCTTGTTGATTGCATTCGCCAAGGTGGCGATAGCATTAGGATCTAGTGGAGCGATCCTTGCAGGTTCAAGTCCTGTTACCTGCACCAAACATCACACACCTTTCAGGGTGTGTGCTGTTTGCTTATTGTTGACAAGTTATGAAAAATGTTGCATAATTAAGATATGTTATACAGAATATCGTAAATATTAAGCAAAATATTTGGGGTGTTTGATTTGGATGATTCAAAATACATAGAATTTATTTCAAACAGGAAACAGGTTGTATTAGACGTTTCTTCAATTCTTTATGTGCAAATGTTAAGAAAGAGTGCCGAGATACATATCGCAAAAAACAAGGTATATGAAACAAGAATGACTTTGTCAAAGCTTGAGGATATGCTCGGCGACAGCTTTATCAAGGTTCATCGTGGCTGTATTGTATCCGCAATGGCTATACACGATATTGATGAAAAAATCGAGTTGATTAACGGCGAAGTGTTGGAATATACCAAACGCAAGAAAAGCCAAATTATTGAGCAATTTCGTTCAATTCAAAGGAATATTGTTAACAGCTTTTCAGACGAGAATATCCCCTGCGCAAAAGAGGAATACAGCAAGCATTACAGCACTTTTGATAAACTGCCGTTTGCCTTTACAGATATTGAAATGATATTTGATGAAGAAAAGCACGCAGTTGACTGGATATTCAGATACGGCAATTCGGCTTTGGCAAAGCTTGAAAAAATTCCTCTTGAAAAGCTAATCGGTAATTCCTTTGGCAGTATTTTTTGCAATATGGACTCAAAGTGGCTTAAAGCCTATGAGCGTGCGACTCTTTATGGCGAAACGCTGGAGATTATTGATTACAGTCCGGAGATAGACACTTATTTGAAGATTATTTGTTTTCCTACCTTTAAGGGGCATTGCGGATGTATTCTGTTTGATGTTGCAGATATTGAATTCACTCAAAGCAGTGATGATGCACCGAAAGCACTTGAGCTTTATCTTAACGGGCTTACCTATAATAACAACTGAAAATAGCAAATTTATAACCACCGCATATTTATATTATGCGGTGGTTATGTCGTTTTAAGCCGTTTAAATGTCGTTTTGTTCCAAGTCTGTTGAAATCATTATTAAAGTAATATATAATAATTCAGTATGGATATTGTTGCGCAATTTTAAAGGAGGATGATAACATGCAACAAAAAACAGTAGTAAAAAAGTTGCTGTGCGTTTTGCTCAGCGTGCTTATGCTGGTGTCGGTGCTTCCAACCACCGCATTTGCATACGAAGGAGTAACTTTTACAGCACTTGACGGAACAGCCGGTGCAAGCACAGCCGGCGGAACAGAAAACTATGATAAGCTTATTGACGGCACCATGGATACAAAATGGTGTGTTACCAGTTTTTCAAGTGCTTACATAGTTATTGAGGCTTCAAGCGCCATTAAGGTCAGCGGTTATCAAATGTCCACCGGTGACGATACAGCAAAAGAAACCTCAAGAAACCCTAAGGACTGGACTCTTTACGGCTGTAACGACTATAATGCCGAAGCAAAGACAGGCACTTGGGATGTAATTCACCAGGTAATCGGTGATACGGTTCTTCAAAATACAAATAAGGAAACCTATTCATTTGCCTGTGATATGACTGATGTTGAGTACAAATATTTCAAGCTTGAAATCACAAAGAATTCAGGCTCTGAAAAATGCATGCAGTTAAGCGAATTTGCACTTACCGATTGTGCTCACGAAACAACGGTTGTCAGCATAGTGGCGGCTGATTGTACTAATTGCGGCTATATTGAAAAAAGCTGCAGTGTTTGCTCATTAACATACAAAATGATTAACGAACAGCCAAAAGGTCATACTTGGGTTGAGGAAAGCAAAACATCTGCAACCTGTACCGAAATCGGAAAAAGCAATCAAAAATGCTCCGCTTGTGAAGCAACACAAACAGTAGATGACCCTGACGCACCTGCGTTAGGTCATACTTGGGTTGAGGTTGACAGAACTGCTGCAACCTGTGCAGTAAGCGGTAAAATCAATCAAAAATGCTCAGTTTGTGATGAAACAAGAAGCATAGATGACTCGGATGTACCTGCCTTGGGTCATGATTTTGTTGACGGCTATTGTACCCGTTGCTTAAATGCAGACACTACACCTGTTAAGCCAAACGGCGAAGGTACTGTTGAAAGTCCGTATGAAATTTCAAATGCCGGTGAGCTTTACTGGTTTGCAGGCCTTGTAAACGGTACATTGACAGACGGTACTGCTAAAAACAGAGCTGCTTATGCAAAGCTTACTGATGATATCACTGTCAACCGTAATGTATTAAAGGCAGACGGTTCGATTGCCGATGATACAAGGGACTTTACTGTTTGGTCACCGATTGGATATGATGGCACCACCAATAGTAATGAAAGTAAGGCCTATACGGGAAGCTTTGACGGTCAAGGTCATACAATAAACGGCTTATATTACAATGACAGTAGTTCGTCAAGGCATTATGTCGGCTTGTTCGGTTATTGCTTTAACGGCACAATAGCTAATGTATGTGTTAAGGATTCATATTTTTATGCATATAAAGGTGTTGGCGGTATATGCGGATTTTTGAAAAACGGATACATTAACAACTGCCAAAACTTTGCAACTGTTAATGCAGCTAACCAATGGGTTGGCGGTATATGCGGCGACCAGTGGTATAGTTCGAGTTCAACCGGAACAGAATGTGTAATTACCAACTGCTATAATGAGGGTGTAGTATTATTTAATCCTAATTACATCAGGTATGGTGGCATAGCAGGCTTATCTGAAAATTCAAAAATATATAACAGCTATAACAATTACAGCGTATGCGAAATTAAAGTAGCATACAATTCTACTGCTGTATTTGATAATCTTCTTAACAAAACTGCCGAAGAAATTGCAAGCGGTGAGGTAGCATATTATCTTTCACAGGGCTGCACAGTTGGTGATAATTTCTATGACGGTTCAATTTGGGGCCAGAAGATTGGTACAGACAGTTGTCCTGTATACAACGGTGATAGAGTATATGCAAATAAAGTTTACGGCGGATGTATTGATGCACCGGGCGAGCCTACGCAAATCGACTACGAAAATGTTGAAAGAGCTACGGTATATGCAGAGCATAATTACTCTGACGATTATCTCAGCAACAACGATGCAACCTGTACCGAAGATGGCACAAAGTCAATTCAGTGTATATACTGCGGATTAGCAACCGATACCTTACCTGACGAGGGCTCTGCACTGGGACATGATTGGGAAGATGCAACATGTCTTGCACCAATGACATGTAAAAGATGCGGCGCAACAGAAGGCGGATTAGCGGATCATAATTATATTAATGTATCGCAGCGTCCTGCTACTTGCGGCGCTGACGGTAGCATTTACTACGAATGTACTGTTTGCTCCGAGGCTAAGCAAGATCCTATTACACAAAGACCAGATCATCAACTTAGCAGTAGATATGACGACGACACAAAATCAATAATCACCACCTGTGCTAATAAGGACAGCGTTGCTGTTGAATACTCAGAGGATTTACCGGAGTCGGCACATAATTACAGCAATAACATTTCAGAGGAATATGTTTTATATTATCTCGATGCTGAATCTATTGATATATATTTCAACAATTCTACCAAAGTAGAGAATAGTTACGATTATATTTACATTTACAAGGATTCCACATCAGGCGAGCTGATTGGTAAATATACCAACACTGCGCTTGCAGGAAAAACAATAACTGTTAATTCAAGCAAAGTAGTAATCAAGCTTACCTCCGATAGCTCAAACACATGCTGGGGCTTTAAGGTTGACAAGGTTGTTGCAACATATCCCGGCTGCGGATATGAAACCTCGGTGCCTCACCCAACTCATGATGTTGAAAGCTATACAAGCAACAATGACGCAACCTGTACCGCTGACGGAACAAAGTCAGGCACATGTACCATTTGCGGAGAAATTGTAACCGTACAGGACGAAGGCTCAAAGCTTGGCCATAGCTATACATCGAGTGTAACAGCTCCTACTTGCACAGAGCAGGGATACACAACATACACCTGTTCAAGATGCGGTGATAGCTACAAAGCTGATTTCACTGATGCAACAGGCCACGATTACGACTTAAGAGCAGGCGAAACTCCAACCTGTACCACCGGCGGACATAATTTGTATCTTTGCTTAAACTGCGGCGACGATTACAGAGAAGAGCTTGACCCACTGGGCCATGATTTGGTCGAGACAGCAGAGGCCGTAAATGCAACCTGCTTCAGTGTTGGATGGACAGCAGGCTACAAATGCTCTCGTTGTGATTATGAGGTAAGACAGGAAGAGGTTGCTATGATTCCTCATAGCACTAAAACAACTACTACAAGGGCAACTGCAAGCAAGGACGGAAAGATAGTTAAAACCTGTACCGTATGCGGTAAAACTGTTTCAACAACAGTAATTCCAAGGGTATCAAGTGTTAAGCTTTCAACCACAAGCTATGTTTACAATGGCAAGGTTAAGGCTCCTGCCGTAACAGTAAGGGACAGAACAGGCAAAACACTTGTTAAGAATACTGACTACACCGTTTCCTATGCA
>JBJEPI010000057.1:0-9153 GCA_051881175.1 Eubacterium sp.
GTAGGCGACCCTTCTAGGGTCTGTGCAAACCACTAGTTTACTAGTGGTTATGATTTTGTAGCTTTTTAATTTCGTTGATTTGCTTCGGTATTCCAAATTTTAATTCTGCCGGTATCGTTAAATGCTTTAAGCATTACAACCACAATGGGCACGGCAAATATGCCGATGAAACCAAACAGCTTTAGGCCGATATACATACCCGAAAGTGTAATAAGCGGATGAATACCAAGTGTTCCGCCCACAATTCTCGGCTCAATATATTGCCTGATTACCGATATTACAACATATATTATCAATAATCCTATTGCCTGCTTGTAATTTCCGTCAATCATTGAATACAGCATCCAGGGGATTAATACACCGCCTGAGCCGGCAACGGGCAATATATCAAATATTGCGGTTCCCACGGCAATCCAAACAAAGTATTTGTTGGTCATAATTCCGGTAAGCTTGAGTATTGAAAAACCAAGGAACAGTTCAAAGAAGGTAATACACATTATTAAGCCGTAAGCTCTTGCTATTCTTAAAACATTTTTTGTAAAAACCTGCTTGATTTCAACCGGAAGGTTTCTTTTTTCTTCAGGCATTTGAAGCTGAATAAATCTAACGATTTTGTTGTAATCCTTAGTCATAAATATCCATGCGATAACACTTATAACAATAGCTATCAGTATTGAAGGAATATTTTTAACTACCGACACAACACCTGAAACACCGGTGGTTACTCCGGATTTGATGGTGTTAAAATCAACGCTTAATGCTTTTGATGTAGAGTTTTCAAGAAGATCATTAAACCAAATAGAAATAGTTGTTGAATATGATTCGTATGCCTTTTGAGGCAAAAACTTTCCAAAACTTAACAGCTTGTCCTCAAGGGTTGTGAGCAGTGTTGGAAGGTCGCTTGCCAAATCCAGCAAATATTTTGCAAAATCTATTACTTTTGTTATCAGTGCGGAAATTAAAAAACCAAGGGGAATAATAATTACGCAGATTGATAAAATAACCAGCAAGATGCTCCAAAATCCGTGATACTTGTTTTTTGTTTTTTTATCCAGCAATCGCAGTGGCTTTTGAAGAACTATTGCCAGTAAAAATGCAAAGATAAACGGAGCCGTTATCCAAAACAGATATTTAAAGTAAACGTACAATAACCCTAAAACGGCAATAACAAAAACAAGGTTAATTAAAAATTCTCGCCTTTTCTCCACCTTCGGCGACATGGCGTTCCCTCCTCAACTATATTATTTGTAAAAGTTCAATACTATTCTAAAGCAATAATTGCTAATATTCAAGAGAAAAGTAAAACAATGTAAAATTTTTTTAGGAAAATTAAGATTTAGGTCTTGTATATTTTATTCAATAGTGTTAATATATACGAAATGTGTTTCACAGCGATACAGTTGTTCTTGGGTGGTGGACAGTTTGGGAAAAGTTAATTACTATTTAATTGACTCGTCAATATTGCCCGAGGTTTATTCAAAGGTAATTCTTGCCAAGGGTTTAATTGCTTCAGGAGAAGCTTCAAGTGCTACGCAGGCCGCCAAAATGGCAGGTATATCCCGTTCGGCATACTATAAATATAAGGATAAAATTTTTGAGTATAGCGAGCAGGGTGAGGATACGGCAACAATTAACGCAAAGCTGCTTGATAATGCCGGCGTGTTAAGCTCGGTTATGAACGAGCTTTATATTGACGGCGCCAATGTACTTAGCGTTAATCAAAGCATACCCGTAAACGGTGTTGCAGATGTTTCCATTACCGTAAGAATTGCAAATATAGATGTATCAAATGACAGTTTATTAGAAAAAATAAAAGGAATCAGCGGTGTTAAATCCGTTGAATTAGTATAGGAGGAAATTATGAAGGTAGCAGTAATGGGCTATGGAACAGTTGGCTCCGGAGTTGTTGAGGTAATTGAGTCACATAAGCGCAGTATTACAAATCGTACCGGAGGAGAAATGCTTGAGGTTGCTCATATCCTTGATTTGCGTGATTTTCCGGGCGATGCTCATGAAAAGCTTTTCACAAAGGATTTTAACGACATTTTAAATGACCCTGAGGTTAAGGTTGTTGCCGAAACCATGGGCGGAGTTAATCCTGCATACGATTTCACACTTAAGCTTTTAAATTCGGGAAAAAGTGTTGTAACATCAAACAAGGAATTGGTCGCTCAAAAGGGCTTAGAGCTTCTTAACGCGGCAAAAGAAAATAATGTTAACTATTTGTTCGAGGCTTCTGTAGGCGGCGGTATTCCAATCATCCGCCCAATGGCACAATGCCTTACAGCAAATAATATTGAGGGTATCGCAGGTATTCTTAACGGTACCACAAACTTTATCCTCACTAAAATGATTGAAGACGGTATGACCTTTGAGGACGCATTAAAGCTGGCACAGGAAAACGGCTATGCCGAAAAGGATCCCACTGCCGATATTGAGGGCTTTGACGCCTGCCGTAAGGTTTGTATTTTAGCATCCTTGGCTTTTGGAAAGCATGTTTATCCAAATCAGGTTCAAACAGAGGGAATTACAAAGATTACACTTGAGGATGTTTCATATATCCAGTCTGCAAACGGTGTAATTAAGCTTCTCGGTCAAATTAAAAATATCAGCGACGATAAAATTGCCGCCTTTGTTAGTCCTGCCGTTGTGTTTAACGGCTCACAGCTTGCATCTGTTAACGGTGTGTTCAATGCTATTCTTGTTCGCGGCGACGCCGTGGGTGATGTGTGCTTTTACGGTCAGGGCGCCGGCAAGGAAGCAACTGCTTCTGCCGTTGTTGCCGATATGGTTGATTGCGCGGTTCATGTTGACAAGCGTAAGGAATTTGGCTGGGGTGAAGGCTCCGAAAGCTATGTTGTTGACGAAAAAGAGGCTATTGAAATGCCGTTTTATGTTCGTGCAATAGCAAGCGAGTCTCAAATTAAGGCAATTTTCAGCGAAGTTAAATTCCTGACAAGAGTGGGCAAGCCCTCTAACGAGGTTGCATTTATCACTGATAAAATGACTCAAAATGCTCTTAATAAGAAGCTTGAAGGCATTGAGGTTATCAATACCATTAAGGTTACAAATTATTAATATTTCTGCCGGAGAATTCCGGCACTAACATAGGAGGAATTATGGCACTTATCGTTCAAAAGTTCGGTGGCTCATCGGTAGCTAATGCCGAACGTGTAATGAATGTTGCCCGCATTGTAAGCGATACTTACAAGGCAGGAAACGATGTTGTTGTTGTCGTTTCGGCACAGGGCGACACAACCGATGATTTAATTGCAAAGGCCGCAGAAATTAACCCAACTGCGGCTAAAAGAGAAATGGATCAGCTGCTGACTGCCGGTGAGCAAATTTCCATTTCACTGCTTGCCATGGCTATTGAAAGCCTTGGCTATCCTGTTATCAGTCTTCTTGGCTGGCAGGCAGGCTTTAACACCAATTCGGTATATGGTGCGGCCAGAATTAAAAACATTAAACCCAACAGGCTTCAGGCAGAGATTGCAAAGCACAATATTGTTGTGGTTGCAGGCTTTCAGGGTTTAAACAGATATGACGATTTAACAACTCTCGGCAGGGGCGGATCTGACACATCTGCGGTTGCAATTGCAGCGGCTCTCCATGCAGATAAGTGTCAAATCTTCACTGATGTTGAGGGTGTTTACACAGCAGATCCCCGTAAGGTTGAGGGTGCTAAAAAGCTTAGCGAAATCACCTATGACGAAATGCTTGAGCTTGCTACTTTAGGTGCGCAGGTTCTCAATAACCGTTCAGTAGAAATGGCTAAAAAATATTCCGTAGAGCTGGAAGTGCTCTCATCACTTAACCCAATTCCGGGAACTATCGTTAAGGAGGTAGCAAATATGGAAAAAATGTTAATTCGCGGTGTAACAAAGGATAAGGACGTTGCTCTTGTTTCTGTTCTTGGTGTAAAGGATAATCCCGGAGTTGCATTTAATATTTTCTCAAAGCTTTCACAAAAAAATATCAATGTTGATATTATTCTTCAATCCTTTGGCAGAAACGGTACAAAGGATATTGTATTTACAGTTAACAAGGAAAACGGCCCTGTGGCAGTGGAGCTTCTTAAGGGTTCATCACATCTTCAGGACGCTGAGATTGTTTGCGACACATCGGTTGCAAAGGTTTCCGTTGTAGGCGCAGGTATGGAGTCACATCCGGGCACTGCAACTAAAATGTTTGAGGCTCTCTATGAGCGCGATATCAACATTAAAATGATTTCCACATCGGAAATTAAGATTTCCGTTATTATTGACGCAGATGCCGCTGACAGAGCAGTATCGGCAGTTCATAATGCATTTATTCCAAATGACTAAATGACACGATGCAGAAGCCGACAGGATTTGTCGGCTTTTGTTTTTTAAATAATGTTTGACTTTGCATAATATATAATATATAATTAAGGGGTTAAAAAAGCATTTTTCAAAAGGAGTTATAACTATGGCAGCAAAGACATTTAAAATGACCGCAGCAGGTAAAGCAGAGCTTGAGGCAGAGCTTGAACAATTAAAAACAGAAGGCCGTATTGATATTGCTGAAAAACTTAAAATAGCCCGTTCATACGGTGACCTTTCGGAAAACAGTGAGTACGATGAGGCTAAATCGGAACAGGCAAAAATAGAGGCTCGTATTCAAGACCTTGAATATCAGCTTGACCATGCCGTTGTTGTAGAATCAACAGACAAGGATGTTGTTTCCGTTGGCTCAACAGTAACTGTTGTTCGCAAGTCAGACAATACCACAGTTAAATATCAAATAGTCGGCTTCAGCGAGTCAAATCCTGCTCAGGGTAAAATTTCTGAGGACAGCCCTGTGGGTAAAGGACTTATCGGCTCAAAGATTGGCGAAACAGTTGTAATCGAAGCACCAATTGGTAATATCGAATTTGAAATTAAGGATATTCAGTTATAATATCACAATACAGACGAGGTAAAAACTATGGCAGGAAAGTTTGAAATCACCAAGTCCGGTGACAGTACTTTCACTTTTGAACTATTAATTGACGATAAATCAGTGGGCAAATCTCCCGTTTTTGATAAGGAGGACGCCTGCAAAAGGGGAGTAAAGGCTGTAAAAAAGAACAGCCGTATGAAGGTTCAAAACACTCTCCAAAATGACGAGGAAAAAACAAATCCAAAGTATCTTGTTGAGCAAAGGGGAGACAAGGTAAAATACACTCTCTTTCTTCAAACCGGTGATATTGCCCTTGAGGGTGAGGCTGACACCGAGGCCGATGCTTTAGAAATAATCACTCTTATCGGCAATAATGCAAATGCGGCTCAAATGACTATGGCAGAGGTTGTTTTGTCTGAAAACGAGCAAAAGCAAATTCGTGTCGATAAGCTAAAGGCAATGCAGGCCGCAGGCAGGGACCCGTTTGAAATTACCCTTGCACAGCAAACCCATCATAGTGATGAAATTAAGAACAGCTTTGACGAGCTTGAAGAAAAGGACGTTATTATCGCCGGAAGAATTATGACCTGGCGTGATATGGGTAAGGCTAATTTTATTGATATTCAGGACCGTAACGGAAGAATACAGGCCTATGTGCGTATGAACGACGTGGGCGAGGAAGTCTTTAAGGAATTCAAAAGCTGGGATATCGGCGATATTGTTGAAATTAAGGGCTTTGTTTTCAAAACCAGAACAGGTGAAATTTCGGTTCATGCAAAGGAGATTAGACTTCTTTCAAAGTCACTTCTTCCTCTTCCCGAAAAATTCCACGGCTTAACAGATACGGACACAAGATACAGAAGAAGATATCTTGATATGATTATGAATCCTGATGTAAAGGATACATTTATCAAGCGTTCAAAAATTATTTCTTCCATTCGTTCTTATCTTGATAATCTTGGATTTATTGAGGTTGAAACCCCAATACTTAACACAATTGCCGGCGGTGCCGCCGCAAGACCGTTTATTACTCATCACAATACCCTTGATATGGACATGTATCTTCGAATTGCCACTGAGCTTTATTTGAAGCGTCTTATAGTAGGCGGCATGGAAAGAGTATATGAAATCGGCAGAAACTTTAGAAATGAGGGTATGGATGTCCGCCATAATCCCGAGTTTACCTGCATTGAGCTTTATCAGGCATTTACAGACTACCATGGCATGATGGATATTGCCGAGGCTCTTATTAGAAATGCGGCAAACGAGGTATGCGACAGTCTTCATATTGTTTTCAACGGCACTGAAATTGATCTTGAAACACCCTTTAGAAGACTTACTATGATTGACGCCGTTAAGGAATACAGCGGTATTGATTTCGGCTCATTTATGAGCGATAACGAAAAGGCAATAGAAATTGCCAACGAAAAGGGTGTGGAAATTGCAGCAGGTAAGGCAACCTGGGGCGATATACTCAATAGCTTCTTTGAAGAATTTGTTGAGGAAAATCTTACCCAGCCAACCTTTATTATGGACTATCCTGTTGAGGTTTCTCCGCTTACAAAGAGAAAGCCGGATTGCCCTGTGCTTACCGAAAGATTTGAACTGTTCATTTTAGGCGGTGAGTACGGCAACGCTTATTCCGAGCTTAATGACCCAATCGACCAAATGGGCAGATTTGAGGCTCAAATGAAGCTTCGCGAGGCAGGCGACGACGAGGCCAATATGATAGACCATGACTTTGTTACCGCTCTTGAATACGGCATGCCCCCAACAGGCGGCTTGGGCATTGGCATTGACAGACTTGTAATGCTGCTAACAGACAGCTATTCAATTCGCGATGTTCTTTTATTCCCCACAATGAAACCTATTGAAAACTAAAATCGGGAGGAAACTACATGCATTTAAAATTAAGAAGCAAAAAAACTATTTCGCTTTTGCTTGCGGCATTGCTGGCATTTGCAATGCTTCCCACGGCAATTATCAGCTATGCCTTACCGGGCGATTATTCATTTTCTGAGGAAACAGGCGAGCTGAACATTAACACCACTGCAGGAATCACCGCATGGACAAGTGAAGTTGCCGCCGCAGATGTTAAATCAGTTACCATCAGCGAAGCGGTAACGGAAATTAATTCCTCTGCTTTTCAGGGCTTAATAAATCTTGAAAGCGTAACCTTTGAGGGCAATATCAGTTTAACCGCAGGCGGTATTTTCGCAGGTGCAACCGCTCTCAAATCAATTGTATTTAACGGCGAAAGCAGTCTTTCAGCCGGTGCTTTTAATAACGCGCTTAATATCGAAACGATTACCTTTGGCGGAAAAACAAAAATCGTAAGCAGTTTATTTGCCAACAGTTCAAAGCTTACAGAGCTAACCTTCCCCGCAGGCTCAACCTTTGGAGCAGGTTCTTTTTCCAACTGTTCTGCTCTTGAAAAAGTAACCTTTGAGGGTGATGTTGATTTATCCGTAGGCGGTATTTTCTCAGGTGCAACCGCTCTTAAAACGCTTGTTTTTAAAGGCGAAAGCAAGATTTCAAACGGTGCATTTTCAGGCTCAAGCAATCTTGAATCAATCAGCTTCGGCGGAAAAACCGATGTTACAAACGGCGTCTTTTCTGACAATTCAAAGCTTACAGAGTTAACCTTCCCCGCAGGCTCAACCTTCGGTCCCAGCGTTTTTTACAACTGCACTGCTCTTGAAAAAGTAACCTTTGAGGGCAATGTTGATATAACCTCAGGCGGTGCTTTCTCAGGTTCAACCGCTCCTAAAACGCTTGTTTTCAACGGCGAAAGCAAGATTTCAAGCGGTGCCTTCTTCAATACAGGCAATCTTGAAACAATCAGCTTCGGCGGAAAAACACAGCTTGGTGCAGGTCTATTTAGATACATTTCAAATCTTACCGAGCTTACCATCCCTGCAGGCTCAACCCTTGGAGCAAGCGCTTTTTCCGACTGCACTGCTCTTGAAAAAGTAACCTTTGAGGGCGATGTTGATTTAACCGCAGGAAGTGTATTCAGCAATACAACAGGCTTAAAAGAAATCGTTTTCAACGGCGAAAGTAAGCTTGGAAACAGCAGCTTTGCAAACGCAGAAAATTTGAAAACAATAACATTTGCAAAGAAAACCTCTTTGGCTTCAGGTGCATTCAACGGAATCGGCACGGCACTTCAAGATAAGACCGATGTTATCGTTCTTCCCGAGGGAAGCACGGTTTCGGGAAATGCCTTCTGTGATTCAAATCTTTCCGGTGTTCGGTTTATGGATAAAACTCCCCAGGATTTTGGTGCAAATACATTCTATGATTGTGCAGACGGTGCAATTATTTATGTTCCCTGCGTATCCGTTGATGCTTACACAACGGCTCTCAACGGCGGCGAAAATCCTGCCAATCCAAAAGGCTATGCAATACAGGGTGTTCACACCTTTATTGACGGCGTATGCGAATGCGGTGAGCTTGCTCCCGTTATGCCCGTAACGGTTATCGACGGTTCAGGAAGCGGAGATTATTATGAGGGTGCAATCGTAACTATTGAAGCAAACACACCTGCACAGGGCAAGGTGTTTGATAAGTGGGAGGTTGTAAGCGGTGACATTACGCTTGACAGTGCAACAAGTGCAACCGCTACCTTTATCATGCCTGCCAACGCTGTAGAGATAAAAGCAACTTATAAGGATAGCGAGCCATCCCATATCCACAATACAGACACCACCAAATGGGAAAACGATGAAACCGACCATTGGAATCAGTGTGAATGCGGTGAGCAGCTGAACAAATCGGCACATACCTTTGAGTGGGTAATCGACAGTGAAGCAACTGCCACAGAAAAAGGCTCCAAACACCAAGAATGTACTGTCTGCGGATACAAGAAGGCTACGGTTGAAATTCCGGCAACAGGAAGCACAGACAACCCGTCAAAACCTGCCGCAATGACCAGCCCTGAGACCGGAGATAACAGTATTATGTGGCTTTGGGGAGCTATTATGCTTGTGTCGGGAGTAGTGTTTGCAGGCACTGCAGTTTACGGCAAAAAGAAAAGAGCAAAATAAAGCAAACCAATGGATAAGTAAAAGCATAATGTTGTTAAAATGGGCGTTCTGTAACGGAATTGCCCATTTTTTTGCATAGGCAATAAAGAGCAATCCGAACCATGGTTTAAATTGGCGGATTTGCCCTTACTCTGCGTTAAAAACACTCGGAATACATAAAGTATTCCTGCGTTTTTGTGCCTTGATTAAGAACAAATCA
>JBJEPI010000058.1:0-8864 GCA_051881175.1 Eubacterium sp.
CAACACTTTTTAATTTTTAATTCCTCGGTGTCACATCATTGACAAATGAACAAAAATATATAAAAAGAGAATTGTTGAAAGAAAGCCTTTATCTCTCTATCCTGATGACACCGATTTTTCTTGTAAAATGAAATCTTTTTGATAAATCTTTTAGCAGAATAAATATTATTTCGCAAATCATAGCAACAGATAAAACAGGATAAATCGGTGATGCCCTTGAAAGAGAAATACCAAACAGAAATAAAATAACTCTAATAAGCAGGTGGGCTATCAAAACAATTTGTGTGTACAAAATACATTTGGGCTTAGTTTTTACATGGCTTAAAAATAGGCTTCCCATTGAAACAGGCAAAAGCATATACGAGGTGTAATATAAGGTGTATAGCACGCCGGAGTTATACCCAAGCAGAAGGGGTATCTCTGTTTTCAAAATTAATACGGTGCTTAAAAGAATGAGTATGGCTGAACAGTGAAAAAATCTTCCGCTGTAATGAGGACGCACTTTAATTATATGAAAAGCGTAAACAACCATCAAGAGAGTTGATAAAAGCAGTGTAAACGAAAGCATTATTGTCAACCTGCTTTCATAGATTTTACTGAAAATAAAATCATTCTTTGAACTTATATATACGGAGCTTAGTATTTTTGCATTGGTGTCAACCGGTTCGAGACGCAAAAATATTTCGGCATTTCTCGGTATATCTGCACAACTTACAAAGCAGTATGTAGGGTAGGGCAATCCCTTTTCTTTGTAAATTTCTTTACCCTTAGTTCCCACAGTGATGTGGAGGCCTTGGCTGTAAATTATTATTTTACTTCCCTGAGATATTTGAGACGGAGATTTTGAATATACGGTTACTGTATCCTCAATATCGGTTTGATTTACGGAAAAATATTTTCCGTTTCCTGTGTGCCATCCGGTAATAACGCTGTATGACGGTGAAAAATCACTGTTTTTGTCAACGCAAAAAACGGCAACCGTTTGTGTTGCCGTAATTAATGCTACTGCAATTAATACTATTGCCTGATTGTGCCTTTTACACCAGCTTAGCGTCTTTATTTTAATCAATCCCTGCAAATCTGTTATATAACATCTTATGCCAAAGGCTGTTAAAATAATACCGTTAAGCTTCAGTTTAAAATAAACTGCGGCCTCGGCGCCATACAACAGCTGTGTACGAACCGAATATATACGCTCAAAATTCTAACAATTTGTTATTGCGTACATGATACATACTATTCAATTCGTTGAGAAATGTTCATTTCGGTAAAATAATACGGTAATGTGTACAAAATTCTATTGAAAAAAGAATCAGGGTTTGTTATAATTTTATCAAATTAAGCTGTGAGAGGATGTAATATGTCGAAAATAATAGCCGTTGCCGGTAAGGGCGGCGTTGGCAAAACATCAATTTCTGCAACCATTGTCAGGTTGCTGGTTGAAAAATATCCCGACAAAAAAATATTGGCAATTGATGCAGACCCTGCCGTTGGGCTTTCCACTGCGCTCGGAATTGATGTTAAATTGACTATTGACGATATCCGTAAGCAAATTGTTGAAACGGTTGAAACGGGAAAAACGAAGGCGGCAATTGAGCTTCTCGGGGATGCAAGGTATCGTATTTTCGACGCACTTGTTGAAACCGACGGTTTTGCATTTATTGCTGTGGGCAGACCGGAAAGCGCCGGTTGTTACTGTAAAATCAATTCTTATCTAAAAGAGGTAATCAGCCTTATTTCAGGTGATTTTGACTATGTTGTTATTGACGGCGAGGCCGGAATAGAGCAAATCAATCGACGGGTTATGGAAAAGGTAACACATTTGTTGCTGATAAGCGATGCCAGCAAAAAAGGAACGCAGGTTATTTCAACAATTAAAAGCGTGGCCGACGAGCTTGTTATGTATGAAAAAATCGGCGCAATAATCAACCGTCTTCCTGACAAAAGCGTAATTCCTTACATTGATACTCAGGGTATTCCTGTTTTATCATATATTGAAAACGACAGTAACTTGGCGGTGTATGACATTGAGGGCAGAAATATTATTACTCTGCCTGACGGGTCTAACATTGTTAAGGGCGTTGATGAAGCACTTAGAAAAATGGAAATAATACAGTAAGGGTAAAATTATGAAGGATTTAAAGTATTTAATTGAGTTTGAAAACCTGCTTCAAGAAGCAAATAACGAGCTTGTTCAGCAGGCAAAAAACGAGGGCAGGCATTGTATTGCCTATACCTGCTACCATATTCCGGAGGTATTGCTTAATTTGGATACCTGCTTTTCCACCAGACTGCGTGCCCCGAGAACCGGCTCAATGGATATTGCTACATATTATATGAGCTCGTATCTATGCGGCTACTCAAAGGCCTTGGTTGAGCGCGGTATTGAGGGCGGATATAACCACCTTGATGCCCTTATAGGTTCGGAAACCTGCTCGGAAATGAATCGATGCTACGAGCATTTTGAATTGCTTAATCTTGTTCCAAATGAAAAGTTTTTTGTTGCCATTCCGGACGCACCCTTTAAGGTTATGCCCCATACGGTTAAGCACTTTAGACAACAGCTTCAGCTAAAGGTCCTTGACAGGCTTCATGAAACCTACGGCGTTGACATTTCCGAGGATGCTATGCGCAAGGCTGTTGAGGAGCATAATGAGGTATGCCGTTTAATTACCGAAATAGGTGAATACAGAAAAGAGGATAATCCAAGAATTACAGGATACGAATTTCACGTTATTAATCTTGTGTCTTATGTTTGTCCAAAATATTTAATAATCGACAAGCTCAGAGAAACTGCCGAGGAGCTTAAAACAAGAGTTCCGGACGAAAAGAAAAATTTCCGTGCAAAGGTAGTAGTTGTGGGATCTGAAATTGACGATCCCGATTTCACAAAGCTGTTTGAGGAGTCGGGTGCTCTTGTGGTTGCTGACAGATACTGTTTCGGCTCCCTTCCGGGCAGAGAGGAAATACATCTTACCGATGACGGCGACGTTCTTGACCAAATCATTTTGCATTATATGAATACAAGTCAGTGTCCAAGATATATGAGCCATGACAAGGTTCAGGGAAGAAAGGAATATGTAAGGCAGCTTGTTGAGGAGTATAATGCAGAGGGCGTTATTTATGAGCAGCTTAAATTCTGCGAGTATTGGGGATACGAAAGGGCACTTGCCTCTCACATTATTACCAATGATTTCGGTATTCCGTCAGTTACAGTTGACAGACAGTATACTGCAAACGCTTCAGGTCAGCTTAGAACAAGAGTTCAAGCCTTTGTAGAAAGCCTTGAAATAAAACGTATTCAAAAGGCAAAGGAGGCTAAATAATGAAAAAAATCAACTTAAAAAAGCTATGGCGCAATCAGCCAAGCAATTTAGGTAACCTCCATGAGGATAAAACAGGAATACTTAAGCACAGAGAATGGCGTGGAATATCCGACACATTGTATGACTATTACAGATGGCTTGTAACCTGGAAGGATATGAGCGTAATGGTTGCAAAGGCCCCTGTATCAACAGTAAAGGGTATTTGGAATTATCGCTGGATGGCAAGCTATCTTTCGGCACCGGCTTGGGTTGACCGTCATACAGAGGGACTTCGCGGTCCTCAGCTGAGAATTACCCACCTTCACATGAACGGTCTTGTTAAGCCAACAACTGATATGATTAATATGCTTTTGGCAAACGACAGGCATTTTCATAAAAATCCAAAGCTTGCCGACAAAATCGTAAATGTTGATGAAATCTTTTCCTCGGAAATAATGGCAGGATTTCCAAATCTTAAGGATAACCATGTTACCACTATACCTATTTTCTTAACATCAATGGTTGACCAACAGATTACTCCGCCATACCTTGACATTACCGAAAGCTATGGCGTTCCGGCTGACGTTTGTCCGTTGCCTTCAGCCGAGGCAGGTGTTGCCATTAATGATGATTATCCCCTTGTGGGCAAATGCTCAGTTACCTGTAATATGCCTTGCGACGGCTCGGTTATGAATTCCGCTTTTATTGACAGACGTTTTAATATTCCAACCCATGTTATTAATGTTCCTCTTAGATATAACGAGGAAGAGGCTCAGGAATATGCCGTTGAAGAGGTTAAGGAATGCATTAAGTTTATCGAACAGCAAATGGGCGAAACCTTTGATTGGAATGCATTCTTCAGCGCCATGAAAAAGTATAACCTCCAGCTTGACTACGAGGTGCAGAAATGGGATGTTAACAAAACCGATTACCCGCAAATGACCGGAGCAACATTTTGGCTTTACCGTTTGTTCTATTTCCATATTTCCGGCGGCATGGATGACCGTTTCCTAAAGATAGATAAAAAGGTTAATAAGCTTATGATGGACGCTTATGAAAAGAAAACTCCGTGCTCAAAGGAAATGCGTCACAGAGCTATTGTATGGTCATGCCCTGCAAACTACTATACCAGTCTTGCCAATTGGCTTGAAAACTGCTGGGGCGTAAATGTTATTATGGATATGGAAACTATGATTTCCTATATCAAGTATGATACAGAGGATAAGGAAAAGGCTCTTGCAACCTTTGCAAAAACTCTCCAAAGAACAACTATGAGAAAGCACACTAAGGGCGGTTATCAAAATGTTGTTGATGAGCTTTGGAGAATTGTTGAAGAATACAACGCCGATATGGTAATTATGTACGACCAAATATCCTGTAAGGGTATGGACGGACTTATCGGTATTTTTGATGACCAGGCCAGAGAAAGGGAAATTAACTTTATTTGGGTGCCACAGGATCTTATGGACCCAAGGACAATTTCCCGTCGCGATATGCGTGACCATATTAACAAGTATATGCAAACCGTGCTTCAGGAGGAGCCGGTTGATCCGACACTTGTTGACTTTGATGATTCACTTGCTTGGTAATTTACATAATAGGAGATTAGACAATGAAATACTTTGGTGGATGCGATGTAGGCTCAACCTACACAAAATGCGTAATATTAGATGAAAACGGCAAAATCGTGGCCGATGTAACAAACAGAAGTAAAATAAATCCGGTGCAATCCGCAGAAATAGCGCTGAACGACGCTGTTTCAAAGGTAGAAGGCTTAAGCAGTGCAAGCGATTTAAGCTATCTTATCGGTACCGGTTACGGCAGAAACAAGGTGCCCTTTGCCGATGAAAACATCAGCGAAATCAGTTGTCATGCTATGGGTGTTCATGTGACAAATCCAAATGTAAAAGCAATTATTGATATCGGCGGACAGGATGTTAAGGGCATTGCAATTGACACAGACGGTACCGTTAAAAATTTTGCCATGAACGACAAATGTGCCGCAGGTACAGGCAGATTTTTTGAAGCCATGGCAAATGCCTTTGAAATGTCCTTGCCTGAATTTTCAAAGCTTTCACTTAAAGCAAAAAATACAATTCCAATCACAGCCCAGTGTACTGTTTTTGCCGAATCCGAGGTAATTTCTCTTGTGGGCGAGGGCAAGCCAATGGATGAAATTGCGGCAGGCATTGAGCTTGCAGTTGCCAAAAGATGCTTTGTAATGGCAAAAAAAGCAGGTGCAACCGACAGTATTACACTAACAGGCGGTTGTGCAAAAAATGACGGTTTAAAGCAAGCTATTGAAAAGGTGCTTAAAATAAAGGTGGTAGATTTAACAATCGATCCACAGCTTATGGGTGCTTTGGGTGCCGCTGAGTATGCAAGACAAAAGGGACTTGCAAAGGCTTATTAAGGGAGAAATGTTATGAAATTTATCAAGTTATTTGCTAAGCTTTTAGCCGCTTTTGCAGCACTTTTCGGCTTAACATTTACAATATACTGGTTTAATCTTGATATGAAGCTTGTGCGTAAAATCTATGATTGGCTTCAGCCCCATTACGATAGTCTTGAAAAGGATAAAAAGCTATAATGAACTTTTTCGATGATTTGATAACAGAGGTTGAAGAGTGCCTTTCGTGTCTTAACCAAAAGTCCTACATTTCAAATAATCTGTGGCGGGATGTGGGCAGAAACGAGGTTATTCTTAAGCGTGATACGGAGTACGAGCTTGACGGTATTGGGTTTAATCTTGTAACCTCTAAGCCCATTGGTGAAAGCCAGGTTGTTGTTATAGGCCCTGAACTAAATCAGATTACCAAAGAAACCGATTACTGCCGAATTTCAATTATTCAAATTGATGATGTTGAAGATGAGCAAAGTGCATATAATCTAATTAGAAAGGTTGAATATGCAAAATATCATTATTTTCCGAAAGGGTATATGATTAGAACCGCTTCAACCTCCCACAAGGAAATGGTTAGAGTATCAAAATCGGCACTTAAAGGAGGACTTAGCTTTGAGGGCGTAGGCAATATTTTGATTAACAAGTACAAAGAAAATACCGCCGTTAAGGCAGTAAAACTAATATATGTAACCGATAAATCAGTGGATTACGAGAGACTTGAAAAAATTGCCAAGCGTAATTATGACATAACCGAAACCCTAAACCACATTATGAACAGTGTTAATTTTGATTGCTCCAGCTGTAATCTTAAACCCATTTGTGATGAGGTTGAGGGTATGAAGGAATTGCATTTTAAAAACGCAGGAATGTAATCATTTATCAGCCGCTCATAATATGGGCGGCACATTTTTATTATTTTGACTAAATATCTTGAAAACCTACTGACTTGGTGGTATATTATATTTAAACGGGCATCTATGGAGTTGTTCAAATTTATTGCATAGATAAGAGAAAATAGAGGGAATGATAAAATGAAAATTTCAACAAAGGGAAGATATGCATTAAGAATGTTGATTGATTTGGCGGAAAACCAAAATGACGGCTATGTTTCGCTAAAGGATATTGCTTCCCGCCAGGATGTTTCAAAAAAATATTTAGAGCAAATAGTATCAATGCTTAATCATCCCGATGTTTTAAAAACAAACCGCGGCTATCAGGGGGGATACAGGCTTGCCAAGGATGCCTGTGAATATACAGTCGGCGATATTTTAAGAATAACCGAGGGCGGTCTTGCACCGGTAGCCTGCCTTGAGGGGGATACCGTTCAGTGTGACAGGGCAGAAATATGTTCCACTCTCTATGTATGGCAGGGGCTCAATAAGGTTATTAACGAGTATCTTGATTCTATTACTCTTCAGGATATTCTTGATAGAAAAAAGGAAGGCTATTCCTACGATTTTGTTATTTAGTAAACGGTTTAAGAAACTAAGGAGTGTTTTTTATGCGTAATCATCAGGTTATAAACCCACATAAGCTTCTTGACGAAAACGGCAGACTTGTTGAGCCGGGCTGGTCAACCTCACTTGTTCAGGAATATAACAGAAACGATATAAAAAAACGTAAAACAAGAATAAAGGAGTGGGACTATTATTACATTATGTCCAATTCCAATAAGCTTTGCTTATGCTTAACGGTATCTGATTTAGGATATTTAGGACTCCATAGCGTCAGCCTTGTTAATCTTGACAGTGCAACGGAATGTACGGAGTCGGTAATAATTCCGTTTCCCATGGGCAAAACCGATATGCCTCCTACCTCGGCTGAAGGCGATGTTCGATTTAAGAATAAGAAGCTTGCCATTGAGATTAAGCATAATTCAAAGGAAAGAATAATTAGAATGAATTATCCGAGCTTTGATAAATCAAAGGGAATTCGTTGCAACATAAAATTAACAAATGAGCCACAGGATTCTATGGTTATTGCCACACCTTGGGATGAGGACGATAAAGCGTTCTATTACAATCAAAAAATTAACTGCTTTAGAGCGTCGGGCAAAATCGAATATGACGGCAGGGTGATTAACCTTGACCCAAAGGTTGACTTTGCGGGACTGGACTGGGGCAGAGGAGTTTGGACCTACGATAATTATTGGTATTGGGGCTCCGGCTCAGGTCAAATCGAGGGTGTGCCCTTTGGCTTTAATTTGGGATACGGCTTTGGCAACACCTCCGCCGCCAGTGAAAATGTGATTTTTTATAACGGCAGGGCCAATAAACTGGACGACATTGTTTTTAACATAAGCGATAACTATATTGATCCGTGGACAATAAGGTCTTCGGATGGTCGTTTTGATATGGATTTTGTACCTATAATTGACAGAAGTGCTAAAATTGATTTAAAGGCTATTGTTACAGACCAGCATCAGGTGTTCGGTAAAATGAGCGGTACTGCTGTTTTGGATGACGGCACAAAGATTCAAATTAAAGATTTTTTATGCTTTGCCGAAAAGGTGCATAATAAATATTAACGCTATATGATTTTAGGAGTATTCTATGTTTGATCAAATTTTGACATTGCAGTTTTTTATAAGCTCTGTACTCAGTGTTTTAGTATCTGTTTTTGTAATGCTTGCAGTTGGTTACGATTGCAGGGCCGAGGGTATCAAGAACAGAACCCTGTGGATGGTAATATGCTTTTTTTCTCCAAAGCTGGGCGGAATAATATATTTAATTTGCCGTAAAAAAGCAGAAAGAATAACACCTAAATATTGCCCCCTTTGCGGAGTAACCAATGCTCCCAATGTTCCTTACTGTTTGCAGTGCGGCAATATGTTTATGCAAAATTACAAGGTTGTGGGCGGTGAAAAAAAGAAGAAAATATCAAAGGTGTTTTTAACCCTTGCAATCATTGCCATGATTGCTGAAACAATATACAGCGCGGTATCGCCGGCTTATGATTACAGCGAGTTCTTTGATGACGGGTTCGGTTATTCATACGGTGAAAATTACGGTGACCGCAGTAAAAACAACAGTAACGATTTTGATAAAGGATATTTTGATGACTTTTCAATTGATTAGATTAAAGGGCCGAAAGGTCCTTTAATTTTTTCTGCTGTTTAATAATATTGTAACTTGACAATTGAAAGAATATATAAG
>JBJEPI010000059.1:0-40568 GCA_051881175.1 Eubacterium sp.
TCTACCATAGGGGGTGCTTTTTTTCTATTGTCCACTTTTACTGGACTTGTTCAAATATCGTTCACAGCTTTTATTTTATCAAATCCTTTATAACCTCTCCTGCAATTATTAACCCCACTGTGCTTGGAACAAAGGAATTACTGCCGGGAACACTTCGCCTTGACGCCTGCGGTGCCTCCTCGCCCTCAAAGGGCTTAACGGCAGGCTCGGTTGAATAAACACACTTTAATCTGTCAATGCCCCTGTTTTTACATTCCTTTCGCATTACCTTAGCCAAAGGGCACACGCTTGTTTCATAAATATCGGCCACCTTGAAGGCCGTGGGGTCAAGCTTGTTACCTGCTCCCATTGAAGAAATGATAGGCACCCCCGCTCTATTTGCGGCTTCAACAAGGCACAGCTTTCCCGTTAGCGTGTCAATAGCGTCAACAACATAATCGAAGGCGGTAAAATCGAATTCATTTTCCGTCTCTTTTGTAAAAAAAACACTGTAGGTGTTAATTTTAGCATTTGGATTTATATCAAGGCAACGCTCCCTTGCGGCATCAACCTTAAGCATGCCTACGGTTTTATGAGTTGCGATAATCTGCCTGTTGATATTTGTAACGCTTACAGTGTCGTTATCAATTAAATCAAGCTCGCCGATTCCGGCACGTATTAACGCCTCAACGGTATATCCGCCCACACCGCCGATACCAAAAACCGCAACCCTTGAAGACGCAAGTTTTTTCATAGCATCGGCGCCGAATAATAATTCTGTTCTTGAAAACTGGTCTAACATAAAGTCTCCTGTTCAAATTTTTCTAAAAAGCTATGCTCCTCGCCGTTGGTTTTATAACCAACAACATTATCAAGGCATAGATTGTGAATACTGTTGAAAATAGATTTTTCTATATCCGGATTTTCTTTTTTCAGTTGTTTTATGAGATTTTTAATTTCCTGCCTTTTTGACTCGCCTGTACCGTTTTGGACGCCCTCGGTAAATCTGCAGGCACATTGAATAAAGTGCAAATCGTTTGCCCTGCACCATGCAATTACCGACTCCTCGTTAATACAATACATCGGTCTTATTAGCTCCATACCTTCAAAATTGGTTGAATGAAGCTTGGGAAGCATACCCTGAAGCTGGGAGCCGTAGAACATACCTATAAGTGTGGTTTCAATAACATCGCTTAAATGATGGCCAAGGGAGATTTTATTACATCCCCTTTCTTTAGCCTTTGCATATAGATGCCCTCTTCTCATTCTTGCACAGAGATAGCATGGCGACTTACCGACATTATTGGCTATTTCAAAAATATCGCTGTTAAAAATTTCAATGGGTATCTCGAGCAGTTTTGCATTATCCATAATTCTTTGTCTGTTTTCAGCGTTATATCCCGGATCCATTACAATAAATTTTGCATCAAAATCAATTTGGCCCTTTTCTTTAAACAATTGAATCAGCTTTGCCATCAGCATACTGTCCTTGCCGCCGGAAATACATACTGCAATCCTGTCGCCGCTGTTAATTAGCTGATATCGTTCTACCGCCTCTAAAAAGGGCAGCCAAATACTGTCCTTAAACTGAACTAAGATTGAATTTTCCGCATCAATAGCTCTGCTCATTTTTTACCCCAAACAACTATGTTTTTTCTTAGAATCCAATTTATCAATAACCGCCATGGCAATTACAACGGTTGTAAATCCTATAACCCCGCCCACTGTAACATCGCTTAAGAAATGGGCTCCCATAACAAGCCTTGTAAATGCCACAATTGATGTATAAACAAAAGGAACGGCAAAATAAAGCTTATTATACCTTTCAAATTTTCCGCCTGCATAGCTGAGAAGCATTGCCAAATAGCTCATGGCCGCGCCGGAGGTATGACCTGAGGGAAAGGATTTATACTCATTACTGTGGGTAATTCCCTGAGGCTGATACCACTGAGTAAAATTATCATAGCTGCCCTCGGCAATCAGCATGCGCATACGCTCTCTGCCCCAAAGAATTTTTGTTATTTCCGTAACGGCTGTTTTAAAAAACATACACACAATGCCGGCAACGGCAATAGTTACCAGCGGCTTTTTCAATTTTTTCGGCAAATTAACAAACCTGCCTGCAAAAAGCAGGCACACACCGATTCCAATGCCGAAAACCGCACCGAAAGCCGTTTGAAAGGAATCCTTAATGAAAAAATAATCTGCAATATAACAGCCAAGATAAACACTGCCCCCAAGTTCAATTGCAAGGCCGATTAATTTATTCAGCGTTTTTTCCCCATAGCTGAAAATTATCCACCCGGCCAAAGGGCAAACCAAGGCTCCCGGCATTTCACCGGTTCGCCAAAACCAATTTGCAATAATATTGTTTGGATTATTAAGTGCAATATCAATTTGCAAATCCGCAAAGCTTGCAACTATCAGCGAGCATAATGCTAAAGCATAAAAAGTAATAATAAAGGTTTTATTTTTCTTAATCGTAGCAATCACCTCTTAAAACATAATAACAAAATCAATTGTTATTTGCAATATTACAAACTAAAAAGCAAAAAATAAAAGGGCTTTCGCGCCCTCTTATTTTAGTAGTTAAATTCTATTTCCTTTGTTTCGCCGGCTTTGAAATCAAGCTTTTGAGAGTCCTTACCCTTACAGGATATTTCAATACTCTGGTCAATTGATGAGGTGACTGTAACAACAGCCTTGCCGTTATCCCATTTAATTGACACCTGAGCCTGTGTGCGTGCCATAAGTCCTGTAATTTCACCCTTAGTCCAATTATCAGGCAAGGAGGTTAAGGCGTCGATTTCACCGAAATTGGAGTAAAGCAGGGTTTCGTCAACAATACCTGTCATTCCAAGCTCTGTATCGGTACAGTAGGTATCCGAGCCACGGTTGGTGTTATGGTCTGTCATAAGTGAAAGATAACAAATTCTGCTGCTTAAAAGGTCTTGAATAATGTCATTAACCTGATTTCCCTGCTTTAATCTTGAGAACACCAAGGCCTGATGAACCAAGCCGTGAGATGCACTGTTTTCCTTTTCTCTGTTTTCAACTGCCTGAAGAGCCGCAGACTCAAGCTTTTCATCATATTGAGTTTCCGTTAAAGGCCATGCACAATACAAATGGCTGATATGACGGTGCTTATTATTATCAACATATTGATTAGCACACCATTCCTTAATAGCTCCGGTATCATCAAACTGATATTCCGGCAAAAGCTCTAAAAGCTGCTTCCAATATTCAACTCTTTCTTCATAACCCTCGGTCTTAGTTAGATTTTCAACCTGAATTGTCATTTCAAGACCGCTTTTTGCAGCGGCAATATCAATTGCGGCATTGGCGGCAAGTGTTGAATTGTAGTTATCTCCTCCCGTTGTATTTTCCGGAGAATATGACGGAATAATAAGATATTTTTCACCGTCTTTCAGATCGGTCTTACCCTTTTCGTAGCATGCGTTACCCTGTGAGTCGGTATAATATTCGGGCGTAACCAGCTGATCCCAGAAATTAGCCTGAAGATTTAACAGAGGAAGGAGAATATCCTCTAACAGCTTAAGATTATTCCCGTTGTCGTCAACTATGGTAGTATTTCCGTAGCATTGATAGTATTCAAAAATCGGCTGAAGCATCCAGCTTGCGCCTGCATTCCAATATTGGAAAGGATAGCTCATTGCATATTCAGCGTTAAGGGCACCGTCGCCGTCACAGTTAACCGGCGCCATTATGGCGTTTTCCATACCGTAGCATTGCTTGGCATTTGTTTTCCAATCATCAATTTGACGGAGTATAAACTTAATATAACCATCGCCGAATTCTTCCACATTTGCAGTGTTCATACCGCTTGACTGCAGGTTAACATTGGCGTCCATAGTGTATTCACTGCGCCATCCCGGCATCCATTCCCCTGTCCACATGCCCGACAGACGAGTCATGGAATAGCCGCTTGAAATAATCATAGTATACCTTGACTGCTTGTATATTCTCTCTAAAAGGGCTTCATTAACATCCTTGCTGAAGCGTTGCTTCAGTAACAGCTCCTCGTTTGTCAGGTATCTTTGATTGTTGTTATCATCGCCCAAGGTAAAGCTTACTCGGTTAAACATGTCTGCCTGCAAGCTTGCACTTGGAGAAAGGGACGCGGAATAATCAAAGCCGCTGTCATTTGATGAATACCTGTCAGCAACGGAAATGCAATCAGCCAAAAGCGAATCCACAATATCGTAGCTTTCTGCGCTTTTGAACTCATCAAAGTCGCCCATATCAAAGGTTCTGTCATTTTTTGTAATAAGATAAACGGCGTCGGCATCGGTTATTTTAATGGCAGGGTTTTGCTCGCCCACATTGATTTCCTCGGGCCTTGAATAATCGTCAAGATTGATTTTTTCCTTTGAGCCGCCTACCGTGATAACGTAGGTTACGCCTGCATAGCCGCCTTTACTTAAAGACGAAAGCTCGTAATTTGGATAATGTGCAACAAGGGAGATTGATGTGCAATCATCACTAACAAGCTTTTTGTATTGAATGTGGCTTTCATCTCCCTGGCCGTATTTATACATTCCGCTTATATCATCAAGGCTGAGAGTAATGTTTACCTTAGAGTCATTGGATGATTTTTGAATTGACGTTACGGTTACATCATCGGTATGTGAGGTAAAGGTTTTACGCTCCCAGGTGCCGTTTTTATCTGCATAGGTTACGCCAACCTCACCGGTTTCATAATCGGTCCAGCGGATATAATCCTTGTAAAATGTACTTTTGTCCTGTGTTAATCTAAGCTGCTGTCCCGGATGGAAAGCATAGCCGTAATTCCAAGGACCGCATTCCGAATAAGTATGGGTATCATCGCAGTTAACAATAGCCTGTCTAACTCCTTCCAAATCGGAGGTTAAATCCGGCATGTCATACCTGTCACGGTCGGTGGGCATAATATAATCCACATCTTGATAAATGATGGTGTCGGTGTACGGTGCACCCGATGTAACAAAGCCCTGTTTGCCGTTTCCGCCAACCATGCCGTCACGCCAATATCGGCCCTGAGTTTTTGTTTTGGGGTAAGCAACAACATTTCTGTATTCTGTTGAAAATGCCTTTTGAGTATCCCCCTTAAGCAAAGCATATTCCCCCTTTGTGGAATGCTTGTAAATACCTAAAGCCGAAGCTGTAACAACGGCAATTGCAAGCAGAATACACACAATCGACAGTGCAATTTTTAAAACCTTTTTTATAATTCTTTTTGCTTTATCATTTAACTTAAGCTTTTTTACCTTTTTCATTTTTATCCTCCGTTTTGCCAGGGCTTGTAACTCTAATTTTAAATTATTATCGGCCTTATATAAATAGCCTGTTACGACATTTCTTTTTATTATTGTCATAAAATAATAATCATGATATAATAGCTGCGGTGATAAAATGAACGAGTTAACAGTTGGCAGTGCAACCTACAAAATACTTAATATAAGCGGCGGAGAATTTGATGAGGATATTCAAGGCCATACCCACGGCGAAAGCTGCTATGAAATGCACTATGTTTACGGCGGCAGAGGAAGCCTTGAAACCAAGGACAAATCCTATAATTTAAGTGAAGGCTGCGTTTATGTTAACGGGCCCATGCTGTGGCATAAACAAAATATTGACAGGGAAAATCCCCTTTGTGAGGTTTGCATTTTTATCCAGCTTCAGGAATCGGGCGACGACGTAATATCGCATATATTTAACTCCACCCATTTGTACTTTGGAAAGGGAAGCAAGGAACTGAAAAGCTTATTTTTCAAGGTTTTGGAGCTTAATAAAAGCAAGGACATCTATTCGGCACAGCAAAAAATATGCTATATTGAATTAATAATAATTCAGCTTTCTAAAATGTATTCCCCAAGGCTGATTGCAAATACCGAGGCAACCTTAGACGATAAAAAGTTTTACATTATTGATGTGTCCTTTTTACACGATTATGCTTCCCTAAGCTTAGAGGAGCTTTCAAACAGATTGGGCATAAGTCCAAGGCAAACCCAGCGTATACTGAAAAAGCATTACGGCAAAGGATTTAGAGAAAAAAAGCGTGAGGCACAGTGCGACGCGGCTTTGTTAATGCTTCAGCAGGGCAAATCCGTCAGTGATACAGCACAGCTTGTGGGATACAGCGATACTCCGTCATTTATCAGGGCATTTAAAGCCACCCACTCCACCACACCAAGTAAAATTATTTGCTGTAACGATTAAAAAACAACCCCAAAGGTTAGGTCCTTTGGGGTATCTTTATTATTGATTATTGTATTTTTCAGCGTGTTGAGCGATAAGCTCCTTATCCTCAAAATAATTAATTTTCATGGCCTGCTTTACTTCTTCAAGGGTTTGAGCGGCCTTTTGGCGAGCCTCATCACTTCCCTTTTTGAGAATTTCGTAAACAGCAGGAATATCCTTTTCGTATTCCTTTCTCCTAATACGAATAGGCTCAAGCTCCTCCTGCATAACCTTGTTAAGGAACTTTTTGATTTTAACATCGCCAAGGCCTCCCCGTTGGTAATGCTCCTTAAGCTCGTCAAGGCTTTGATATTCCGGCAAATACTCGGCAAAATGCTCGGGCTTGCTGAAAGCGTCAAGATAAGTGAATACCGTGTTACCCTCAATATGTCCGGGGTCGGAAACCTGAATATGCAGGGGATCGGTATACATGCTCATAACCTTTTGCTGTACCTCTTTTTCGGTATCGGCAAGGTAAATACAGTTTCCAAGGGACTTGCTCATTTTTGCCTTACCGTCAGTACCCGGTAAACGAAGGCAGGCGGAATTGTCGGGCAAAAGAATTTCGGGTTCAACAAGAGTTTCGCCGTAAACGGAATTAAACTTGTGAACAATTTCCTTTGTCTGCTCAAGCATTGGCATTTGATCCTCGCCCACAGGTACTGTGGTTGCCTTAAAGGCCGTAATATCGGCTGCCTGACTGATGGGATAACAGAAGAAGCCAACCGGAATACTTGCCTCAAAATTGCGAAGCTGAATTTCCGCTTTAACGGTTGGATTACGCTGTACCCTTGCAACTGTAACAAGGTTCATATAATAAAATGTAAGCTCTGTAAGCTCTTGAATTTGAGACTGAATAAACAATGTTGATTTTGTTGGATCAAGTCCCACGGAAAGATAATCAAGAGCAACCTCGATAATGTTTTGGCGAACCTTTTCGGGATTGTCAAAATTATCGGTTAAAGCCTGTGCGTCGGCTATCATAATAAATATTTTATCAAATTTTCCCGAATTTTGAAGCTCTACTCTTCTTTTTAGCGAGCCTACATAGTGACCGATATGAAGTCTGCCGGTGGGTCTGTCACCTGTTAAAATTATTTTTTCCATAGTATTCCTCCAAATGAATAAAAGCTCCTGCCCAAAAGGACAGAAGCGTTAACTCTGTAGCCACCTATTTGGTACGCACCAGCATGCGCTCTCCTGTTACGGCAGAGAATCCGTCGGCTCCTACTTGCAAAAATGCTTTCAGGCCGCCCTCCTAAGTCCATTCACCTTAAATTGAATGCTTTATTTCCACCCACAAAAGCTCTCTGAATAATTCGACATTAAGGCTACTACTCTTAATCAACGGTTTAAAATTGTGGTTTTATAATAACACAAATATGCGCCCTTTGCAATGGTTATTTTGTTTTTATGTGAAAGCACTTTGGTAACAACATTAATCAAAGAATAAAAAACGGATAATATTTCAATCTGTGTAAACAATAAGCATATAACTGAAAGGGTGAAATTATATGCTTGAAAAAACAGGGGCGGACGGCGACACAGTAAAGCTTTTAAGAGAATGTGACGCAGGTGTAAAAATGGGTATATCCACCATTGACGATGTGCTTGACAAGGTGGAAAACATCAATCTAAAGGAGCTACTGATTAACGGTAAAAATCAGCACCTTAAATTGCTTGAAAAATTAAGTCATCTGTTAGCCGACCACTACGACCAAGGCAAAGAGCCTAACCCAATGGCAAAGGGAATGTCTTGGATAAAATCAAATGTTATGATTGCTGTGGACAACAGTGACAAAGCCATAGCTGATTTAATTATCGACGGCTGTGATATGGGCATAAAATCGTTAAGCAAATATTTAAATCAATACACAAGTGCCGACCAAAGCTCAAAAAACATAGCCGGAGAAATAATTAAAGCCGAAGAAGAGCTTTGCCAAAGCCTTAGGCACTATTTATAAGGATAAAGCGTAGGTTTCACTAAACCTACGCCTTAATTTTAAAGAATATGTTCAATGCCCTCGTTTGAGTATTCCTCGCCCTGACGCTTTCTCTCCAATTGGAGCATAAGTGCATTAACGGTTTTTCTTGACATTGGGTAAATAATGCAGGCGATAACCGATATTGCAAGGAAGCAGGCAGGTATAACGGTTGAAATATTTTCAATACCGTTTACAATTTTAGGATCGGTAACACGCTGAATGAGTGTTTCCTTACCTGCAACATCTGCGGACGAATCATAGCCGTAGGCAGAGAGCAGTTGACCGGCAACCAATATACCGAAGGCAGAACCGAATTTTTGAACAAGCTGAGGCAGTGCGGTAATAGTAGATTCCCGACGGACACCGTTTTTGAATTCATCAAGTTCCACTAAATCGTAGCTCATTGAATAGAATAAGGTCCAAAATGTTCCTGCACCCAAGCCCAATACTGCCGGGCTGATAACGCACATAATCGGGAAATCGCCGATTTTAACATCAAGGCCGACTATTTTAATTATTACCTCGCACAGGAATGTAATACTCAAAAATACGATTGCCGCGGTTCGTCTGTCCTTTTTAGCCGCAACCTTTTCAACAATGGGAACAACAATTGCCATACCGATAACAAGAGATACAATTACTATTGCTATTCCGGTATCGTACTCCATGCCTATGCAATCAATAACCATATAGGTTAAGTTTGCCTGTATCATTGACGAGGTAGCTAAAAAGAAGAATACAAAAATCAAAAACCACTTTGATGGCTTTAGTCTTAAAATTTCGCCAAAGGATTTAAAGGTATCCCTTAAGCCAAGACCTTTATAAACTCTGCCGTCAGGCTTCTTTGGTTCATAAATTCCGTTTAGTGATTTACAGCACACAAAGCCCAGTGCAACAGCACCTACACTCATAACAAATGCAATTACTGCGTAGGAATTGCTTTCAAATCGTTTGCCAAGCAGGGTTGCAACAGTTGGAACCAAGGCAGGTAAAATGTTGCCAAGTCCAACAGCGGCGGCATTAATAAACGAAGATATAGAACGGATTTCGGTACGTTCGTCATAATCCTCGGTAAGCTCGGCAACAATGGCATAATAAGGGATTGTATACATTGTATAAAACACCCAAATTGCCATTGTGAGAACAGTATACAGCATCAGTTTTAATAATTGTGAATTAAATCCGGCACCGATGCTCGTCCACGCTACAACAAATACAGTGGCCAGCGGAATAAGCGAAGCCTTCATTACCTTTCGTTTATCAACACCGGGACGATCGGTATAATTGCCAATCATTGGATCGGTTACAGCGTCCCATGCAATTGAAATAAAAATTACAATTGACGCAAGACTTGGTTTAATGCCCACAATTTCAATAAGAAATGTAAGATAATATGTATAAAACATATTGTATAGGAGTGATTCCGTAAAAATACCGAAACCGTACCCTATTTTCTTCTTTTTACTGATTTTTGCCATAGCTGTTACCTCATTAACATTACTTTGCAGGAAGCTCGGTTACATCTCCCGTTTCGAGATTCTGTGAATAAGCCGTTGTCAAATCATCGCTGACATAAAAGATACCTTTAGTATCAAAGCTAACCGTACCGTCTTTTTGCTCCTGCATATAAACTGCATCCACTCTGTAACATTTCTTGCCGTTTAGGGTGGCTTCTTTAACAGCAAACTTAAAGTTCTCGTCATCGCGGTCAGCATCAATTCCAAGCTCCTCGTTTGAGTAAGCACTGATAATATCAACTGCTGTTGCGTCGGCATTTTTGCTTACGCCCTCTGTGGTGGATTCGGCAGTAGCTTCGGCAGTGGTTTCCGGTTCGGTAGTGGTTTCATCCTCTTTTACATCCTTTGCACAAGCGGCAAGGGTCATTACCATTATTAAAGCTAAAATCAAACTTGCAAATTTTTTCATTATGCTGCCTCCTATCAAATTATAGTTTTATTCTATACCCCATTAGGTAAAAAGTCAACCAAATTCAATGGACAAAAAAGCCGCCGTAACATTTGTTACGGCGGCAACAATTTTTACCTTTTATTTTATTACTCTTACTCTTATAACGCCGTCAATTGCTTCAATATCCGTTACAACCTTTGGCGAAACATCTGTATCGCAATCAATAATGGAATAAGCAATCTCGCCCCTGTTTTTATCCTCAAATGAAGCGATATTAACCCCGTCACGGGAAATGGTATCGGTGATTGTGGCGATCATTTTGGCTTGGTTTTTATGAATAACAGTAATTCTAACGGAGCCTGATTTCGGCATCTTTACCGACGGCATATTAACAGAGTTTCGAATATTACCGTTTTCAAGGAAATCAATAAGCTCCATAGCACCCATAGCGGCACAGTTTTCCTCGCTTTCGGGGGTAGATGCGCCAAGGTGAGGAATGGCAATAACTCCGTCAACACCAATAAGCTCCGCATTTGGAAAATCGGTTACATAAGCAGCCATTCTTCCGTCCTCAAGAGCGTCAATGATGTCAGCACTGTTAGCCAAATCTCCGCGGGCAAAGTTCATTATGCGAACTGTGTTTTTCATGGTGTTGATTGTTTCTTTATTAATCATTTCTCTTGTATCCTCGGTAAGAGGAACATGAACTGTAAGATAATCAACCACAGGAAAAATCTCGCTGAGATTGTTGTTTACCGTAATGCCGTTTTTGATTACGGCATCCTCAGGAAGATAAGGATCATAGCCGATAACCTTCATACCAAGGTCAACAGCGGCCTCAGCAACAAGTCTGCCGATAGCACCAAGACCGATAACGCCAAGGGTTTTGCCCTTAAGCTCGGGGCCTGCAAAGGCAGATTTGCCCTTTTCTACGGTTTTGCCAACATTGTCTCCCTCGTCCTTGATTGTTTTGCACCAATCAATTGCCTTTGTAACCTTTCTTGAAGAAAGAAGCATTCCAAGAATAACAAGCTCCTTAACTGCATTGGCATTTGCACCCGGAGTATTGAAAACAACAATGCCCTTTGCCGCACATTCTGCTACCGGAATATTGTTAGTGCCTGCACCTGCCCTTGCAATTGCAAGCAGTGATGACGGCATTTCCATATCATGCATTGAAGCAGAACGCACCATAATTGCATCGGGATTTGCTACATCATCGCCGTAAGCATATTTTGACTTATCAAATTTTGAAAGACCAACATTTGAAATCTTGTTAAGTGTTTTAATATTATACATTATGAATTCTCCTTTTCAAATTCAGCCATAAATTCAACAAGCTTTTCTACGCCCTCAATAGGCATTGCGTTGTAGATAGAAGCACGCATACCGCCAACGGTTCTGTGGCCCTTAAGATTAACAAAGCCTGCCTCGGTTGCTTCCTTTATAAATTTTGCATTAAGCTCGTCGCTGTCGGTTACAAAAGGAACATTCATAAGTGAACGGTCCTCGGGAACCACTGTTCCCCTGAACATTTTAGAGTTGTCAAGGAAATTATAGAGAATAGCGGCTTTCTTTTCATTATGGGCCTTCATAGCCTTAAGGTCTCCGAATTCCTCTTTAATCCAGTCAAGAACAAGCTTGCAGATATAAATTGTCCAGCATGGCGGTGTATTGTAAAGCGAATCAGCATCTGCCTGAACCTTATAATTCATCATAACCGGTGTAATATCTCTTGCATTGCCAAGTAAATCCTCACGGATAATTGCAACAACAAGACCTGCAGGGGCAACATTCTTCTGTGCACCGAAATACACAACGCCGAATTTGCTGATGTCAAGCGGCTCTGACAAAGCACAGGAGGATACATCTGCAATAAGAATCTTATCTCCAACAGGAGGAAGCTCCTTATAAACCGTACCGTAAATGGTGTTGTTCATACAAATATATACATAGTCGGCATCCTCACGGAAATCCTCCGGCTTTGTTTTTGGAATATATGAGAAGGTTTTGTCGGCAGATGAAGCAACTGCTTTAACATCACCGTACTTTTGTGCCTCTTGGTAAGCCTTTTTAGCCCACTGACCTGTAATAATGTAATCAGCCTTTCCGCTGCCGTTCATAAAGTTAAGAGGAATTGCCGAAAACTGAGCCGATGCACCGCCTTGAAGGAATAAAACCTTATAGTTATCGGGAATTTGATAAAGCTCTCTCATAAGGGCTTCAGCCTCTTTAATGATGTCGTCAAACACCTTTGAACGGTGGCTCATTTCCATTACCGACTGGCCGCTTCCCTTGTAATCCATAATTTCTGCGCCGGCTTTTTTGAGAACACTTTCGGGAAGTGTTGATGGACCGGCACTAAAGTTGTAAACTCTTGCCATAATACATATACCTCTCTTAGCATAACATAATAAATCAGTCACTTTTTCAAAGTGCGTAGTTACTATTATATAGTTATTAAACTTTTTGTCAATATCAAATAGCAAAATTTGTTAAATATACCCAAACATTGTTATTTTTTTAACAATATCGCATAAAATGCATCACAATTTAAATCAAATCGCCGCTTTCACAGCGTCTAAACTAACATTATTATATTCCGTTTTGCAAAATTTGACAAAACAGGGCACCCTCAATACAGAGAGTGCCCAAAGTTAAAACATTCACATTAAAATCTGCCTAATATTTTGCTGAATCTTGTAGCGTTTCTAAAATTTTCATTGTTTATTTTTTTCACTAAAACAGCGTCAATGCACATTCCGATAATACAAATGATTACAAATGCCAAAAGCAGCAGGTTGAAATATTGCTTTACCATACCGTTGATGCTATGCTGAAACACATCGGGATAATACTGCAGCTTATATCCTACCTTACTGATTAAGCACAGTGCAGATGTAAACACACCTGCAATACCGCCGCCCAACAGTCCGCCGGCAAGATATGAATATGCAATCTGCCTTTTCCTGTAAAGGACAGTCAGCATAATAATACAGGAAATTATAACCAGTAATGACACAGAGCAATATTTGCCGCAGCCTCGCTCAAGTCTTTTAATATTACTCTTCAGTGAATCAACATTGTGAATTCCCACGCAATCGCTGTAAATTCTCGCCGCCTTATCAGCCGCAAGTCTCACATTTTCTTCACTGTATTCAACGCCCTTAGCCTCAAGATACTCGGTGCATTTTGAGTAAAAGTACTCAACTCTTTCCTCGCTGTAAAGAGAGGAGCTCTCCGCCCCGAAAACATTTTGCACGGCAATATTCATGCTTTCCTCTATACTTAAATCATTTTTGTAGGCCTCAAAAACACGCTGTGGTATTCCGGTCTCCTGCTCCAAAACCGCATATTTATCATTTAACTGAGCCTCGCATTCGGCCACAACCTCATCGGTAATTAAGTGCTTGCTTATAAATCTCGGTGAGGCAAGCGTAGCATTGGTAACCAGGGCGGCAACAGCCGTGAATGTTGATAACGCCAAAATAATCGCAAGTATTACGGATAAAATCATTCTTGTTTTTTTCAGTCCCATTATGCAACCTCCTTAAAAATCAAAATTTGATAGTTGGAGGTTAAGCCTGCGCCGTCGGAATCCTGATAATAAATTACCAACGACTTATCAGCATCGGGAACTGATTTTAACACATCATATTCATTTTTTAAGCTTTGCTTTTCAACTAATGAATAATAGTGTTCTCCCTGGTTTGTTGAAACAGAAATAACGCTTGCCTGTTGAAATTTAATTGCATTTGCGTAAACCGTTTTTAAATAGATACAACCCGTGTCGCCGAATTGAGCACTTTGGGGCATAACCGACGCACTGTCGCTGAGGCTTGAATAATCCGCATCATAGCGAAGCTTTAGGCTTGATTGACCAAAGGAAACAGCACCAAGGCAATCGTTTTTCTTAGGATTTTTCAAGTCGACCTGCGCAGTATCGTCATTAACAGTATCATAATAGGCAAGCTGTGTACCCTGTGGAATAGGTATAATTTTGTGAATTTCTGCCCTAAAAAGGAAAAAGAAGGCTATGAATAAAAGCAATCCTGATACAATGGGCAAAATAATACCATTTTGTATAAACTCCTTTTTTTTCATCGTCTTCTCCTCGAACCTATGCCTAAACTATTTATCTAATCAGCCTTGATTCAGCTGATTGGCAACTGAAAAGCTCTTTTTCTTTTTCGGCTTATATGCCGGTGGATTCTTAAGCTTCCTTGTAAATCTGTTCTTCTTTGCTGTCAGCTTATTAATTTCGTGAACCGGGCCGGCCATATACTCTGTCATATATTTATCAGCAACAGCCATCATATCGGGATCGTTTTTCATTTCGCCGAGAATGGTAACGCCTATAATATCCTGAACCTCGTTAGTGCCGTCCTCGTAAACCTCTCCCAGCATTTTGAAAAGCTTTTTTTGCTCCTCAGGCTTGCCGTTTTTAATAACATCAAGCACCTTAGGTGTGCCGATTTCCATAAAAAAGGTTTCCGGCAAAAACTCACCGTAATCCACTACATTTTGCTTTATATCGTTTTTAAATTCGGGATAGAGTGCCCCGAATCGGTTGGCAAGCGAATCAACATCATAGCTGATAATGCCGTTTTTTGCCTTTGTTCTTGAAACGGATTTTGGCATTTTAACCTTGTCAAGGTCAACCTTTTTTCTCGCTTTAAACAAGTGCTCCATTTCGTCAAGAGCTTCGTTTGAGGCGGATTTAACATCTTTATCTGTTGCGCCCTCAAGCTCAAAAAGTGATCTTGAAATTGTTTTGAAATCATCACTTTCTTCATCATAAGAGCACTCAAATGATAATATCTTCTGCTTTTCATCATACACAATGCGATATGAGCCCTTATCGCCGGAAAATGTTACTGAATTGTCGGCTCTGTTAGATTTCTTAAAGCCAAGCTCCTCGTTAGCCCTTGAAAGATTTTTTTCAATTATGCTAAATACTTCATTAAGCTCCATATTTGTTATCCCTTCGATTTTTAGAATAGCTTATAGCATTATACCACCATCAGCTATAAAATTCAACACTTATTGGTATATTTAATTCAAATATAAAGTTAAATAAATGTATAATTTAATATTGATATTAAAAAAGGAATATGATAGAATACAATGATATGGAGTGATGATATATGGATAAGCTTACAGTTGCAATACTTTTCGGCGGTGCTTCATCTGAGCATGATATCAGCTGCATCAGCGCAAAAGTTATCGTGTCGAATATCGACAAAGAAAAGTATAATATTGTTCTGTTTGGAATTACCAAGGACGGTGTTTGGTATCTTTTTGATGACGATATTGAGCTTTTACCAAATGACAAATGGCTGGAATCAAAATCCCTAAAGCGTGCATTCATTGCACCGGACGCTGAAATACACGGCGTTGTTACTGAAAGCGGAGAAAGAATTCGTCTTGATGTGGTATTTCCCGTGCTTCACGGAAAAAACGGCGAGGACGGAACAATTCAAGGCCTGTTACAGCTTGCCCAAATACCTTATGTTGGATGTAACGCTACTGCTTCAGGCTCCTGCATGGATAAGGCGGTTACAAACGCCGTTGCAGACGCTTTCGGTATCGACCAGGCAAAATGGTGCAGCTTTACTCATTATGAATATAGTAAAAACGAAAACAAGTGTATTGATTTGGCAATTGAAAAATTGGGTCTTCCTATTTTTGTAAAGCCTGCAAACGCCGGTTCTTCGGTGGGAATCAGCAAGGCTCACAACAGGGAGGAACTTAAGCAGGGCATAGAAATCGCATTTAGAGAAGATAAAAAGGTAATTCTTGAGGAATTTATCGACGGCTTTGAGGTTGAATGTGCGGTGCTTGGCAACGATGAGCCAATTGCCGCCGAGGTTGGCCAAATAGTTGCTGCGGCGGAATTTTACGACTTTGACTCAAAATACAATAATCCATCGTCAGAGCTTCACATTCCGGCTCTTATCAGCAAAGAAAAGCGTGATGAGGTTCGTGCCGCAGCTCTCAGCGCCTACAAGGCTCTCGGTTGCGAGGGACTGAGCCGTTGCGACTTTTTCGTAACCCGCAATGACGAGAGAGTTTTATTAAACGAAATAAACACCATTCCCGGTCAAACGCCCATAAGCATGTATCCAAAGCTTTTTGAGGCTGTGGGAGTTTCGTACACCGAACTGATTGACAGACTTATTGAGCTTGCCGTTGAACGCGGCGGAATAATATAATTACCGAAAAAACATAAAGGATGTATAATGACAAGAAAAGCATTAATCAAGGTTACAGGAAAACAGCATTACGGTGCCGACAATGATGACAGTATAGAGCTTACAACAATCGGCACTATTGAGGAAACCGAGGATAACTACATAATAAGATATAACGAGGAACAGGAACCGCCTCATAAATCAATAAGAGCGAAGCTAAGCATTTCAAAGGATTACAGTCAGGTTGAAATGATGCGAAGCGGCGCATACAGCAGCTGTCTTATTATAGAACGCTCAAAAAGAAATTTATGCAGATACGGCACCGAATACGGCGATTTGCTAATGGGCATTTACGGCAAATCAATTGAAAGCGATTTTGCCGACGGCGAGGGCACCTTCAGCTTTGGCTATGATATTGATGTTAACGGTGCACTTTCATCGCAAAACGAGGTAACTGTTGAAATAAAGGTTCAGTAATTAGGAGTATAATCACAATGTCACAAATAGTTAAGCAAACACAGGACACACTAAACGAAAAAATAATCAAGGCTGTGGAAACGGCTATAGAGCGCGGAAAATTGCCCCAGGGGGAGCTTCCGCAATTTATTATTGAAAAGCCGGCAGATAAAAAGAACGGTGATTTTTCAACAAATATTGCAATGGCAGGTGCAAGAGCATACAAAATGGCTCCCCGAATGATTGCTCAGGCCATTGTTGACTCTATTGATTTAGATGGCACTCTTTTTGACAGAGCGGAAATAGCCGGCCCCGGTTTCATTAACTTTTACCTTGCAGACGAATACTATTCTCAAATTGTTCTTGATGTAGTTGATAAGGGTGACAGCTACGGCCGTTCAAGCTACGGAGAGGGCAAAAAAATCCTGGTGGAATTTGTATCGGCAAATCCAACAGGCCCAATGCATATCGGTAATGCAAGGGGCGGTGCTATCGGCGATTGTCTTGCCGCAGTACTGGATGCCGCAGGATATTACGTTCAACGGGAATTTTATGTAAACGACAGCGGTAACCAAATTGAAAAATTTGCCACATCTCTTGAGGTTAGATACCTTCAGCTTTGCGGCAAAGATATTGATATGCCCGAGGACGCATACCACGGCGCCGATATTACAGCCCACGCCGAGGCCTTCAAGGCAGAATACGGCGAAAAATATGCAGAGTGTGACAGTCAGGAGCGCAGAGACGCCCTTGTTGCATTTGCTTTGCCCAAGAACATTGAGGGCTTGGAAAGAGATTTAAAAAAATACAGAATCGTATATGATAAATGGTTTAGAGAATCAACTCTTCACAATGACGGTTCTGTTAACAGGGTTATTGAAGAATTAAAAGCAAAGGGAGTAACCTATGAGCAGGACGGTGCCCTTTGGTTCAAGGCAAGTGAGTTTGGAAACGATAAGGACATTGTTTTAATTCGTGCAAACGGCTTGCCGACATATATTGTGCCTGATATTGCATATCATTATAACAAGCTTGTTACCCGCGGATATGATAAAGCGATTGATGTTTTGGGCGCTGATCACCACGGATACGTTCCAAGAATGAAAGCCGCTCTCACTGCTCTCGGTCTTGATGCCGACAGATTAGATGTGGTAATAATGCAAATGGTTCGTTTAGTACGTGACGGAGAAACAATTAAGCTTTCAAAGCGCAGCGGTAAAGCCATTACGCTGAACACACTTCTTGATGAAATACCTATTGACGCCGCCCGTTTCTTCTTTAATCTTCGTGAGCCAAACTCTCACTTTGATTTTGATTTGGAGCTTGCGGCTAAGCAAAGCAGTGAAAACCCTGTGTACTATGTTCAATATGCTCACGCCCGTATTTGCTCAATCCTTAAAAAGGCCGCTGAGCAGGGTGTGGAATTAACAACTCCAACAATTGAAGAGCTTAACGCTCTTAATTCAAGTGAGGAGCGGGAGCTTATAATTCACCTTGCAGGTCTTACCGACGAAATCATCGCCGCCGCAAAGCAATACGATCCGGCAAGAATTACTCACTATGTAACCCAACTTGCTACATTATTCCACAAATTTTACAATGCACAACGTGTTATGATAGAGGATGAGGCGCTTATGAGAGCAAGGCTCTATCTTTGTGCCGCCGTAAAGAGCACTATCAAAAACATTTTAACCATGCTTAAAATTGACGCCCCCGAGGCAATGTAATAAATTTAACGATAAGGAACCGAAAGAATGAAGCTGAAAGCAAGTACACTGCATTGGCTTGGAAAAAGGCTGATGGGATATGTGTATAAAAACCCTGAAAAAAATATGCTAAAGCTTGTAAAGCTGGGTAAATTGGCCGCAGGTAAAATGTATCCTGCCAGCACCTTTACCACGCCCATTGATATTATTTCTAACAAAGATAACACCTGGCATGATTATCTTTTTAACGGATTAAAGGATATTGACAGAGATGTTTTTACAAGCATTGCTTTAACCTTTGCAATTGACGCAGGATATGTTGGAACATCAACACTGCGCTCAAAGCGTGAGGTTTTAAAATGCAATATTCCTTGGGTTGTGCTTTTGGATCCTACATCTGCCTGCAACCTGAAATGCAAGGGCTGTTGGGCCGCTGAATACGGTCACAAATCAAATCTCAGCCTTGACGAGATGAGAAAAATTATCAACGAATCAAAGGAGCTTGGCACCCATTTCTTTATGTTCACCGGCGGCGAGCCCCTTGTTCGTAAGGATGATATTTTAAAATTAGTAAGTGAAAACAGAGATTGCATATTCCTTGCTTTTACCAACGGAACGCTGGTTGATGACAAATTCTGTGAGGATATGAAAAAAGCAGGAAACCTTGCATTGGCTCTTTCAATTGAGGGAACGCAGGACACAACCGACGCCCGTCGGGGTGAGGGCGTGTACAAGCGTGTTTTGGAGGCAATGGCTTTGCTTAAAAAGCACAAGTGCTTATTCGGCACATCGGTATGCTACACCAGTGCAAACTATTTAGCCGTAACCTCCGATGAATTTTACGATATGGAAATTGAAGCGGGAGCAAAGTTTGCTTGGTATTTTCACTATATGCCAATCGGCTCCGACGCTGATAAGGCATTGCTCCTAACCCCAAGCCAAAGAGAATATGTTTACCGTGCCATTAGAGAAAAGCGCAGTAAACAAAACGGCAAGCCTATTTTTACTGTTGATTTTCAAAATGACGGCGAATTTGTAGGGGGATGTATTGCCGGCGGCAGAAACTATTTCCACGTTAACAGCGAGGGTGATGTTGAGCCCTGCGTATTTATTCACTACAGCGATTCCAATATTAGAGAAAAATCTATTCTTGAATGTTTAAAATCGCCTTTGTTCAAACAATATTACAAGGGACAGCCGTTTAACGACAATATGCTTCAGCCTTGCCCCATGCTTGAAAATCCTCAGGCACTTAGGGAAATTATCGAAAAAACCGGTGCGAAATCAACTAACCTAAGTCAGCCGGAATCTGCAGAGCAGTTATGTTCAAAATGTGACCAATATGCCGCTGATTGGGCACCTACTGCAAAAAGGATATGGGAGGAGAAGGAACGCTTCCACCCCTTCACCCAATACTACCGCGACACAGTGGAAGGCAAAGCAGAGCTTAACAAATAAACTAAAACCGCAGGGTTCACTTCAATTTACCCTGCGGTCTTTTTTAATTAGTCGAAATAATTTTTTCAGTTATATCCTCACTTGGAAAATCAAGATACATAATGCCATAATACTTACCCTTTTCAAGGGGATAATCAAACAGCCTTGGATTTATGTATTTTGCATTGCTTTCGGGTCCTTTTAATCCACCGGCAGTTGAAAAATAGCAGATTACATACTCACCGTTAAAGGTCTTTCGATTGTCCAAAAACGGCTTTATGCACTCGTTCCAGCGCGGTTCGGGCTTATACTTAAATCTGTCCTGAATTATAAACCGTGCATTATCTAAAGAATCGGTTTCCAGCACCAATGCCTGAGGCACAGCTTCATCCTGCTCAACCCAGCGGGAAAAATCAATTCCTGCATTTTCTGCACTGTATTCGGCACTGTTTTCATACATTTTGCAACGCCTTATAAGCACGATTTTTCCCCTAACCTCCCCGAGATTGGGTATTCTGTTTTCTGTATACCATTTGGTGGGATATTCTTTTATGTACCTACGGTACAGGTTATCAAAGCATTTCTCCATTTCTTTATTTGAATCATTTTTAAACTGAAAGATAATTGTTTCATAGGGATTCTTTTCTAAAAACCTGTAGCAATAATCAAGCACATACGCCAAATCCATTTGCTCGCCGAGAGGGTTAGCAGAATTGTAAGCCTTTGCAATGCCGTGAACCATACCAAGTCTGTCGCCCACTGACTGCACCCTTATATCCAAGGCACGAACGCCCATTCTCAGTTGGTCATATATATTTTTATCCTGGCATTTAGCGAAATGCGAAAGCTGAACATATTGAGTAACGCAATCGTGAGTGCCGGGTATATTAAGCGACATTAAATTAACGCTGTCATCAATGGAGGACATCCATTTTTCCAAATCTACTACCATTATTATCACCAAATATATTATATCATTTTTGTTTAATTTATTCAATAGAAACCAATAGAGTATAATGCTATAATATTCTATATATTTCCAATTTGGAGCTTACTATGAACATATTATCAAAAGCCGGAACAATAACTCCGGAGCAGGACAAAACAAACATCACCTTGGACTTTAATGTGCCCGAGGGCGTTAAAAGGTTAAAAATCGAGTATTCATACTCACCAAAGGAGATTTGCGACAGGAGTACGGCAAACGCTCTCGTTGTAAGCGCAATGAAAAAATATGACATTGGCTTTGCAAACCCCGAGGCCTTTTTGCCTGTAAAAAACTTAATTACCCCATCCTTTGATGAGTGTGGCGAATACCGTGGTGCCTGCCACCGACAGGCTAACCGCCAAACAATTATTATTTCCGAAAGCGACAGCACACCGGGGATTATCAACCGCCCTGTAAAAGCCGGAAATTGGGATATTGTGCTTAATATTCACTTTGTGGGTTGTCCGGTTGATTATTCTGTTGAAATTGATGGGGAGGTTGAGTAACTATGAGCTATCTTCCTTGTGAACTGCACTGTCACACAATACACAGTGACGGAGATTTTACCGTTAAACAGCTGCAGCAAGCGGCTGACAATGACCATCTTGCGTTAATTGCATTAACCGACCACAACACCCAAAGCGGCTGTTATGAGCTTGACGACAGCATAGTTCCTGCAATTAGAGGCATAGAATGGACCACCTATTTCGGCCACATGCTGGTTCTTGGAGCAAAGGATTTCGTTGATTGGCGAGACGCCGTTGCAGATAACATCGACCGAAAAATTGCACAGGTTAATCTCTCAGGCGGATTGGTGGGCATTGCTCACCCGTTTCAGTTAGGCTCCCCAATGTGCACAGGCGGAAGATGGGAATTTAATGTCCGTGATTGGCGTCAGGTTGATTATATGGAAATATGGCACGATGCTTTTTCCTTCAGCAATTATGAAAATGACAAGGCTACTGAGCTTTGGACATCATTGCTTGACAAAGGCTATCATATTGCCGCCACCTATGGCAGGGATTGGCACAGACAGGAAAGCTCAGGCCATTACGGCTGCACCTACATAGACATTGACGGTGAAATCAATCAGCAAAACGCCCTTACTGCCATAAGAATGGGAAAAACCGTTGTGTCAACCGGTGCAAAGCTGTTTTTTAGGGTTCACCAAAAGGGCAAAACCTATAATCTCGGCGAAACATTACGCAGGGGTATGAGCGTTTTCAGTTTTTTCATTGACCTGCATTCAAGAGAAAAAAACAAAGGAACCGAAAATATTGAATACAAAACCATCAAGGTTATTACCAACGGCGGAGAATGCGTTATGGAAAGCGCTGTTACCGAACGCCATGTGAGAGTTGACCTTAAGCGTAATCATTGGTACAGAGCTGAGCTATGGGGAACTGTTAACGGTGTTGATAAGCCCCTTGCAATAACCTCGCCGATTTATACAGATTAATCACAAAATAAAAAAGTAATCGCACCCTCATTAATTTGAGAGTGCGATAATTTTTTACTGTCAATTATTTCTTTTGAGGGCCGTTAAATCCATTCTTCTCCTGGAAAGCCGCAATTTTATCAATTACGCCGAGGCAAACGTCAAAGCCCTTGCAAACTGTTTCAGCCTCAAAGCGCTCAGGCATATCACGCCATGTGTGATAATAATATGTAAGCATTGGATTTTGAGCGGCAAATGTAACTGATTTGATACCTGCCTTGGTCATTGGAGTTGAATCACAGCCGCCAACAGGATTGTGTATACAGTGATCCTTTGAAAGTGACGGAATATTAAGCTCCTTAAAGGTATCCTTAAACATTTTTTCCATATCGGTATCAAAGCGACAGCCCTGCCAATCGTCCTTAATAACAACCTCAAAGTAATCCTTATCGGCAACAGAGTCAATATTAATGTTCCAGGAATTCTTTGTTAAATCATCGCCCATGTGTTCCTGTGCAAAGGCCATTGAACCGCGGAGACCTGCCTCCTCAGAGCCAACATTAAGAGCAACAATGCGGCAACCCTTTGGCAGTTTATCGGGATTTTCCTTAAAATACTTAAGAACCTCAAAGCTGAGGGCACAGCCTGTTGCATTGTCCATGGCACCGCGTGAAGCGTTTTTCTCGCTTGGATCGCCCCACATAACGACGAATGCACAGCCGATTGCAGTTAAAACAGGAATAAAGTGAAGTGCTACTTGGAAATTTGAGAAAAAGCTTGACTCAATTACCTTTGCAGCCCAAGCCGCATCGCACATTTGACCGGTATAAACAACTGCCATGAATATTGAAACAAGGCACATAAACACAAAGCAAACTGCACCGAAGCCAACCTTGCTGTATGTTGTGATTATACCCATAATCGGCTTATCTTTATATTTATATGCATTTTCCGAATGTCTCCAGCACCAGCTGGTGTCCAAGTGACCTGAAAGAATTATGTTGTAATCAACCTTACCGTCCTCAGGCTCCAACACGCCGTAAACATTGCGTGAAATTTCTCTATGGAAAAACATATCAAACCATGTTTTGTAAAAGAAACAACTGAAAACAAGCCAGCAAATTGCGATTATTGACGCAATGCCCATACCAACCCACAATGATGTGATTTGAAGGGCAAAATAAGTTAATGCGCTGATTACTACGCCGAACCAGCCGGCATAGGACAATCCGCCGATGCCTGCACGAGGAGAAACAAAGAACTCCTCTGTTTTTGGCTCAACACCGATTTCTTTCATTTTTTCGCCCATATACTCGGCATATTCCCTTTCGCCGTCGGAGCCGGGTAATCTTGAGCCAACCTTTTTGGCGGCGTATTCAACAATTTCGTACGCCTCTTCGCCATACTTTCTGTTTTTTTCGTTCATATTTCGACCTCCCAGTCAAATGATAGATATATTTTAACACTTTTTAACACAGGATTGCAATACAATTGGTAAAAAATATGTAATACTGTAGTTTTTTATGATAAATGATGGATAAATAAGCCTGACAAAAGCTTTGGTTCAAACCAAGTGGATTTTGGTGGCATAACCTGACCTGCATCGGCAATAGCCATTAAATCATCTATTGATGTTGGATACATTGCAAAGGCAACCTTCATATCACTGTTTGCTCTTTTTTCCAGCTCGTTTAATCCTCTTATTCCGCCGATAAAATCAATGCGACTGTCGTTTTTAGGATCCTTAATACCTAAAACAGGCTCCAACAGATTATTTTGCAAAATTGAAACATCAAGTCTGTCAACAGGGTTGCTGTCGTCGAAGCTATCTGCTTTTGCAGTAAGCTTATACCATTTGCCGTCAAGATACATTGAAAAGGTATGCCTTTGGTCTGGCCTTTGCTGAGCGGCAAGCTCCTCAATATCAAAAATTTTCTTAACAGCGCCAAAAAATTCGGCTTCACTCATACCGTTTAAATCTTTAACAACACGGTTATAGTCCATAATTTCCAAATCCTTATCGGGAAATGCTATTGCAAGGAAATAATTAAACTCCTCGTTTCCGTTGTAGCTTGGATTTTCATTGCGACGCATTTCGCCAACCTTAACCGCGGATGCACAACGATGATGTCCATCGGCAATATAAAGGGAATTAATATCGTTAAATTCCTTTTGAATACCGCTTATAACAGAAGCATTATCAATAACCCAAACCGTTTGATTAACGCCGTCTGCAACAAAATCATAAACAGGGCTGTGATTTGACATCCAATCAGCTACCATATCATTAATAGCATCACTGTTTCTGTAGGTTAGGAAAATCGGGCCTGTATTAGCGTCGCAGGTGTTGACATGATTTATTCTGTCCTGCTCCTTTTTTGCCAAGGTGTACTCATGCTTTTTGATAACATTGTTTTTATAATCATCAATAGAGGCACATCCTACAATGCCCACCTGTTCTCTGCCGTTCATTATCTGCCTGTAAATATAGAAGCACGGCTCGCCGTCCCTAATAAGTGCACCTGTATTTTCAAGCCATAAAAGATTTTCCCTTGCCTTTTGATAAACTAACGGAGAGTATAAATCAACATCCTTATCCAAATCAACCTCTGCTTTATCCACATGCAAAAAGGATAATGGATTACCCTTAACCATTTCCCTTGCCTCGTCACTGTTCATAACGTCATAGGGAAGCGCAGGAATTAAGCTTTGATTTTTCACTGCCGGTCTATATGCGTTAAACGCCCTGAAAACTGCCATAAAAAACACCCCTAATCTTTAATAATACAAAAGGTATTATAAGTCATTAGGGGTATTTTGTAAAGTAACTAATTATCTAAATATAATTACAAGGTAGGCAATACCGCTTTCGTTAAAGCAACGGTAGTCAGCCTGAGATACTGAGGTTGAAGACTGAACAACTCTTAAATTGCCATCCCCGTTAAAGGTCATACCGGCAGTTGATCCAAATCGGGATACTATGCCGAAATAATTGTATTTTGATTTATTGGTAAAATCTATCATTGACGGAAAGACGCTGGTGCCGATTACAATGCCCCAGGCAGGAGTAAAGGACAAACCCAAATCAATAGTTCTGCTGGTTTCACCGTCGCCGTAATAGGACTTAATAACGTATGGCGCGTTCCAACGGTCCTTGTCCGTCTTTTTCACATGAATATCTGCGTTAGATGTATGGTCGCTAATTGCCTTGTCAATTAAAACATTATCGGTATTGAAATCCTCACGCTGAGGAATATCGGAGCCTACCCAACTGTTTAATCCAAGGCTGTTTGTTTTATTAGTACTGCTCAATCATATCACTCCTTAAACTGTCAATAATGCTAAATGGCAGGCACCAGCCGTCATATTTTGAAAAGGTATAGGCAATGCTGTCCCATTCATCAAATGTCAATCCGTTGCCGTCAAAGGACACCGTGGCAAATGCCGGCAAATATCCGTTGATGAATTTTCCCAGCTCGTAAAGATCGTCAAGCATAACATTGTAAAAGGTAACAACACCGTTATCAATACTGTACGAGCCGGAGCCCACTGATTCAAAGCCTTCATTAACAGTATCAATCTCGTTATCTCCAAAGCACTGGCTGTATCTTTTAATAATTTCAGCCTTTAGTTGATTTACATCTTCAAACCTTGATTCATCAATATGTAAAAGTGATGTGTATCGCTTTAACTGATTGCTTTCGGACGAAACAATGTTAACCAATTCAATTATCATTTTTGCCTGGGAAATAACCAACTCAATACCCTTTGAATATGCAGAAATTTCGCCGTTTGATATGCCGCCGTTTTCAAGCTTGATACCCACATCCTCTAAAAGCTTTTTCATTCTGTCAAAGGAATTATTCATTGAAGTTCACCTGCAAATCCTTTAGCCTTAAGTATTTTGTATTGTCCGAATGTATAACTGCATTGGTTGAATTGGGGCTGGAAATAAGGCAACTGTCAACCCCGTCCAGCTTTGCAACCGCCTGTGCCAAAAGCAGTAAATCAAGTTCCTCGCCGATTTTAACGGCGTCCGTATATTTAATTATCTCGTTACGAACATCCGTTAATAACTGCTCTTCTCCATCTGTAGAGCTAACCTTTACCGTTAGGCTGTAATCCTCCGGCACCGCCTCGATTACGCTAATCTGCGAGCCTCCCAGCTCTGCCATACATAATGAATTACTGATTTCATTTAACAACTCTTCATCAATACTTCCCATACGAAGTTTAACACACACCTTAAGCTCGTTGCCGTTTTTTGAAACACAGCAATCAATAATTTTTTCGTTTTTTAACAGCACCTGCCTAAAGCTTTCAAAATTGAAGCCTGTCAACGGAACGCTGAAGGACGACAGAATTCTCTTCCTTAATGAATAATCATTTTCAAGCTCCATTCCCCCAACAAAGGCAGAGTCATTAGTTACGCCGCTTACTCCTGCCGGCGGATTAACCATCACGCTGATTGCTCCTGCCTTTACGTTATGGGCTGAGCCTGTTTGCAAAGCCTCTGCAGGTGCATGGGCAGTGAGTTCACCGCTTAAAATAGTTACTGCTTCGGTGGTAACAAACTGAATATACGGTTCATCCTTAAGCGAACACACAGTGCCTGCCGGAATCTCAACAGCCGATTCTGTGGGTTCGTTAAGAAAAAATGTTAATTCTCCAACCGCTTTTGACGCCTGCTGACGGAAAATACTGCGAAGAGCGGCGTGGTCATCAAGATATGAGCCTGTGGCAGTTTGCGGGAACGCCTGCCTGAGCACATAGTCCGCATAACAGGATATGGAATAAAGCTCTGAGGCCACCGCTTGAAAGCGTACACCGATGTCGCTGATATCATCTACAGATTTTCCTGTTTCGTTAAAGAAAACGGTTTTCATAGACGATAAAATTTTGTCATAGCCAATCGCTGACATTTATTATCACCTCTCCCTCTGCATCGTTAACAGATACAGTAAATATTATCTGATTATCTTGGTGTTTAACCGACTTGATGTAAACACCGTCTATTTCATCAACCGCCTGACGGGCATAGCAAAGGGCATATTCGTCAAAGGGCTGCTGATTTATAGAGTGAATTCGGCTTCCAAAGCTTTTGTTAGGATAAAATTTTCCCCTTTTCCCATTTAAAGCCAAAAACACATTTTGCAAAATCTCATCAATATAATCAATGGTTACCAAATCATTATCAATAATTTGGTAATCGCCGTTTACTAATTTAGCTGTCAACTGTTTATCACCCCATTTTTACTGATAACAACGGAATTGATTATTACACTGCCGTCATTTTTCAAAATTATTTTTGCACCGCCCTTTGATGAAATGCATATTTCGCCGCTTTCCAGCTCCAAAGCACTTGAGCGAGTGCCCACTGCCACCTGTCCGTTAGTGGAGGGAATAAGCATAATCTCCTCGCCCACAGGTGCAACGGATGTGTAGCCATACGGAGAATATGTAGGCAGATTTCGGCAATTAACAGTGGCGTTTGCCTCAATAGAATCTGCCGAAGCGATAGTAACATTGCCGCTTTCGGCAATATTGTTGCTGTTAGTTTTAGATATCATTTTGCTCAGCCACATAGCTAACCTCCCTTAAATCAATTTGTTTAGCCAGCATCAAGCGAGTATATTCTCCGTTAGCATCGCCGTAATAGCAAACAGACGAAATATAATAATTCTCAAAATCACCGAATATTTTACTTTTATAATCAATCCTGTCATAAAGATTTGCACAAACATAGCCGCAAACCGATATTTCAACAGTACTGTAATCAGCGGCACCGTTTTCAAGAGCATTCAGCAGTGCGCTATCCTGTTGCCATTGAGGCATGGCGGTTATGTTAAGCTTTTTTGAGCGGCAAATACCCTTTTCATCGAAAAATCTGCTTTTAATATGATAGCAATAGCTGGCACTGCCGTTTGCCTTATAGTCTATCTTTGAAATGGCTTTGCCTCTGTTGATAATTCTTTTTTCACTGATAATTTTGCAATCGTTGATTTCTGCAATATTGTCACCGGTTGGAATATAGATATAGTTATCAATATCAACGGCAATTTTTTTGCCGCAGATGCCGTAAACAAAATTATTTATCGCACCGTAGCACGAGGTGCCCTTTCCCACCTGATAGCCTGAACTTGTAAACAACTCGGGCAATCTGCTTTTAAATCCAAAGTTTTTTGCATTATGGTAATAAAGGGAATTTGCCGACGGATAATTATAAGTGAACGGAAGTGCTTCGTTATCAACCAAAACACACGCCGTTGATCTTGCATATATGAACACGGATATTCCTTTATCGTCAAGCTGTTCACGCTGAGTGTCAACAATGCCGTTAAAGATACACTTATCATTTTCATATACACATATTGATTTTATTTCATTTATTGCATTGTCAGTTGAAAAGCTTAATCTTAATCCGTCGCAGGGTGCATCAATATCGCGGGACAATTGATAGCTGATAATATTTTTTGCCTCAACAGTATTGTTTTCAAGGTCACAGAGAAGAAATTTTAACAAAGCCAAATCCTGTCACCGCCCTTTACAGAAAACAAATCTTCAAAATCATTACTGCTGAAAATAGTTTCAACACTTACATTTGTGCGATTTGATATATCATATAGATTTTCGCCCTCAATAGCATAGGTATATCCAAAATCCATTTCACTGCTTTTTTCCACGCAATCCTCAACAAATTCAAAGGTGTAATTAACGCAATTTCTTTTACTGTCAAAGGATACGCTGAGATTGCTGAAAAAAGCCTTCAGCGGAGGAAAATCCGGAGCAAAAAGATATGCCGAGCCCTTAGACTTAAATGCGCGAATTAACGAGTGAGCCTGCTGTCTGGCATTAGCGCCGATAAGGCATCCGCTACCGCTGATTTTTGTGGGCTCAAAGCACATATCCTGAACCTTTGCAGTTGAAAATACAGCGGATTTTTTTCCAAGCTTCCGTGACATTTGAGTTTTGATGGATGACGGATTAACCGAAAAGGTTATTCCCTTGTAGCTCATTTGTATTAAATCCACTGTTATTCCTCCTCTCTACCGGAATCATACCGTTTTGAATCTAAAAAAATATAGTCGCTTAATTCCTGTGCCAAATTTACATCAGGTTCCATAATTATCCCCTCCAAAATCAATTTCTCCGCTAAAGGTTAAGGTGCATTTTGCAGTATAGCATTTTACGTTAGAATTAATCGAAATCGGCTCAACCTTAATGGCAGACGGATTAAAATTTCTAAGTGACAGTATTATGGACTCAATTGTGCTTGAGGCAACCGGAGAGCCAAGCTCTTGGGGAGAGAAAACGTCAAAATCAATCATATAGCTTCCAAAATAGCAGTTTTGCCCAACTGAAATGTTGTCCGCATTGAGTCCTGACGGAGAAACGGTTATAACAATCTTTTCCAAATTTGTGGGCTTGTTTACGAAGGGATATGCCTTAATGATTTGTACATCTTTTAAACATGGCTGATTTTTCAAGGTTAAAATCAAACTGTCAATTTTATCAGTTAAATACATTGCCGTCCTCCTTGTAAATCCGTTTTAAAACTCCGGTGTAATACTGAACTCGGTCGCCAACAGAAACACTGTCAGTAACCACAAAATAATACTCGTTTCCGTTACATCTTAAAATATCCCTACGGGAAAGTGTTGTAATGTCCACATCAGCAGGTCCAAGGTATAGATAATAATCGTTGTGTACCTGTCCAAGCTTTGATTCCAACGCCTCAAAACGGGTTTTATTTTTACGCCAGGTTTGCTGAATGGCGGCGAAAAATTGTTTTTCGCCGCCGTCAGCTGTAACAAGTGTGACAGAATTACCCAATAGCCTAAAGTATTTCTTGCAAATTTTACTTTTACTTAACACGCTAAACACCTAAAAAAGCAAAGCCCCTGTCAGCTATCAGCTCTGCCACATTTTCTTTAGCCTCATCAAGGAGCAGCTTTGCATTCTTAATGCCGTCTGCCGATTGATTAATACTTACGTCGCCGGCAGTAAAGGCCGTAACACCGTCGCCCATATTGATAATAGCCAGCTGATAATTTGCCATTGCAGCCGCCAACATTTCAACTAACGGGTTGGAATGCTGACCTTCATCCTTTATCTGCTGTTGGGCACACTGAACGGAGGTTAAAATTATTTCGCTGAATTTCTCAAGCTCACTATCATCATAGCCACCAAGAGATTTTACAAGGTCTTTAACCCTTTCAATGCTAATCATAAGCCTTACTTTTCCTTTCAATTATGATAATTCCAGTATCTTTGATGCGTCATTAAAGATTTTTGAAAAGCCTGCTATTGTTGTGATAGTTGCCCTTTCGAGCTGACGGTCAATAAGCTTGTCATAATCAGTAACAATATCCCCTGCCTGTACCTTTTCAACAGCACAGCTTTTGTCAAGACCGAGAACAAATGTGTTGTCCAAAATATGTGTTTTTACAAGCTCTGCACCAAAGGGTGTAATCATTTTACCTGTGCCGTGGAAATCAAGACCTGCGTTAGCGTCCCTGAATTCATCAAGCTTTAAAATCTGTGCGGCGTAATCCCTGCCGGTAAGAATTGTTGTAAGCTGATATGGTTCAAAGGAATTCCAAAGGTCAACCAAGTCATTATAGGTAATGGTACTGCCTGCTGCCGAAATTCTTTCAATATCGTCATCATAAATAGCAAAAATTGCGTCAACGAGCTGACGTTCGGCAATATAAGAGCCGATTTGTTTAAGTGTAATTGTAAATAAATCAAGTTTTTGGTATTTAAGGGCTTCGTATGATGCAACAAGCATTCTGCCGCGCTTCTTAAGCGGTGTCAGGGTTTCCTTTGTTTTTATAACGGTTTCGGGAATATATGCACCCTCTGCCACTTCGCTGAGTTCCTTGTCTTCTTCAGCCGGAATGCTTTCAATTGCACGGTAATCCAAGGAGTCAATCATAGTGGTTGTGGCAATAATTTTGTCTAACAGATATGACTCGTCAAGTCCCTGTCTGACTGCTCGTGAAACATACTCGGGGAAAAGTGCAGATGAATCGGTGGTAGCAAAAAATTTTGATACAGTGTCGGAACCGATACCCGATACCTTAATATCAAAACGCTTAAGCTGACGCTGATATGCATCAAGTCCCTCAAGCTCAGTACCGATATAGTTTTCAGATGGATCAAGCTCCTCCAAAGCCTGTGTAAAGCTTTTGCCGGTAGCGTAAAGTCCCTTTTCAAGTTTTAAATTATCAAATGACATATTTATCATCCCTTTCTAATTACATAATAAAGCCAACAGTTTTTTTGGCTGTATCAACCTTGACAACAGTGTATGCCTTCGGGGCGGTTGCAGACGTAACAGACTTTACACCGCCGTTGCCGTCTGCAGTAAAGCCGCTGAAGCCGTAGCTTGGCGCAGTTCCTGAAAATCCAAGCTCAATATAGCCGTCGGTTTGAACACAGCAAATATCACCTCTAACGGCAACGCACACACCGATAAACGCAACACCGTCGTTGGCGGCAATCGCCTTACCTTCACTGTTAAGTGCAACAGGATAACCGACTGTGGCGGTTTCATTTTCCATGGTTACAGTATTATTCTTATATCCGTTAAAAGAAATGCTCATAATATTTCCTCCTAAATTTTAAATTCTTCCAAGCTCTTGCTTTGATTTTGAGTCTTTGCTCTCATTAGCTGTGGCGCCGGTGCTCCGGCTGATGTACTTAGTCCCTTTTTAAATTCAAGCAGTTCCTTTGTTGTCATTACGGCAACAATTGAAGAAAGCATACTTAAATCAAGCTGGGGAAGGCTCGCCGAAAGCTGCTTGGTAACCTCTGCGGCAAGCTGCTTTTTGTATTCCTCGCCAAGCCTTGCCTCCTCTTTTAAGCTGTCAATATAGCTTGAAAGCTCAATTGCCTGTGACTTGGTCAGAGTTATGCTTTCGCCACAGCCTTTAATAGCCTTTTCAATGGATTGCATATCTAAATCCTCCTGTTTATTAAATGCTTTAGTTACACCGGCGTCACGCTGGGCCGGTACTGCAACAAAGCTAAGCTCGTAGGCATCCCTTGCATCCGACAAAACAGAGTAGCAAAGCTTGCCTGCGTATTGCTTGCCGTTAATGTGGTTGCAGTGTTCCTTATGGCGGTCAGTGCCGCATATTGAGCATACGGCCTTACCCATACTGCAGGATACCGATACCTCTTTCTTAATTCCGGCATCCAGCTGGTCAATAAACGCCTTGTTTTCATCATTTTTCAGCATATAGGCTCTGCCCATAAGGTAATGCAGTACCTCGCCGTCGGCAGTGAGTTCATTTTCACTCGCCTGAACATAGGTATCAAAAATTCTTGCCCGTTGATTTGAGGCTTTCATGGAATGGTCTTCAATACATGTTTTGCCTACGAAAAGAGCCGCCATTTGATTTAATGCTTCGATTGAAAATTTTTCATAATCCCTGTCAATATCATTACTGCAAAGCTTAACGGTAAAAATATACAGCTCGTCCTCCCTAAGCTCCCGTCTGGTAAATTGGTTGATTTTTTCCAAATCTCCCTTTTGGGCCACACTTTTTTGAATAATAGCGTTAGTCATTTTTTGCCTCCCCAATTAAATTATCTGCCTGGGCATTGTACAGTCTTGCCTGAGCAAGCTGAGTTTCGTCCTGAAGAGTAATGTCACTCCAAATAACATCAGCGGAAAGATTAATACCGTTAAGTGCCAAATATAATCTGACTATTTTTTCGATTATGGGTGTAACAATGCGCCTGTATGACTCAAGCTCAGTGGTTAAAATATCCGCCTGCTGCCGGCTCATACGCTCTGTTGAGGACCAATTCAGTCCAAACATATACGGCATTAAGCCTGTTTTTGCAATTATTTGCTCCAGCATTTGACGAACCGGAATTTCGCTGTCAAGTATCTGGTTGTCCGCACCTATAACGCTTACCTTAACATCACCTACTGCAACAAAATCCTTAACACTGTCCTTTGACGACATTGCCTCTTTCCAAGCCGACGCCATCTGATTGGCTCTTTCCTTGGCAAAGGCCTTATCAGCTCCGTCGCCCTGTGGCTTGTAGGTTACGGAATATCTAAGATTTCCAACTCTTTCCCAGTTGGTGCCTATGGTGTTATAAATAGTAAGCAAAATATCGCTGACAAAGGGAAGACCTCTTAAAAGGCTTGTGCCTAAAATGCTCCCCGGTTCGGGATTCAGCACGGAAAACAGTAATAATTGCGGCTGAGCAATAGGCTTAGGCGTTCCCGATGAGGTGTTGAAAAATTCAATATCAATGCTGTTTTTCTTTCGCTTAACATCTAAAACCTCAAGTTCACCGTTATAAAGGGCACAAAGCTCACCGTTACTCACTATCATTTCGCCTACGGCAGTGCCATAGGTTAACAACTGTTCCATATAACAATCTATAAAAGCATTTATCCCCCTTTGGTTACCGCCAACGTTAACGGTGCTTAAAAAGCTTTTAATTTGATTGTCAACAAGCCGGTTTCCCGTTACAATTTCAAAGCCGCCCATTAATCTGACTATTTTGTTGATAGCACTGTCAATAATAGGCACTCCCTCTCGAAGAGAACGGTATACCCGATTGTTAATGCTCATGGGGGTATAGCTGTTCAACGCCGTAAAAGGGTGAGCGCTTACAGAGCTGGTTTGAGCCACGGCGGTAGGCGCCTGAGGCTCCCTTGACCTGCTTTTTTCACGATTGAATAGGCCCAAGGCTTCACTTCCTTTCTACTGCAATGGAAAAGGAATAATCATTTTGCTTATCGCCTAAAACCGCTTGAACAAAATATCTTATGTCATCCATTGCGTGATCATTTTCCTTTTTAGGTGCGTCACGGCGAATATCATTATCCCAGCGATAAATAGAAAACTCGCGAATAGCGTCGGTACAGCTTGGGGATATGAATATTTCATTTGATTTAAGTGCCCTGCAAACACGGTTAATTCCCGTTAACACATCGTTATCCGCTTTGATAACAGTATACTTACCGTGCCGCCTTATTGTTTCAATAAAGGAAGCGGCGGAGGGATCCACAATAACCGCAACAATATCTCTTCCGTCAGCAAGCTCACAAAGCTGTTGATAATATTCCTCATCGGTAAACTGAACGCCCCTGTCTCTTGAGGAATGATAATACTCGCTGATTCTGTACCATCCGTCTGCCGCATGTCCCCAAAGCCCGAGGGAAAAGGGGTTTACCGTTCCGTAATCACAGGACATATAATACATATCAAAGTCGCTTCCCTGTCGAACATGCTTTGCGGCGTCAAACATTGGATAAACCAAGCCGTCGGCCGCAACCCATTTTCCCTCGATAAATCGCTGATAAAACGCACCTGAATAAAGGCTTTTGTAACGGCATTTAACATCGTATGAAAGTGAAGGATTGTCGTCCATGGTGAAATGAAGGTACAGCATATTCTTAACATCGGCTTTTTTTATCCACTCATTATAAAACCAATGGTAAGGGTGCTCCGGATTGCAGTTAAACCAAAATTTAGAATTTTCAAGGGAGCACCTTGCCAATGCCTGCTCAACAAATGAGCGTGGCATAAGTGCAACCTCGTCCAAAAGAACGCCGCCCAAGGTCATACCCTGAATTAAAGATGCAGAGCTTTCATCTCTGCCGCCAAACAAATAAAATCTGTTTTTAACGTTGCCCCTTTGAATTTCCAAATAATTTGAACTGATTTTTTCCGTTACGGTAAATCCCAGCGCCTTTAAAACCGGAACAATGGGCGTTACTACATTTCGTCTTAGGGAGGTGATGGTTTTGCCGCATAGGGCAAAGGAGGTATCACAAAAGCTGTAAAACGCCCAGCTGATAAAGGATAATGACATACAAAGCGTCTTGCCTGACCTTACAGCTCCGTCACAAATTATTCCGTTTTTTTCGCTTTGACCGCTGCCCTTGCACCACCACGTTAGGGTTAAAAGCTGTTTTTTTGAAAATGGGTTAAACTTAATCATCTTCGTTCTTCCTTATTTCCTGCGCACTTTTTTCAAGAGCCTGATAAAAGCTAAGTCCCTCATCAGATCTCGCGGCGGTTAGCTGTCCAAGCCGTTCAAACGCCTTTGCCCTGTCGAAAAATTTAATTTCCATTCCTCCGCCCTTTGGACGTTTAATTTCGCTGACATTGAACAAATTAAGCTTAGAAAGTCTTTCCATTGCGTCATCATCACTTAAATAAAGCAGGGACACTGCGTCGCTGATGTCACCTAAGGCTAAATCCAGCAAGCCCTGTCTTATCTGCTCCTCTAAGGCCTTTTTTCGTTTTGCCATATCATTCTTCCTTTCATTAATGCATTGCCGTTAAAGACACCAAGGTGCCTTCACTAATAGGGGGGAAAATGCTTTTTTATTCGGTTTTTATGCATATTCGGTCTGTGTTTTGGCAAAAAATATTTTTTTGCGGCCGTTTATTCAGCTTTTATGCATAAGGTATTAAGTGCAAAGGGTTTGCATTTTTTACGATTTTCTGTTAATATCTATACATATTTATATAAAGGACGAATTTCTATGTTTGTTGATGTGGCAAAAATTAAAATAAAAGGTGGCAACGGCGGAGACGGTGCGGTTGCTTTTCACCGCGAAAAATATGTAGCCTCCGGCGGACCGGACGGCGGTGACGGCGGTAAGGGCGGCGACGTTGTATTTGTTGTTGACGATAATTTGGCAACCTTGGCCGATTTTAGATATAAGCGTAAGTATGCGGCTAAAAACGGTGAGCCGGGCAAGGGTTCACATTGCAACGGCAAAAAAGCCCCCGACCTTGAAATAAAGGTACCCAGGGGCACTGTAATTAAGGAAGCAAACAGCGGTGCCGTTATGGCTGATATGAGCAAAACTCAAAGATTTGTTGCCGCAAGGGGCGGCAAAGGCGGTTGGGGTAACTCTCACTTCGCTACTGCCACAAGGCAGGCTCCCCGTTTTGCAAAGCCGGGTATGCCCGGTGAGGAATGGGAGGTCAGCCTTGAATTAAAGCTGCTTGCCGATGTGGGACTTGTTGGCTATCCGTCAGTTGGTAAATCAAGCCTTATCAGCGTTGTATCAGAGGCTAAGCCTAAAATTGCAGACTATCACTTTACAACCCTTGTGCCTAATTTAGGGGTTGTTTCAATGGGTGCGGGCAACAGCTTTGTAATTGCCGACATTCCCGGCCTTATTGAGGGTGCCAGCGACGGCATAGGCCTCGGCCATCAATTTTTACGGCATGTTGAGCGTTGCCGTCTTTTAATTCATATTGTTGATGTCAGCGGACACGAGGGCAGAAATCCCATAGAGGATTTTGAAAAGCTGAATCAGGAGCTTGTTAAATTTAATCCCGACCTTGCAAAAAGACCTATGATTGTTGCCGGAAATAAAATTGATATGGCAAAGCCGGAGCAAATTGAAGAGTTTAAGGCTTATGTTGAAGAAAAGGGATATAAGTACTACTCTATTTGCGCACCTATTTTGGAGGGCACTCAGGAGCTGATGAATGTTACATGGCAGAAATTGCAGGAGCTGCCGCCGGTAAAGGAATACGAAGCAGAGGAAATACCTCTTGAGGCAATAATCAAGGAGGATAACGGCTTCAAAATCACTGTGGAGGACGATAATTATTACATTGTTGAGGCTTCATGGTTCCCAAAGGTGCTCAAGGGCATTGATGTTGAGGATTACGAAGCACTGCAATATATGCAAAGAGTTCTTGAAAAAAGCGGAATTTTTGACGCATTAAAGGAGAAAGGAATTCAAGAGGGCGATATTGTTTCAATATACGACATTGAATTTGAGTATATTCCATAATGAGATTTGTTGATAAAAGCATTAAGCCAAAGGAGCTCAGCCCTTTAAATTTAGCGTTTATAGGCGACTGTATTTACGAAATATTGGTGCGTGAAAGCTTAGTTTGCAATGCCAATAGGCCGGTTAACGATTTGCATAAGGAAAGCGTAAAATTTGTTTCTGCCAAGGCTCAAAACGAGGCATACAAAAAAATATCCTCGGTATTAACCGAGGAGGAAACGGCAATATTTAAACGGGGCAGAAATGCAAAGGTAGGCCATAACCCAAAATCTGCCAGCCAGGGAGAATATCATACAGCAACAGGTGTTGAAGCACTTTTCGGCTATTTGTATTTGAATGATGATATGGATAGAATAAAGGAGCTGTTTTCAATTATAAACAGCGACAACATTGTTTAAATTTTATCTTGACAAAATAAATATATGTGTTATAATTAATAACGCTGAACGGAAGCATAGCTCAGCTGGGAGAGCACCTGCCTTACAAGCAGGGGGTCACAGGTTCGAGCCCTGTTGTTTCCACCAAAAAAAGAAGCAGATTTTTCTGCTTCTTTTTTATTTTATTACGGAACTGAATTGTGTGAGGGCTTTTGCGTTAAAATTTGTCAACAAGATGCAGCATTACATTAAAAATATCATCATCAATGCAAATTGACCTATCTTCAATTTCTTTAGGACAAGTAGATTCGCCCATGTTTAAACAGGTATATATTGCCTTTGGGTTTTTGGCAGTCATTTGCCAAAAGGGATATTTTATTATAACAGGCGTGTTGTAGCCGACACCGATTTCAAGAAAAAGGATTTTTAAATCCTTGTGCCTACGGATAAAATCAGCATATCTTTCCCTTGCCTTGTACCAACCCTCGTCCTGAACAAATTTATCGTCTGCTCTTAAATTTGTTGTAAGCGGCTTGTGACAATGAGGACACCTTGGTATCAACTCACTCGGTATTTTCATATTCCGCTGCTGTTCGTACATTGCCTTGATGATTTCTTCATTATCAAAGGTTTCCTGACAGCACGGCTCGCTGCATTGAAAAAGTCCGTAATCGCCTTGGGTATAAAACAACCGACTTTTGTCAAAGCCTGCCTTTTGAAAGCAGTGGTCAACATTTGTGGTTATGACGAAATAATCTTTATTTTTTACTAATTCAAAAAGTCTGTTATATAAATCGGTAGGTGCATCAAGATAACGGTTGATATAAATGTATCTGCTCCAGTATGCCCAAAATTCCTCCGGTGTTCTATACGGATAAAATCCGCCATAGTACATATCGTCAAATCCGTATTTCTCTTGAAAATCGGAAAAGTATTTATCAAACCTTTCGCCTGTGTAGGTAAAGCCTGCCGCTGTTGACAGCCCTGCACCTGCGCCGATAACTACTGCGTCACATTCATCAAGTGCCTTTTTTAATTTATCAATCTGCTCCGAGTAATTCTCGGTATATTTTGCAGTCATCATCCTTGAAAACATTGAATATCACCTTGATTTTGCTATTAATTTTCTGTTTGTATTCCTTAACCGTACTTACTGCAATTTCAGCCGCCTTGTCATTCGGAAAATGAAATTCACCTGTTGAAATACAGCAAAAAGCAATGCTATTTAATTTGTATTCATCAGCAATTTTTAGGCATTCCATATAACACGAAGCAAGCAAGTCTTTATCCTTTTGCGCTACAGCACCGTTTATAATCGGACCGACGGTATGAATAACATGCTTACTCGGCAGATTAAAAGCGGGCGTTATTTTTGCTTTGCCAGTAGGCTCCTTGTGTCCCTGATTTTGCATAATTTCGTTGCATTTCAGCCTGAGTCTTACTCCTGCAAAGGTGTGAATACAATTATCAATACAGGCATGGCAGGGGCAAAAACAACCTAAAAGCTGACTGTTTGCCGCATTGACTATTGCGTCTGCATCAATAGTCGTAATGTCACCCCGCCATAAATAAATATCATCACTAACAGGAATCATCTCATTTACATGGGTTATACCTGTTTTCCTTATTTCTTCCTGTAAATATTCATCTTCAACATTTAGATATTCTTCGCTTATCGACTCAGGCATACGCACATTAACAAGGGAACGATACAAATTAAACTGTTCGCTAATGCTATGCGGTATTTCAACCTTGTTGTATCTTGGGCTTTCACTGAGCAAATATTTAATTAACCAAATCAATCTTTCATTTTGTTCCATAATACACCTAAAGATAACCCCGCAAACCATGTCTGCGAGGTTAAATTATTATTCACTTACAACAGATATTCTTTGCTGAATATGATTTCCTGCTACTGCTTCGTCAACCATTGCAATAGCATAGTCTGCATAGCTGATAACACTTTCGCCCTTTGAGTTGAGTGTAAGCTCCTCACCGGCAAGAATATATTTGCCTGTGCGTTCACCCTCTGCCTGAAAATCACCGGCAGGACTCAAAAATGTCCATTTAACATCATTTCTTGTTCTTAACTCCTCAAGTGCTCTGCCTTGTGCAGCTGCAAGAGGCTTAAACATATCCGGAAAATCCGGGCCATCCATAACCTGAAGTGTATGCTCCGGATTAATATAAAGGCTTCCCGCACCGCCTACCACAAGCAAACGAATATCTGTACCTGAAAGAATGTCACAAAGGTGATTTAATGAAGTGCTGTGCTGGGGAAGAACATCCTCTGTCCATGCGCCAAAGGCGTCAATTACAACATCAAAGTCCTTTAAATCATCTTTGGTTAAATCAAACAAATCCTTTGTAATAACCTTCTCGGCAACGGTTTTGTTTTCTCCTCTCACAATCGCTGTTACACCTAAACCTCTGTTTACTGCCTCTTTTGTGATTAATGTGCCTGCTTTGCCGTTTGCACATACTACTGCTAATTTCATTTTAATTATCTCCTTAAAATTATTTTCAAGAGTTTGTCGACTTATCTCTTGACTATATTGTATCTCCTATGGTATCATTTGTAAAGTAAGCACAATTTTGTACCGTAGTTACCAAAAAGAAACTATTGTGTTATTACGCGATATTTTTTGAATAAAATTTTTGGAGATGATTAAAATGACAGGAATTGAAGCAAAAAATTTACCTGCCTGTCCTGTGGAAACGACATTAATTTTGATAGGAAACAAGTGGAAGGTTTTAATATTACGTGATTTAATGTCGGGAACAAAGCGTTTCGGCGAACTGAAAAAATCTATCGGCAGCGTATCACAAAAGGTATTGACTGCACAGCTTCGTGATATGGAGGCCGACGGCTTGCTGACGAGAACAGTTTATCCTGAGGTGCCTCCAAGAGTAGAATATGAGTTAACCGATTTGGGAAAGAGTCTTCAACCCGTTCTTGATTCTCTTCGTGATTGGGGCGAAAACTACAAGAAAAACTCAAAAAGTAAAAAGGGGCTGTAAAAAAACAGCGTAAATAAAAAATCGACTGCATTCTTTCCG
>JBJEPI010000060.1:0-4562 GCA_051881175.1 Eubacterium sp.
CTTTTCTCGTTTTAACACATTATGTTTTATTACATAGTATAAACAAGATAATTTAAGGAGTGAGAGAATAATGTTTAACTATGTGAAAAGATTGCAATTTCCTGTTAATATTAAGCATCCGGACCCAAAAGCGGCAGGAATAATTATTAGTCAATACGGTGGACCTGACGGTGAACTTGGCGCAAGTCTAAGATACTTATCTCAGCGCTATTCAATGCCTTATGCAGAATTAAAAGGTTTATTAACCGACATTGGCGTGGAGGAGCTTGGACATTTGGAAATGATAGGTACAATTGTCCATCAATTGACAAAAAATTTAACTGAAAAAGAGATAGAAGAATCAGGCTTTGCTCCGTATTTTGTTGATCATACAGTAGGTGTTTATCCCACTTCCGCCAGTGGCTCACCATGGAGTGCGGCTTCAATTCAGGTGTCAGGGGATCCCATCGCAGATATAAATGAAAATCTTGCCGCCGAACAAAAGGCGAGAAAAACCTATGATAATATTTTAAGATTGGTTGATGACCCTGATTTAATAGAACCTATTAAATTTTTAAGAGCACGCGAGATTGTCCATTATCAGCGATTTGGCGAGGGCTTGAGGATAATCACTGACAAGCTGAACAGTAAAAACTATTATATGACGAATCCTGCTTTTGACGATTAAAAACAGACCGTGAAATTTGCATTATAAGCTATGCAAAATTCACGGTCATATTTTTGCTAATATTATAGATTCTTTCAATGCTATTTATTGTACAGTTTATTATTTTTTCTATTTACCTATAATTCTAAAATTTTTGTTTTTATAATTTGAATTACTTTTTTATATTCATAATCACTTTTTCCCGATGGGTCAGGTAACCCCCAATCATCATCAAAGCCACCGTTAATAAAAGGACATTCAACATCACATCCCATTGAAATTGCAATATCCGGAGTCGGTATATCTTCAATGGTTTTGCTGTATTGATTGCTCATATCGATGCCGTATAGCTGTTTTACAATTCTAACAGCGTCTTGATTTATTTGAGGTTTAGTTTCTGTGCCTGCCGAGTAAAAATTATACCTGTCGGATGCAAAATGCTTTCCCAATGCCTCAGCAATTTGACTGCGGCAGGAATTATGCACACATATGAAAGCAACATTTTTCTTAGTCATTTATACACCTAATTTATGAAGTGATTTTTCTACATCGGCGGCTTTTAACACCTTACCCATAGAAACGACCTTTTCATTGACAACAAGGGCGGGCATACTCATAACACCGTATTCCATAACCTTTTGCATATCGGTGATATACTCAACATCAATGTTCAAGCCGATGTTTTTGACTGCCTGCTTTGTGTTTTCATACATTTCGTGACATGATTTGCACCCTGCACCCAAGACCTTTATACAGCAAATACCGTCTTTTGCTTCTGGACAGCAATCATTTGTAATTTCGCCGACTTCACTTGTAGGGCAACCGCTATTGCAAGCGCAAGCGGGAGCCTTCTTTTCTTCTTCCTTTTTCTTTCCAAAATTAAATAATGCCATAATAAATTACCTCCAAAAATTTTATAAAATAAACGGTTGGATAAGATTAAAGAAATATCCGACAATTATAATTCCAACCGTACAAATTGCAATGAAAATACCAAGCAGCTTTGGTTTTACTGCCTTGCGAAGCATAATCATTGACGGCAGAGAAAGGGTTGTAACCGCCATCATAAATGAAAGCACCACACCAAGTAACGCACCCTTTGCAAGCAAAGCCTCTGCAATGGGGATTGTGCCGAATATATCGGCATACATCGGAACGCCTGCGATTGTCGCAAGGATAACGCCGAATGGATTATCGTTTCCAAGTGCTTTAACGATAAATTCTTCGGGTATCCAGTTGTGAATAATTGCACCTATTCCAACACCTATAAGCACATACGGAAATACCTTTTTTGCTGTTGAAAGCACCTGTTCCCACGAGTATTTCAAACGGTCCTTAAAATGCAATTTCTCCTGCGGAGCATCAATAGAAGGTCCGTTTCTAATAAATTCCTCAACTTGATTTTCAAGGTGCAGCTTTTCAATCAGCGTTCCGCCTAAAACCGCAATTACAAGACCGAGCACAACATAGATAACCGCTACCTTCCAGCCAAAAATACTCATTAAAAGCACAAGGCTTCCAAGGTCAACCATAGGCGAGGAAATGAGAAACGAAAAGGTAACTCCAAGGGGCAGACCTGCACTTGTGAAGCCTATGAACAGTGGAATAGACGAGCAGGAGCAAAAGGGTGTTACCGTGCCGAGCAGAGCGGCAACAATATTTGCGCCGATTCCGTGAAATCTGCCGAGTATTCTTTTTGTTCTTTCCGGTGGAAAATAACTTTGAATGTACGAGATAATCAAAATCAAAATCCCCAAGAGCACCATAATTTTTATGGTATCGTAAATAAAGAACTGAATACTACCGCCGATTTTACTTTCAACGTCCAAGCCGATTATTCCTAATAGCTTTGAAATAACCTCATTAAGCCATTTCATACCAAGTATTTGATTTTGAATAAAATCCCATATATTTTTTATGATATGCATTAGCAGCATCCTTTCATATACATAAATAGAAATATATCAATATATAGTTCTTAAAATAAATCGTGCATATTTACACGATTTATTCACAACAACTGCAATCCGTACTGTTGACAGCAGTTAATTCGTTTAGTATCTTCTTTGCTTGACTTGCACCTTTTTCGGAAATTGAATAGTGCATCCATTTACCCTCTTTTCTGCCAACTACAATTCCGCTGTCGCACAGTATTTTCATATGGTGTGAAAGAGTCGGCTGAGTTATATTTAATTCCTCTAACAGCTTACAGGCGCATTTTTCCCCACTGCAAAGAATCTTTAATATCCTCACCCTATTTTCATCGCATAAGGCTTTAAAAATCAGAGCAGTTTTCTTTTCATCAATACTCATTTTATCACTTCCATAGATAATTATCTATGTGTATTATATGCGATACATTTATATTTGTCAATATGTTTTTTACATCGTTTAACTCAAATCAGCGTTATGAGAATAATGTGTTTACTTGGGATAATAGTAAGTCCGTGTTATTGAAATATCGTAAACTTTAATGTAAAATTATTGAGCTGGAATATGCATATTGCGTGATTTACTGTTCAATACGGCTTGATCTTACCTTTGTCAACACCTTTGACAGGCACAGTGGGTGGCCTTCAGGGGTGTCAGAGCAAAGTGACCACACCATAACACCGCCAACATCGGCATAAACACAGTAAGCGGTTTTATCCTCAATCATTTGACAGGAATTATAAAATCTTGCTTTTACCGTAATTTCCTTTTGCTTCCAGTCCAAATCACGGTATTCATTTTCAACAACATTAGTGTATTTATCAAGACGGTCAACCTCTTTTTTATAGTCGCTCCAATATCCCGTTCCGTCCACAGGACGGGCGTAGTAGGGGAGTCCTAAATCAAGCTGAGACAGGCTGAACCCCTTTTTCAAAAAATGCATAATTGCGTTTGGACCGTCGCTGAAAAATTCGGAATGGTGACCGTCAATATCTCGGGGCATATTATCATAAGTCATTATTTCAGCCACATCAATGCTGTTTAAAGCCGCTTTGCTGAAATTATATCTGTACCAGGAGGCAAGTGCAAGGGTGATTGTTTTTTCACCAATAACCTTTTTAAGAGAAACAATAAATTTGTCAAATACCCGCCATTCATATAGATTTTTAGGATATTCCCAATCAAAGGAAACACCGTTCAAATTATACTTATCTATAAATTGCTTTATATTATAAGGGGCTTTTGGATTTTTAAATGTTTTTACAATGTCACCCTCAGGTTGAAGCGTAACAACGATATCGGCATTATTATCAAAATCCCTGATAAGATTTAGAGTCTCTTCAAATTTTTTAGTTCGCAGAATAACATTACCCTGCTCGTCAGTAACAATTCCACCGATTATATTGAATTTGTTGTAATGCTTTAAATTGTTAGGGTCGATTTCTTCATAACTGTCCGCCACAACATAAGCAGTGGTTCTGAAATCAGTTTTCTTTTTCGGCATATTATATACGCAAGCTTTGATATTTTTGAAAAATCCCTTGCGTGTTTTTAAAATCTTGATACGTATCTTTTTCGTTGTTATTTCATCTATTGCGCAAAGATGAAAATCATCAATTCGGCTTTGACGGTAAATTCTTTCAAATTTTCCGTCCTTTTCACAGTAAATTTCAAAATCCGTTACATTTATCCCTTTTTCAAAAAGTGTGATAGCATTTATTTGTGTTGGATTTGAAAAAGATAAATCCAAATAATCGCCGTCATTTCCTTTGAATTCACCGGAAGCAACAGGACTATTTCCGCAAAATGATGTGCTGTCTATTTTATGATTAAATAATCTTAACCAATACGGTACAAAGTTCATTTTACATTTCTCCAAACTATGTTAAGTTAATTAAATATTATCATATTAATATGATTAATGCAATGTAATAACTATTACATAATAACTATTACATAATAACTATTACATAATAACTATTAC
>JBJEPI010000060.1:4662-8653 GCA_051881175.1 Eubacterium sp.
TTACATAATAACTATTACATAATAACTATTACATAATAACTATTACATAATAACTATTACATAATAACTCAAGTGACATTATTTTCCTATTTGCCTAACTAAGCTGTAATGCTTGCCGTTTCGCAGAAATACAGGAATTTGGTCAAGCCTTGCACTGACTTTAACGGTTTGACCGCCCTCGTAGGTTTTGCCGTTAATTGCACTCTGCCATTTTGCACCCTTTGGAAGATAAGCTTTTCTTTTAGTGGAAAACTGCTCTGTGATAGGTGCAACAAGCATATCTTCACCGTACATATATTCATCGCTGATGCTCCAACAGTTATCGTCATCGGGGAACTCGTAAAACAGTGTTCTTATAATGGGGTCGCCGTAAGTATGTGCCTGCTCAAACAACTGCATTGTGTAGGGCTTTATTGAGTTACGGATATGGATGTATTTTGTCATAATTCTTTCGGCTCTTTTGCCGTAGCTCCAAATTTCGTTTGGCTGACCTGAAAACAGTAGCTTTGTTCCGTCTGCTTTTTCAGGGATATAATCCTTGGCTCTGTCACCGTGCAGACGCATTACAGGGCAGAAGGTGCCGTATTCAAACCACCTGATTAACAGGTTTTTGAATTTTAAGGACTTTGGATTAGGCGTTGAAAAACCGCCTATGTCCGTATTCCACCAGGGGATTCCCGCAATGCCCATTTGCTGACCTGCAACTATTTGATTTGCGAATACATCAAATTTACTTTCAACATCACCGGACCAAACAAGTGAGCCGTATTTTTGACTGCCTGCCCAGGCACAACGGGACAGGCTGACAATTTCTGTTTCGCCCTCCTGTATTAAACTGTCATAAAACGCTTTTTCGCAAAGTAGGGGATAGAGGTTTGCAATTTTTTGGTATTTGCCTGCTTTGAGCTTGTGACATTCGGGAGATTTTCTTGAAAGTGTCGGCTCAATTTCGTCAAGCCAAAACAGATGAATTCCGTTGTCGTAATAATTCTTTTTGCACTTTTCCCAAACATAATCAACTGCTTCGGGATTGCTCATATCAAAGAACGCAGTTGTTCCGAAAAGGTCACAATGGGATAAATCTCCGTCAGTTTCGGCAAGGAGATTTTTCTCCTTCATCTCACGGTATGTATCGCTTTTAACCTCGGTATGAGGCCAAAATGAAATCACAAGCTCCATACCCATAGCCTTCAATTCGTCAACCATTTTCTTTGGATTTGGGAATAAATCCTCATCAAATTTCATATCACCCAAGGTTGGGTAATGATAAAAATCACACACGATTATATCGAGCAGAATGTTGCGCTTTTTGTATTCTCTTGCAACCTCAAGGAGCTGTTTTTGGTTCCAGTAACGCAGTCGGCTCTGCCAAAATCCCATTGCGTATTCGGGCATAACGGGAGCCTTGCCTGTAACATTTGAGTATTCTCTTACAAGCTCTTTTGGGGTGTCCTCACAAACAAACCAAAAGTCAAGCTTTTCGGTGCAATCGGCAGTCCATATCATTTTATCATTTATAAATTCCGCCTCACCGATTGACGGATTGTGCCAGAAAAAGCCGTAGCCCTTTGATGAAATAACATAGGGAATACTGACTTGCTTGTTTTCTTGAAAAAGGGGAATAACTGAATTTTTTAAATCAAACCTTCCGTTTTGATACTGCCCCATACCGAAAAGCATTTCATTTTCGGGAACTTGAAATTCCGCTTTTAGCTTGTATTCGTTATCCTCAATATAATCAAACTCAAAATCGGAGATATTTGCTTTAATCAGCTTCTCATTTTTCTTATTATAAAAGGTTATAACAAGTTCTGAACCATTTGACTCTAACTCAATTTTCGTGTTTTTGTTAATCATAACGGCACGGTTATTTTCCATAACTATTGACGGCCGTTCGTCATTGGTTTTCGACAGCACAGGCATATAGTCATTAACGGTTTCATCTATCGTCGTTGCGTAAAATCTTATACCACTGCCGTAAGCCTCAATGTTTATATACAAATTATCAGCTTTGATTTTCAGTAAGTCATTTTTTTGCTTAATAATACTGTCCACTTTAGTACCTCAATGTGTTTATAATCATCGTAATTTTGATTATACAATTAATCTTAAATCATATCAATACCAAGTTCGCGTAGAATTGTTTTTTATTACCTTGACAAAGTATCATTGTGATGATATATTGAAGTCGATTTAGATTTTTTGAGAGTATTTTATGAAAATCACCTACATTAACCACAGTGGATTTTTGGTTGAAACGAAGGAATGCTACTTCATTTTTGATTACTACAAGGGCGAATTGCCTGAGCTTGACATAAGCAAGCCTGTTGTTGTGCTTTGCAGTCATTTTCATCAAGACCATTTTAATCCGAAAATCTTTGAAATATTAAACAGTATGGATATGAAATATCAGGCAGTTTTGGCAAAGGATATAAGCAAAAATAAATACCCTGCCGACACAAAGGTTACAACGGCTTATCACGATAAAGCTTATGTGCTTGATAACGGTACGGAGATTAGCACTCTGCTATCAACGGACAGCGGTGTTGCATTTATTGTTAAGACAAGCGAGAGTACGATTTATCACGCTGGAGATTTGAACGATTGGTATTGGGAGGGAGAGTCTGAGCAAGACAACGAGCAGATGACGGCAAGATACAGAGCCGAAATTGACAAAATCAAGGATATTCATATTGATGTTGCATTTGTGCCACTTGACCCAAGGCAAGAGAGCCATTATGCAGACGGTATGCTGTATTTTCTTAAAGCCGTTGATTGCGACACGGTTTATCCCATGCACTATTGGAACGAACCTAATGTAATAGATAAATTTATCAGGGAATATCCCGAACACAAAGCAATAATAAAAAATACAGAATTAGCAAAAGGAGAAGAACTATGAGCTTCAAAATGATTCACGAAAACTACAATGTTTCCGACCTTGACAGGTCAATCAAATTCTACCATGACGCTCTTGGATTGTATGAAGTTAGGAGAAAAACAACGGACGATTTCATCATCGTGTATTTGACAAGTGATACAAGCGACTTTGAACTTGAACTGACTTGGTTAAAGGAGCATCCTCAGCCGTACGATTTGGGCGAGTGCGAATTCCATTTAGCATTCCGTGCCGACGATTTTGACGAGGCACACAAAAAGCACGAGGAAATGAGATGCATCTGCTTTGAAAATCACGAAATGGGAATTTATTTCATCGAAGACCCCGACGGCTATTGGCTTGAAATTTTACCGTAATAGTTATTTAAAAATTAAGGTGCAGAGTTTGTTGCTCTGCACCTTTTTATCATAGACGTAAATCATTCCCAAATAAACTCGATTTCTTTTGTGTTAAGCTCTAAATTACACATTGAATAATTTACTCCCTCATGCTCAACAAAAATGCTAAGCTCGATTATTGCCTGGTTTATATTGGGCGAAACATAAGTATTAAGATATTCCCAAGATTTACATTTGTTTTTCTTTTGTTTTTGCATTTCGTAATTTGCTAAATTAACAAATTCTGCAATGGATATTGATTTCACCCTATACATATTCTTTCGGTTAACAGAAGTTTTAAGCTCTGCATTGCAAAAATATTCATCTTCCAGCCTGCATTTGATGTGGCATTTTGTGAAATTTTTATATTTCTCAAAAAATTTATTTCCTTTTTGGTCTAAGAATAAATGCGTTTCAAAGCTCAAGATCAGCACATTATCATCAAGTGAAACACTGTATAAATCCTGGTCGTGCAGAACACCGTCGGGAATGTAATTTTCACTCAAAACATATTTTTCTGTCATTATAATTCTCCTAAAATAGTTTTTACAATTTGGTTTTATTATATATTAATCTGCTACTTATATCAACATCAGGTTAACCGTGTAGTATATTTCAAGTTTATTTGAGAATTTTTATAGATACTTTTAAAGAAAAAGATGATATATCACTATCAGCGATTTTGTGATGCTCTACCGCAATCTTGTAAAATTTT
>JBJEPI010000061.1:0-50567 GCA_051881175.1 Eubacterium sp.
TGGTCGAGGTGACAGGACTTGAACCTGCGGCATCCTGCTCCCAAAGCAGGCACTCTAGCCAAACTGAGTTACACCTCGTTATATGTAAAACCCCGTAGGGTGTTACGGCTATATGTAAAACTCCCGTAGGAGTGATACGCCATTTGCACTGTTAAAGCCTACGCCCATTTCTTAATGCTTAGATATAATATACTATAAATTAAAATTTGTCAAGAAAAATATTTAATTTTTTTATAATATGTGGTAGAATAACCGTAAATAAATTTTTGGAGCGTAGAGTTATGGATAGTTGGCAATTTAATTTACCTGTAAGAATAGAATTTGGAATTGGAAAGCGTAAAGAAATTAAATCGTTTATAGATGCTATCGGCGGCAAAAACGGCGTTTTGGTATCTTCGCACAGCTTTGCCGAAAACGGAGTTGCCGAGGAATTTGTTAAAATGAGCCAAGGTGCTATTAAGGCAGTATTTTCCGATATTAGGCCTAATCCCACCACCGACAATGTAAACGCCTGTGTTGAGGTTTTAAGAAGCGTTAATGCCGATTTTGCAATTGCTCTCGGCGGCGGCTCGCCTATGGATTGCTGTAAGGCGGCGTGTGCCATTGCAAAGGGTAATGATGTAATTGAGTCTTATCACAGCGCAGGCAAGGCCATCAATCCAAAAGAGGCAATACCTATGATTGCCGTTGCCACAACCTCAGGCACCGCCAGCGAGGTTACTAACATTTCCGTGCTGACTGATTTAAAGCAAAATCTTAAAAACCCAATGAACGATTCGGCAATGTATCCAAAAATTGCTGTTATTGATCCCGAGTTAACCCTTACTGTGCCCCCGCAAATCACTGCATCAACGGGACTTGATGTTTTATCCCACGCTGTTGAAAGCTATTGGGCAACCTTAAACCAGCCTATATGCTCCGCCTGCTCCGTTTATGCGGCACGGCTTGTATTCAAATATCTTGAGAGAGCTTATTCCAATCCAAATGATATTGAGGCAAGGACTAAAATGGCAGAGGCTTCAATAGTTGCCGGGGTTGCGTTTAGCCATCCAAGGACGACCGGCTCTCATGCCTGTTCATTCCCGCTTACAAATATTTACGGAGTTCCTCACGGCGAGGCATGTGCATTCACTCTTGACTATTTTATTAAATTTAATGCCGACAATGCGGATTTCGACGGCAGGATAACCGGCCTTGCAAAGGATTGCGGATTTAACACACCATACGACATGGCAGATGAAATCATGGCAATGAAAAAGAGAATGGGAATGCGCACAACCCTTTCTCAAATCGGCTGTGTAACTGATGAACAAATTGCCGAGCTGACCGAAAAAAGTATGTCAATGCTGATGAAACGCAATCCTATTGAGTTGACCGAAAGCGATATACTGACTATGTACAATAAACTAAAATAATAAAAATGCACCTAAGTCGCCTGTTATAAGGCAAGGCTTAGGTGCTTTTATTTTTACGGGCATTGGCAAATAGTTTTTCGGGTTTGGAGAATTGATGAGGGGGTAACCGAAAACTCATCAAGTCCCCATTCAATCAATTTGGGTATTAATTTCTCGTCCCCGGCGGCTTCACCGCACATTCCCACCATAATGCCCTGTGCTTTGGCGTTTTTAATTGTCATTTCAATAGCGCGAAGAACAGATACTTGGTTAACATTGTATAGGTTGGAAATCTTAGCATTTCCCCTGTCCACCGCCATCATATAACCGGTTAAATCATTTGTACCGATTGAAAAGAAGTCAACCTCTTTTGCAAGTAAATCCGAAATCATAGCCGCAGAGGGTGTTTCAATCATAACGCCCAAAGAGGCTTTGCTGTATTTTAAATGCTCTGCCTTAAGCTCTGCTTCACATTGGGCAATCAATGCTTTTGCCTGTTTGACCTCATCAACGGTTGTAACAAGGGGAAGCATTATTTTTATATCACCGAATTGCGCTGAGCGCAGAATAGCACGCAGTTGTTTTTTGAACAAATTCCTGTTATCAAGGCAATAACGAATGGCCCTGTGACCGAGGAAAGGATTTTCTTCTCTTTCAATTGAAAGATAATCAATAGCCTTATCTCCACCGATATCAAGCGTCCTGATTATAACCTCTCTGCCGTCCATTGCTTTGGCAACGGTTGAATAAGCCTCAAACTGTTCCTGTTCAGTGGGTTCATGATCACGGTCCATAAACAAGAATTCCGTTCTAAACAGGCCTATTCCTTCGCCTCCGTTTTGTATAACATTTTGAGCGTCCTCCGCTCTGCCGATATTACCGTAAACCTTTTTTACAGCACCGGATTTTGTAACGGTGGGCTTAGAAAAATATTCATTAAGGCTTTCTTTCTCTTTTAAATATTGTGCTTGTTTTTGCGAATATTCCTTAAGCTCAGGCTCACCGGGATTTTGAATAATTTTTCCCTTAAATCCGTCTGCAATCAGCATTTCGCCGCCGGTAATAATTTTTGTTGCGTTAAAAACGGACAGCACCGCCGGTATACCCATCGCCCTTGCAAGAATTGCACTGTGGCTTGTTACACCGCCCACCTCCGTGATTATTGCAGACACATTATCTTTGTTGATTTGAGATGTCATGGAGGGAGTAAAATCCTTTGCTATCAGTATGCTGCCCTTTTCAACGGAGGAAATGTCAACCCCCTCAACGCCTAATAATATTTTCAAAAGATTGTCTCTAATATCCTTAATGTCACTGGCTCTTTGGCGAGTCAGTTCATCATCAACCCCCGAAAACATATCGTAAAACATTGTGCAAACCGAATCCACCGCTGATTCTGCGGTTGTGCCCTGTCGAATATTATCCTCCATTTGAGAAATCATAAACGGATCCTTAAGCATCATAAGGTGCCCTTCTAATATTTCTGCCTCCTTTTGGGTGGCAGTTTTTTTCAATTCGTTTGCCAGAGCTGTGGTTTTATCCGTATATTCTTCAGTTGCCCTTTGAAGCCGTTGTATTTCGTTATCAACTCCGCCGGACTTTACTGCGGAATAATCAAGGCTGATATCCTTAATTATTACCGCTTTTCCTATGCCGTAGCCCTGCGAAGCGCCTATTCCCTTTAACAAAGCGCCACTCCCTATGCTATTCCTCGCCAAATCCGTTTTCTATTAGCTCCCCTGCCTCTTTAAGCATTGCCGACTCATCATCGCCCGAACATTCAATAATAATTTTAGAGCCGCATTTAATGCAGGCCGCCATAATATTCATAATGCTTTTACCGTTAATGGTTTTTCCTTCAAAAATAATATTTATATCCGATGAATACTTGGTCATAGCGGTTACAAACACGTTTGCCGGGCGCATGTGAAGCCCCATTTTGTTTTTTATTGTGAATTCTTTTGATACCATATTAACCACCTTGAATAATACTAAGCCACAGCGTCTTGATTTTTCTTAAGCATTGTAAGCATTAATGCGCCAACAATTGAGCCAACTGCAAGGGCTACAAAATACAGTAACGGATGTTCGCATACAACAAAGGTAAATATTCCGCCGTGAGGTGCAGGACAACTGACATTAAACAGTGATGTTAATGCACCTGCCACAGCCGAACCAACCATACAGCTTGGAATAACACGAATAGGATCCGATGCGGCATAAGGAATCGCACCCTCGGTTATAAAGCAAAGCCCCATAAGATAGTTAACAGGACCTGATTTTATTTCCTGAGCACTCCATTTCCTTTTGTAAAAGCTGGTTGAAAGGGCAATTGCAATAGGCGGCACCATTCCGCCTATCATAACAGCGGCCATAATCCAGGTGTTGCCGTCGGCAATAGCGGCAGTACCGAAAACATAAGCGGCTTTATTAAACGGACCGCCCATATCAATAGCCATCATCGCGGCAAGAACAATTGATAATAAAAGACGGCTTGAATTACCAAGTGATGATAATAAATTTGTCAGTCCGTTATTTAAAAATCCTATAGCAGGATTAACAAATGCCATAATTAAGCCCATAAGCATTGTGCCTAAAAGAGGATAAATGAAAACCGGCTTTATACCGTCCATCGATTTAGGCAGCCAGCTGAACATTATTTTAAGTCCGTTAACCAACAAGCCTGCCACAAAGCCGGCAAACAATGCTCCAAGGAAACCGGACACGGCACTGTCGTCGCCGGATAAGCCCTCGCTTGCCAATGAAGATAGCGTGTAACCGCTGCTTGCAAACACGCCGCCTATCATACCCGGTAAAAGTCCCGGACGATCGGCAATAGATTGTGCAATATAAGCGGACAAAATAGGCAGCAACAGTGCAAAGGCCGCCTTACCTATCCAAAATACAACAGCGGCAATGGGGTTTGTAAAGCCAAAGTTACCGTTTGCAGAGCCGTCTGCCAAGGTTGCATTTCCGGCAATTGTGTCTATCAAAAAGCCTAAAGCGATTAATACACCGCCGCCGACTACAAAGGGGAGCATGTGTGAAACGCCGTTCATTAGGTGCTTATATACGCTTCTGCCAAAGCCTTCACTTTCATCATCAACAGAAAAATTATCCTGTCCCTGGTGATGATAAACGGAGGCGTTGCCGTTAACAATTTTTTGTATTAATTCGTCAGGCTTATTAATGCCGTTTGAAACAGAGGTTTTTACAACCGGCTTTCCGTCAAATCGGGCCATTTCAACATTTTTATCTGCGGCAATGATAATTCCGTCGCACAGTTCAATTTCCTTTTTAGTAAGGACATTTTTCGCTCCTCCCGAGCCGTTTGTTTCTACCTTAACGGAATATCCCAAGCTCTCGCCTGCCTTTTCCAATGCCTCGGCGGCCATATAGGTATGGGCGATACCTGTTGGGCAGGCGGTTACGGCAAGTATACGATATCCCTCTTTTTCCGGCAATTGAACCTGTTGCTCATCGGGATAACGTTCTGCCTCTCTTTTGTCAATAATATCAATAAATTCCCCGGCGGTTTTTGCACTGCGAAGCTGTGAACAAAGCTCAGGCTCCATTAGCATAACCATCAGTCTGGATAGTATTTCCAAATGCAAATCTCCGTTAACCGGAGCGGCAATCATAAACATAATATCGGTGGGCTTACTGTCGGATGCACCATAGTCAACTCCCCGAGGAACAGTAATTGCCGAAAGGGCAGGCAACTTAACGCTGTTTGACTTGGCATGGGGGACGGCAATGCCGTTGCCCACAGCAGTAGTGCCCTGTGCCTCCCTTTCTAAAATTGCCGACTTATAGGCGTCGGCGTCTAAAAGATTACCTGCTTTTTGGTGAAGGGATATTAGCTTATCTATCGCCTCTACCTTGGTGCTGACAGTCGCATTCAATTCTATTGCTTCCTTTTTCAGCAAGTCAATAATTCTCATAACGAAGCCTCCTAATAGGTATGATTTAGCGCCCTTAACATTTGCTTTGTTTTGGCAATTCGGTTTAAATATGCCGTTAATTTGGCGTTAACTTCTTTTTCATTATTTACCTTTAACCTTGGTTTTATTCTTTCAACACCTATTATTGGCAAAAAACAACAAAATAAAAATACCCTTAATACATTGTACTAAGGATATTTTTCAAATAAATATTTCTAAAAGCGTCTTAAATAATTATTTAGCCTTTCAACCAACTTACTTTTTATTTCTAATATCGTCGCCGAAAAGATAAAGCTTTATATATTCGCCTGTAATACGGCTTGTGATACGCTGGTCATATTTTTCCAAAAGCTCATCAAACTCGTAATTTGTGCTTATTATCGTTGGCTTGTGTGACAGGATTCTACTGTTAATAATAGTGTATAAGGTTGCCACACTGTATTGATTATCAATTTCCGTGCCTAAATCATCTATAATCAGCAAATCACAATCAAGCACCTGTCGCTTTGTGTAGGATAAATTGTCATATCTTCCAAACTGCTCTGCCTGTAAATCATCGCAAAGATTTTGGCTTGAGCCGTAACAAACATAATAACCCTTATTGATTACAACATTTGCAATGGCAAGGGATAAATGAGTTTTTCCAAGACCGGTTTTACCCAAAAACAACAGATTTTTACTGTCAAGGCTGAAATTCTGTGCATAACGTCTTGAGGCGTCAAGCACCTTGTCGGCCTTGTTGCGCGGTACAATGGAATTCTCAAGAGGCACCTCGCTGTAATATTCAAGCTCAAAATTATCAAATGTGTAATTATCAAGAAGGGCGTATTTGTTAACCTCCTTGCGCATAACATCCTTTAAAAGCTGTTTGTGGCAGGCACACATTCTTCCGTTAATAAAGCCTCTGTCTTCACAAACAGGGCATATATGCTCCTGAGCCATAGCGTTGGGCTTATAGCCGTTTTTCTTAAGTATTAACGCACGCTCCTCTACAAGTGCCTCGCTTTGAGCCTTAAGCTCTGCAAGCTTTTTGTCCGTATCGCCCTTATAGAAAAAAATCTTTGAAATTTCAAGTCCTATTTTAGAAAGCTTTTTTTGAATTTCATCAATTTCAGGCAATTCGGCTCTTATCTCATTGCGGCGAATATCTGCTTCAACGGCAGAATCATTTCGGCGTTTTTCCAATATACGCTCTGCTTTTCTGTAAATTTCGTTACTGTAAGGCATAATTAAATCCTCTAAATATCATAATCATCGTCAAACATTGCTTTTTTTGCAATCTCATCCAAATCAAAATTCGGGGTTCCCTGAAGCTTTTTGGATTTTTTATTATCCTGAGCCTTGGTATGCTTATCGTTGTCGGCAAGGACGTCGGCAGGAGTTTTAATTCCCTTTTTGCGCCAATTTTTTATAATGCCGTCAACATATTTTAAGCTTGGCTTGTCCGTGTTTTCGCGCATAGCGTCACAGGCAAGGCCTATCATTTCCATAGAATAATCGTCCGCCCAGCTTTTAATCATTTCTCTTTGCTTTACGGTTGGATTTCTATGACGCAAGCCGGTTAGCTCAACAATTTTATTCCATAGCATATCGCTGTTTTCAATATCACGCAAACGTTCATCGGCGGCCGCAAGGGTGGTAATGCCATCCTCGCTCCAATTTTTGGCCATAGCGGCAATATAAGCAGTACCGACTGCTCTTCCCTTTTCACGTTCGCCCTTATAGTAATGAAGAATTGTTAAAACAATTTCCTCCGGCAGACCGTAATATGTAACCATGTTAATAATAAGCTCTTGCTCGGCATGGCTTAGTGTTTTTGCCATAACCTCTTGGGCATTCCTTAAAAGCTCGGTTAAAGGCTGACTGTCACGGCAAATGTCCAAAATATCCTTTGGTGATAAAACCGGAATGGGCATTGCCTCAACCTTTTTGATTTTTTTATTTTCCTCAATTCCTGCAGGCGGTTTTTTTTCCGTATGCACCGGGGCAACAGCCTCGCCGTTTTTCAACAAAACCCCTTCCTCAACCCAAAAATCGAGAAAATCGTCTGCATCAGCTTCGGTACAGCCGAGTGCCTTTGCAATTGCGTGACTGTCTGCCCTGCCGTTTGATGACAAAATAAGTATCAGCGCTTTCAGCTGATATTCACTGGCCAGTTTAATATAGCTGTCGGCAATTTTAGTTGGAACGCAAAAACTGCCATCCTGCCAAATGTCACCCATTGGTAAAATTTGATAATCCACTCGCTGCACCTCCTCTGTTTTCGACTGTCGAATTTCATTGTATCAAATTTTTTTAAATATGTAAATAACAAATAGCAAATAATAAATTGAAAAAGTTTCCGTACTGTGTTAATATAATAGATGCGAAAGGATGATGAAAATGGTAACAGTTGTAACAAAGGAAAACTTTGATACCGAGGTTTTTAATCACAAGGGTAAGGTTGTTGTTGACTTTTGGGCAGAATGGTGCGGACCGTGCATGATGCTTGGCCCCATTGTTGAAGAGGTCAGCGAAGAAAACACAGATGTGAAATACTGCAAGGTAAATTGTGATAATGACCGAGAGCTTGCCTTGGAATACGGTATCAGTGCAATTCCATGCTTAATAGCATTTGAAAACGGCGAAGAAATAAATCGTTCGGTTGGTCTTGTTGACAAGGAAAGTATAATCAATCTTACAAAATAAAAGTAACGGCTTGTGAAAAATCACAAGCCGTTTTGATTTATATCATTCTTTTATTTTCCAAGTCCTTTAATTGCTTCAAAGTCGTCGATAATTGATTGCTCGGGCTTTGGAGTGATAAGGGATACAATAATGTTTACTGCTAAGCCGATAATAAATGCCGGAAGAAGCTCGTAAATTGCAAATACTCCGCCAAGCTTTGCAACGGCAAATTTCCAAACAAATACCATTACTCCGCCTGCAATCATTCCTGCAAGAGCGCCGTATTTGTTTGAACGCTTCCAAAACAGTGAAAGAATTACAACAGGTCCAAATGCTGCGCCAAAGCCTGCCCATGCAAAGGATACAATCCTAAACACCGATGAATTCTCATTCCAGGCGATAACCACACCGATTACGGAAATAAGAATAAGCACAATTCTTGCAACTACCATTTTTCCTGTTTCGGAAAGGTTAACCTTAAACAGTCCGCCTATAATGTTCTCACTGGCAGATGATGAAGCGGCAAGAAGCTGACTGTCGGAGGTTGACATTGTTGAAGCAAGGATACCTGCAAGAATTACACCTGCAATAAGCGCCGGAACAATGCCGGATTTTGAAAGCAGCATTGAAATTTGAATAATAATTGTTTCGCTTTCAGCAGAGGTTGCAAGGTTACCGATTGTACCGTTTTGAATCATGCCTCTGCCCACAATGCCGATTAACACGGCAATGCCCATTGAAATTACAACCCAAACAGTGGCTACCCTGCGTGAGGTTTTGATTTTATCAGGGTTCTCAATAGCCATAAATCTAAGAAGAATATGCGGCATACCGAAATATCCAAGTCCCCATGCAAGGGTTGAGGCAATGGTTAAGGCCGAATAGTCCACCACCGAGCCGTCTTGGGCGCTCAAGCATTTTGTAAGTGATAAGTAACTGCCTATTGATTGAGCATTATCCATAACTGCACCCATTCCGCCGGCCTTGGAAACGCCGAATACAAGAACGATAATAAGCGCAATTGTCATAATAACCGATTGAATAAGGTCGGTAGTAGAAGCGGCATTAAATCCACCCAGTGATGTATACCCAACAATTACAATTGCAGAAACAATCATAGCCAAATGATAATCAATGCCGAATAATGTGCCGAAAAGCTTTCCGCAGGCGGAAAAGCCGGAGGCAGTATAAGGAATAAAAAATACAATAATAACAATAGCCGCAATAGCCATTAAAATGTTTTTATTGTCTTTATAACGCAATGAGAAATAATCCGGAATGGTTATAGCTCCGATATGAGCAGAGTAATTACGAAGTCTTTTTGCAACAAAAAGCCAGTTTAGATATGTACCCACAGCTAAACCGATTGCGGTCCATACCGGCTCTGCAGTGCCGCACAAAAGTGCAAGTCCCGGTAATCCCATAAGCAGCCAGCCGGACATATCAGATGCCTCGGCGCTCATTGCGGTTACCAACGGACCGAGCTGTCTTCCGCCGAGATAAAAATCGCCGACATTCTTTGTTTTCTTTGAAAACGAAACACCAACTATAAGCATCATTGCCAGATAAATGACAATGGCTATCATAATACATATTTGTGCAGGTGTCATAAATTCGCCCCCTATTTTTCCTCAAATAAAAAAGTGTATGGGTTATTTTAACATACATTGATTAAAAATGCAAACTTTATGCAAATTTCTGCATAAATATAAAAAAATATTGCAAAAGCGGATGTAAAGTGCTTTAATATCTGTGGTGATAAAATGAAATTCGGCTTTAAACACACTATCTATGCCAGCTATATCGGATACATAACTCAGGCAATAGTAAACAATCTTGCCCCTCTGCTTTTTATAATTTTTAGGGATTCGCTGGGCGTAGAACTATCAAAAATAACACTGATTATTACAGTTAATTTTTTTATACAGCTTGGGGTTGACCTTCTGTCTTCAAAATTTGTAGACAAAATAGGGTATCGCCCCTGTATTGTTGCGGCTCATATTTTTTCTGCCGGCGGACTGATATTAATGGGTATTTTGCCGACAGTGCTTTCCAATGCATTTGCAGGATTGCTGATTTCGGCAATGCTTTATGCAATCGGCGGAGGCTTAATTGAGGTGCTTATTAGTCCTATTGTTGAAGCCTGTCCTACTGATAACAAAGCGTCTGCCATGAGCCTTTTACATTCCTTTTACTGTTGGGGTTCTGTGGCGGTAATTCTTATTTCAACCGTTCTGCTTCGTTTATTGGGCAAAGATAAGTGGCAAATAATTGCCATATCCTGGGCAATTATACCAATAATTAATGCATTTTTATTCACAAAAGTACCCATTAATACTCTTGTGCCAAAAGGTAAAGAAAACGGCATGCACCATCTTGCAAAAAACAAAACATTTTGGCTGTTTATGATTGTTATGGTTTGTGCCGGTGCCGGCGAACAATCAATGAGTCAATGGGCGTCGGCACTTGCCGAAACAGGCCTTGGGGTATCAAAGGCAGTGGGTGATTTGGCAGGCCCATGTATGTTTTCCCTGCTAATGGGCACTGCAAGAGTTGTAAGTTCAAAGCTAAGTAAAAAAATAGATTTGGCAAGTGCAATGCTTTTCTGCGGAATTTTATGTACTATATCCTATTTGTTAACCGCTCTTTCGGGCAACGCCGTTATTTCACTTGTTGGTTGCGGAATTTGCGGACTGTCGGTTGGCATAATGTGGCCGGGAGCCTTCAGTATGGCAAGCGAACATTTTAAAAGCGGCTCAACAGCAATGTTTGCTCTGCTTGCTCTCGCCGGTGATTTAGGCTGTATGACAGGCCCTACTTTAGTTGGAGAAGTTGCCGGAGCGTACCAAGATAATCTAAAGGCAGGCCTGATGTTCGGTATTATTTTTCCCATTTTGCTAAGCATTTGCTGTATTATACTTAAACGCTCAAAGTCCAAAGCAAATGCATAATTGATAGTTCGTTAAAAAATTATCTATTTATACTATGTCTTTTTGTGTAAAGTGTAAAATTTACATTTTTTTCTTGATTATTTAGGACAAACAGTATAAAATAAATACTGCAAAATAATAAAGCAATTTATTAAATAATTTTTCGGAGGTATTTTCCAATGGTAAAAGTTGCTATTAATGGTTTCGGCCGTATCGGTCGTCTTGCTTTCCGCCAAATGTTCGGCGCTGAAGGCTACGAAGTAGTTGCTATCAACGATCTTACAAGCCCAAAGATGCTTGCTCATCTTTTAAAGTATGACTCATCACAGGGTAAGTATGCTCTTGCTGATACTGTATCAGCTACTGATGATTCAATCATCGTAGATGGTAAGGAAATTAAGATTTACGCTAAGGCTGACGCTTCAGAGCTTCCTTGGGGCGAGCTTGGTGTTGACGTTGTTTTAGAGTGCACAGGCTTCTACTGCTCAAAGGAGAAGGCTTCTGCTCACGTTAAGGCAGGCGCTCGCAAGGTTGTTATTTCTGCTCCTGCAGGTAACGATCTTCCAACAATCGTTTACAATGTAAACCACGACACACTTACAGCTGATGACACAGTTATTTCAGCTGCTTCATGCACAACAAACTGTCTTGCTCCTATGGCTAAGGCTCTTAACGATTACGCTGCTATTCAATCAGGTATCATGTGCACAATTCACGCTTACACAGGCGATCAAATGACTCTTGACGGTCCTCAAAGAAAGGGCGACCTTAGAAGATCAAGAGCTGCTGCAGTTAACATTGTTCCTAACTCAACAGGTGCTGCAAAGGCAATCGGTCTTGTAATTCCTGAGCTTAACGGCAAGCTTATCGGTTCTGCTCAAAGAGTTCCAACTCCAACAGGTTCAACAACAATTCTTACAGCTGTTGTTAAGGGCGACGATGTTACTGTTGAAGGCATCAACGCTGCTATGAAGGCTGCTGCAACAGAGTCATTCGGCTACAACACTGATGAAATCGTTTCTTCAGATATCGTTGGTATGAGATACGGCTCACTCTTCGATGCAACTCAAACAATGGTTCTTCCTCTTGGCGATGGCCTTTATGAGGTTCAGGTTGTTTCTTGGTATGATAACGAGAACAGCTACACATCACAGATGGTTAGAACAATCAAGTACTTCTCAGAGCTTGGTTAATTAATAATACCCGATATACAATAAAAGCAGTCGCGTTTATCGCGACTGCTTTTTGTTTTTTATTATGCTCATTCTCCCCAATTATCAATTAAATTTTGCAGTTGGTCCGGATAATGGGTAGTAATGTTATCGGGGCGGATTATCAAAGCCCTTTTCATATTGCGTTCCTTATCAACAGTCCAAACCGAAAGCTTATATCCGTTTTTATGCAAAACATCCGAAAGGGTTCGCGAAGCGTAGGTGTGGTTACAGTTAATGCCAACAGCACCGGTTTCATCCAACATCTTTAGAATTTTTTGCTGGTAATCATCCGAAAAAATCTTATATCTGCTGGGCTGATAATTCACATAATAGTTTATTCCGGGGCAATCGTTTTTAGCAATTTTTGTTTGTGATTGATCAAGGCCGGTCAAAAACACCTGCTCCTCCATCTTACATTCCTTTATAAGCTTATAGAGCTCAGGCAACGCCTTTGTTTCCTTAATATCAAGGTTAATCTTAATTCCTGTCGGCTTAAGCATTTCGAAGGCTGATTTTATTTCAACGCCATCACTGTTTGTGGTAATAATATCGTGTCCCATTACTATGGTACCGTCAGGACGCTGTCGAACATCCATTTCAAACACATCTACCTTATTGTCAATAGCGGCTTGAACCGAAGCCAAGGTGTTATCCGGAGTGTCAAACGCGCCGGTGTGCGCCGTAATAGTAAACCCCTCCACAAAGCTCAACTTCCTTTCGTCGTAGGTTTTTGTAATAGCATAATTGGCAACACCCACAACCATAGCCACAGACACAAGAAAAGAAATAACCTGATAGCTAAAATGCTTGGCCCAAGTAGGTGTCATATTTCGTCTTAAAAAGCGTTTAAATTTTTGCCACCTTGAAATTTTTTCCGCCATTAAATCAACCCTTTAAAAATAGGCAATAAAGAGCAATCCGAACCGTGGTTTAAATTGGCTGATTTGCCCTTACTCTGCGTTAAAAATACTCGGAATACATAAAGTATTCCTGCGTTTTTGTGCCTTAATTAAGAACAAATCAGCACAATTTAAACTCTCCGACCAAAAATGCTTGCAGTAAAGATGAATTTTGGATTTTGAGATGGAAGCCTTGCTGACGCAAGGCGACAGCGAAAAGTTCAAAAGTCGCTTTAATTCTGCATTTTTGGCAGGTTTGGATTACTTTTTATTGCCTAAGGACGGATAATCAAATATAAATTTAAATATCCGCCCTTGAAATAATTATTTGTTGCCTGAATAGTTTGGAGCTTCCTTGGTAATATACACATCATGAGGATGGCTTTCAACAAGGCCGGCGCCGGTAATTTGAATGAACTGAGCCTTTTCCCGAAGCTCTTGAATATTGTGACATCCAACATATCCCATACCTGAGCGCAAGCCGCCCATCATTTGGAATACTGTATCAGATAAGGATCCCTTATAAGGAACACGGCCTTCAACGCCCTCAGGTACAAATTTCTTTGAACCCTTTTGGAAATATCTGTCAGCAGAGCCGTGATTCATAGCACCAAGGGAGCCCATGCCGCGATAAACCTTAAACTGTCTGCCCTGCCAAATTTCAGTTTCACCCGGTGATTCCTCACAGCCTGCGACAAGGGAACCGACCATAACAACCGAACCGCCTGCGGCAAGAGCCTTAACAATTTCGCCTGAATACTTAATGCCGCCGTCTGCGATAACAGGAATGCCGTACTTATCAGCTCTTTCGGCTGAATCATAAATAGCTGTAATCTGGGGCACACCGATGCCTGCAACAACACGGGTAGTACAAATTGAACCGGGACCGATACCGATTTTAACAGCGTCTGCACCTGCCTTAATGAGTGCCTCGGTTGCATCGGCAGTTGCAACATTGCCGGCAATAAGCTCTACATCTGGAAATGCGTTTTTAACCTTTGATACATTGGAAATGATATTCTTAGAATGTCCGTGGGCTGAGTCAAGCACAAATGCGTCAACTCCTGCCTCATAGAGAGCCTGTGCTCTGTCAAGAACATCGGCAGTAACGCCAAGTGCGGCCGCACAAAGCAATCTGTCCTTTGAATCACGGGCAGTATTTGGATATTTAACCGCCTTTTCAATATCCTTAATGGTTACAAGCCCGGTAAGCTTGCCGTTAGAGTCAATAAGCGGAAGCTTTTCAACCTTTGATGCCATAAGGATTTTTTTGGCCTCCTCAAGAGTTGTACCTGCCATAGCGGTTACAAGCTCTTTCTTTGGAGTCATTACATCTGCGATTTTTACATCAAAATCTGTCATAAAGCGAAGATCACGGTTTGTAAGAATACCTACAAGAGTGCCGTCATCCTCACAAATAGGAACGCCGCTGATTTTATATTTGCCCATAAGAGCATCTGCATCTTTAACAGTATGCTTTGGTGAAAGATAAAATGGGTTAGTGATAACACCGTTTTCAGATCTCTTAACCTTATCTACCTCAGTAGCCTGCTCTTCAATGGTCATATTCTTATGAATAACACCGATACCGCCCTCACGCGCGATGGCAATAGCCATTCTTGACTCTGTTACAGTGTCCATAGCGGCAGTCATCAGCGGAATGTTAAGAACAATTTTGTTAGTCAGCTTTGTTTGAAGATTTACCTGATCGGGTGTTACATCGGATTCTGCCGGAATTAAAAGCACATCATCAAATGTAAGACCTTTTTTTACAAACTTTTCATCATAAGCCTTCATATACTATCCTCCAACCCTGTATTTTCAAAATATTTCTACTATAATAACACTTTGTTATGAGTATATCAAGTGTTTTTTTACTATTAATTATTTAACTATAATGGATTTTTTTGCCGAATATCCTCCATAGCTGTAATAGGTTTTACCGTTTGTTTTTTGATATTTTTTATAGGGCCTTATTCTAACGTAATAACGCTTGCCCTTTGTTAGAGACTGTATTTTTTTTGATGTTGATGAAGCCGAAGCCGTTATAACCTTTGCATTTTTCATATCCTTTGAGGTGCTGTACTGAATTTGATATCCTGTACAGCTTACCTTAGCCCAGGTTATGCTTATGCTTTTTGACTTGGTGCTGATAGTTTTTATTGACGTTGACTTCGGCATTGTGCATGCAACAAAAATACTGCTGAAATCACTGTAAATATTACTGTCGCCAACTGTTTTGTATGCCCTTATTTTAAATTTATATGCCGAGCCGATAGCCAGTGATGACACCGTTGCGCTGCTGCTTGAGGCACTAACGTTTTTAGCCTGTACCCAACTGCCGTTTTTGTATCTGTAAATCTTATAACCGTCAACGGAGCCCTTAGACATATTCCAATTCAATGTAATTGAGGTTGTGGTTCTTGAAGATGCAGTAATGCCTGTAACCTTTGTGGGGGCAATATTAAAGGTACGCTTTGATGAGCCGTAACAGTCACCAACTCCGGATACAGTAGTGCTTGCAACACCTGTTGCCGTATTTGAGCCGTAAGATTGCTTATAATCAACACTTTGGGTTAAAGCTTTTCCGTTTCTTGTTTTAACAATTACACTTGGCTTTATTGCCGAGCCTGTATATGTGTACTTTGTATTTGGAACATAAACCACACAGCTTGAAATTGCATTTACATTATCGTAATCGTAATCACCTGTTGCAAAATTATTCTTATAATTTTGAATGAAATATTCCGTGTCGTAATAATCGGGATCAAGGGTATGCTCCTTGCTTGCGCCGAAAAGACTGAAGCTTGTGTCATTTTTTCTAATGCCGTCATAGTCCACTAAAAAATAATCGTATGTACCGTTTTCGTCATCCCAGGTGCAATCAACAAAATAATACTTGCCGTCAAGCATAATTATATTCCATGCGTGGCATCCCTCATTGGGGTCGGAGGATACAAATCTAACATTATACCCCAATTCCTTGCACAGACGATAAAACGCAAGGGCATATCCCTGACATACACATTTGCCCTTTACCAATGCACCGTAAGCTGAAAAAGCATAACGGTAATTTTCAACATAACCGTTCATTGCAGAGGCGGCATTGTAATCATATTCGGCCTTTGAACAAATAAAATCATATACCTTCTCAATAATTTGATAATCGCTGAGCTTGGAAAAATCAATACTGTTAACAAAGCTGTCAACAACTCTGTCAACCTGCAATTCCTGACTTTTGGTATCGTTATAAAACATTTCCACTTCAAACAGATAGTAGTAATATCCGTTGTATTTCGAGTAGGTATAATCATAGTTAAAGCCGGCTACCTGCCAAAACACATAATCTCCGTCAACGGCAGAGGTTGACAACTCATCACTGCCTGCATTAACTATAATATCGGTAATAAACTCCACCGGCTTTGTAACACTCTTTGATGAATAGTAGTAAATATCAATGTCATATACTCTGTCACAAAGCTTATCTTTAACCTTGTTATAAAGCTGCTTTCCTGCAGAGTAATAGGTTTGGCCCTTATACTTTGAGGTTGTGGAATTAGCAACGCCGAAAGTTGGCATTGTAACATCATAATCAACGGCAAGGGCGGAAATTCCGGTTTGTTCGCTGTCAGCGGCCAATGCTGATATTGGTACTGTCAAAATCGACAGCGTCATAATTATGCAAAGTATTACGGAAAGAAGCTTTTTCATTTCATTATCCTCACAATTTGTTCAACCGTTTGCTCAACGGTATTATTATCACAATAAATTACATCGTCGGCATATTTTTCGTATAAAGGCAATCTTTCATTGTACATATCCTTTAAGGTTGTTCCCGACTTTAATACAACACCTCTGGTTGTAATATTTTTAATTCGGTTAATCATTGTTTCATAATCAAGGTGCAAATAAATAACTTTGCCCATTGATTTTAAATGCTCCATAGCCTTTTGAGAATATATTACACTGCCGCCGGTGGCAATAACCGTTGCGTTAATATCAAGAGACAAAATTGCTCTCTCCTCGGCATCTAAAAAATAGTCTATTCCCTTTTCGTCAATAATATCCTGAAGCCTGTTTTCCTCCATACCCTGAAGGAGCAAATCCGTATCAAAAAAGTTTTTTAACAACGCCTTTGCCGCTAAAACTCCGCAGGTGGATTTTCCGGAGCCGGGCATGCCGATTAATACAATGTTTGATTTATCCATTAACTACTTTACGCCAACCTTTTTACAAATTTCTGCCATTGAGCACTTATCACATTTGGGGCTTCGGGCAGAGCAGGTGTCCCTGCCAAACAACACAATTCTGTGGCAAAAATCACTGCCCTCACTTGCCGGTATCAGCTTTTTTAACGCCATTTCAATTTTTACAGGGTCCTTGACATTAACCAAACCGATACGATTTGAAATTCTAATCATGTGGGTATCTACAACTATTGCTTCCTTTCCGTAAACATCACCCACAATTAGGTTTGCTGTTTTTCTGCCAACACCCGGAAGCCTTGTTAAATCTTCAATATTGTCCGGCACAACTCCGCCGAATTCGTCAATAATCATCTGTGCCATACCGATAATTGACGCCGCCTTATTCTTGTAAAACCCACAGGATTTTACAAGCTGTTCAACGTCTTTAATATCGGCGTTTGCATAGTCCTCAAGGGTTTTATATCTTTCAAAAAGTGCAGGAGTAACCAAGTTCACCCTTGCATCGGTGCATTGTGCCGATAGCCTAACTGCAACCAAAAGCTCAAAGGGATTTGATGCGTTCAGTGAGCATATAGCCTCGGGATATTCTTTTTTCAGTATTTCTACGGCTTTTAACGCCCTTTCCTTTTTTGTCATAGTCTTACCTATTCTTTTTTATCCTTAATTTTGTCCCAATACGCCTTACATGCCTGTTCGTTTTTGTTAGGTCCGTATTGGTAATAATGAGCATTTTTCAAATTATCCGGAAGATATTGCTGGTAAACATAGTGATTGGGATAATTGTGGGGATAGATATAATGCTGTCCCTTAATCTCACTGTCCTCACCGTCGTAATGCTTATTTTGAAGCTGACGGGGCACAGGCCCTGCCTTTCCGGCTCTTACATCGGCTAAAGCGGCATCTATGGCCGCCTCCCCACTGTTTGATTTGGGACTTGTGGCAACCAATATTACAGCGTCAGCCAATGGAATTCTTGCTTCCGGCAAGCCAACCATCTGTGCGGCATCAACCGCCGCTTTAACAATTGGAATAATCTGTGGGTATGCCAAGCCTACATCCTCGCAGGCACAAACCATTAATCTGCGGCAGGCACTTGGCAAATCGCCTGCCTCCAAAAGTCTGGCCAAATAATGCAACGCCGCATCCGGATCGGAACCGCGCATGCTTTTTTGATATGCGGAAACAATATCGTAGTGATCGTCGCCGTCTCTGTCATAGCGAAGGGCCGACTTTTGGGTTAATTCATTGGCAATGTCAACGGTTATGATTTTTTTGTCTTCGGTTATTCCCGTGGCTAAATAGCAGTTTTCAACGGAGTTAAGCGCCTTTCTAACGTCACCGCCGCAGCCTGAAGCAATTCTTTCAACCACATTGTCGTCATAGACGATTTCGATATTATTTTCATCTGCCAAATAATCAAAACCGCGCTTAACTGCCGGTACAATATCCTCGGCGTCAATTGCCTTAAATTCAAAAACAGTTGAGCGGGATAAAATCGCACTGTAAACATAAAAATACGGGTTTTCCGTAGTTGATGCAATAAGTGTTATTTTTCCGTTTTCTATGTACTCAAGCAGGCTTTGCTGCTGTCTTTTGTTGAAATACTGAATTTCGTCAAGATAAAGCAAAATTCCGTTAGGAGCACTAAATGTGTCAAGCTCGGCAACAATATCCTTAATGTCCTTTGTTCCGGCGCTTGTTCCGTTAAGCTTACGCAAGGCTCTGTTTGTTTTTCCTGCAATTATTGAAGCAACCGTTGTTTTACCTACACCTGACGGGCCATAGAAAATCAAATTGGGTATTTCGCCGTTTTCAATCATATTGTAAAGGGCCTTGCCCTTTGATAACAGATGCCTTTGACCTACCACATCGCAAAGCTCGGTAGGCCTTATTCTGTCAGCAAGTGGGTTATTCATTTGTGCCTACCCCCTTTGAGTAAATACAGCCGCAAAAATTTTGTCGGTATAAATCATATTCTTTGCTAAGCTGAATTGAACGCTTGTAGCCCTCACGCTTTTTAAAATCGGAGGGTAGCCAATTTACTCCGTATTCATCTGCAAGCTCATATCCGATTTCGTTTATCCTTTGAGAGTTCTTCAGCGGACTTATGGAAAGAGTTGTACAAAAATAGTCAAAGCCCTGTTCTCTGGCAAGCCTTGCAGTTTTTTCCAGCCTTAAGCGATAGCATCTAAAGCAACGCTCGCCGCCCTCGGCTACCTTCTCATATCCCTTGGTTATTTGTTCAAATTCCTCGTAGCAATAATCGCCTTTAATTAGAGTTATTTTATGCTTTGAGGGCAAAGCCTCTATAAGTCTTTTCTGCTCTGAAAAGCGCTTTTCAAATTCATCGTACGGAGAAATATTTGGATTATAGTAAAGCACTGTTATTTCAAAATACTGTGACAAATATTCAAGCGTATAGCTTGAACAGGGCGCACAACAGCTGTGTAATAACAGCTTGGGAGTATTACTCCCTAAACCGTCAATTATTTTATCGGTTAACCTTTGATAATTAATCTTGTTCATTTTATGTATTTAGCTTAAGTAATATTTTGGATTTACCTTTGTGCCGTCGATTATCAGTTCAAAATGGCAGTGTGGACCGGTGGAGTTGCCGGTTGAGCCGGACTTTGCAATTTGCTGTCCCTTTTTAACGGTTTGGCCGACACTAACCAAAATTGATGAATTGTGAGCATAGAGAGTTACTATTTTTCTTCCTTTGGCATCTGTTCCGTGGTATACCATAACATAATAGCCGTAGGAATAATCAAGTCTTTTTACCGTAATTACAATTCCCTTTTGGGCTGCAACTATTTTTGAACCCGTTGGACATGGAAAATCAATGCCTGTATGGGGCTTTCCGTTGCTGTAATAACCGTATTCCTGAGAAACTCCGCGATGTCCGGGTGCAGGATAGCACAAATTCAACACAGCATTTGAATTACTGTAAAGGCTGCTTCCGTCGCCGTAATCTATATCCACAGAGCTGTCGTTTCTTTCACTTTCCTTGAATTCGCCAATCTCGTCGGGACTGATAAGTCCGTTTAACAGATTTTCAATTTCTTGGTCAACAGCGTCGATAAGCTCTTGGTCCTCGTTTCTGTACTCGGTATACATTTGCGTTTCGGCGGTGTATTTTGCTAACAGTGCATCGCTCTCCGCTCTTTTCTCCGAAAGCACAATCTTTTTGTCTGCCGCTTCCTGCTGTTTTCTTTCAACAATTTCCCGGTCGGCCTTATATTGCGCCTGCTTTGCGTCAAGCTCCTTTTTCTTTGCATTAAGCAAGCTCTTTTGAGCATTTAATCCATCCTGCTTGTTAACTATTTCCTCCATTTCGGCATTTACCTGCTTTAAAAGCTGTGTATCGCTTTTTGAAACTGCCTTTATCATTTGATAACGGTTATAAAATTCCGAAATATCAGAGCTGGTTAACAACGCTGTAAGAATACTGTCATTGCCGGAAATATAAATTGCCCTCAGTCTTGCACAATATGCATCGTATGTATCCTGAAAATCAAGCTCTAATTGTTCTAACTCCGCCTGGATTTGATCATATTCTTCGCTTATGCTCTCTAAATCCTTTTTTAGGGACTTGATTTCCGGTACTAAAAGATCAATATTGGCCTGTGCTTCGGCAATTTCATTATCAAGGAGGGTTAACTCCTCGTTTAGATACCCGATTTTTTCATCAAGGGTATCAATGTATTCCGCTGTAGACTTTGCGTCCTCCTCAAAGGCTTCAAGCTTTGCTTGATTTTCATTTAGCTTTTGCTCCAACTCGGCTCGTTGCTCTTCAAGAGTTTTTTGTGCCTCCTCAACGGTAGCGCCTTCGGTTTCTTCCTCCTGAAGGACAGTGGTGGTTTCTTCATCTGCTAAAGCCATAAAATTAGCAGGTGAAACCATAATTACAATTGCAAATAACAAAGATAACGCTTTTATCAGTTTTTGTGATTTCAATTAAAAGGAACTCCTTTACGGTAAATAGTTTGCAGGATCAACTGCATAGGATTGGCTTGGTCCGCCTACTCTAACCTCAAAGTGGCAGTGGGGGCCTGTTGAATTGCCGGTTGAACCGGAATAGGCAATAAGCTGCCCTTTGCTGACATACTGACCTTCGCTGACAACACGGCTGTTGTTATGGGCGTAAAGCGTATAAACGGTTTTGCCCGAGGGTGTTGTTTTATCGTGCCGAATAACGATATACCGTCCGTAGGAACGATATGTTCCGTCGGGGTTTGTTAAGTCGGCAGAGATAATGACCGTTCCCGACTCCGATGCAACGATTCTTTCGTTTACATTTCGATTTGTTGAAAAGTCACAGCCTGTGTGGCCGGCATAAGCACCGAAGCCGCAGGTAATAGTAGTATATGCAGGACATGGATACGTTAGGCTGATATAGCTTGACTCTGCCTTTTTAGTAGTTGTTGTAGTAGTATTTGGCTCAGGCTGAGAATTATCTGCTTTTTGGGTTGTAGTGGTGGTTGTTGTGGTTGTAGTAGTTGTATAACGCTTATCCGCTTCCTCAATGGCGGCGTCAATTTCATCAAGCTCCTCTTGGGTAATATCGCGATACTCTCCGTATTTCTCGGTTTTGTCATGAAGCTGTTTTAAAAGCTTGTTAGCCTCAAGCTGTTGATCCTCTATTACAAGTCTTTGTGAGTCCATATCATCCTGCTTTTCAAGAAGAGCTATTTTCTCAGCTTTAAGGTTTCCTTTATCCTTGGCAAGGGTAATTTGGCTTGTCTCAAGATCACTTTTCTTGTCATCAAGGGAATTCATGGCTTTAATTATTTCGTCAGTTTGAAGCTTAACATTGGCAAGCATGGCGCTATCCTGCTTTGATACTGCTTTTATCATTTCGTATCTGGTATAAAGCTGTGAAATACCGTCGCTCTCCAACAAAAAGGAAAGGGCGCTCACTTGATAGCCGCTGACATACATTGCCCGCATACGGGTGCAAAACACATCATACGTATCTTCAAACTCTTTATTAAGCTCCTCGGTTTCCTCTTCAAGCTGAATGATTTCCTGCTTGATAGATTCAATTTCCGTCTCGTTATTTAGTATTGTTTTTTCGAGGTTATCGACCTTGTCCTCAATTTCGCCCGCTTCCTTTTTGGCCAGCTCATATTGCTGGCTCAAATATTTGATTTTTTGGTCTAAAACCTCAATATATTCCTCGGTTTCCTTGCTTTCCTTTCCAAGCTGTTCAAGCTTTTCATTAACATCGGCAAGGTTTTGCTCAAGCTGAGCACGCTGTTTATCAAGGGACATTGATGAATCGGCGGCATATAAACAGTCAACGGGCGATGCAATTGAAACAGCAAAAATGACAGCAAATACAACACATAATTTTTTAAGCACTCTATTACTTTTCAAGCATGCCGCCTCCCATAATTGTTAAAATACCTATACGTATTAATTGTAACACATTTATTATTATAAGTAAAATAATAATTATTACCAAATTATGAATTTTTGCAAAAAAAGAGCGACGGCATGCCGTCGCTCAAAATTATTATAAGTAGCTCATTGGATTTACTCTTGTTCCGTTTACACGCACCTCAAAATGGCAGTGGGGTCCGGTGGAATTACCCGTTGAGCCGGACTTGGCAATTTGCTGTCCCTTTGAAACAGTTTGTCCAACGCTTACCAAAAGGGTTGAGTTATGTGCATAAAGTGTTGATAAGCCATTGCCGTGGTCAATAATCAAATAGTGACCGTAGCTGTAATTAAGATTCTTTGCAACAATTACCTTGCCCGAAGCAGATGCGTAAACAGGAGTGCCTGTGGGACAGGGGAAATCAACTCCGCCATGATAACGGCCGCTTGAATAGTTAGGATAGCCTGCGGATATAGTACGGTAACTGGTGGGGTAACCGAGGGTTCCGCTGTATGCACCGTTGCCTGTTGAACCGCCTATTGAACCGGTGCCTGTTGACGCTGAAGCGTATGCCGCTTGTATTTCCCTTTCAACCTTTGCAAGTTCTGCTTCGTTTTCGTCAATTGCTTCAAGGTACTCGGAGGTTTGGCTGGCGAGTTTTTTTATCAAGGCATTGCACTCATCCACCTCTTCATCAAGCTCTGCCTTTGTGGATTCAATGTCCTTAATACTATCCTCAAGAGCACTTTTATCTTCCTCTAAGGCTGTTTTGTCCTCGTCAAGTTGAATTCTCTTTTCCTGAAGTTCAACCTTTTGCTGCTCAATTTCCTCCATTTTTTCCATAAGAGCATTAAGTGTTTCACTGTCCTGCTTTGATACGGACTTAATCATTTGTGAGCGAGTCAAAATTGAGCTTATATCAGTGCTGGTTAACAACACCTCTAAATTGCTGACACTGCCGGATATATACATAGCCCTGAGTCTTTGACAATATTCTTCGAATATTTGATCAAACTCAGCCTGCTTTTGGTTGATTTGCTCCTGTATATCGTCAATTTCCGCCTCGGTATTCTTGATTTTTTCGGTAATTGTATCAATTCTTGACTGAAGCTCGTCGGCATCATCCTGAAGAACATCAATTTGATCCTGTAAAAGCTGAATTTTTGTGTCCAAAGCTCTAATATACTCTTCAGTTTCTTTTTTTTCGGCAGACAGCTCGTTCACCTTTTCCTGAGCCGCATTAATTTGCTGCTGGATTTTTTGCTTTTCAGATTGCAGCTCGCTTGCAGACTTTGCATAAGCTGAGGTAGCCGCGCCGGTAAAGGAGCAAATTGCAAAGCAAGCACCAAGCATCAAGGATAGTGCTTTAACTGCTAATTTAGATCGCACTAATCTCACTACCTTCCTTGTTAAGATATTTGGTCATTGTAATCAATGAGCCTCCAACACCGCTGATAATGCCTATTCCAACAAAGGCACCCAGCATATAGAGGGCATAGTCCTTAAAGCTTAGGGCATTCAAGCCAAGGGATATTAACAAATCGCTGAATTGGAAAATTGCTAATTCATATACTCCCCATACAACTCCCAGGGACAGCAAGCCTGAAACAACGCCCAAAATAATTCCCTCTACAACGAAAGGCAATCTTACAAAGGAGTTGGTTGCGCCCACAGATTTCATAATACTAATCTCAAGGCGACGGGAATAAACCGTAAGCTTAATAGTGTTAGAAATAATGAAAAGTGAAATTGCAAAAAGCACAGAAATAATGGCAATTGCAATAATTGAAATGCCATGGCTGATGGTTTGAATTTTTTTTGCCAGGTCACTGTTTTCACGAACCGTATCTATGTGGTCAAGCTGTTTTATTTGGGCAACAGTTTCCTTAAACTGTGCAAGATCGGCAACAGTTACCTTGTATGCATTAGGCAAAGGATTTTTATCGGGGCTTATTCCCTCAAAAAATACCGCCTGTGCCTCACCCATTGTTTTCAACTGATCCTCCCAAGCATCAGCCTTATCAACAAACTCAATGCTTTGGATATTATCCATTGCCTCAATGCTTTCTCTCATATTGTCCATATCGGCCTGCGAGGTATCGTCTTCGATATAAACCATAATTACATTTTCGTCCTCAATTCTGTCAACAAGGGAGTCAATGTTAAGGAAAATCATTGCGGCAGAGCCAATAAGAACAAGGCAGCATAAAAGCACGCTGATAGACGCAATGGACATCATTCTGTTTGTCCAGCTGTTTCTAAATCCCTCTTTAATAAGATACTTTAAGCTTGAGCCTGTCATTATTGCTCACCTCCCTTATTTTCGTTAGTGTCGAAGCTGTTTTCGGCAGAGCTTACCATTTCCTCAAGGTTGTCAAATACCTCGGTAACATTTTCCTGCTTAACATCTTCTTCAAAATAGAACATATCCGTTGTTTCCTCCGGCTGCTTTGACTTAAACTTTGCAAAGGTGGGGTCCGGAGTATCTGATACAACCTGTCCGTTTTGAATAACAATAACTCTTCTTTGGAAGGAACGAACAAGATCATGCTCGTGGGTAACCATAACTACGGTAGTGCCGCTGTTGTTGATTTTTGTCAGAAGGTCAACAATCTCGTGGCTCATTTCCGGGTCAACATTTCCGGTGGGCTCATCGGCAATGATAAGCTTTGGGTTGTTAACAAGCGCTCTTGCAAGGGATACACGCTGCTGCTCGCCGCCTGATAACTCATTAGGCATGGCGCGAGCCTTTTTTGAAAGTCCCACAAGCTGAAGAATGTAAGGAACGCGTTTTCTAATGTCCTTTTCCTTGGCGCCGATAACACGCATTGCAAAGGCAACATTATCATAAACCGACATTTTGGGAATAATTCTAAAATCCTGAAAAACGATGCCCATGGTTCTTCTGTAATAAGGAACATTACGCTTTTTCATGGTGGCTGATGAATAATCATTAACGATTACTTCGCCCTCTGTTGGCTTTTCTTCATGCATAATCAGCTTTAAAAAGGTGCTTTTTCCGGCACCCGATGAGCCAACGATAAAAACAAATTCGCCGTCCTCAATCTTAATATTAACATTGTCCAGCGCTTTAGTGCCGTTACTGTCATAAACCTTTGTAACATCTCTAAATTCAATCACGGCTTTTACTCCTAATCTTTAAAATTCTCGTAACAATAGAGGGCATTACCCCATACTGCTTTATATAATATAACAATTTAGGATATTATGCAATAGTTTTGTGTTGTTTTTTTGTAAATTTTGTAACCATTGTGTAAACTTAAACGCTGAAAAACCGATTATTTTATACCAAAAAAACACCCATCACATAAGTGCAATGGGTGTTTTGCGTCTGTTATAGATGATACTTTTAGTACTTAATCGGAGTTGAACTAAGGTACTTGTTAACCATAAGTGCTACTTTAAATACAATTGCGTCATCAAATTCTCTCAGGTCAAGACCGGTAAGCTTTTTGATTTTTTCAAGACGGTATACAAGAGTATTTCTGTGAACAAAAAGCTTTCTTGAGGTTTCCGACACATTAAGATTATTTTCAAAAAACTTTTGAATTGTGAAAAGTGTTTCCTGATCAAGAGAATCAATTGAGCCTTTCTTGAACACTTCCTTAAGGAACATATCGCAAAGAGTTGTGGGAAGCTGATAAATAAGACGGGCAATGCCAAGATTTTCGTAGCTGACAATTGAACGCTCCGTGTCAAACACCTTGCCTACCTCAAGGGCAACCTGGCCCTCCTTAAAGCTTCGGGCAAGCTCCTTGATTCCGGTTACACAGGTACCGATACCCACAACGGCTGTGCAATAAAACTCTGTTGAAAGAGTGTCGCAAATTGATTGGGCAAGCTTTTCCAAATCCTTGCGCTCAACATTGGGGCGAACCTCTTTAATAAGTGCAATATCGTTTTCATTAATGTTGATTACAAAATCCTTGGTCTTGTCGGGGAAGAAGTTTTGAATAACATCAAATACGGATATATCGTTTGCCTTTGTAACTCTAATCAAAAACACAACACGGGTTGCATCATTATTAAAACGAAGCTCTCTGGACTTAATGTATATATCTCCGGGAAGAATATTGTCCAAAATTACATTTTTAACAAAGTTAGAGCGATCAAATTTTTCATCATTATTTTTCTTTATTTGATCAAGTGCAACGGCAATTATACCTGCGTAATGACGGCTAAGCTCGTCTGTTCCGTCAACAAAAACCGCATATTCCGGATGAACTCTGTCACCGAAAGCCTTGTAGGTGCAGGAATCAACACAAATCTGTGCTCCGTTAAAAACACCGGCGGCAACAATGCCCTTTCTTACCTCGCCAATCAAGCCAAGCTCGCTGCAGGAAATAATCGAACCTCCCTCGTCAACAACGCCGATAGTCCTGTCAACTGCTTCTCGCATTTGGTTAATTATGCCTTGAAAAAGTTTGTTTGGCATCTAAACCATCCTTTCGTATTAAAGCATCAATAATAATGCACAAAAAAAATTCAAATCCATTGTAGATATTATACAAGGGATTTGAATAAATTTCAACCTTTTTAACAAAAAAGATTTAAAAAACTTGTGGTTTTTGCATAAAGTTGTCAATTGTCACCCAATATATTGTGTCGAAATTAAGCACATTACATATTTATAGTTGTTCAATTGCCTGTGCTTTTTATTAACAATATCTCACTTTCTGTCAAAAATCTACACTCTCCAAGTGCCAAATTTCTGTCAAGGGGCAGTCCGCCCATAGCTATTCTGTCTAATTCCACCACATTTATTCCATGCTTTTTAAACATACGCTTAACCTGATGATAAAGTCCTTGCTTCAAAACAACCTTTGCAACGGTATAATCGCCGTTAACAGGCTCTATTTCAGCCGAAAGGAGCCTTTCCTCACCCAATTCCATTCCGTTTTTAAAATCCTGTACCACGGATATATCAAAGGGCTTGTCCAATGTGGCAATATATGTCTTATCAATATGCTTTTTAGGACTTAAAATGTCATGAGCAAATTCGCCGTCATCGGTTAACAACACAAATCCCGTTGTGTCTTTATCAAGCCGTCCGGCAGGAAAAAGCCCTCTGCGCTTCATATTCTCAGGCACTAAATCAACAACGGTTTTTTCGCCCCTGCCCTCGCTGGCAGATATTACTCCCTTAGGCTTGTTCATCATAATGTAAACAAATTTGTTGTTTGAAACGGGAGTTGAGTTAACGGTAATGCTGTCATTTTCGCCGCATTTAAAATCGGCAAACAAAACAGCTTTATCGTTAACCTGAACAGCACCCTGTTTTATCAGGGCTTTGGCTTGACTGCGAGTAATATTAAGTTGTCTGGAGATGATTTTATCTATTCTTTCCATTAGTTCTCATTTTTACTCAGTGCTACCAAAAAGCCGTCCTTTGCCGAAGTATCGCACAAATCGGCGGCTATCAGCTCACCGTTACATACAATTAAATTTGCAATAACATTTTTATTTTGCTGATAATTAGTAACATTATATGTATAGACCGTTGCCGGCTTTCCTTTATAATCGCTTAAGTCAAATCCCTGCTGAGTTTGAATTTTATTATACTGCTGATAAACATTGTTAAACTCATTTGGAATTGTAATTTGCTTTTCGGTTTCCGTTCCGTCAGTCTCCCAACCCAGCGAGGTTATATAATCCTGCCTTTGTTGGGCGGTTTTACAGGTAACGGATACCTCTTTTGCCTTTTCGGCGGCTCCGTTATGATTGCCTATAAAGGTAAGCAAAATTACAATTACACCGGTTAAAGCAATCACCATACCGAAGATTACCTTGGGGTTTGCTTTAATAGTTAACATTCGCATATTATCACCTAACAGCTTGGACACAGTGCCAAATTTTTCATTACTTAATAATATGCGAACGACTTAAATAATATAATCGTTGAGAGACTTTAAATATTGAACCTCAACCGTTACATCCAAATACAGTCCGTCTTCGGTGTATTCCTCGCTGTGAACAATGCCTTCCCTGGCAACGGAAGCCAGCTTAAGGCTGTCAAAGGGAAGCAATATCTTTACCCTTCGTTTATTTTGTGGCAAAGCTCTCTCAATGGCCGACAGTAAATCATCTATTCCTTCCCCTGTTAATGCGCTGATTTTAACGCTGTCCTCGAAGAAATCAAAATCCAAATCCGCCGCCTTGTCACATTTGTTTAAAACATTTATTATGGGCTTTTCGGTACATTTAAGTTCGTATAAAATGTCCATTGTAACCTTAATATGCTCTGCACATTCCTCGCTGGAGGCATCACATACATTTAGAATAACATCTGCCCAAACAGCCTCCTCAAGGGTTGAGCGGAATGCGTCCACAAGCTGATGGGGCAGTCTTCTGACAAGGCCAACCGTATCAATAAGCATTACCTGCTGACCGTTAGGCAAAATCAACTTGCGTGCCGTTGGGTCAAGGGTTGCAAAAAGCTTATCCTCCTGAAGCACCCCTGCATCCGTTAAGCGATTCATAAGCGTTGATTTTCCTGCATTTGTATATCCAACAATTGCAACACTTAATGCGCCGTTTTTTTGTCTGCGTTGATGCATAGCGGTTCTGCGCTTTTCCACCTGCTGAAGCTCTTGCTTTAGGCTTTGAATACGGCTTCTAATATGCCTTTTGTCGCTTTCAAGCTTTGTTTCACCGGGACCGCGGGTACCGATACCGCCTCCCAAACGGGATAAAGATGCTCCTTTTCCCGTAAGCCTTGGCAAAGCATATCTCAGCTGTGCCAATTCAACCTGAAGCTTACCTTCGCTTGAGCGTGCTCTTGCGGCAAAAATATCAAGTATCAGCGTTGTTCTGTCAACAACCCTTGTGCCGGTAAAGTCCTCGATATTGCGCACCTGAACAGGGGAAAGCTCTCCGTCTGCAATAATCAAATCCACCTGATTATTATGGCAAAAATCACTGATTTCCTGAAGCATTCCCTTGCCGAGATAGGTGCCTGCCTCCGGCGCTGAACGGCGCTGAATAACCTCGCCCACTACCTCTGCACCGCCGGTTTTTGCAAGCTCATTTAACTCGGCCATAGATGCCTCGGCGTCATACTCGCCGCAGTCAAGTGCCACCAGCAATGCTCTTTCCTTATTTTCGTCGCTGAATTTTTCTATCATAAAAAAGTCCTTAATATTTATCAACTATGGCCTGCAAAACCTTTTTGGCAATAGGCGCCGCGGTATAGTGACCCGAGCTGCCGTTTTCCACAACCACCACAAAAGCGTAGGGATGCTCATCGTCATCCATATATCCAACAAACCATGCGATATTATGGTCGGGATTTTCATCAATCTCTGCCGTGCCGGTTTTTGCACAAACATTCAGGCTTTCGGGTATTACATCGTCATATTGGTTTTTACCGTTATATGCCATTAAATCGGCAATATCTGAGCATACCTCTTTATCAATAAGCCGTGTATTGTTTTCCGGAAGCTCGATATCCATGGAATTGCCCTTTTGATTAGTTACGCTGTCAATAATGTTAAACGAAGGCACACTGCCGCCGTTGGCGATAGCACTTACTATTCTTAACATGGTAATAGGTGCAATACGGGTATTGCCCTGTCCAAAGCCGGTTCTGCCCAGCAAATCCTTGCCGTCGTCGCCGCCGTCAAAGGTGCCTGCAAACGACTCGATTTTACCGCTGATGGTTACCGATGAGCCAATTCCCAGCTCCTTGCCGGTTTTCATCAGCTTATCCGAGCCAAGCTCAACTGCGATTTGGGCAAAAATACAGTTACAACTTTTTGCAAAGGCCTCCTCAAGGGTTAATGTGCCATGAACCTTATGTCCCTCGCAGGTAATCGGCACACCTGTTCCGGGCACATATTCGCCCGTACAGTTCCATTTTCTTGTCAGTGCGTCATCCCAATTTTCCAATGCGCAAATTGCCGTTACTATCTTAAATGTTGAACCGGGAACATAGTGAGCACCCAAAAGACGGTTAATATAAGCACCCTCATATTTGTCGCTGGTTAACAAATCGCTTGGAATATCGTTTACATCGAAGGACGGAGAGGAAACAGAGCAAAGCAAATCACCTGTTTTATAATTAACAACCGCAACAGTACCCTTTCTTCCGTCTAATTGGTCGTAGGCTAAATTGCAGATTTCACTGTCAACGGTTAGGTTAATATCGTTGCCCTTTCCGTTTCTTTCAAGATTATAAACGCCATACATTATATTATAACCGGTTAAATCCGACCTAAACGTTGCCTGAACTCCTGTTGAAATGGAATTTGTTGGATCGCCGATAACATGAAGGGTTGATTCTCTTGTTGTTTTATCATCGCTGTATACTCTGTTGCCGTCAACGGTTTCGGCTAAAATATCGCCGTTGCAATCATAAATGGTTCCGGCACCGATTAATTGACCGTTGGTGTAAATATGGCTGTTAAACCGTTTCATTGCCCATTCGTTGCCGTTTTGAACAACGGACACGGTTAAAAACACAAGACCGCCAATGAAAAGTGCGGATAAAATCCAAAGGAAAATTCCTCTTTTTGCAATCATTTTCATTTCTTCTTTGCACCTCCCAAATAGTTATAGGTGCGAACATCCGACGCTTTAATAAACGCCAAAACTGCCCAGCAGCTAATCATTGACGAGCCGCCCTGACTTACAAAAGGAAGTGTAACGCCTGTAAGGGGCAATATATCGGTAATGCCGAAAATGTTCAGCGCCGTTTGGAACAAAAGCATTCCCGCACCGGCAACTGCGGCTATTGAATAAAAGGTTGAGCGGGATGCCACTGAATTAACAAGGGCGGAAATGGCTATGCAAACAAATGACATAACCAAAACAATGCCGAAAATAAAGCCCCATTCCTCACAAATAACCCCAAAAATAATATCCGTTGTTGAAGCGTATACATTTCGTACAAAGCCGTTGCCTATTCCAAGTCCCAAAAGTCCGCCGCTGGCAATACCCACAAGCACTCTTGTTTGCTGAAAGCCGGAATCCGACGCATATTCCCAAACATGGCGATAAACGGCAAACCTTGCCTTAACATAGGATTTGTATTTTAACACAATTGTTGCACCCATTACGGCCGATACAACAGCGAGAATAATGGTTTTAATATCACCGGAATTCATAAACGCGATAATAATGAATGTTATGAAAAATATTAACGCCGTTCCAAAATCCTTAATTATGATAAGGGAGCCTACAACGCCCATCGAAAAAACAATGAAGGCAATAATATTTTTTGAGGTTTGAATTTTTTCAAGAGTAGCAGAGCCTACAAAAATAAATGCTATTTTCACAAACTCCGACGGCTGAAGAGTAACGGGACCGATGGTTATCCAGTTTCTGGCGCCGTTTGTAGCCTTTGCAATAATCAAATTTAAAAGCAAAAGCAAAACTGCGCCGATGGCAACTATCATTCTTATTTTCATGCAAAAATCCACATGTCCCATTAGGAACACCATAAAGATGAAAACACCCACACCCACAAGCACCATAATAAGCTGTTTAAATGCTGCGTCTGCATCAATGCTTCCAATGGTTACCAAACCGACTCCGCACAGGAAAAATGCAATTATTTCCAGTTCAAAGTTTCTGCGGCGAAATCCCACGTAAAATACAATAAGATACAGCCATTCCACCATTACCAAAACGGCAAGAGAAATAAAAACCTTTGGCTCAAAGGTATCTCCTGCGCTTGCACCGATATAGCCGGTAACAAACTGAAATACAGATAAAATAAGCAGTAAAAGGAAATTATTTACCGGCTTAATTTTATGAATTTTATTTTTTGAAGCCATAAATAATCCCTCCTATTTATCGTAAAATACAAACACCTTGTCGCCGATTGTTACAAGGTCGCCGTCAAAAATTAACTGAGGCTGATTTATATATCTGCCGTTAAGCTTGGTTCCGTTATGAGAATCCAAATCAACCAACGCCCAGCCACGGCTTGTTCTGTAAATTCTTGCATGATTTGAGCTGACGGTTTCGCTTAAAATTTGAATATCACAATCATTGCCCCTGCCCAAAAGCACATCCTGACTCTTAAGATATACCGGCCGTTTTGTTTTTACATCAACCAAAACGCCGTAGGCGATATTTTGAGTGGGCATTTGGTTAATTGCGTTTCTAAGCTCGTTACGGCTTTGTGTGGACACTGCCTCGTCGCATACAAAGGTAAGAGGCACGGAGCCGATTAAAATTTCATCACCGTTTTCAAGAACTGTGGGACCGTCAATTAACTGACCGTTAACAGCCACATTGCCACCCTTGTCGGTGGTGTCGGTAATTACCCAATCCCTGCGTTTTTTTGCAATAACCGCATGAAAACGATAGACCGTTGTATACTGAAGTGTAATATCGTTTGATTTACTCCTGCCGATTGAGGTTTCCCAATGCATAATGTCAACAGTTGAGCCGTCTATCTCATTAACCAGCTTTGCCAGCTTATGAATACGCGGCCTGTTTCTAAACAGCGATATAATACAGGTAAGCAGTATTACTATTATTGCTACCGGAGAAATATATCTCATTAACGAAACAAGATATTCCATATTTTTAACTCCCTTGTGGACAAAGTATTAAACATAAAACATAATTTTAGTTATATTAATACTAATAATATTTTACCAAAAAGTCAAGAACTTGAATTTGTCTTTAAATTAATATATACTATTGTTATACAAACACCGAAAGGATGACATTTATGAGCATAGTCAAATCAACATTCGGCAAGCTTGCCGACGGAAAAGAAATTGAGCTTTATACAATCACAAACAAAAACGGCGCCTCTGTTTCACTTCAAACCCTTGGAGCAGGTATTCAGTCCCTTTGCATGCCCGATAAAAACGGCAGGCTTGATGACGTTGTTTTAGGCTTTGACAACCCGCAGGATTACACAAATCCGGACTATGGCTATCAGGGCTTAGCCGTTGGCAGATGGGCTAACCGTATTCGCGACGGCAAGTTCACTTTTAACGGCGTTGAATACAACACACCCAAAAACCAAGGCACTTGGACTCTTCACGGCGGCGGACGATTCAGCTTTACCCCTTGGGAGGTTGACAGTACAACCGATAATTCCGTAACCTTTAAGCGCTTTTCCCCTGACGGAGAGGACGGCTTCGGCGGTAATTTTGAAATTAAAATCACTTATACCCTAACCGATGACAACGCCCTTGTAATTGATTATTCAATTCTCTGCGATAAAGACACTGTTGCTAATCCAACCAATCATGCATACTTCAATTTAAGCGGTAACGACAATGAAACAATTGAAAATCATTATTTGATGATTAACGCAGATTACTTTACCGAAACCGATGAAAACCAGCTTCCTACCGGAGAGCTTGGAGAGGTTAAGGGTACTATGATGGATTTCACAAATCTTCATAGAATCGGCGACAAAATCGACGAACCCTTTAGAGCAATTATTGACGAAATCGGATACGACAACAACTATTGCCTGCGCAGTAAAAACGGCGAAATGTCCCATGCGGCTACACTTTTACATAAGGAAAGCGGCAGAAAAATGGAGGTTTATACAGACCTTCCCGGCATACAGCTATACTGCGGCGGCTGGCTCGACAAAAATTGCCCTGCCGGCAAAGGCAACGCCAAGGTAACCTATCGCCGCGGTGCCGCCCTTGAAACACAGTTTTATCCCGATACGGTTAACATTAAAGAGTTCCCCTGCAGATTTGTTAAGGCCAATGAGGAATTCAAAACCGCCACGGAATTCAGATTTTCCGTTGAAAAATAGGAGATTATATGTATAGAAAAAGCTATAACTCCCTTGATGTGGCAAAGCTCTTTATGGCAATATGTGTTGTGGCAATTCACACAAATCCCCTTTATGGCTGTAAAAATCAAACGGCAGTATCAATTTACACCGCTATAGTTAGCTGTGCGGTACCGTTTTTCTTCATTTGCTCGGGCTTTTTGTTAGGTAAAAAGATTAATCAAACAAATGAAGACAGCTGTTTGGCAGTGAAAAAATCAGCCGTTCGAATGCTTAAATTATATGTTATTTGGAGCGTTATTTATCTTCCGCCTGCAATAATGGATTACATCAGCTCCGGTAACGCCGTTTTGCATAACCTTGCTCACTACATAAAAGGGTTTGTGATTAACGGCGAACACTATAATTCTTGGATGCTATGGTATTTGCTTTCATCATTTTACGCCCTTGTTATGGTATATTTTCTGCTTAAGCACAGGTTGAGCATTGAAAAAATTACCGTTTTAGGTGCCGTACTGCTTTGCGGATATTTCATTTTGAGCGCTATGAACGACTATTCAAGCCTACTGCCTGCCGAGTTTACTAAGGTTAAGCGACTTATTGACATTACAATAGGCAACGGAAAACCGCTTCAGGGTTTTTTCTACATACCCCTTGGAATGTTGCTTTCCAAAAAGCAAATTAATCCCCGTATATCTGCGGTTGTGTTCATTTTCAGCTTTATTGTAACCGTATTGTTGAATCAAAGCTTAGGCAGAATAACCTTAGCCGTTACCGCCGCGGCACTGTTTTGCACCGTTAATGGCATTGATCTTCCTGATAATAAAGCATATTTCTTTATGCGAAAGCTCAGTACGGGAGTTTATTTTATCCATCTGTACGCTTGGATGATTGTTTATTATCTTATATACGGAGAAAAGACCTATGGTTTAATTCCGTTTTTACTTACAACGGCATTATCCGTTATGCTTTCGGCAATTTGGATATTAGTAGGCCGAAAAGCAAACAGAATCAACAATAAATCAGCAATAAAAAATCCAGCCTAAGGCTGGATTTTTTATTCCTGCGAAAAGGTTTTATTTATGTAGTCTGCAATAATGTCTACTATCTGCTCCTTAGGCATTTTTGAGGTTGAAAAGCACATTGTGTAGTTATCAGCCCTGCCCCAGACACCGTCGCCCAAGCAATTGTAATAGGAAGCGCGTTCCTTGTCCTTAGTTTCAATTAATCGCTTGGCGGATTTTGCATTTGTGCTGTCATTTTCCAAATATCTGGCAATTCTGTCATCCATATCGGCGGCTATAAAAACGCTTACAACATTGCTATTCTCCGCCAGAATTTTATCAGCACGTCTGCCCACAATAACGCAGGGCCCCTGCTGTGCGGCATTAGTGATAACCTTTCGTTGTGCTTCCACAACCTTGCCCTCGTTTACTGCACTTTCAATTGCATAATGATTGGTAACAATTGAGAACAAAAAGCTATTGGTTGGTTTTTCGTCGAAAAGGTCAAAAATTCCCTCTTCGACACCGATTTCCTTTGCTTTTTTACGCAACAGCTCAGCGTCATAAAAATCGATATCAAGCCGCTGAGCAAGCATTTTTCCTATTTCTCTTCCGCCGCTGGCAAACTGTCTGCCAATTGTAATCACATAGTTTTTCATAAAATCAATCCTATTTCAAATCCTTGATTGTTAAGCCCTGCATATCATCCTTTTCAAGGTATTCAACCATATCCTCGGCCTTGTCAAAGAATTTATACAGTGCCCTGCAGTTATCCTTAATAAAACCGTTTTCAATGGAATAATCAAGCATATCCTGCATTTTATCATAGTATCCGTCAATATTATAAATGGCAATGGGTTTTCTGTGTCTGCCCAACTGCTTTAAGGTCAGCACCTCAAAAAGCTCCTCAAAGGTACCGGCGCCGCCGGGAGTGATAATAAAGCAATCGGATAAATCCTCCATTACCGCCTTTCGCTCACGCATGGTTTCGGTATAGGTCATTTGGTCACATTCCCAATCTACAAAATCAGCCAAATCCTCCTTAAAAAAGTTAGGCACTACCCCGTGGGTTTTGCCCCCGCCTCGCTTAAAGCCTCTCGCGGCCGCACCCATAGAACCTGTACAACCTGAGCCGAAAACAAGATTATGGCCTCTTTTTGCCAAAAGCTCTCCCATTTCTTCAACGGCAGTAATATATTTTTCATCTATTATTTTGCTTGCCGCACCAAAAACACATATTTCCATATAATCACCTTCATTATAAATATCTGCTTGTTATAAATATATCATTATTTGTCCCTTTGGTAAAGTAGTTAAAAAAAGTTTTCAATTTTTTTAATAAATTGAATTCTTATATTGAAAAAGATTTTATAAACCCTTATAATAATATATGGCAAATTTTGAAAAAGGGAGAAAGAAATGGAAATTTTTTCAGCAATCTCTGCACTTGCAGAATACGGAATTAATAAGGGACTCATTGAGCCTGAGGACAGAGTTTTTGCAATAAATCAAATCTGTCAGGCGCTTGATTTAGACTATTTTGAAAGCGCAGAATTCGATAAAAATGCAGAACTTGAAGATATTCTTTCTTCAATTCTCGATTACGCTGTCAGCAACGGCCTTTGTGAGGACAGCGTTGTATACCGCGACCTGTTTGACACAAAAATTATGGGTATTTTGACTCCCCGTCCGTCTCAGGTCATTAAGGAATTTAATGAAAAATACAGCCAATCACCGGTTGCCGCAACCGATTACTACTATGATCTTGCAAAAAGCTCTGACTATATTAGGGAATATCGCATAAAAAACGACGTTAAGTGGATTACCAAAACCGAGTACGGCGATATTGATATAACCATTAATCTTTCAAAGCCGGAAAAGGATCCAAAGGCTATTGCCGCCGCACTGAAGATGAAAGAATCCTCTTATCCAAAGTGCCAGCTTTGCAGAGAAAATGAGGGATATTGCGGCAGGGTTAACCATCCTGCAAGGCAAAATCACAGAATCATTCCCATTAAGCTTGACGGCGTTGATTTCTTTTGGCAATACTCACCTTACGTATACTATAACGAGCATTGCATCGTATTTAACGCCGAGCATATTCCCATGAAAATTGATAAGTCCGCATTTAGAAAGCTACTGTCATTTTTGGAGCTGTTTCCCCATTATTTCATCGGCTCAAATGCCGGCTTACCCATTGTGGGCGGTTCGATTTTAACCCACGAGCATTTTCAGGGCGGAAACTACGAATTTGCTATGGCAAAGGCGCCCATTGAAAGGCCATTTGTTTTCAAGGGATATGAGGATGTTGACGCAGGTATCGTAAAATGGCCTATGAGCGTTTTACGCCTTGCCTGTGAGAATAAAGACAGACTTGCAGATCTTGCAGGAGAGGTATTATCAGCTTGGGAAGGATATACCGACGAGGAGGCATTTATTCTTGCCGAAACCGACGGAACCCCCCATAACGCTATCACTCCTATTACAAGAATGAGAAACGGTAAATTTGAAATTGACCTTGTTTTAAGAAACAATATCACCACTCCCGATTATCCAATGGGATATTATCATCCGCATCCGGAGCATCATCACATTAAGCAGGAAAACATAGGCTTAATTGAGGTAATGGGTTTGGCAGTATTACCGTCAAGACTTAAGGCTGAAATGGCTGAGCTGGCTGACGCAATGCTAAACGGGAAGGATATTTCTGCTATGGAAAACATTGCAAAGCACAAGGCTTGGGCAGATATGATAATGCAAAAGCATACCGTTACACCGGAGAATTGCGACAGTATTCTTAAGGAAGAAATCGGTCTTGTATTTACTGAAATTCTTGAGCAGTGCGGCGTATTTGAACGAACAGAAAAAGGCATGGCTCAATTTGTTAAATTCCTGGAAAGTGTTTGATAATGAAATTTAATTTGCATACCCACACCACCCGTTGCCACCATGCAAAGGGCAGTGACGAGCAATATGTTTTAGCCGCAATTGAAAACGGCTATGATATGATTGGCTTTGCCGACCATGCTCCCTATATTTTCCCAAACGGTCACAAAAGCGGATTTAGAATGGGGCTGAGCAAGGCGCAGGGTTATGTTGACAGTGTTCGTGCTTTGCAGGATAGATACAGTGACAAAATTCAGGTTAAGCTGGGCTTTGAGGTAGAGTATTATCCCGATTTAATAGATGATGAGCTTGAATACCTTGCCGGCTTTGACTATGATTATTTGATTTTAGGTCAGCATTACACCTTTAATGAATTTGAGCCTTGGGCAAAATACACAGGTTCAAAAACCGATAGCATAGTTACACTGGATAAGTATATAAGTCAGCTGTTATTGGGCGCTGAATCCGGCAAATTCACATACATTTGTCACCCCGATTTAATAAATTTCGTTGGAGACAGAGGAATTTATCTCAAAAAAATGCGGGATATGCTCATAGAACTGAAAAAGCTTGAAATACCCTTGGAATATAACTTCTACGGTTATTTTGACAACAGACAGTATCCTGCAAAGGATTTTTGGCAAATGGTTTATGAGGTGGGCAATCCTGTTGTGGTTGGACTTGATGCACATTGGCCTGAGGTTTATGCCGATAAAAGGCTGGAAAATATGCTTGATGAAATTAAACAGCTTGGATTAAAGCCAATTGAGGATATTCAACTGATTTGCGAAAAAAACTCTTGACAAAATATGAAAATTATATATAATATGTGTTAGTAAGATTATAAACCAAAAGTGAGGTGGGCTGCAAAGTCCGCTTCTTTTTGTTATTTGAGAGGTGATGTTGTGGCAAAGCAAAACACGGTACAGAGGGTTGAAGAAATAATTAAGCCCTTTGCCAAGGAGCTTGGACTGGAAATTTGGGATGTTAGGTTTGCCAAGGAGGGCACGGATTGGTATCTTCGGGTATTCATTGATAAGGACGGCGGAGTATCCATCGACGATTGCGTTGATTTAACCCACGCAATTACAAAGCCCCTTGACGAGGAGGATCCTATTCCTCAAAGCTATATTCTTGAGGTCAGTTCTCCCGGAATTGAACGAGAGCTTACAAGAGATGAGCATTTTGAAAAAAGCATTGGCAGTGCAGTTATGCTGAGAGCCATAAGGCCCATCGACGGTGTTCGCGACTTTAAGGGAATTATGACATCATACGAAAACAAAAAAATCACCGTTAAGCTTGAGGACGGGAACGAGCTTGTTGTTGACAAAAAGGACGTTTCCCACGTTAAGCTTGACGATTTTAACATAGAAGATTTTAATCAACAAATTTAATCAAGCACAGCTTGTAATGAAAGGATGATAGGAAAAATGAGTAAGGAATTTTTTGAGGCAGTAAAAATGCTTGAAGCGGAAAAGGGCATCCCTGCGGATTATCTTTTTGAAAAGATTTCAGCAGCAATTGTTGCCGGCGCAAAGCATAATTATAACGGCAAGGATATCGTTCACTGCGATATTGACCCGGAAAAGCAAAAGATAAAGGTTTATGTAACTAAAAATGTAGTTGAAGAAATTCAGGACGCTGACACGGATTTAACCCTTGAGCAGGCACAGCTTATTCGTAAATCCGCAAAGGTCGGCAAAACAATTGACATACCCCTTAAAACAAAGGACTTCAGCAGAATTGTTGCTCAAACAGCAAAGCATGTTATCCGTCAGGGTATCCGTGAAGCTGAAAGAGGACAAATGCTGCAGGAGTTCCAAAACAAAAACCAAGAGCTTCTCTCTGCAAAGGTTTCAAGAATTGATCCCATTACAGGTAATGTTACTCTTGAAATCGGTAAAAATATAGCTATGCTTCCAAAATCAGAGCAGGTGCCGGGAGAGGTATTTACCGAAGGCACTACCACAAAGGTATTTGTTGTTGATGTTAAGGAAGGCGGAAAAGGCCCAAAGGTTATGATTTCAAGAACCCACCCCGGTCTTGTTCGCAGATTATTTGAAACAGAGGTTCCCGAGATTTTTGACGGCACTATTGAGATTAAGTCAGTATCCCGTGAAGCAGGCTCAAGAACCAAGATTGCCGTACTTACAAAGGACGAGGATGTAGATCCTGTTGGTTCCTGCATAGGCCCGAGAGGCCAAAGAGTTTCCAACATAGTTGACGCTCTCGGCGGTGAAAAAATCGACATTGTTAAATACAGCGACGATCCGGCGGAATTTGTATCTGCCGCACTTGCTCCGTCAGATGTAGTAGAGGTTGAAATTCTTGATCAGGATGCAAAATCCTGCAGAGCTACCGTTCCCGATGATCAGCTTTCACTTGCTATCGGCAATAAGGGACAGAATGTACGCCTTGCCGCAAAGCTAACCGGCTGGAAAATCGACATTAAGCCTGAATCGGGCTTTTATGAGGGTTAATCTTATATGAAAACAAAAAAAATACCTCTTAGACGTTGCGTGGGCTGCGGCGAAATGTTTGACAAGCGAGAGCTTGTTAGAGTAGTTAAATGCCCCGACGGTGAAATCTGCCTTGATTTAACCGAAAAAAAATCAGGCAGGGGCGCCTATGTTTGTAAAAACCCGGAGTGCTTAAAAAAGGCTCAAAAAAAGCGTGCACTTGACCGTTCACTGGGCGTTACCGTTGATGACGACGTATACAAAACAATGGAAGATGAAATAAGTAATGCAGAATAAAAAATATTTGTCTATGCTTGGTATGGCTCGCAGAGCCGGCAAGCTGTCAATGGGACACGATATGGCCGAAAAATCAATCAAAGCAAAAAAAGCAAAGCTCATAGTTTTTGCAAGTGATATTTCACCAAGACTGAAAAATGAGTTTTCTTTGTTAAGCGATAGATTTTGTCCTAACCTAATTGCACTGGGTATTGCGGAAAGCATTTCCCAACTGCACAGTGCCCTTGGTTACAAGGCAGGAGTAATAACCGTTGATGACGAAAATTTTGCAAAGCGAATAATTGAACTTATAAACATAGAACAAAAACAGGAGGAAAACGTGTATGGTAATTAAGGTTAAGGTTTCCGACATCGCAAAGGATTTCGGAAAGCAAAACAAGGAAGTTATCGAGATACTTTCACAATACTGCGAAGGTCCTGCAAAAAAGCCGGCCACTGTTCTCACAGAGGATGAGCTTAACATCTTATTTGATAAAATCACACAGGAAAACAGCGTAAAAAGCTTTGATTCATATTTTTCTGCTAAGAAAAAAACGGCCAAAAAGGCAGACGGTGGAGCAAAGCCCGCTCCTAAAAAGGACGATGCAAAAAGCAAAAAGCACCAAAGTCAGGCTGCTATTCTTCAAATGGCAGAGCAGGCCGCAAAGCGTGCCGAAGAAAAGGCAAAGAAAAAGGCTGAGCAGGCTCCTCAGGCAAGAACAAAGGGTGAGGCCCGTCATATTGATACCAGGGTAAACACCGTTGACCTTGAAAAATATAACCAAAAATACGAGGATATTGCTCCGGCAAGCAATATCGGCGACTATCAAAAAAAGCAAAAATTAAGTCAAAAATCAAAGCAATACAGAAAGAAAAAGCCCCAGGGAATTCACGCTCGCTCAAAGAAAGAAACCGAAAGCCAGCGTCTTGCCCGTATTGCCGAGCAAAGAAAGAAGCAGCAAATCAAAATCACTGTGCCTGATGAAATCAGCGTAGGTGAGCTTGCTTCGCTTCTTCGTATGACTGCAACCGAGGTTATAAAGGAGCTTATGAAGCTTGGTATGATGGTTACAGTTAACGAAATTATTGACTATGAAACAGCCGAAATCGTTGCAACAGAGCTTGGTGCAAAGGTTGAAAAAGAGGTTGTTATCTCAATTGAAGAGCAGATTATTGAAGAGGACGACGAAAACGACGAGAACGCAATTCCCCGTTCACCTGTTGTTTGCGTAATGGGCCACGTTGACCATGGTAAAACCTCAATTCTTGATGCTATTCGTAATACCGATGTTACATCAACCGAGGCAGGCGGTATTACACAGGCTATCGGCGCATATCAGGTTGTAACACCGGATAAGCAAACAATTACATTCTTGGATACTCCGGGCCACGCCGCCTTCACAGCTATGCGTGCAAGGGGCGCTATGTCAACCGATATCGCAGTTCTTGTAGTTGCCGCAGATGATGGCATTATGCCTCAAACCATAGAGGCTATTAACCACGCAAAGGCTGCCGGCGTAGAAATTATTGTAGCCATAAATAAAATGGATAAAGAGGGCGCTAACCCCGACAGAGTTTTACAGCAGCTTACCGAACATGAGCTTGTTCCGGAAGAATGGGGCGGCGATATTATTTGCGTTCCTGTTTCTGCTAAAACAAAAATGGGCATAGATAAGCTTCTTGAAACAATCAATCTTGTTGCCGAAATGTGCGAGCTTAAGGCTAATCCGGACAGAACAGCCAAGGGCGTTGTTATTGAGGCTAAGCTTGACAAGGGCAGAGGCCCGATTGCTACCCTTCTTGTTCAAAACGGAACACTTAAAGCCGGCGATATTATTGTTGCCGGTACTGCAGTAGGTAAGGTTAGAGCAATGACCGATTACAGAGGCAGAAAGATTAACGAGGCAGGTCCGTCGGTTCCTGTTGAGATTATGGGACTTGACCAAGCACCTATGAGCGGTGATTTGTTTAATGCCGTTTCCGACGAAAAGCTTGCCCGTCAGCTTGTTGAACAACGTAAGGCAGAGGCTAAGGAAGAGGAATTCAAGGCATTCCAAAAGGTTACTCTTGATACCCTATTTGATACAATTCAAGACGGCGAAATGAAAGACCTTAACATCATTGTTAAGGCTGACGTTCAAGGCTCTGTTGAAGCAGTTAAACAGTCCCTGCTTAAAATTGAAAACGATGAGGTTCGCGTTAAAATTATTCACGGCGCAGTAGGTACCGTCAGCGAAAGCGATGTAATGCTTGCATCTGCATCAAACGCTATTATTGTAGGCTTTAACATCGGCGTTGACCCTGTTGCAAAGGATAATGCCGACCGTGACGGAATTGAAATTAAAACCTATGACATTATTTATGATGCCATTGAGGATATTGAAAACGCTATGCGCGGTATGAGGGCTCCGAAATACAGAGATGTTGATACCGGTACCGTTGAGGTTCGCGAGGTATTCAAAATTTCCTCTGCCGGTACAGTTGCAGGCTCCCTTGTTACATCGGGTACTGTTAAACGCGACGGTAAGGTTCGTGTAATTCGTGACGGCAAGGAAATCGCCGTTTGCGAGCTTGCTAACCTTAAGCGCTTTAAGGATGAGGTTAAAGAGGTTTCCTCCGGTTACGAGTGCGGTATTACTCTTAAAGAATTTGATGATATTCGTCAAGGCGATATTCTGGAAGCATTTATTGTTGAGGAGTATAGGGATTAATTATGGCCGGATACAGAGTAGACAGAATAACCGAGGATATTAAAAGAGAGCTTATCGCTATTCTCAGAGAGGTTAAAGACCCAAGAGTCAGCGGTATGCTCAGTATAGTGAAAGTAGAGGTCAGCAACGATTTAAGCTATTGCAAGGTTTATATCAGCGCAGTTGAGGGCCTTGAGGTTACCAAGGAGTCCGTTAAGGGCTTAAAGGCGGCAAGCGGTTTCATTAGAAAACGCCTCAGTTCCTCACTGCACATACGTAAAACACCTGAGTTAACATTTATTGCTGACAACTCAATCGAAAAAGGTTTTGAGCTTTTTGATAAGCTCAAGGATATTGAAAGCAAGGATAAAGATATTAAAGATGAAGATTAATGTTGAACAATGTGCTCAAATTTTAAAAGAGCAAAATAACATGCTTATTCTTACCCATTCCCATCCTGACGGAGATACTCTCGGTGCAGGCTTTGCCCTTTGCCGTGCTCTTATAAAGATGGGAAAAAAGGCAAGGGTTATTTGTGCTGATGAAATTCCAAGCAAATATAATTATCTTTTTTCAAATATTGAAATGCCTGTTTTTGAGGAGGAATTCATTGTTGCAGTTGATGTTGCAACTGAAAATCTTTTAGGCGATTTAAGCGATACCTACAGCGGTAAAATAAACCTTTGCATTGACCACCACGGCACAAATACCGAATATGCCGATAATCTGCTGTTAAACGCAGATGCCGCAGCCTGCTGCGAAATTGTGCTGAAGATTATAAAGGCATTAAAGGTTGATATTGATAAGGATATTGCAAATTGCCTGTTTACGGGAATCACCACAGATTCAGGCTGTTTTAGATATTCAAGCACCACATCCAACACCTTAAGAGCGGCGGCTGAGCTTGTTGATTTTGGGGCGGAAAACGGCAAAATCAACCGAATTATGTTTGAAACAAAAACCAAAACCTATGCCGCCCTTGAAAGGCTTTGCATCGAAGGTATGCAGTTTTTTGAAAATGACAGAATTTGTGTTATTACCATTACGCAAAATATGTATGACCAGGCAGGTTCGGGCGAATGGGAAACCGAGGCTATTGCTCCTCTTACCCGTCAAACAGAGGGTGTGGAAATAGGACTTACCATTCGTGAAAAGGCTGACAAATCATGTAAATGCTCCATTAGAACCTTCGAAAGTGTTAATGCCGCCGAGCTTGCAGGATATTTTGGCGGCGGAGGTCATCTTCAGGCCGCCGCCTGTCGCTTTGACTGCGGCGTTGAAGAGGCAAAGGCCATGCTTATTGCAAAATGCAGGGAGCTTTTGAAGTAATGACCGGTATCATTTGTATCAATAAAGACAGGGATATTTCCTCCTTTGGTGTTGTTGCCAAGGTAAGAGGCATTACCGGTGAAAAAAAGGTTGGTCACACAGGCACGCTGGACCCAATGGCAACAGGTGTTTTACCTGTTATGCTTGGTGGTGCCACCAGATTTTTAAACTATTTGCCCGACAGTGATAAGGGCTATCGTGCCGCTTTTTTGCTTGGCAAAACCACCGACACCTTGGACATTACGGGCAATGTTTTGGAAAGCAAAAGCGTTAATGTGACTAAAGCAGATGTTTTAAAGGCATTGAACAAATTCAAGGGCGAAATATTACAGGTGCCGCCGATGTACAGTGCAAAATCCGTTAACGGCGTCAGACTTTATGATTTGGCAAGACAGGGCATCGAAATTGAGCGAAAGCCCTGTAAGGTTGATATCAAGTCTCTTGAGCTTGTTGAACAAAATGATAATGAATACATTATTGATGTTCTCTGCTCAAAGGGCACCTATATTCGTTCTTTGATTGATGATATCGGCAGGGACCTTGGCTGTGGCGCAGTTATGACCGAGCTTCAGCGTACAAAAGCCATGGGCTTTGATTTGGATAGCTGCATTACCGTTTCTAAGCTACAGGAGATTAAGGATAACGGCGGAGATTTCAGTGAACATCTAATTCCGCTTGAGAAAATATTTGAGTGCTTCCAAAGGGTTTATATTTCCGGTGCACAGGCAAAACGCTTTTGTAACGGCGGCGCTCTTGATATTGACAGAATTAAAAATCCGCCTGCGGTAAATACTCCGGCGGCGATTTACAATGATAATATATTTTTAGGCTTAGGTATAAACAACGGCAATCAGCTGTCTGTTTTACGCCTACTAACTAAAAGAGATTAAAAATGGGAACTGAAAATAACAGAAAGCGAATTGCAGTTGCACTTGGGGACTTTGACGGAATGCACCTGGCTCACAAAACCGTTGTTACAGGTGCTGAAAATGCAATAATATATTGCGTTAACAACCGTTTTTCTCTGCTTCAAAAAAGTATTTTTGAAAGACAGTATCCAAATGCAATTTTCGCTGATTTTGAATTACTGAAAAATATGTCTGCAGAAGATTTTGTAGACGAAATATTAATCGGCCGACTAAACGCCGGAGTCATATTATGCGGATTTAACTTTAGACTTGGCAAAAATGCCATGTGGTCGGCCATGGATTTAAGGCGTCATTTAGAGAAAAAAGATGTTTGGGTTCGTATTTTGGAGCATCTTGACCACGAGGGAAAGCCCATTAGCTCAAGTCGTATTCGCTCAGCCATATTGTCAGGTGATATTGAAAAGGCTAACGAAATGCTTGGTTACCGCTTTACCTTTGAAGCGCCGGTTATTGCCGGTGACAAAAGGGGCAGAACCATTGGTTTTCCAACAATTAACCAGCATTTGCCCGATGGTCTTGTTATTCCAAAATTCGGCGTTTATGAGAGCCGCGCGGTGGTTGAGGGTAAGGTTTACAAAGCCTTTACCAACATCGGTATTCGCCCCAGCTGGAGAGTTGATGAGCCGCTGTGCGAAACTCATATTTTCAATTTTAACGGCGAATTATACGGTAAAACCATTCAAATTGAGCTTGTAAAGTATATACGAGAGGAAAAAACCTTTGCATCTGTTGATGAATTAAGGGAACAGTTAACCAATGACAAAAGCAGTATTATTTGATTTTGATGAAACTCTGCAGGACAGAACAGAGGCGTTTGAGCATTATATGGACTCATTTTTATCCACCTTTTGCCCTAATATTTCAGCTGAAGAAATTGAAAGGCGCAAGGAGGATATGAGAGTAACCGGTAAGGGCGGATATGTTAACAGGGTTGAATGGTGCAGGCTGCTTTGCGACATGTGGGGCTGGGTGGATGCGCCGCCGGCAGAGGAATTGGCGTTTCACTATGACAAAACCTTCGGCGACCACAACGTTATATTTCCAAACAGCCCAAGGCTGTTGAAAAAACTTAAGGAGCAAGGCTATATTGTGGGTGTTATTACCAACGGACCTTCAATGCTTCAAAACCATAAAATGGATACCAGCGGATTAAGGCCCTATTGCGACATTGTGGTTGTCAGCGGTGATGTTGGTGTGCATAAGCCCGATCCGCAGCTTTTTATCTATACCGCCGAGAAGCTTGGCTTAAAGCCGGAGGAATGTGTTTATGTGGGCGACCATCCGGTTAATGATATTCAAGGTGCTCTGAATGCCGGCATGAAAGCCATTAGAATGAACTGCGGTTGGTTTAAAGACCAAGACCTTAGAGATGATGTGCCGGTAATTGATGACATCATAGATGTATTAAAATTTGTATAGGAACTAAAAGATTTTTTTCTTGACTTTTTTTAAATAAAAGTGCTAAAATACACCCATCGAGTTGCGAAAGCGTAAGTCCGGATAAGCTGGATTTACGCTTTTATTTTTTTTGGAGGTATTAATTATATGGAAAAGAAAAAAACTAAGCTTTGGACAAAGAACTTTATATTTATCATAATCATTAATTTTTTGGTGTTTTTAAACCACCTTATGATATTGGCAACGTTCCCTTTCTTGGTGGCGGAGCTTGGATACAGTGAATCTGTGTCCGGCGCCTGTGTTGTTGCTTTCACTCTGTTATCAGTGGTATGCCGACCTTTTGTTGGATGGATACTGGATAACGGAAAACGAAAGTCAATTTTACTGATAGGCATTTTAGGTATGCTGTTAATGCCTTTGGGCTATCTTTTTGCATATTCTGTTATGTCATCAATTGTGCTTGCAATAGTATTTCGTATGGGGCACGGCTTTGCTCTTTCATTTTCTAACACATCAACATCAACCGTTGCAACAGATGTTTTGCCAAAGCAAAGATTCGGCGAGGGCATGGGTATGTTCGGTATGGCAACAGCATTAGCCACGGCTATTGCACCTGCTATCGGTGAAGCGTTAATGAAAAAAGGCTTTAATGTTTTGCTTTTAGTTGCAAGTGCCATAATGGTTATAGCGCTGATACTGTTTTTAGGCTTAAAGCTTCCAAAGCTTGATATACCTAAAAAACCGTTTAAGCCTAATGATTTGTTTGATAAAAACGCTCTGCCTGCCTCTGCAACGGTTCTTGTATTCCTTTTAACCTACGGCACATTGGAAAACTATATTTTAAAGTATTGCGACTCAACCGATGATATTACCGTTAACGGCGGCATTTATTTCACCATTATGGCAATAGCGCTGTTTTTAACACGTGTAACGGTTGGAAAGCTGGCGGATAAAAAGGGTGAAGGTATTTTCGTTTATACCTGCAATGCATCAATGCTGGCTGCTCTGCTGCTTCTCGCTTTTGTTCCAAATAATGTTACATTCATTATATCGGCGTTGCTTTCAGGCTATGCCTTTGGCGGCTTGGAGCCTGCCCTTCAGGCAATGGCAGTATCAATGGCTCCTCCTGAAAAGCGCGGTTCTGCAAACTCAACCTTTTTATGTGCCTATGACATTGGAATAGGTCTGGGCGGCGGAATTGCCGGTGTGTTAATTGATAAAATGGGATATAACAAAATGTTCGGCATAATCGGGATTGTTAATATTCTATCCGTCATAATTTATTTGGCTGTCGGTAAAAATCACCCCTCGTCACTCAGCCGCAAAAAATCATAAAACAAGTCTTGAATACACATAGCTATGAAAACATAGGCCGGGAGCAAATTCGCTCTCGGCTTATGTTTTACCTTTATATTGGATTTATTAATATAGCTTGTTAACACTATATTTTATTAAATTTTGCATAAAAACCTTGACAAGGATCATTTTCACCTCTAATCTGTGAGCTTATCCCAATGGGATAAGATACAAAAAGGAGATGATAGTATTACAAGCTATGAATTTAGAAATGAGCCGTTATTTCTCAGAAATCAATTTAACGGCGTTGGTATGTTCAAACTGCCTCTTGTTAAAAAACAGGAAATTAGTCTTGAAGATGTAAAGCTAATAGGTTATGATAAAGTTAATCAAAATGATGATTATGGTAGCATTGTGCATTTCTTTCTTGACGATTATAGGTTCGAAAGCATATACAGCAACCCCGAAAAGAAAATTGAAACACTTAAGCAGTACAAGGCGGTGCTGACACCCGATTTTAGTATGTTTGTGGAAATGCCGATAGCATTACAATTATTCAGTACATTCAAAAACAGGTGGGTAGGTGCCTATTTACAGGAAAAAGGTATTTGTGTAATACCCACAGTTCGCTGGGGTGATTTAACAAGCTTTAATTTCTGCTTTGACGGAATAGAAAAAGGCAGTACAGTTGCCGTTTCTACATTAGGTGTTAAAAAAGAAAAATCGCATTTTATGCTAGGCTATAACGAAATGTTGAGTCGAATTAAGCCAAACAAAATCATTTGCTACGGTAAGCCTTTTGACGAAATGAAAGGCGATATAATAGAGGTTGACTATGCCCAAACCAATAATTTATCAAAGGGGTATTATGTTAAAAAGGTTTACGGTTGTATTGTAAAAGGCGGCGGCTCCGCAAGCGGTCAAAGTTCGGGTAATCCCGAACCGACAGAGAATAATGGAATTATTGAAAATCCTCTTGAGGATTTTCCTGAAAATGTCCGCGATTCATATAAAAAATATGAAAAAAGCGGCTGGAAGGGTGCAAGAAAGGATCAAAGTCCTAAAACAAAAGGCGGCGGTGAGTTCAAGAATATACCACCAAAATTACCACAAAAAGATTCAAAAGGCAGGAAAATTGATTACAGGGAATTTGATGTAAACAGTAAGATTCCGGGAAAGCCTCGCGACAGGGAACGATTTGTGAGAGGTAGTAACGGGAGAACATATTACTCTAATAACCATTATCAAAGTTTTACTGAAATAATATAAAGGAGATTTTATGAACACATTATACAAAATGACAAAGGAAGAATTTGAAAAGAAAAAAATTCTTTACAAATTTAATAATGTAAAATATATTGTTATGGACGGTGCAGGTATTGAAACATACGAACAATATTTCGATAAGTTGTGGGAAGTATTTGGATTTGGTGATATACCTGAAGGCTGGAAAAAAGATTATCATACCGAATATGATTTTATGACAGATGATGAATTTTTACCTTTTGAAAAATATACTTTTGTAATTAAAAATTATGATGAATTTATGAAGAATAATAATTGGGAAAAAGAAAATCTCGAAGACACATATAAAAACTATTTATTACCGTTTTGGGATGAGGAGGTTGAAAGAGTTGTTGTGGAGGGCAAACGCAAGGATTTCAACATTTATTTAGTATCCAATTCATAGAGCCATCGGTCAGTAATATTTTACGGGAAATAGTCTTTAATTGTAATTAAAATCGGAGATATGTATGAACACATTATACAAAATGACAAAGGAAGAATTTGAAAAGAAAAAAACACTTTATAAATTCAATGATGTGAAATATATTGTTATGGACGGTGCAGGTATTGAAACATACGAACAATATTTCGATAAGTTGTGGGAAGTATTTGGATTTGGTGATATACCTGAAGG
>JBJEPI010000061.1:50667-104648 GCA_051881175.1 Eubacterium sp.
AACAATATTTCGATAAGTTGTGGGAAGTATTTGGATTTGGTGATATACCTGAAGGTTGGAAAAAGGATTTTCACACCGAGGACGATTTTATGACAGAAATGGATGAGCTACCGAGTGAAAAATATGTTTTCGTGATAAAAAATTATGATAAATTTTTATCTAATAATAATGACGAAAAAAATGAAATTGAAGATTACTATAAAAACTATTTATTACCGTTTTGGGATGAGGAGGTTGAAAGAGTTGTTGTGGAGGGCAAACGCAAGGATTTCAACATTTATTTAGTATCCAATTCATAGAGCCATCGGTCAGTAATATTTTACGGGAAATAGTCTTTAATTGTAATTAAAATCGGAGATATGTATGAACACATTATACAAAATGACAAAGGAAGAATTTGAAAAGAAAAAAACACTTTATAAATTCAATGATGTGAAATATATTGTTATGGACGGTGCAGGTATTGAAACATACGAACAATATTTCGATAAGTTGTGGGAAGTATTTGGATTTGGTGATATACCTGAAGGCTGGAAAAAAGATTATCATACCGAATATGATTTTATGACAGATGATGAATTTATACCTTTTGAAAAATATACTTTTGTAATTAAAAATTATGATGAATTTATGAAAAATAATATCACAGAAAGACTTAAAATTGAAAATAGATATAAAAACTATTTATTACCGTTTTGGGAAGAAGAGGTTGAAAGTGTTGTTGTGGAGGGCAAACGCAAGGATTTCAACATTTATTTGGTTTCAAACATATAATATAGCAATAAGCCGAGGGCAAATTCGCTCTCGGCTTATGTTGTTAATATTATGTTGCAATTCAAAATCAGTCAATCCAAATAGGATTTGTAAACGCCCAATAGAACTCAGGCACCTCGCCGGAGCCGTGTAAAAATCTCTTTTCCGCAATCTTGTAAACCTTTTTAAGACCGGTAGTGAATTTATAGTCTATTTCCGCCCTTACATATCCCTTTTGCTTAATTTCAAAAACGGCGTTATGTTCCTTTTCATAAAGCTTTGATGTGTGGCTGTATACAAGCTCATGATTATTATAAATTTTCAGGGTGAAGCCCGGCAAAAGCTTTGTAGCACGGCACCTTCCAACCAAATAAGAGCCCTCAAGCTTTACTGTATCCCCAAGCTGGGCGTCATCAACAGATAAATAAATCATTGAAGCATTAGGTCTGTTGGTCACAACCGACCTGCCCTCTCGCATAGCCTCTAAAATATCCTGTGGGGTATTGCTTTTTGCATGGGTTACGGTTGTAGGCATTGCAAGCATATCAATTTTGGCATAATTTCTATGAAAATCAGAGCCGCCGACAGCGCCTATTTTAATGCCTTTGTCAAGCTTGCCAACCCACCAGTTAAGATTTTTTACATTATCGCTGTGCTGAATGGTGTTCCACACCTCAACACAGTCCATGGGCATATCGTCAAGATTAAGCCTAAATCCGCAGTTTGAACAAAACGGATGATTAACACTGATGGTTGCACCGTTCTTTTTTGCCTTTTTCATAATTTTTTTATAGGAATCAAGGCTTGATAAATCATAGGGAGGTTCAGTACCAACCTCAGCCCCCCAAACATTAACGTGGCCGTTGTCTCCGGTAATCTCCTGCCCCTTAATAACATTCAATCCGTCGCTGGAATAGCTTTCCTTAACCGTATCATAATTGTGGTCGGTAATAATGATAAAGTCAAGTCCCAAAGCCTTGCAACGCTCAATAAGCTCATACTGATGAAGGGTTCCGTCGGAATTAACAGTGTGTAAATGGGTGTCCCCTTTAAACCATCTTCTGCCCATATTTATTTCTCCTTTATTGCCTAAACAATTCTTCAAGTCGGCCTTCATCTCTGGCGTACCGTCTTTGGCTGATTAAAAATACTATTTCGTCCCCTGCTTCCAGCTTAACGTCTCCGTTTGGGGTAATGCTCTCCTCGCCCCGTTCAACGGTTATAATAAGTGCATGTCTTCCCCAGTCAATATCTTTGATTTTTTTATCTGCAAGCTGTGAACCCACGGGAATTACAAATGATTTAATTATTTTCTCTGCCCGCTTGATAAAGTGGGGCTTATCGTTTTCGCTAACGGTTATTCGGGTTAAAAGCGCCTCATAAAACGGATTAACGCCTAAAAGGTTTGCAGTGGCATAGCTTATTAACGCCACGGTTGCCAGCGGCAAAATATTATTCATATTGCCCGTTAGTTCAAAAACCAAAACAATTCCGGTAATGGGTGCTCTTACGATGGCGGCAAAAAAGCCTGCCATACCGATAACAACAAACTCTCCCCACAATCCGTTGCTTAAGCCAAGTGCATTAATGGAAATTACACCGAATAGTGCGCCCAAATATGTTCCCAAAATGCAAAGGGGATAAAGTGTGCCTCCCGGAGCGCCCGATGCAAAGCAAATTGCACCAAATACAAATTTTGCCACCAAAAGCCCCATCATAACCGTAATTGACGGATGCTCGTTTATTAAGTATTCCACCATGCTGTGACCGCCGCAAAGCACCTGCGGCAAAAACAGTCCCACAATTCCGCTTAAAACAAACACTGACGGAAGCTTAATATAGTTAGGTATTTTCTTTACGCTTTTAAATATGTCCTGCATTTTGAGCATAATAACATTATAGGCAGAACCGCTAACGCCTAAAATAATGCCCATAAGTATTAAAAGCCAATAGTATTCAAGAGGAAAATTAACAGTATCATAGCCGAAAATTGTGCTCTGACCGAAAAACAGCTTTGAAGTGTAATCGGCTGTAACCGTTGAAACAATTCCCATAAACAAAATGCTTTTGTCAAAGGTATGATGTATTTCCTCCAAAACGAACATAGTTCCGGCTAAAGGTGCGTTAAATGCCGCGGCCATACCTGCACCTGCGCCGCAGCTAATCATTCTCAGCTCGGTTGTTTTGTCAGCTTTAGTAATTTGAGCAACTCCCTTAGCGGCAAGGCCACCCAATTGAACGCTTGGGCCTTCTCTGCCCAAGGATAATCCGGCAAACACCGAGGTTGTTCCACCCGCAATTTTGGCTAAAAGCACTCTGTACCACCTGTGGTTTATGCGCCCCTTTACCTCGCCGGTAATTTGCGGAATGCCCGAACCGGCCGCCAAAGGCTCCCATCTGTTAATCAGGGAAACAAAAACTCCAAGGGCAAACAGAATCAAAAGCCAAACTGCTATTCTCAAGGGATTGCCCTTAACAAAAGTAATCACCTTCATTAGATTTCCCTCGGCAAAGGAAAGCAGATAGCGATAAAGCACTGCAACCAAACCGGCCGCAATGCCAACCTCTAATCCCCGAACCAAAAGAAAAAATGCTTCCTTGTTCTTATATTCAATTTTTCGAACTGTATTTAATTTTTTCTTTTCATCCATAACAGCCTTATTATAAAACGAAATTATGATAAATTCAACTAATAAAGCCTAAAAATATAAATAATTAAACCGTATACAACGCTTGTAGCACATCCGTATACAATTACAGGTCCTGCTATGGTAAACATTTGAGTTGCTGTTCCTAAAATAAACCCCTCATGCTGGAACTCCAACGCCGGTGACACAACAGAATTTGCAAAGCCCGAAATGGGAACAATAGTTCCGGCGCCGGCCTGGCGTGCTATGTCATCAAAAACACCTATGCCCGTCAAAACTGCGGTAATTACGATTATTATTGAAAGCATTAACAGTCTTGAAGAATCGGTATTTAGACCAAATCTGCCGAATAAAGATAATAATATTTGACCGAAGGTGCATATTCCGCCGCCGAATAGAAATGCCTTTATACAATTGAGTATTATAGGCGAGTTGGGACTTGCTTTATCGGTCATTTTTGAATAATCGTTGTTTGAAATGCTCATTATTTTCACTCTCCCGTAATAGTATTTGTAAAGCAATTATTAATATTCAGCGTTTTTCTTGACTTTGTCAATTGTATCTTGTATAATCTGTTTATACTAAATGTAAAGGTTTGGTAATATTATGCATCTTATAGAAGTTAGAAATGTTTACAAAATTTATAATCCCGGTGAAAATCAGGTTAACGCTCTTGACGGTGTTTCACTTACCATTGACGAGGGTGAATTTGTAGCAATAATCGGCCAATCCGGTTCAGGTAAATCAACCTTAATGAATATGCTTGGCCTGCTTGATACTCCAACCGAGGGCGAATACTATATTAACGGTCAGCTTGTTGACGATTTAACAGACGACCAAATGAGCGAGATAAGAAATAAGGAGATAGGATTTATATTCCAAGGCTTCAACCTCATTTCTTCCCTTACTGCCCTTGAAAATGTTGAGCTTCCTTTAGTTTACCGCGGAATGAAAAAGGATGAACGCCGTGAAATTTCAATAACCGCCCTTGAAAAGGTTGGTTTAAAGGAACGTATGAATCATTTACCCACTGCACTTTCCGGAGGTCAGCAGCAGCGTGTTGCCGTTGCAAGGGCAATTGCCGCAGCTCCGCCTGTTATTCTTGCCGATGAGCCGACAGGTAACCTTGACACACGTTCAACAAAGGATGTAATGCAAATTCTTCACACTCTCAAAGATGAGGGCAGAACGGTTATTGTTATTACCCACGACAATGAGATTGCCGAGGAAGCAGAGCGCGTTGTTCGTATTCGTGACGGCAGAGTAGTTGAAGACTATATTAACCCCGGCTTTGAGGAAAAATACGGCAGAGCCGCAAAGTACGATAATAAAAACCCCATTGATTTGGGATAAAAAAATAATAAAATCACCCATTATTGACACAATAGTAATGGGTGATTTTTTTATGTTATTAATGTGTTTAAAAGCATTTTTAGTTGGTGGCATTATTTGCGTTATAGGCCAAATTTTAATTGATAAAACAAAGCTGACCCCTGCTAAAATACTTGTTTTATTTGTTTGCCTGGGCGTTGTTTTAGGCGGTATAGGCGTTTATGACAGGCTTATTGACTTTGCAGGTGCCGGAGCCATTGTTCCCCTTACTGGATTCGGCAGTTCCCTTGCCAGCGGAGTTAGAGACGCCATTAGAAAAGACGGAATAATGGGTATTTTTACCGGAGGATTAGGAGCCTGTGCAGGCGGTGTAACAGTTGCAATTATATCAGGTTTAATTGTAGCTTTTGTTACTAAGCCAAAGGATAAATAAATCCCCTCAACAGTGATTGAGGGGGTAAGCATCTATGCCTATTCACTTGTAACATCCTTTTGCTTTTTCTTCATAAGAACAAAGGTTGCCAGAGCCAGTAAAACATATATTACAATCCAGCAATAATGGCTTTTGCTGATATGGTAATTCATTAATTGGTAATAGATTATCAATGCCCCGCGCTTCAAAATATTTACTGCAAGGGCAATGTATTCAAACAATCCCACCACTCTCAGCGAACCGTATCCCCCTTTGCAGGCAACGGCTAAAATCAGCAGGGTTGCAAGAGTGTAACAACCGAATTGGGCAAAGTAATATCCCAGCATACTACCGGTTTTTTCAATGAAAAACGAATATGTTCCCTCTGCTATTTCGGCAAAAAACGGGACTGCAAGCATTGCAAGTGCAATGGGTAAGCCTTTTACGGCAACGGGACTTTCTTGGCTTTTATAATGCTTTATCATCAGTATTATAAAAATCAAAACTGCGGCCTTACCCACCAGGAAATAAAGCAATTCTACGGACCTATCGGCCTGAGAAAGGGCAGAAATATTAGGGGGAATCATTTTGTATCCTATCAATGCGCACAGAATGCCTAAGGACGGGCTGTTTATTCTGTAAATCAAAAAGCAAACCAAGCCTAAAAGCAGTGTCATAGCCATAGCAACAAATATTGCATCGGTGCTGTTCAATGCATTGGCAATACCTGCAATCCTTGCAGTTGCGTAACAGCCAACGCTTATGATAACTGCAAGTGCAGTCAGCATACTGTCTTTTTTGTTAAAATCCACAGTCTTCCCTCCTTACAGAACTAATTATATAATACCTGTAAACCACTTGTCAATTGACGGCTTTTACTAAATAGCACCGTCTAAAATTAGTGAAAAAATACAATTTTTGAGCTTATTAAATTCAAATATACTAAAAACTGTCGAATTTTCATTTTTATACTTGAACATATAAAAACAATTGGTTATAATAATGGTTGGTAATTTTTGAACACATAAAAATTATTATTATACTTGGAAGGAGTTAATAAAATGACTTATTCACATGAAGTTGAAACAATGTGTCCTGTATCTCAGGGCGTTGCTCACGGTGCTGCTCCGATTCCGGAGGAAGCAAAATGGGTAAAGGCAAAGGATATTAAGGACATCTCCGGATTTACACACGGTGTTGGCTGGTGTGCACCTCAACAGGGCACCTGCAAGCTTACTCTCAATGTTAAAGAGGGCGTTATCCAAGAGGCTCTTGTTGAAACAATCGGTTGCTCAGGTATGACTCACTCAGCAGCTATGGCTTCTGAAATTCTCCCGGGCAGAACAATCCTTGAGGCTCTTAACACAGACCTTGTTTGCGACGCAATCAACACTGCTATGAGAGAGCTTTTCTTACAAATCGTTTACGGCAGATCACAATCTGCTTTCTCAGAGGACGGCCTTACAATCGGTGCCGGTCTTGAGGATTTAGGTAAAGGTCTTCGTTCACAGGTTGGTACAATGTACGGTACACTTGCAAAGGGTCCTCGTTACCTTGAAATGACAGATGGTTATGTAACAGGCATTGCTCTTGATGCTGATAATGAGATTATCGGTTACAAGTTCGTTAACTTCGGTAAGATGATGGATTTCATCAAAGCCGGCGACGATGCTAACACAGCATTTGAAAAGGCTCAGGGCCAATACGGCAGAGTTAATGACGCTGTTAAAATCATCGACCCAAGAAAAGAATAATTAAGGAGGACAGAAAAATGGCTTTATTTGAATCTTATGAGAGAAGAGAGAAGCAAATTCTTGCTGTTCTCGCTCAATATGATATTAAATCAATCGAAGAGTGCAGAGAAATCTGTCAGGCTAAGGGCTTTGATCCTTACAAAATCGTTGAAGGTATTCAGCCAATTTGCTTTGAAAATGCAAAGTGGGCTTATACAGTAGGCTGTGCTATTGCTCTCAAGAAGGGCACAACAAAGGCCGCTGACGCTGCTGCCGCAATCGGTGAAGGCCTTCAGGCTTTCTGTATTCCGGGTTCAGTTGCCGACCAAAGAAAGGTTGGTCTCGGTCACGGTAACCTTGGCAAAATGCTTCTTGAGGAAGAAACAGAGTGCTTCGCATTCCTTGCAGGTCACGAATCATTTGCCGCTGCCGAGGGTGCAATCGGTATTGCCGAGAAGGCAAACAAGGTTAGAAAGCAACCTCTTAGAGTTATCCTTAACGGTCTTGGCAAGGACGCCGCTCAAATCATCGCTCGTATCAACGGCTTTACTTATGTTGAAACCGAGATGGACTATTACACCGGCGAGGTTAAAGAGGTATTCCGTAAGGCTTATTCAGATGGTCTTCGTTCAAAGGTTAACTGCTACGGTGCTAACGATGTAACAGAGGGCGTTGCTATTATGTGGAAGGAAGGCGTTGACGTTTCTATCACAGGTAACTCAACAAATCCAACCCGTTTCCAACATCCTGTTGCAGGCACATACAAGAAGGAATGTGTTGAAAAGGGCAAGAAGTATTTCTCAGTAGCATCAGGCGGTGGAACAGGCAGAACTCTTCACCCTGATAATATGGCTGCAGGCCCTGCTTCATACGGTATGACAGATACCATGGGCAGAATGCACAGTGATGCACAGTTTGCAGGTTCTTCATCAGTTCCTGCTCACGTAGAAATGATGGGACTTATCGGTATGGGTAACAACCCAATGGTAGGCGCAACAGTAGCATGCGCAGTTGCAGTTGAAGAGGCTTCAAAGTAATTTGAAATAAAATTAAAGACTCAATACTAAATTACAGTTTAAAAGGCTTGGAGAAATCCAAGCCTTTTTATGTTACTTATTCGGTTAATAATCTTGTTTTAGGGTTTCGATAATATTATCATCCTTTATCTTTCCGAAGGAGTATAGAAGCGCAATGCCGATGATGATAAACACGGCAACAAAGGCAATAATGTAGCTTGTAGGGTGGAATTGGAAGCCGTAATCAAAGCTGTTTGCAAGCGCCCTATACATACCGTAATGAATGGCAACGCTGACCGGCAGGGCAAACAACAGTGCCTTAAAGCCGTATCTAAAGCTTTCGTAATAAATCATTTTAACAAAGCTTTTCGGCGTCATTCCAACAGATCTAATCATAGCGAACTCACGTCTGCGTTCGTTCATTGAATTGGAAATAGTGTTGATAATATTCATTATGGAAATAAGGGTAATAAGGGCTATAAAGCCATAGATAAATACTTTTGCAATGGTTAAAATATTGTTTACAGCCTGCATTTCGGAGTCTGCATCAAAGCTGTTATAATTGATCTCTTTCTCGTCAAGCACCTGGCTAATGCTTTTGTTTACTGCTTCGGAATCGTCGCAGGTAATGGTGAACTCATAGCTGTAATTGCTTAAATCACCCACATAGCCGATTAAATGGTCAATGCTCAATATAGCAATGGGCGAATAACCTTTTTGAATACTAAAGGTTTCATTGCTCCAGTCCTTTTCAGTGGAAATACCAACGGTAGGATTAACGGAAATGCTTACCTCTTTTTCCTTGTCTGCATAATTCTCATAAGTGTAAACAGTTGCTGGAAGCTCTTTGCCGGTTAAATCCTTCAGCGGAGCAATGGTCTTTTTCTTTGAATCTTCAACTATTAACGACTTGTTGTGAACAATGGCTGTAGGATGCTTCAAATCGTGGTATTTTTCAGTGCTTTCCCCAAGCTCCCTTAGATAGCTGTCGAGAGAAGCGTTATCCATAAACACAAAAATGATTTCGCACGAGTCATAGTCAAGCTCCTTTGCCTTTTGCGACAAATAATCGCTGTCTGCAGTTGCATTAACAAAGGTTGAGCCGTAATAGCTGTCTATTCCATTTGTATCTTTAATCACGGATTCTGTGGCGGGAGCGCTCTCGGCATCCACAGTAATAAATAAATCTCCGTATCCGGCATAGCTCGTGGTCATAACATCGCTGAACATCATGCTGAAATTGGTAACAGACAGGAATACCACAACGCTCATAAACAAAGCAAACACAATGGTTCGTGAGCGTCTGCCGTTTCGTTTAAAGTTTTTAACTGCAAGGGCTGCCTCGTAGCCGAACAGCTTTGCTGCAAGCTTCGAGGTTTTCAGCCTTTTACTGTTTTTAACCTTAACCGTATCGGTTTGTCTGATAGCATCAATTGCCGTTGTTTTTGACGCCTTACGTGCAGGAATGTAGCTTGAAACAAAAATAGTTAACGCACTGGCAATAACCGTTGCGACAATAACAACCCAATTAACGCAAAGCTCCAAGGTCTTATCGTACTCAACTCCCAAGGTATCAAGCCAAATTCCGCCGATTGCCTTAAAGGTAATTCCTATACCTCCAATGCCTGCAATTATTCCTAAGGGAATACCGATTGCTCCTAAAACCAAGCCCTCAAAATAAATTGACGAACGCTTTTGCTTTTTAGTTGCACCTACTGAAGCAAGCATGCCCAGATACCTTGCACGCTCCTGATAGGAAACGGCAAAGCTGTCATAAATCATAAAGATTGAAACAATGGCAATAATGGCCAAAATAATGCCGCAAAAGCCGCCCAATGTAACTAAAGCAGTGTTGTTTTTCATAACACCCGAATAGGCAAATAATTCGTAGTTATACATAGGCTCCTGCTCATATTGAGCGTCAACCGCCTGGGCGGTAGCATTAATTTTATCCCAAATTCCGTTATTCAGCTTATCATAGCGAACATATACCGATGTAATTTCATCGGCAGAAATCTCATTTGGATTGTAGCCTGCCCACAGGCCGTGATAATCGGTTTCGCTTACCTTGCTTTCGGTAATGCCCGTTATTTTAAACTGTTGCTGAACAATTTGCCTTTCTCCGGTAACGCTGTAAAGAGTAACTGTGTCACCGATTTTCCAATCAAGCTCGTTTACATCAATAAACTCCTGACTTACAAGAATTTCGTTAATGCTTTTGGGCATTTCGCCTTGACTAATCTTCACATTTTTAATGTCAAGATAGTTTTTGTCAACCGCATACACATCCTTGCTTTTATAGTAAAAGCTGTCGTCCTCGGTAAACTCAATATCGTCATCCAAAAAGTAATTGCCGTAAAATGTTGTTGCGCCGAATTTGGATATGTTTTCATCCTTTTGAAATTCGTCAATTTTATCGGCGTAATCGCTAACGTCAAATTCTGCGTGCCACTCACCGTCAATGGCTTTGGAAATATTTTGAAAATATTTTACAAAGGACAGAGCGCTGGTGAATACAGCGGTAACCATTGCAACGGATACAATGATTGCCAAAATCGTTAGAACACTGCGCTTTTTATGAGTTTTAATATGCCTCAGGGTTAGGGTGTTTACAATGTTCACATGCTCACCTCGTCCCTTGTGATTTTACCGTCTTCAATGGCGATGACTCTGTCAGCCGCAAGGGCGATACGCTCGTCGTGAGTAATGATAATAACGGTTTGATTGTATTCCTTGTTAAACTGACGGAGGAGCTGAACAATTTCCCTGCTGTTTTCACTGTCAAGATTACCGGTTGGCTCATCTGCCAGCAAAAGCGCAGGATTGTTAAGCAAGGCTCTGCCAATGGATACTCTTTGCTGCTGACCGCCGGAAAGCTGACTTGGCAGGTGATTTAATCGGTCCTCAAGTCCCAGCTTTTTAACAAGGGTGTCAAGCTGTGATTTGCTCGGCTTTCTGCCGTCAAGAAGCAGGGGCAGTGTCATATTTTCTTCAACAGTTAAAATAGGTATCAAATTGTAAAACTGATAAATTAAACCTATTTGTCTGCGCCTGAATATTGCAAGTGCAGTTTCATCAAGCTGAGAAATATCCGTTGAGCCGATTACCACGCTTCCCGAGGTGGCAGTATCAACACCGCCGAGAATGTGAAGCAGAGTGGATTTTCCCGAGCCTGACGGGCCCACAATAGCCACAAATTCTCCCTGTTCAACGCTGAATGATACATTGTCAAGAGCTCTAACCTCTGTTTCGCCCTTGCCGTAAATTTTAGATAGATTATTAATTTCAAGAATTTTCATAATTCCTTCTCCTTTCGGTTTGCATTATATCAAGGCAATGTTACAGTTAGGTGACATTTTTCATTACATTTTTGTCACTAATTAACATCTGTTTTTAACCCTTCAATTATATTATCATTTTTGCTTTTTTTAACGGATATAAGCATTGTTGCACCCACAAGCACCAGCACTGCCGTTATAACCGATAAATACATATAAATATTTATTTCAAACGGAATTGTATTAAAGGATGTTATTTTATTTATTAAGTAGCAAATGAGCACGCTTAACGGAATACCTAAGCCCAGGCCCTTAATGCCGTAAAACAGGCTTTCAAGGGCAATCATCTTTTTAAATCCCTTAGGCGTTACTCCAACGGATTTAAGCATGGCGAATTCCCTTTTCCTTGAGCTTATACTGCTTGAAATGGTGTTAACAATATTACTTGCCGTGATTATGGAAATAAAGGTAATAAAGAAATACATCAAAACCTTAACAATGGTAAGTATTGCAAGGCTTTCAAGCCTGTAATATTCGTCATCAAAAGCGTAATTATTTTCGCTGCTTGTGTTATTTTCAAAATATCTGTTTATTGCCTGAGTTGCCGATTTGTGCTCGCCGGTAACAATGCCATAGCAATACTGAAAGCTATCTTCTTCACCAAGTGAATTCAAATATGTGCTTACGGGAACGTACATGCTGACTGTGTTAGGCCGATTGAGATTGCACAAATAATTATCCTTATCATAATCGACAAAGTCGCCGAACTCAATATAACTGATTCCAAAAATATCATCTGATTCCTCTTGAGAGGATAATCCCATTTCATCAAGCAAGGCTTGGGTATCCCTTGAACGGACGGTTGTTCCTATAAATTCATCGGTGAACACCGCTGTTGAATCCGCCTTGTGATTAATGCTATTCATTATAACCGCCTTGAAGGTGCCGTCATAATCATAATAGTAATCATCGGGGTTAATATTGTTTTTACGGCACAGCTGATTAAATTCATCATCATCAACAAAATTAATTGTAAAGATTAGATCTTCATCTAAAAGCTTTTTGTATTTGTCGGTTAAAATCTTTTCCTTGGGCACCTTTGAAAAATCGTAATAGGTGTTTGAAGATGAGTTGTCAATTTCACTATAATAAGAGAAAAGTGTGCAATTAGTTGAAAAATAACTTTCTATTTCGGGATTGCTGTCTAAAAATGACTCAAATTCATTCTGCTTTTCCCTTGAATAATCTTCGTCAACCTCATAGTACACGGACACCTGATAAGGTATTTCATAATCTAAATTGGTGTATTGGGCATAAACCGTACAGAAATAATTAACGCAGATGAACATAACAACGGAAATAATAATAGAAACAACTATTATTCTTGACTTTCTGCCGTTTCGCCTTAGATTTTTATGAGCAAGCTCTCCCTCATAGCCGAATGCCTTTCTAATAAGCTTTGGTGTTCGAATTCTTTTATTTAATTTAATTTCATTTGATTGGCGTATTGCGGAAATAGGGGTTATTTCCAACGCCTTTTTAACAGGAGCTACAGCGGATAAAGCAATTGCAAGCATTGAAAGCACAAATATAATAGCTATTCCAACCGACGGAATGGTTGTATATATTTTATCAATTCCTGCGGCTTCTAAAAGATTGCTTTCCAACAGGCTTTTGCCCAAAAGCCTGAATATAATTGCAATAACTCCTGCGCCAAACAGAAATCCCGAAATTATTCCCGCGGCGCCTAATATAACGCTTTCAAATAATACGGAAATTGTTATCTGCTTTTTTGTGGCGCCGACAGAGGACAGCATTCCAAGATATTTTATCTTTTCCGAAAGGGACATTAAAAACGAATTTTTTACCAAGAATATTGCCGTTAGCACTACTATCAGCAACAGCAAAACCACAGTGGCACCCACGGCATAAACGGTTTTGTTGTCGGTTTCAAAAACAAGCTCACTGCTTAAAAGCACACTGTTCGGGCCGGCATATAATGCCCTTTCGTTTTTGGGAAATCCAAATTCATCGACTATTTTATCTATTTTTGTATATGTAAAGGCATCTAAGCTTTTAAATTTTGCATAAGCAACAACATTAATAAGCTCGCTTTCGTCAACCCCCCGAAGGACCTTGGTTCCGCAATCGGCTGTAATATGATTATTGTTTAAAATGCCTACAACCTTATATTGCCTGTAATCGGCCTCCCGAAAAAGCTCGCCGTTTTTGTAAGCACCTTTTATAGGTAAATAAAGAAAGCTGTTTACGCTATTGGGGGTCAATCGTTCCCCTGTGGAAATGGTTAAATAATCGCCGATTTCAATGTCTAAATCATTTTCCTGAATTATTGATTTTTCAATCATTATTTCCTTGGAGCTTTCAGGAAATCTGCCCTGATAATCGCATTGAATCATTTTGTTAAAAAACTCATTATCCCCTGCCCGTATTGTTCCTATGGCACTTGAATTGTTTTTAACGCCATGGATTTTGTAGCCGGATTCTTTTCCTGAAATATTCAGTTCATATCCAACACTTTCAATGTCATCATTATCCTCAAGCTTTTCCTTGGCATCGTCAATATTAGTTGTTACGGAAAAATGATAGTCGCCGTAATTGTTTACTGCCCAAACATTAAATGTACTCATAAATGAAAAAACAGCAACAACAATGGAGGTGATAAGCGCGGTTGATACCATTATGCCAATAACGGTAAAGGCGGTTCTGGAGCGGTTATGCTTAAGATGTTCAAGGGTTAATTTATTCTCAATTCTCATAATTGTACACCTCCCAACTATGATTATATCAAACAAATATTACATTACGGTGACTGATTTCATTACATTTTTGTCATATTACCATAATAACACATAAAAAGAGGAGACAAAAGGTCTCCTCTTCAAGTTTAAGAATTATTAATCTCAAAGAGCCGATAAATGCTCTTTTTTAACGGCAAGGCAAAGAGATGTCCCTTTAGGTGCGTGGATTTTTTCCTTATGCGCCCTATTGTACAGCTCGAAGAATTGCTTTTCAATTTGGCAGTTATCTAAATGTTCATATATCAAATACCCGTGCCTTGACATAATTTTTTCAATTTCACCGTATGTATACCTTGCTTTCATTTCCTCATTGGCGGCTTTTGCAAGATTACGGTTTTGCTCGGATTTATCATCGGCGTCGGCGGTGGGATAATCAAATACAATTTCGCTGCCAGAGCAGGTTAATTGAGAAATTTCTTTAATCATATCATCAAACTGCTGTTTTGTTAAATAATAGCTGATACCAAGGAGGCTTGAAAACGACATTTTGCTTTTATCATAATCAGTATCAAGAATTTTATTTGACCAATGGGGATTTGAAAAATCACAGCCTAAGTACTGAATATTTGGGAAATCCAAATTCAGGCTTTCTATTCTTGCTTTTTTGTCGGCAATCATTTCATCCCTGTCAATTTCAAGCACAAGCATATTTTTATATTCATCTTTATAAGCAGAGGTATCATATCCCGAAGCGAAAATCAAATATTGCCTGCAACCTAATATGACGGCGTTTTTTAATAGCCTTTCGCAAAAGGCACCTCTGGCAAGAATAGCGGGGGCAAGGTTGTTGTTAACTATCCATTCCAAAGCCTCGGCGTCAGTCCCGTTAAAATTTGGATTAAAAAAGCCTATTCCGTTTATCATATTGGCTGAAACGGCTTCATATTCCGCAGGTGTAAGAATTTCTCGGGCTAATTCATCGTTATAGATGCACCCCTTACCTTGCTCTCTGTGATAGGCACGTGCAAAGCAGCTGACTAAAGCGGTTAAATTTTTGTTCATGGTATTATCTCCTTAAAATTCGGTATAGGGGGTTATAACTGTTTTCTGTAAAAAACAGCATAACTCCCTATTATATCAAATACCATAAAAATTTTCAAAAAACAAGACTTGAAATTTCAGTCAAAATATGCTTACTACTCGTTTATGTCTGTATATTCTGCCTCGCGATATTGATCAACAGGGGGTTCGTCAGGCATGATAATTGCACAAATAATGTATGCAACAAGACCGGCGCCGCCGCAGGCGGTTACCAATACCCAAATTAATCTTACAATTGTAGCGTCAATATCAAAGTATTTACCGATTCCTCCGCAAACGCCGCAGAGCTTTTTATCGGTTGAAGATTTATAAAGCTTTTTCATAATTTTATTCTCCTTTGCTTTTGTGAATTAATTATACTATACAGGGCTATGGCTATCAATAGCTCAAACTATTGATTTGTAAAACTTAATAACAAAACGGGTTCCCATTTGGTTTTCGCTTTCCACCTCAATAGACGCTTTTTCCTTTGAAAGAATTTCCTTAGACAGTGCAAGACCTATTCCCACGCTGTCGTTGTTGGAATTTTTGCCATGATAAAATCGCTCGAAAATATGGGGCAAATCCTCGTTGTCAATGCCGCAGCCGTTGTCGCTGATAACAAGCTGATTGTAAACATTTGTTGAGCTTGCATTAATGCCTATTACACCGCCGTTATCAGTATGCTCTATACAATTTTTTATAATATTTTCAATAGCCTCAATGCTCCAATTTCTGTCGCCCACAAATTCAAAGCCGTTGGTGCTTTTGTTTACGGTAATCCCCTTTAGCTCAAGACTAAGCTCAAAGGTATTAAGACAGGAATCAACAATATCATCAATATTTAACAATGCCATGTTAAAGTCGGCAGTGTCGGCATCAAGCCTTGACAGCTTTAAAAGAGTGGAAATCAGCCATTTCATTTTTTCAAGCTGGGACTCGATAATATCCACAAATTTTCCGCGGCTTTGGGGGTTTTCCTCGTTTTTTATCAAATCCGTCATAACCATCATGGAGGTTAACGGAGTTTTAAGCTGATGGCTGATATCCGCCAACGAATCCGCCAAATAAAGTTTATCGTTTTTCAAGGCCTCGTTACTGCTTTGAAGCATAACCACAACCTTATATAGGTTATTTTTAAGTATGGAAAGCTCGCCCTCAGTGTTTTCGTTGATATTAAGAGAGTAATTACCCGAGCATACCATTGACAGATAATCATTAAGCTCCTTAATTTTCCTGTAACGAGCGTTTGTATACTTTACAAAAATCAATATAAGAGCAATGCTTAATGCAACACAAATCAAACCGCACCATACATTAATTATCAGCATGGCTATGCTTGCAATAACACTTAAAGCAGACGAAGCAGCCAGCATTAAAATATATTCCTTGTTTCTCATTTTAATATATACCCCATACCCCGAACGGTTTTAATATACTTTGGATTGTTAGGATCTGACTCCAGCTTGTCCCGTAAACGCTTTATGTAGACCGTTAGGGTATTATCGTTAACAAAATCGCCGTCAACATCCCAAATATCCTCAAGGAGTTTTTGGCGTGTCAGCACAACACCGCGGTTGTTGATAAAGGATAACAAAAGCCGATATTCCATAGCGGTTAGTATTATCTCCTCGCCCTTAATATAAACCTTGGCCTCGTTAGTGTTAACGGTTAAATCGTCAATTGTTACTTTGCCGTCGGCATTATCCTTGCTGTATCTGCGCAACACCGATTTAATACGGGCCATAAGCTCCCTAACCCTAAAGGGCTTTGAAATATAATCGTCGGCCCCAAGGTCAAAGCCGGTAATTACATTAATTTCATCATCGTAGGCGGTTAAAAATATAACCGGCAAATCTCCCCGTGATTTTATCAATTTGCAAATATCATAACCGTTGCCGTCAGGTAAGGTTAAATCCAAAATATATAAATCAAAGTCTGTTTGGTTGATAATTTTCTTGGCAGAGGCAACTGTTTTTGCCAAAGTTACGGTATATCCCTCATTTTCAAGGGAATAGGAAAGCCCTATGCCGATTGCCTCGTCATCCTCAAGAACAAAGATATTCATTTTATCACCCCAATGACAGTTTAGCATATATTCCTCTTCAGTTCCATTACAATTTTGTCACAAAGGCAAACATCATAAGGATAAAAAACACATGCAAATAAATCTTGAATATCGGTTTAAGAAATATTTCAAATTAAACATTAAATATCTCATCGTATGCAACATTTAGAATTTCTTTAATAAGTTTAATTTCATCAGGATAAATGTGTCTTTGTCCTACTTCAATTTTTGCCACTGCCGAACGGGTAATATCGCAACCTGATAATTGCAATTTTGTTGATAACATTTCCTGTGTCATTTTACTTTTTTCTCTTAACCTTCTTATATTTTTTCCCAATCTTTTTTCATATTCAGCGTTCATAAGTCAAGCCTCCATTGCACTTATATAAGAACATTATTCTTGACTTTATTTTATCCATATGCTATTATTTATTTGCACCTATATAAGTGCAAATAAATAATAGAGGAGTATTTTTATGTTTTGTGAAAAATGCGGAAACGAAATTAAAGGAAACGAAAAAGTATGTTCAAAATGCGGAGCACCTGTTTTTGCGATAAATGGTAAAAATCAATCTCAAAAAAAGAAAAAGCCGATTTTAATTATTGTTGGTGTTGTGTTGGCATTAATTTTAATTTTAATTTTCATTATTTCTCTTGCTAATAGTTCAAGTGGTTCAGGCAGTTCAAGTGGTTCATATAATTCGAATACATATGAAACAGCAGATAATAATAGCAATAATTATGACTATAATCCGGAGGAAGACCCGGATCCTGAATTAAGCCAGTATGAGGGAGCAGTGGAAATCATTTCTGATGAGGGCGTTTATGTGAAAAAGGATAATTTGTTTTGGTCGGCAAACGAATTGGATTATGGACAGAATCTTTCGGACAGGCACTACGAAATGGGTAATGTTGGAATTATGGATTCTATAAATATTCCTGAATTAGACAGAGAAAATGGAGACAAGCTTGTTTTTTACAGGGAAATATCTACAAATAATATAAAAGCTATTCCCATAAAGAAGGTGGGATACTCTATTCCATGCTCTGTAAGTGGAAATTCATTTACAGGTCGTTATAATTTGAAATATAAAGGCACAGAAGGAATAACAGATTTTGCAAAAATTAATGGAATAGAAATTAACGATACAAATGACTTAAAAAATGCTCTTGAAAGTCTTGACATGTCTTTAGAATACACTGAGTTTTTAGGGGATGATTATATTTTCAGCGAAAAAGAAACAAGTTTGGATTTTTATGGTTTTTCCGGAACAACATCATTCAATAAAACTCTTGAAGTAAATACACCTACTGTTATTATTGAACGATATAAGGAAGATAGCAGTAACAGAGATGATAGCAAAACAACAGAACTTAAAGCAGAACCTACAGATGATGGATACTTTTATATAGATACTGATTCGTTAACTCCGGGATATTATGTTATTGTTTTATCATCAAGCTTTGAAGATTGCTATGCCGTACATATAAAATAGAATTCCGATAAGAAGCTATAAAATACAGAACATTTTTATTACAAATGCGTGAAAATTCCGAATATCAGCCGCTACAAAATGTCGTAATTAAAAACGCGATAGAAGCTTAATTTTGCTTCTATCGCGTTTTCATTTTACTGTCAATTTAATTATACTATTCGCTGTATTCCGGCAAATCAACTATTATGGGCTTGTGGTTAACGGCAGGCAAAAATTTGTTAAGCACATCCTCGGTTTTAAGCCTTAAGCTGGAGGTGCTTACACAGGGGTGACAGCCGAGAGTTTCACTTTCGGCTACCGGCTTATCAATAACCAGCTGAACCCTGTTATCCTTATCGTTCATAAGTCCCATTACGGAAACTGCACCCGGTTTGATGTCTAAAAGCTTAAGCATATATTCGGGCGTTGCAAAGGACAGTCTTGCACAACCGAGCTGTTTTGTAATGTCCTTTGTTTTAAAAGGCTTGTCACCCGGCATCATCAGCAGATAAAATTCTGTTTTTTGCCTGTTGCACAAAAAGAGGTTTTTGCAAATTATTGTATCAACAATTTTATCTATTTCCCGGCAGGCCTCCATGGTATTCGCTTCAGGGTGGTCCACTCTTTTGTATTGAATATCAAGACTGTCTAACAGGTTATAAACCCTAATTTCGCGCTCCAATCTGTCCGCCGTATTTTCCGGCCTTCCGTTTACCAATTCCATAATATAAATATCCTTTTACAGTTCAAAAATTTCAATATCTCCGCAGGTTTTCAGTGCGTCCTCGTTGCCCACAACACAAATTGCACCGTGCTTTGCCATATCCTCCAGTGCCTTGCACCAAGTCTTAAGGCTGTCCCTTGTGGTGGAAAGCATTTGCTTTCTGTTTAAAATTCGCTTTTCGTCTGTCCAACCGCTGAGATAAAAATCATCTGCCATAGCGCCCTTTTGCCTTGGAGATACAAGGGGATCATTAGCCGCAAGGGTTGATATAATGAAATTATCAAGGCTTTCCGTATCGTCGCCGACAAATTCCTCTAAATATTTGCCGGAGTCATTATAGGCGTTAAGGGATGCCGACGGTGACGGATCGCGATATGAATATAAAATATATCCCCCGTTTCTGTCCACCGACAGGCCTGTTCCGTAGGCTCCGCCCTGAACTCTGATTTTATTCCACAAATATGAATAGGTTAAAATCTTGGCCGCAACCTTCATGCCGCCGTCATTGGGTAAGGAGCTGTTTTTAAGATCGTAGCCCTTAACGGCATAGGATACCTGGGACGGAATTTTTATACCCATTTTATGGGGCAGATTTGATTTGTATTCTGCCGTTTTCGGCGAAGCCGAGCCCTCACAAAGCATTGAAACAAACGGTTTTGCATCAACATAACTGTCATTTGTAAAGCTGATAATCGCACCCTGCCTGCCTACAAAGCTCATGGCTTTTTTTATTGCCGCCATAAGCTGTGCATAGCCATTATCAAAGTCATTTGCAAGCTGATGAATTGCGTGAATATTGCTGTAACCGGAAAGTGCTTCGCTTACTGCGCCCTGTGCCGAATATCCTGCACGAACGCAAAGCATACCCAAAGCATGGCCGTTACCGATAGCAGTTCGTCTGCCCTCTTCGTCATACTGTTTAATAATTTCATTAATTCTTGATTTATCGTCAAACTTGGTTTTGTTAATTATCTCGATAACCAATTCCCGGGCCTTATCAAGGTTTTCTGTCAGTGCGCTGGCTCTAACCACAAGGCAGGGCATACATTTTGTATTATCCTCGTCACTGCTGTATGAAGAAAGGGAAAAATCAAGCTGACCTATATAGGTTTTCACCTCACGCTGAAGGGCCGATACACTGTAATTTTCCGTTGGCAATTCTCCCAAAAGCACCTGAAGTGATGACGCCAGGGAAAGCTCCTCTAATGAGAGCTTTGTTAAAGGAAAATACATTGAAAAATGCACAACACCGTTTGTGGAAAGCTTGTGATAAAGCATGGTAGCTCCGTCAATTTCACTTTTTTCAGTGCCGATAAGCTCAGGTATTGGATTAACCTCGGACAGCTCCAAAGCAGGAAGGCTTTCAAGGGCCTCCTTGCTGTCAGGAGTTTGCTGCCAAATGTTAAGAGCCTGTTTATCCGCCTTAACCTTGTTTAATTGCTCTCGGGTCATTGCATCAAGCTCTGCTTTAAGTCTGTCGGCCTCAGCGGCAGCCTCCTCAGCTCCCACCGAGGTAGAAGGCTTTGCAACAAGAGTTGACCAACCTGAATTATCAAGGAACACCTGTGTCAAAATATCCTCAAAGCCATTGGAATTCATTAAATCTCTAACTGACTTGTAGGTTGAGTCAGCATCAAGGTAAAGCATGGGATCGCCGTCATAAAGCCAAGATGCAAGCGCATTTGAAGCACGATAAATTGCCTGTGGCTCAGGCAGCTGCTTTGCCTGGTATTCGGTTTTATTAATAGACGCTGTCAGCTCCTTTTTATCAATACCGGCAGATACTATTGACGATATAACATCGTTTACGGTGCTTTTAATCTCATCAAGCCTGTGGCCGTCGGTGTTACGAACAATAAGCATAACAAAAGGCTGGTACATATCGGTATTTACAAACAAATCCAAATCCTCGCACAGTCCCTTTGAAAGCAAGGCTTTTTTAAGGGGCGATTCGTTGGAGGAGGCTAAAATATCGCACAAAACATTTGCCGCGGCAACCTTAACATCATCGCTGTAATCACACAGAATTTTACCAAAGGCAATAACGTCTGTGTTTTCCCTTTCCTTATCCACACCGTAATAAACGACACCCTGTCTTGATACAGGTGACTGGGGCTTAATCTCCGCATCAATCTCAATTTTATCGTAATTTTTGAGATATAAATCAATAAGCTCAAGGGTGGTATCAAGGGGAATATCTCCGTCAAGGAAAAAACGGGAATTTGACGGATGATAATATCGCTTATAGGTATCAACAAACATATCGTAGCTTAAATCGGGAATAACAGCGGGGTCGCCGCCTGAATTATAGTGATAGCAATTATCGGGAAACATTAAATCAAGCATTCCGTATTCAATTCTTTCATCGACTCCCGCGGTTGCTCCCTTCATTTCGTTGAAAACTACACCGTTATAACAATTACCGTCCTCAGACAGCTCGTAATGCCAACCCTCTTGATGAAAAACAGCAGGTTTTTCCAAAAGCAACGGCTGAAAAACGGCGTCAAGATAAACCTCTGTAAGATTTAAAAAATCCCTTTCGTTTCGGCTTGAAACAGGATAAAGGGTTTTATCCGGATAGGTCATTGCGTTTAAAAATGTGTTCATTGAGCTTTTCAGTAGCTCAACAAAGGGCTCCCTAACCTGATATTTTTCAGAACCGCATAAAACGGAATGCTCTAAAATATGAAAAACGCCGGTACTGTTTTGAGGTGTTGTTTTAAAAGCAACAGAAAACAGCTTGTTTTCCTCGCCGTTATTTAACCAACAAAGCCGAGCTCCGGTTTTTTCATGAGTCATTTCAACAAGGGTTCCGCCGATTGAGTTATTCTCCCTAATTCTGTCTGCAATAAAGCCATGCAGTCTTGTTCCAACTTTTATATCCATATAATCACCTATCAGTATTATTCCAATTTATTTCATTTTGCCCCAAATCTTTCAGCATAGCATTAATTTTGCTGTATGGCTTACTGCCGAAAAATCCGCGATAGGCCGAAAGAGGACTTGGGTGCGCCGATTGAATAATAAATTTTTTGTTGTTTTTTATCAGCGTTGCCTTTTTTTTGGCATTTCCTCCCCAAAGCACAAAAATAACGGGGATTTTGTTTTGGTCTATCAGCTGAATAAGCCTGTCTGTAAAAGGCTCCCATACCTTTGCCATAGAGTTCGCCTCGCCCTCAATTACGCTGAGAGCCGTATTTAAAAGCAATACTCCCTGCTCTGCCCAATCGGATAAGTCGGTGTCTGTTCTAAGCTCACCGCCCAAATCATCCTGCAATTCTTTAAACATATTGCGCAGTGACGGCGGCATTTTCACACCACCGTGTACTGAAAACGCAAGTCCGTTTGCCTGCCCATGCTCATGGTAAGGGTCCTGACCTAAAATAACAACCCTTAAATTTTCAAATGGGGTTAAATCCATAGCACGGTATATTTGCGTTTCTGCAATTTTATCATTTTCAACTTTAGTAGGCGGAAAGACATTTTCCCCCTGATTTATTTTTTCAATAACGGCTTTAACGGCATTGTCATTAAGTTCGTTTAAAGCTTCATCCTTAAAAATATCCTGCCAGGTCATATTTTCTCCTAAAAATATTTATGTATCTATTATTATAATGCACCTTAACATAGCAATCAAGAAAAAATTACACCGGACCTTTTCAATATTGTTCATCTGTGAATAACTGCCATTTATTTGCATATAACAATGTTATAAAAATTCTTGACATAAAAAATTCGTTGTGATACTATACACAATGTCAGTGATTAGTGTAACGGAGGTTGAATTATGGAAATTACAAAGCAAACAACCATGGGCGATATGTTAGAATTTGACAGAGGAATCGGGGTTGTACTTATGGAGTCAGGCATGCATTGTGTTGGATGTCCGGCATCAATCAACGAGTCTCTTGAGGAAGCTTGCCAGGTGCACGGCCTTGACAGCGACGTTGTTTTAAAGTCAATTTTAGACTATCTCGCAACAAAATAAATTTTTAAAAGGCCGTCCTGTGACGGCTCTTTATTTTTTGCCCAAAAAAATATTAAAATTTTTTTCATTAGGTTATTGACTTTTTGGGGAATTGTGATATAATTGCTAACAAAGTTAGGTAACAGTGTTAGGAGAAACTTATGGAATACGAGCAAATGGCTAAGGAGTTGTTTTACGCATGCTTCAACACCCAAAGGCTTGAAACAGACAGAAAAATCAATAAAATATTACAAGGCGAAGCCTTTGCGTTAAATTTTTTGTGCAGCCACAACAACATCGCTTATCCCAGAGAGCTTAGCAACGCCATGAATGTAAGCACGGCAAGAATAGCAAGGTTGCTTAACAAGCTGGAAAGTGATAAAAAAATAACCCGCACACCCGACCCAAAGGATTGCCGTCAAATTCTGGTAACAATAACCCAGGAGGGCATTAATTCCGTTATAGAACACAATAAAAAAGGGATTAAATTCTTTTCGGGACTATTGGAAAAGCTTGGGGAAGAGGATGCCAAGGAATATGTTAGAATTAACAAAAGGCTGGCTGAAATAGTAGTACAAAGCATAAATGACTAATGAAATAAACAGCAATTACGCGATTTTCGCTTCTCCCCCCCTAAATTGCTGTTTAACACTGCACCCACTATGGGTGCAGTGTATATAAACCATACAAATAACTAAAAGGAGATATCAATATGAACGAGCTTGCAAGGCAAAACGAATTATGGATAGATAAAAGCAACAAAATACTGTCGTTTCATTACGTGGCTGATTTTTTGCACAAAACCTTTAAAACATATCAGGAGTTTTTCAGTTATGTTTTGTGGAGCAGTCAAAAGGGCTTTAAAATCCAATAATTAATATCAAAAAAATGACCTCATTCAAACAATGAATGAGGTCATTTTTTTATTTATAAATTTGCCACATGGTTTTAATTTGCGGAGCAAGTCTCTCATAGCTCCAGCGCTTTTGCGAATTAACCAAGCTGTATGGATCGTTAACAATAAAGCCGTCATCATCATATCCCACAATAACGATATAATGCCCTTTCTTAGTAAAATCTCCTGCACCTACCGAAGCAATAATGGGATTTCCCTTTGACAGGGCATTTATAATTGCATCATTACTGTTTGAAACATTTTTTGATTTTAATCCATAGTGATTAATTCCTTTTGTAAACAAATCCCAGCTTGTGCCCGAGCCGTCTACAAAGTATCCGTTTTCTGCCGCGTAGTCTGCGATTACATCCGGTGAAAGACCGGTATCTCCTGTTAAATAAACCGCCGCCATTGAAAGGCAGGTTGCACCGCAGCCGTCCAAGGCTACAACTCCGTTTTTAAAGCTGTGATAACCCCAGCGAGCATCCCATTGCAAAAACAGCGGAACTCCGTCCTCAAGCTCGCTGTCGCTAATTGCAGAATTGTGCTCCTTAGTTATTTCCATAGGATAATCAAGCACAAAGGGTATGGAGGTTTCATCCTTAACCATAAGCTCAATAAGCTTTTCGGGATAATCGTTTATGTCATAGCCCTTTTCACCGGCATACTCTCTAACATAATCCTCTGCCTGCTCTATTGTTTCAAAGCTCAGCGGATCAGTTTCAGGTATAGCCTCATTATCAGGCTTAGGCTGAGTTGTTAAGGGTGCCTGTGTCGGTTCATATACCACAGGGTTTGATTCCTCGGACCTTGACAATAAAAATATCAATCCGCATAGCAAGGCTATAACGCATAGGTATGAACAAAATCTTACCCATAATTTTTGGCTCAAGCAATCACCACCCTTCATCACTAATGAGATTATAACACATATTGAAAAATAAAGGAATACTGCTAAATATGGTAATTATCATATTAACACTAAAATACTACATATTTTGCAAAATCAATTGTATATAATCCATTTGAACGGATGTGTAAATAAATGGAAATAATCGAAAAAATTAAGTTAGATAGCAAAAAAATCAATTTCGATAACATTGAAAAGCCCCTTAAATGCATTGGATATTTTGTATTGGGGTTTGTATTAAGCACAGGCGCAGTTATGGAGAATTTGCATCCATTTGGAATATCAATAACAGCGGTGTCAAAAAAGAGATACTTTATTTTCTCCGCCCTTGGCGCCTGCCTTGGGTACATAGTCTGCGGAGTTGATGCTCACGGTGCAAGATACCTTGCGGCTACTGTTATGGCAGGCTTGGGCGCCTTTGCGGCTTTTGCCTTTGATTTAAGCTATCGTCCTGCCTTTTCAATGGCATTATCATTTTTAGTGTGTTTAGCCACGGGAATAGTATTGTGCTTTAGATTGGATTTTGAGGCAAAGGATTATGTATTAATTATTGCTGAGTCAATTTTATGCTGCGGCGGTGCGTTTTTCTTTTACAGAGCACTGAATTCCAATGTAAAACGATTACGGTTTAAGGCTTTGCCCATTTCAGATTTAACCTGCATTGTAATATCATTATCCATACTTCTGCTCAATCTGTCGGCATTGCAAATCGGTGCTTTTTCACCGGCTCGTGCACTGTCGGTTTTGCTTATTCTCACAACCCTTAGGTTTGGTGGGGACAGATGGGGATTGCTTTTAGCCCTGTCAATCGGCTTTGCCCTAAGCATATCCTCAAGCGGCTCCATTTTTTTGGTAGGTGCATTGGCATTTTCGGCAATGGTGGCTGGACTGTTTTCTTCCCTTTCAAGCTTGGGAATAGGCATTAGTTTTTTATGCTCCATGGGATTTTTCTGTGCAGGAATCAGCGGAAAGCCTGCCACAGCGTTTTTTATTGAATGTGTTTTAGGCACAGTAGTATTTATACTGTTACCGTCACCTATTTGCGACAGGCTTGAGCGATTTTGGGATACGGGAAGAGATGCCCCTCCCGACGGCTCATTGCGTCAAAACCTTGTGCTTAAGCTTCGTTTCGCGTCGTCGGCAATGGCGGCAATCAGTGACAGCGTGGATCAGGTAAGAGAAAAAATAACAGATATTACCAGAAAGGAAAACGATGCCAACCGAAGCAATATGACCGAGGAGGAATATATAAGGCGTGAAATAGTTTTGGAAAAAACAAATCAAATCAGGAAGGTAGCCTCCGACCAATTTTTCTCCATAGCGGATATGCTTGAAGACTTGGCATTTGAATTTGACGAGGCCGAGTCCTTTGATACCAACGCTTCATCGAAAATCAGGCAGATGCTTGGAAATTATGAAATATATCCCTCAAGCATTTCCGTGGTTGAGGATAAATACAATCGAATCAGGGTTGAAATTTTAACCGATTCCATGAGCAACGATTTGGAAAGTCCGGAAATATGCCGTGAAATAGGAAAAATATGCAGTAGATATTTTCAAAACGGAAGAATAACCCAATTTAAAAACGAGGCAATGCTTTCCTTTACCGAAAAGCCGGTTTATTCGCTGAATGTGGGATTTGCACAGCATAGCGCCGAGGGCGGCCTGTGCGGTGATACCGTTAAAATTTTAAATGACAACAAAGGGCATAGTATTCTAATTATAAGCGACGGAATGGGAAAGGGCTCCCGTGCCGCACTTGACGGCGCAATGGGAGCAGGTCTGCTTTCCAAGCTTATTAATGCCGGTTTCGGCTTTGACAGTGCGCTAAAGGTTGTAAATTCTGCGCTTTTGGTAAAAAGCAACGACGAAAGCCTGGCAACACTTGATATCGCCAGCATTGATTTATTTACCGGCAGATGCGAAATTTATAAGGCGGGTGCGCCTGCCAGCTATATTATAAAAAACGGAAAAATCACAAAATGCGAGCTATCGTCAATGGCCGCAGGAATTTTAAGAGGCATTGAGTTTGCAAAGAGAACAGCAATATTAAGCCTTGATAATCTTGTGGTTTTGCTTAGCGACGGCATTTGCGACCTTGGTGAATTATGGATTCAAAGCACTCTTCACCTTTGTCAGGGATTAAGTCCCCAACAGACGGCAGACTTTGTAATAGAATCGGCACTGGAACACGAAAACGGAAAACGAATTGACGATATGAGCATTATAGTAGCAAAGCTTGAAAGGAACTGATAATATGGGTGCAATTTTTGGTTGTGTAGGGGTTAATCCCTGCGAAAACGCACTTGTTAAAGGCATAGAAATGCAAAGCCATCGCGGAAACGAGTTGCAGGGAATTATCCTTAAGGGAGCCGAAGGATTTTATGCCTTAAGGTCACCTGATTCACAGGAAAATGTCAGTACAATGGGGCTTGCCCAATGCCGCTTAAAGGCAAGGGGCGATATTGACAATACAGAGCTTCCTGTGTCAAACAATATATACTGCGTGGCCATGGACGGCTGTATTGACAATTTTGACGAGCTTAAGCGTTGGAGCTCAACGCCCTTTCCTATCAGTACAGATGAAGAACTGCTTTTAGCAATGCTATGCGTAACGGACATGGGTGATAAAATAGAAATGCTGCAAAAGCTTCAGGGTTTAATCAAGGGCGCTCCCGGAATTGCTTTTATGAATTGTCACGATGAGTCAATATATGCCCTCTGCGGCGTTAATCCGCTTTTTATCGGCTACGGTGAGGGAGGCTGCTATATATCAAGCGAGGTTAATGCACTTTCCCCCTTTTGCGACAAATTCATTACTCTTGAGCTTGGCGAAATGGCAAAAATAACAAAATCACGAGCCATTCTTTTTGACTCAAAGCTTAGAAAAATAAAGAAAAATCCCTTGCCCACACCGGAGCACATTTTTTATACCAACGAATACAATCTTAACGACGAGGCTTATTACTGTCCCCTTGCCGTAAAAGAAATCAACCGACAGTATCTGCCCAAATCAAATTTAAAAATCGGCACAGTAAAGCTGAACAAACGGGGACTTGAAAGAATAAGCCGGATAGTTATAACCGGTGATTGCGACGCATACAGTGCCGCAGTGGGCGGAGCCTATAATATTGAAATGCTTTGCGATATTCCCACTGTGGCTATACCGGCAGGCGAATTGAGATATTCGGGTTGCGTGCTTGACAAATCGGTGTTAGTTATAGCTCTTTCTCACAGAGGAGAGGACACGGACACCATAGCCTGTGTAAAGCGTTCAATGGGATATGGTGCCAAGGTTATTGCCATAACCTCAGCGCCTTATTCGTCGCTTGCCTTATCCGGTTCAATCACACTTTGTCCAAGCTGTGATTTTAACACCTCCGGCATATCAATCAGGGCATATATTTCTCAGTATTTAAGCATTACCTATCTTGCACTTGAGATTGGCTCCCGGCTTGGTATTGTAGATGATTTACAGTTATCGCTAACGGTAAAAATAGCTGAGCTTTTGGCGGGAAAAATATCATCGGCAATAAAGCAGATACCTGCTCTGACAAGTTTAGCCGATAAAATTGCAAATGCAGACGAAATGTATATAACGGGCTTGGGTGCCGACTATGGTGCGGCCCTTGAAATCGGCAGAAAGATTAAACAAATAAATAGTGTTAACGCCATTTCCGAATATCCAAGCCGACTGATTGACAACGGCTTAAGTCTGGACGGTAAAACAGTTTTTGGGGTTATCGGTAATAAGGAAATGCTGCCTCACATAATGAGAAGCCTGCGCAGAGCAAAGGCAATGGGAGCAAAAATAACCATTCTAACCACCGAAAGCATTGAAGAAGAAATCAAAGATTTTTCCGATATTACGGCCTTTAACGACAGCGTTCCGATATTTAATAATTTATCCATTGTTGCAGGTGCCTTTAGAGCAAGTGCCTTTGCAAAGGATATACGCGACAAAAAAAACGGTGAAAAACAGGCAGTATAGTCAAAATTTGCATATTTTGTTTGCATTTTGTATACAGATATATTATAATAGTATCGCTAATAAAAAATATTCATGGAGGGACTAAAATGAATGTATTTATGATTGGTGGCACAGGCCTTTTAGGCTGCGAGGCTGCAAAGCAGCTTATCGCTCACGGCCACAAGGTTACAACTGTTGCATTGCCTCCACTTCCGGAGGGAGCTCCTATTCCTGAGGAAATGGAAATTATTTTTGGCGATATCAACAAGAGATCCGATGAAGAAATTGAAGAAATGCTCAAGGGTCAAGATGTTTTCATCTTTGCTGCAGGCGTTGACGAGAGAGTTGAGTTCCCAGCACCTGTTGAGGATTACTACTATAAATTCAACATCGCTCCTCTTAAGAGAATGCTTCCTATGTGTAAAAAAGCAGGCCTTAAAAACGCCGTTGTTCTCGGTTCATACTTTTCTTGGCTCTCAAAGGCTTATCCTGAAAAGGGCTTCCAAAAGAAGAATAAGTATTTCGCCGCAAGACTTCAGCAGGAAGAGGTTTGCCGCGGTATGTGCGACGAGAACTTCAGCGTAAAGGTTCTTGAGCTTCCGTACATTTTCGGTACACAGCCGGGCAGAAAGCCTGTTTGGACCATTCTTATTGAGCAAATCAAGATGATGGATAACTGGGGCTTCACAATGTATCCAAAGGGAGGCACAGCAATGCTTACCTGCCGTCAGGTTGGTGAGGTTATCTGCGGTGCCGCTGAAAGAGAGGTACCCGGCTTTGAGGCTTTCCCAATCGGTATGTATAACTACAAGTGGGATAAATTCCTTAAGATTGTTTATGCAGCTCGCGGAATGGGTGATGACAGAAAGATTATCGGCGTTCCTCCCATCGTAATGAAAATGGGTATGATTAAGGTTAACAATGACTACAAGAAGAGAAAGATTGATTCAGGTATGGATCCATTCAATCTTCCTGATATTATGGATATTGATATCTTCTTCAGCGACAAGTATGCAAGAGAGCTTGGTGCAACCGACGACGATATCGTTGCCGCTATTACAGATTCAATCAAGGTTTCTGTTGCCTCATACGAGGGCAAGGTTAAGCTCCTTGAAATGAAGGGCGAATAATTACATATTCAAACATAAAGCTCCAAGGGTTATGCGTAGGTGCGATAACGAAGTTTTATGTAAGAGACGGTACAGTTTAACGACTGTGCCGTCTTTTGTTGTGTTTAAGCCGATTGTTTATGCCAGCGGTCTTTTCTGCCGTCCTCAGCAATCAGTTCTTCATCTGTTGCAATATTGATAATACCAACAGCTTTGTAGTAAATTTCAATCTTTTGTTTTCTGTGTCCACTGCTTTTGTCAGGAGCGTGGACTATAATTTTGTCAATCAATTCATTTATCATTTCTGGTGTTAAGGTTTCAGGATCGGTATACTTTCTCACATTCTTCAAAAATTGATTAAGGTCATATCTTTCCTGTTCACCTTTGTCAATAAGATTTTGAAGATTAGTTATTTCTTCTTTGATTTGCTTTTGCTCATTCTCATAATCAGCAGATAACAAATCAAAGCGTTCATTTGATATTCTGCCACTAACCATATCCTCATAAAGCCTTTTAAAAAGTGTATCAAGATTGTTGTTTCTTGTTTGCAGATTTACAATATCTTTCTTTGCTTTTCTGACTTGTTTGTAATGCTCCTCATTAGCCTTTTCAATTTCCTTTTTAACAAAGGTATGCTCAAACTGCTGAATGTAGGTTAATACATTCTTTATGTGCTGAAAAACTAATTTGTAAAGCGTTACATTACGGATATAATGGGCAGAGCAAGTGCCTGTATTACTCCTGTAATTCGCACAGGTAAAGAAATCTTTGCTTTCATCAAAATCATTTGCTGTGCAGTAGTATAATTTAGAATTGCAATCTGCACAAAATACTTTACCCGAAAACAAACTTAATTTGCCTGTTGCAGTTTTCCTTCGCTTATGCTTTCTGATTTCCTGAACAGTATCAAAAATAGGTTTGTCAATGATTGCAGGCTGTGTATCCTCAAATACCAATCTCTTTTCTTTTGGATTTTCTATCCGTTTTTTAGTACGATAATTCTTTGATGTTGTTTTAAAGTTTTCCGTACAGCCTGTATAATCAACCTTTTCAAGAATTCTTGAAATAGTTTCATTTACCCATTTATATGGATTCAAGGGTAAATCTAAACCTTCCTGTTGATTCCAATAAGCTGTTGGAGTTAGTATCTTTTCTGCTTGCAATTTCTTTGCTATTTGTGTAGGACCAAGTCCACTGACACAAAGCTGAAAGATATATCTTACTGTTTCAGCTGCATCTTCATCTATTATCCATTTAGATTTATCATCTTTATCTTTTATATATCCAAATGGCGGAATAGAAGCTAAATGCTCACCTCGCTCACCTTTCAACTTAAAACTTGATTTGATTTTCTTTGCCGTATCTCTTGCATAAAGCTCATTGCAAAAGTTACGGATAGGCGTCATATCAAATTCTGTTTGAACGGATGAATCAACATTATCATTAATTGCAATAAAGCGAACATCGTTGTCTGGGAATACAACATCTGTATACATACCTACTTGAAGATAGTTACGACCTAAACGGCTCATATCTTTAACAACGATTATTCCGACATCGCCATTTTCAATAAGGCTTTCCATTTCTCTGAATGAAGGTCTGTCAAAGTTTGTTCCTGTATATCCGTCATCAACAAAGTATCTGATATTCTTAAAATGATTTTTTCTTGCGTATTCAGTTAGCAATGCTTTCTGATTGACTATACTGTTACTCTCTCCCTCCCGTCCGTCATCCTGACTTAAACGGCAGTAGAGAGCTGTTATTTTATTTTCCTGCTGTAATTGTCTTTGCAATTATTTTACTCCTTTCCGACAACCGATACAGCATTTGCATTTACAAATACATTGTATCATAGTTTTCAGTATACTTCAACGCTTTAAATTGTAATTTTGACATTATTTATATCCTAATTTTCTGATGATTTGATTGAGAAAATATTCATCACCATCTGAATTGAAATAACTGATAACTTCATATGTTGTATTTCCGTCTTTCATTTCAAAATCAACATCATCAGGAATACGGGTTAAAGATTTACTTTGCCGATTGGTTTCAATAAGTTTTGGTCTGCTTAAAATTCTCTTTTCAATTTCACTCCAATTCTCATTTGCTTTGGATATGATTTCTTGAACTTCTTGTTCTCGATTTGTCATCTCTCAAAATCCTCCTTTGATTTATATTTCGGCTTTCTCCTTATCGGAGGGTAAGGTATTTCCTCCTTGACTTTTTCTGCTTTTGCTTTTTCTCTTGCCTTGACTAAAGTATCATCAATAAACTTTTTCACCTTTTCAGGTGCAATCCTTATTGCCTCAACATAAGGTCTGCATATTTTTCTCAATTTATCAAATTTATATTGCAAATCATCAATCTGTCTTTGCATACCATATATTAAAGTTTTGTAATACTGAATATCGGCTCTGCTTGTAATTGCTTCTTTTGCAAGAGTTGTTAGTGTGTCATAATCATCATTTGACATTTGCACTTTACCTGTAAAAGTTCGCTTTCCGATTTCATCAATCTTTTTGTATTCAATCTGAGCAGGCTCAACTATTTCTATCTTTTTTTGAATATCTTTCAGTCTTTCCTCATCCTTGCTGATTTGATATTGCAATACAGAAAGATTTTCTCTTGTGCTGCCTTTTTCACCTCTTACAAAATCATCAAAACCTGCATTCTGCATATATTCAAAAAACTTATCCTGCAACAAACTGTATGAGGGAACAAGAACAGTTTTGCCGTTTTCATCAACCATCGGTTCGGATTTCCATTTCTTTGAATGGCTGACCTGATTGACAACCTCTTTAACGATTCCGACCAATGCTTTATCCTTACAACGCTTTGACCATTTGATTTCTTTCTGAACAACAGGCAGTGCGACTACATGCAAATGATAATGATAAACAGGATAGCCGTATTTATCACTTGCTGCGAGATTAATTTCATCTGCGTGCATAACAGCGGATAAGATATATTCACTGCCCATTTCTTTTTCGGCAAAGTGAAAAGCCTGCTCATAGAACTTCTTTGCAAATTCATATCCACCGTGTGATTCAAAATATTCTGTATTGACATCAAATATCATTTCGTCATAGATCTTTGCATCTGCTTTCAGTCCACGCAGGGATACTTGTTTGCTTTCTACCATCTCATTCAATTTATCGTTATAGGTACAATCACATTTTTTAAACTGTATGTTTCTATGAGATTGAGAAAGGTCAACATTCATATTTGCATAGTTAACATTTTTGCGTTCAATATGCCGTTCAAATTTACCGATATCATCTCTGTTATGAGTTACAACTCTTGCAACCGAATAATTCTGTTTTGCTATTTTATCATCTCCAATCATTTTTTAATCAATACAATTTCCGTTACACACTTTTGCAAAGTGTGTAACCCACATTAGCCAGTGGCGAAGCCACGCCGCCAAGGTTCTGCCGTAGGCAGGTTCTTATGACACGATTATCTTTACCAAAGTATCTAACCCACTATGACACTTTCAGTCTTACGCCTGCAAAGATGTCAGTGGGCTCTTGCAGAGGGCAAGATAGTTTTACAAAAGAATGCTTTAATCAACAGAATTATTGTAAAACCGAATGATAGAAAAGTTTGTCATTTTCTATCAAAAGACAAAAAGAAAAAGCCGTTTACATAAGTGAGTAGCACAAACAAGCAGAGCCTTTCAGCTCCGCCTGCATAGCGTGTTTACTCACTATGTAAACGACTTAAAATAGTCTTAAAATTTATATCCTATCCAAACCATTTTCATTAAATAGTAGGGTAGGTTGTGATGCTTTTTACATCACTAAAAACATAAACACATATTTAATTTTATATCTAAATATTAGCAGATACTTTTATTTCTGTCAATGAAATCAAGAAAAATATTTTTGATTTAAATTTGTATCAGTTTAAAAAGAAAAATACCACTCATTTTATCTAATAAAACGAATGGTATCTCTTTCTCTATTGACATCAATAACAATATTAAAAAAGTAAAGAAACAGGGCAAAGTTATTAATCTTTAAATGATATTGTTGTTGATTGTTGGAAAAAAGCGAATTTTATTTCGTGAAATTGAATTACTCAGATATATTAAGAATGCAAAGAAGTTCGACAGTATAAACCGCCGAACTTCTTAAAATTATAGTAATTTAATAAATTATTATATCATAATCTTTCGCAATCATTTCATAATACGCCTGCTCTATTTCATCCCAAGCATTTGAACCTTTACTTAATTTATCTTTTTCAAACTTATCATATGCTTCTTGTAGACATGGATATATGTTAGGACATTCACCAGATGAGACTTGATCAATAATCATATCCGAAAAAGCATCATTAAGCCAGATTTGATTACTTCTATTAATCATATACTCAATAACTTCTTCTTTGCTGATTCCATATGTTTTCAAGCAATATTCGTTTGTTAGAGTTTCATCTTCTTCCATTGAATGACGCATACTATCAATTCTGCTTTGTGCATTTGGATTTATTTTTAAATTGTGTTTTTTAGCATAATCCTCTATTACTACAAATTTTACAATTTCCTCAGTTGTATAATTTTCATCACTAATCAAATATACATCCTTATTAGTTTGCGTTATTTTTATATCATTTACACTAGCTAAAACTGTAGCATCATTAGCATTTTGCATGGCAACATCCATTTGCTCTTTGAAAGAATAACTTGATGATATATCTGTTGATGTGTTAGAAGAATTTGCTACTCCACTACTATTTGAACAAGCACAAAAACAAAACAATGTAAAACAAACAGTAATAACAATAAAAACTATATTTTTAAATTTCATTATAATTGCCCCTTAATATTGTCATATGTTTGACCTTTTTCCCATGAAAAACTCAACGAAATACTTCCACTTGATTCAAAATTCTCACCTAATCCAGATCTATGGAGATCATTCATCTCTATTTCATTAACACTTTCAAGAACAGTATATGTTCCATTAGGACCTGTCTCAAAATCAATAAACAATGGAAAAGTCATAGGTTCTTCAGATTCATCTTTAGCCCAATCATAATAATCTCTAACATCAATTGTTAAATTCATCGTATATACATTATTATTTTTTGAAACATTTCCATGGGAACCGAAAACAAATCCGTTCATTGCTAAAAACCAATCCAATGAATTTATTGTATTTGCGGATATATTAAGCCCCATATCTACACCAACATATGTTTCCATTGAAAACCTTGCAGAATCGACATATTCAGTAAGATGTTCAGCAGCACGCATATTTCTAGTAATGGTTCTTTGATATAGAGAATTAAGATTATTACTTGCTTTAAATACACCACTAACATCATTAAATTTCAATGGCTTTCCAAAATTGTTCTCGTCTACAAATCGCCCTAAAGCTAACGAACCATTCTTCATAACAGAAGAATACATAGAAGAAGCTTGTTTAACCTTGTTACGCGTTTCCACCAATTTTGTTTCTTTTTCTTGATATTCATCATCTTTCATTTCTTTTCTAGAATTATTTCCTCTAGTTTTGATATCCTCATAATCAGCGTCAAATTTTGGAACTAAAAGATTAAAATAATAATAATTGGGGTCTGGATTACCATTATCATCTTTGGCATCATCTATATATGGTCCATGCATATATTGTTTAGCAAAAATTAAGTATTTTTGATAATATGTATTATTTACTATTTTTCCATTTGTATTAATAGAAAATCCCATTTTTTTCAAAGTTTCATCATTCAAATATCCATCCTTAACTGACAGACTATATGCCTTTTGATATTCTTCAACCGCACCTGTTAATTCCCAATTATATTGTTTATTAACTGCTTTATCATCATATAAAGCGGTTTCATATTTCAAATATGCTTTTACTGCTGCAATTTCATCATAAGAACGGCTATATATATATCCATAGTCATCATTAATAACACTTAAATAATTTGTTGCAATATATCCAACAGTACCATCACTAAGAGAAATTTTATCCCATGTATACCCATTAGCAGTTGCTACCGCTTTTTTTATTCTAGTAACTTTTGTACCATTTGTCAAGGATGTAACAATACTATAAGATGTTCCCGGTCCGCTTCTAACATTGACCGAACTTGTAGTTTTAATTTGACACAAATCATTAACAAGTGTTCCGCCTTCAGGAAAATCATCAATGGAACCTGATGAATTTTTTATATAATTAACTAATCCATTAGTTAACTTTCCTGCAAAATCATTTGAAGTAATACTTGCTGAATTGCTTGGCATAGGAAATTCAATCAAACAAGATTTAGAACCATTTAAATAAGCCCATGTTTCAAGATAGCCGTTACCATGTGAATTACTATGTCCAAAGCCAAATTGCTGAGCAAAATATGAACCAACTTGAGAATTTCCATATGTTTTATTCAACCAACCATGTATATCTAGAACAGTCGTGTTACCTGATCCAACTTTTTTAATCTCATCACTAATGAATTCAGCTAAAGATAAGGCTTCAGGTGCACCAAGAGACGTATCTCCCGTATAATTTCTGCTTGTATAACTTGGAGAAAAGTTACCGGGCCAACATCTGTTCATATCAACTTTTTTTGATACAGTACATCTGCCAGGACCGTTATTCGTATAACCATCTGTAATTCCGTCGGGATTAGCATAAGGTATTACATAAATTGTCCAATCGTTAAAAGTGCTTTGATTCATTGCTGATAGCTTACTCATCATAGTTTTTGCAATATTTACAAGTTCTATTCCATCTGCAGCCCATGCATCTTCCCAGCCATGCTGCTCAAATACTGCAAATACAACATTAGAACCCGAACCAATCTTGTACCATTTTAAATCTTTACCTAATCCACTCTTACCATATGTGCCTGATGTAAAATTAGTATATGTTGGTATACTTGGAATTGTTGGTAAGGAAGCAGCTGTAAGCGATGCAGTTTGAACATATCCTCTCTTTGCACCGTTAGAAGTAGTATATTCAATATAACTATAGTTTCTTTCAGTGTCTATAAAAGAAACTACTTCCTGATTAAATATAGTTCCTATTGATGCATAATCGGAATTCGGACCGCCATAAACAGTTAGTTCCTTTGTTGCTTTCTTTAATGATTGATGAGTTAGGTTTTTACTATATGAGCGAACACAGTAATTACTCAAATCAGAATATCTTACATAACCTCGTTTTCTACCACTTGTAGTATTATACTCGACAAAAGCATATCCATTGCTTACTGCCAATACGGCAACAAATTCATTTTTATAGACACCACCTAATTTAACATAGCTACTATCAGTACCGGCATAAGCAGGTGAACTGTCAGCAATAACCCGAGCAACCGTGCTATTATTAACCGTACTTATATGCATACTTGAGCTGTTTACAAAACCTCTTTTTGTTCCGCTTGGTGTACTGAATTCAACAAGTGAAATATACTTACCATCTTCATAATATCTTTGTAATTCAGTAAAACCTTCACCAGAATATATTGTACCACTATTTATTGCATTGTCAAATAAATAACAGCTCTTTACAGTCAATTCTGAGTCAGAATAGTTGTGGCCTCCGGTAAAATCAGATTCATCAATGGTTCCTGAAACGCTAGAAACAGTAGAAACCGGAACATACCCGGATTTGAATGTTGATGTTGATCCCACAATATAAGCAATAAAATACCATCCTGCATTTTTGCCCATTACTACAATATCCTCGCCATTATCAACACTTCCTACAGTTGCATAATCACTAGAAGAAGGTCCAAAATAAACAGTTCTTGCGGTATTCATTTTACCTGTTTCACCGTAAAGTTTGGTTGTAGAATATGTATGTGGAACAAATTCATCAGGAAAAAGATTTTTTACGAATCTATCGGATGTTGCAGGATTATATCCCATATCCAAATTAAAATATGCAATATTGAGGTACAAAATTTCAGCATTTTCTTCATCGCTTAAAAATGATTTTGTGTATTCATCACTTGAAAAATATACTTTCTCTAATATACCATTTTCGTTTGTATAATATGAATCGGAAACATTAATTATAATGTTCAAACCACTTTCAATAACAAAAGCAATTTCTTTGTCGATTTCAGTCTCACCCTGACAATCTAAATTTGGATTATCCTTTTCAACATTATCACATATAAGATAACCATTTTTATCAATACTGTATGTATAGATACAATGTGTATTGAGATAATTAAGTATAATATCCTGAGAATCAGAATCAACAAGAATACCGCTATTAGAATAATTATCCTCTTCATCAAGACTAAGGGCCATTGCGCTGTTACTTTCGATACCATACATAGCTGCATCAAATTCTGAAATACTTGAATAAGATCGAGCTCTTGAAACAACTTCTGTTTCAGGTGTTTTATATTGAACTTCATTATCATCAATTAATAATTCATCAAGTTCTTTTTGTGTTTGTTCATCAGCCGTTAATCCAACGAAATCCACATCCTGATAAAACACCTCTAAAAACTTATTCATTAATTCTGAATCCGAATAGAAATACTCTTCATCAAATTCATCTTCATCCTCATAGACAAATTTGTCCTGGTGTTCTGCATAATGATAATAGTTGAGAACGGTTATGCTGCAATCATTATCTTTTTCAAACAAAAGTGTAAATTCATCATCTTCAAGCATAATAGAATAGGATTCATCTAATTCTTCATTATAAGCATCATAAGTTTCTGAAATAGAAACAATTATTGTTTTGTTTCCGTCAATAAGTTCTTTCAATTTTTCATCATATGTATTAAAAGTATCCTCATTAACTACATTCTGTGTTAAATAGCCGTCCTGATTAACAGTATAGCTTTGGTCACTTAAATTAGTAAGAATTGATAAAAAATATTCCTGCGAAAACTCATTAATCCAAATTCCGTCTTCATTTGGGTACATATCATTTTCACCCACTATGGCATTTAACATAGACTCATAAGATTTTTCATTATCGCTGTCTGTAGTTGTTGTATCAGATGCTATTCCATATGCAGATGGTAAAGCAATAATTTGTACCAACAAAACAAACGACATAAATATTGATAATAGATTTTTAAATTTTTTCATTTTTCGTTCTCCCTTCAAATAAAGATTTTATTATTTGTTTTCTTATAAGTGTTTATCACCCCTTTTTACAAAATTAATATTAATTGCACTTGATTTCCACATATCATAGAATTTCAATTTTGTCAACAGGATTTGCAAAAATGCACGAAAATCATACAAAACTGTTTATTCTATATATTTCCATCATCATAATATATATTTATAATTTTGATAAAAAGTAACAAAAAATTTCCAGAATAAATAAAACGGTGGAAAATAACCCACCGTTTTATTTACTATTTATATACTATTCTATCATATATTATTTCTTTTGCCTGATTGGCAATGTTATTCATTTTCTGCACCCATAACATTTGGTTTACTGCTTTAAGCTGTTCTGTAACACCTTGACTTTCAGCAAGTTGCTTGATAAGTAAATCATATTGTTCTTTTGCACTGATATCAATCTTGTGCAGATATGAATTTAGTTTACCTTTTGTCAACAGATTGTAATATATAACTTTATGGCTTTCTTTCAGATACTCCCTATGCCTTTGTCCCCAAAAGCCTATTTCATAATTTGTGTCAGTTGATATAAGTGTAGGAATTTGAATATTCCCAACACTAACATAACATCCATTTAACTCTTCATATAATGATTTCATTGCATTTTCCTCCAATATTAAAACTATCCAAATTTTTATTGTTGTAAAATGCAAAATGCCGTAACGATTGTTTTTACTAAATTTCAAAACCTTCGTTACGGCACCTCCGCTTAGCCTTGGAGTTTTTGTTTTACCAAAATATTAATTGTGCAATGTAACTGTTTACCAAATAAAGCTTTTGTGCTAAAATACAAACGGTGATAATTATGAATCCTATGTTTTTAATGCAAATAAAAAGTGAATTAGAGGCTTTTAACTCCCGCCACCCAAAGCTACAGCTGTTTTTTAGAGACGCTATTAAAAAGACAGAAGCCGGCGATGTTATGGAAATAAGCCTGACAAAGGCTGACGGCTCTAAAATGCGAACCAATATTCGCATTTCCCCGGAGGATAAAAACCTGCTTGAAAATCTTATGGGCTCCATTGGCTCAAAGCTCTAAACCCAACAACCTAATTTTGAAAGGCTGACCTGTAAAAATGGACAATTATAAATTTTCCAAGCATATTGCTTTAAATAAAATATCAATAAAAGATGATTTTTGGTCAAGTAAGCTTGAGCTGGTCAGAAAAGAGGTTATTCCCTACCAATACAAAGCCCTTAACGATATGATAGAGGGCGCTGACAAAAGCTATTGCATTGAAAATTTTATTAAAGCAGATAAAATTGCAAAGCAAATCAGGAACGGCGAAGCCGTGCCTACTTACCCTGTTGACAAATGGTGCTATGACTTAAATAATTCAAACGAAAACGCCTTTCACGGTTGGGTGTTTCAGGACAGCGATGTCTATAAATGGATAGAGGCAGTTGGCTATTCCCTGTTAAATTATCCCGATGAGGGTTTAGAGAAAAAAGCCAAGGAATGTATTGATATAATTTGTAAGGCTCAGCTTGACAACGGTTATCTTGACACCCTTTACATTATTAACAATCCAAACGAGATTTTCAGCAATCTAAAGGATTTTCACGAGCTTTACTGCTTCGGGCATTTAACCGAAGGTGCAATCAGCTTTTATAACGCCACAGGTGATGACAAATTACTTAATGTCGCCATTAAATTTGCCGATTTAATTTGCGATACCTTTGGAAAAGACAAAATAAAAGGTTATCCGGGACATGAAATTGCCGAAATGGCATTGGTTAAGCTTTACGACCTGACAAATAATAAAAAATATCTTGATATGGCCGAATTCTTTATTGATGAGAGAGGAAAAAAGCCGTATTATTACGACATTGTTTTGGGTAAAAAAACAGTTAACGACAACTACCATTACAACCAGGCTCATATTCAGCCAAGGCTGCAAAAAGAGGCAGTGGGGCACGCTGTTCGAGGGGTATATCTTTACAGCGGTATGGCAGATGTGGCAAAGCGTTGCAACGACAGTGGCTTGTATTCCGCCTGCGTTGACTTGATGGACAACATAATCAATAAGAAAATGTATATTACCGGCGGAATAGGCGCAAATGTTGATGGTGAGTCATTTTCCTTCAATTATGACCTGCCCAACGACCTTGCATACAGTGAAACCTGTGCTTCAATAGGGCTGATATTTTTTGCTCGGCGTATGCTGGAAATTCAGCCAAATTCCCAATATGCCGACACCGTTGAAAGAGCGTTATACAACACCGTTCTGTCAGGAATGGCTCAGGACGGGAAAAGCTTTTTCTATGTAAATCCGCTGGAGGTTTTGCCCGAGGCAAGCCATAAGGATTCGAGGAAAAGGCACATTAAGCCTGTTCGTCAAAAATGGTTTAGCTGTGCCTGCTGTCCGCCTAATCTTGCAAGGCTGATATCCTCCCTTGGCGAATATTGCTTTACCGAAAACGATGATTGCATCTATATTCACCAGTACATCGGCGCCGACATTAAAGCTGAAAATGCACAAATCAGCATTCGCTCCAATTATGTTACCGATGGCAGGGTTAAAATAAACATTAGTCCAAAATCAAGCACAAGGCTTGCTTTAAGAATTCCCGGCTGGGCAGATAAACACAGCATTTCCGTGCCGGCTGAAATTATCGACGGCTATGCCTACATTAATGTGGATAAGGATATGGAAATAATTGCCGAATTTGAACTAAAGCCAAGGCTTGTAAGATGCTCCAACAGGGTTAGAGCAAATGTGGGCAGGGCGGCTGTTATGAGAGGCCCCCTTGTGTACTGTGTTGAAGAGGTTGACAACGGTAAAAATCTGCAAATGCTCAGCATTGACGATAGCCCTGATTTTAAGGTTAACGGCGAAAACATAGTTGTTAACGGATACCGTGAAAAGGAAGACCGGCAGCTTTATTCTACATATTATCAGCCTATTAAAAATCCCGTAAAAATCACATTTATTCCTTACTATAAATGGGGTAATCGCGGTGAAAACGAGATGTCAGTTTACATAAGAATTCAATAAATAAATCAAAAATTTAGGTTTAAAACAAAAATCCTGTGGAGTTTAGCTTCATAGGATTTTTTATGTGTTGTTATTTTGTTATATTTTTAACGGTTTTTTTGTTTAATTTTGTTGAAACATCCAAAGTTGACAGAACATCGTTATTTTTTTAACAAAAGGTCTTGAATACTTTTAAAATTATACTATAATAAGTGACGGTAAAATATAAATAGAATTGTTATGGAGGTAATATTATGGTTTATCGTATTGAACACGATTCTATGGGCGAGGTAAAGGTGCCGGCAGACAGATATTGGGCAGCACAAACCCAGCGCAGCCACGAAAACTTTAAAATCGGTGTTGGCATTGAGGTAATGCCCCGTGAAATTACACACGCATTCGGTGTACTTAAAAAGGCGGCAGCCATTGCAAACAACAAGCTTAAGCCACAAAAAATGACAGATGAAAAGTTGAAGGCTATTTCACAGGCCTGCGACGAGGTTATGAGCGGCGAGCTTAACGACCATTTTCCGCTTGTTGTATGGCAAACAGGCTCAGGCACACAATCAAATATGAACGCTAACGAGGTTATTGCAAACCGCGGAAACGAAATTGCAGACAAAACACTTCTTCATCCAAACGATGATATTAATATGAGCCAGTCATCAAACGATACATTCCCGACTGCTATGAGCATTGCGGCTGTGCTTGGTATTGAGGACAAGGTAATCCCTGCAGTTAAAAAGCTAATCGAAACCTTTAAAAGACTGGAGACTGAAAACGAGGGTGTTGTTAAAAGCGGCAGAACTCATCTTCAGGATGCAACACCTATTACCTTTTCACAGGAAATCAGCGGCTGGAGGTCATCACTTGAAAAGGATGTCAGACTTCTTGAAATTGCACTGCCCGAGCTTAAGGAGCTTGCACTTGGCGGTACCGCAGTAGGCACAGGTCTCAACACACCCGTGGGCTTTGATACCGAGGTTGCAAAGGCCGTGTCACAGATTACAGGCAAGAAATTTATTACAGCCCCTAACAAGTTCCACGCTCTTACATCAAAGGACGAAATCGTTTTCGCTCACGGTGCATTAAAGGCTTTAGCCGCCGATATGATGAAAATAGCAAACGATGTTCGCTGGCTTGCTTCAGGACCGAGACTTGGCCTTGGAGAAATCAAAATTCCCGAAAACGAGCCGGGTTCATCAATTATGCCGGGTAAGGTTAACCCAACACAGTGCGAGGCTGTAACAATGGTTGCAGTTCAGGTTATGGGTAACGACGCCGCAATCGGCTTTGCGGCATCACAGGGTAACTTTGAGCTTAATGTATTTATGCCGGTTATCATTTACAACTTTATTCAATCCGTTAGACTTTTAAGCGAGGCTATCATCAGCTTTAACGACAACTGTGCCGTTGGCATTACCGCAAACAGGGAAAAGATGTATAAAAATCTTCACAATTCACTTATGCTTGTTACCGCTCTTAACCCATACATCGGTTACGAAAATGCGGCTAAAACCGCCAAAAAAGCATTTAAGGATAACATTTCTCTTAAGGCCGCCTGTCTTGAATTAGGCTTCCTTACAGAGGAAAAATTTGACGAGGTATTTCATCCTGAACAAATGGTTTAATAACACAGATTTAGGCTGACACAATCACAACTTTTAAAAAACAGCGAGGAAATAGCAATGACATACAGTTATTATCCAGGTTGCACATTAAAAACAAAGGCAAAGGACCTTGATAAATATGCCAGACTTTCTGCCGAGGCTCTTGGAATAGAGCTTCAGGAGTTAGAGGATTGGCAATGCTGCGGCGGCGTTTTTCCAATCGGCAGAAACGACGTGGCAACAAAGCTATCATCGGTAAGAGCCCTTAACCGGGCAAAGGAGCTTAATCAAGACCTTGTAACAATGTGCTCTGCCTGCCACAATGTAATTAAGCAGGTAAATAATGTAATGAGAACCGATACACAAATTGCCGCAAAGGTAAACCGTTATCTTCAGCTTGATGAAGAATACAACGGCGAAACAAATGTAATTCACTACCTTGAGCTTTTACGGGATAAAATCGGTTTTGACGAGCTAAAGAAAAAGGTTGTTAATCCGCTTAAGGGGGTTAAAATTGCACCCTACTACGGTTGCCTGCTTTTAAGACCAAGCAAGGTTATGCAAATGGACGATCCTGAAAATCCAACAATTTTAGAGGATTTCATCAGTGCTCTGGGCGCAGAGCCGGTAAAATACTCAATGCGCAATGAATGCTGTGGCGGATATGTAACAATTGAAAACAACGATATTGCCAAAGCAAAGGCCAACGCTGTGCTTGAAAACGCAGTAAACTGCGGTGCAGAGATGGTAATTACCGCCTGTCCCCTTTGCCTTTATAATCTTGACAAAAACGCTACCGACTATGACATTCCGGTTAAGTATTTCACAGAAATTCTTGCCCAAGCGCTTGGAGTAAAGTAAGGAGGACGCTATGGATAAGAACAAAGAATTAAAAGAGCGCATCCTTGAAGTTTCAGGCACTAACGCTCGTAAATGTATGAGATGCGGCAAATGCACGGCTACCTGCCCGTCCTTTGACAATATGGAATATCATCCGCATCAATTTGTGTATATGGTTGAAAACGGAAATATTGAGCCACTGCTTAACAGTGACTCGCTATACACATGTTTAACATGCTTTGCCTGTGTTGAAAGATGCCCAAGAGGCGTCGAACCGGCAAACCTTGTTGAAGCAGTAAGACTTGAGGTAATCCGTCAACAGGGGGCAAATCATTTGAAGCCTCAGGATATTCCTGCTATCGTTAACGACGACCTTCCCCAACAGGCCATCGTTAGCGCATTTAGAAAGTATACAAAGTAAGGAGGAGACAACATAATGCAAAGAATTGGCGTATTTGTATGCTGGTGCGGTAGTAACATTGCCGGCACGGTTGATGTTCATCAGGTTGCCGAAGCTCTTAAAAACGAACCCGGCGTTGTTTTCTCTACCGAATATCAGTATATGTGCTCCGAAGCAGGTCAAAATCTTGTTAAGGACGCAATTAAAGAATATCATTTAACCGGTGTGGTAATTTGCTCATGTTCACCGAGAATGCACGAAAACACCTTTAGAAAGGCCGCCGCATCAGTTGGCTTAAACCCATATATGGTTGAGGTTGCCAATATTCGCGAGCAATGCTCTTGGATACATAAGGAAATGCCAATAGCTACCGAAAAGGCTATTATTTTAGGCAGAGCGGCTATTGCAAAGGTTCACCTTAATGCTCCCCTTACCGCAGGGGAAAGCCCTGTTACAAAAAGAGCGCTTGTTATCGGCGGCGGTATTGCCGGTATTCAAACTGCTCTTGATATAGCCGAGGCAGGATTTGAGGTTGACATTGTTGAAAAATCACCTACTATCGGCGGAAAAATGGCACAAATCGACAAAACCTTCCCAACCCTTGACTGTGCGGCTTGTATTTTGACACCTAAAATGGTTGAGGCCGCTCAGCAGGAAAAAATCAAAATCTATTCCTACAGCGAGGTTGAAGAGGTTAAGGGCTTTGTCGGTAACTTTAATGTAAAAATCAAGAAAAAGGCCAGATTTGTTAACGAGGATATTTGCACAGGTTGTGGCCTTTGCACTGAAAAATGCCCTGTGAAAAAGGTTCCTAACGAATTTAATCTGGGCATGGATAACCGTCATGCAGTATATATCCCCTTTGCACAGGCAGTACCAAAGGTTGCAACAATTGACCCAAGCTATTGCATAAAGCTTAAAACCGGTAAATGCGGACTATGTTCAACGGTTTGTGCGGCAGGTGCAATTAACTACGATGCAAAGGATGAAATTGTGGAGGCTAAATACGGTGCAATTGTTGTTGCTACCGGATTTAATCCTATTAAGGTTGATAAGTTTGACGAATTTGCATACAGTCAAAGTCCCGATGTAGTAACATCCCTTGAATACGAAAGACTTATGAATGCCGCCGGTCCTACAAGCGGAACACTTCTCCGCCCCAGCGACCGTAAGCATCCAAAAACCATTGTATTTGTTCAATGCGTAGGCTCGCGTTGTGACGGTGTTGACAGCAAGGGTAAGCCATATTGCTCAAAGGTTTGTTGCATGTATACTGCAAAGCACGCAATGCTTACCCGCGAAAAATATCCCGATACCGACGTTTATGTTTTCTATATTGATGTTCGTACCCCCGGAAAGAACTTTGACGAGTTCTATCGCAGAGCTGTTGAGGAATACGGCGTTCACTATATCAAGGGTATGGTGGGCAAGGTTGTTCCCGAAAACGGAAAGCTAAAGGTTCAGGCGGCCGACCTGCTTGCAAATGAGCAGTTACATATCGACGCCGATATGGTTGTTCTTGCGGCGGCTATTGAGCCTGACGAAAGTGCAAGACCTCTTGCAACAATGCTTACCGCTTCAATGGATACTAACGATTTCTTCACAGAGGCTCATCCAAAGCTCAGACCTGTTGAAAGCCCAACCGCCGGAGTATTTTTAAGCGGTATGTGCCAAGGTCCTAAGGATATTCCCGAAACAGTATCACAGGCAAGTGCCTGCGCCGCTAAGGTAATCGGCCTGCTTGTTAAGGATAAGCTAACCTGCAATCCCTGTGTTGCTCACAGTGACGAATTAATGTGTAACGGTTGCTCAAGTTGTGAAAAGGTTTGCCCTTACGGCGCTATTACCTATATTGACAAAGAGTTTAGAATGCCTGACAGAACCACTGCAATCAGGCGAGTTGCCAGCGTTAACCCTGCTGTTTGTCAGGGCTGCGGTGCCTGCACAGTTGCCTGCCCAAGCGGTGCTATGGACTTAAACGGCTTTTCTAACAGACAAATTATGGCGGAGGTAGATGCAATATGCAAATAGAGAATAAAGAATTCAAGCCCACTATTGTTGCCTTCTGCTGTAACTGGTGTTCATACGCAGGTGCTGATTTGGCAGGAACAAACCGTCTTAACTATCCTGCCGACATTAAAATTATTCGTGTTCCCTGCTCCTGCCGTGTAAATCCCATGTTTATACTTAGGGCGTTTCAAAGAGGCGCAGACGGTGTAATTATGTGCGGCTGTCATCCCGGCGACTGCCACTACACCACAGGAAATTATTATGCCAGAAGAAGAATGACATTATTGTTTTCAATGCTTGATTATCTTGGCATTGAAAAGGGCAGAACCAGAGTTGAGTGGGTATCTGCCGCAGAGGGACAAAAGTTTGCAGAAACAATGAATTCCTTTGTTGAAACAATAATTTCACTTGGCGAAAATAAAAGATTGGAGGATTTACGATGCAAGACAGAATGATTAACCGTGCAAAGGAGCTCCTCCAAAACGAAACAGTAAACAGAGTTCTCGGCTGGCAGACAGGTGAGTTCGATTACGACATAACACCGGCAGTTTTTTCTTCAGCCGACGAGCTTGAGTCAAAATTTGTATATAACAGCCTTGCGGCCGCCAATTTATCAAAATACCTTATTAAAGAATCAAAAAAGGACGGAAAGGTTCTTGTATTCTTAAAGCCCTGTGATTCATACAGCCTTGTTCAGCTTATGAAGGAGCATAGGGTTAACCGCGATAATGTATATATTATCGGTATTGAATGCTACGGCAAAACCGATATTGAGAAAATTAAGGCTGAGGGCATAAGCGGTATTTCCAAAATCACCGACGGCCCTACTATCAAGGTGGAAACCATTTACGGCGACACAGTGGAAATTCCACAGCATCAGGTTATGATGGAGCGTTGTCAGGCCTGCAAGAGCAAGAAAATCGTTATTTATGATGAACTTCTTGACGGCAACGGTGAGGTTGTTGAGGACTGCAACCGTTTCGATATGGTTGAAAGGCTTGAGGCTATGACACCTGACGAGCGCTTTGCATTTTGGCAAAACGAGCTTTCAAGATGTATCCGCTGTAACGCCTGCAGGAATGTTTGTCCGGCATGCAGTTGTGAAAAATGTGTATTTGATAACGATAATTCCGGAATTGCTCAAAAGGCGGCGGCAAACAGCTTTGAGGAAAATATGTTCCATATTATCCGTGCATTCCACGTGGCAGGTCGCTGTACCGATTGCGGCGAATGTTCACGGGTTTGCCCACAGCACATTCCCCTTCATCTTTTAAACAGAAAATTTATTAAGGACGCCAACGAGCTTTACGGAGAATATCAGGCAGGTGCGGATTTGGAAACAAGGCCCCCTGTTGTTAACTTTACATTTGATGACCCCGAGCCAAGCGTTATTTACGAAAGAGGAGGTGCTGAATAATGTATAAAATTTCCATGTCAAACATTTCGGCACTCTTCAAGGCGATTGCTGATACTGAAAGGCTGTATATTCCAACCGATAAGGACGGCATCGCTGTTTTTGCAGAATATCAAGAAGGCATGAGCCTTACTGAAAAGCTAAATACAAATCGTTCTGCAAAGGATTTCTTCTTTCCTCAAACCGAAAACCTTTATGATGTTAAAATGAAGGACAAAAGGATTGAGATTAAGGATACCCGCAAGGAATGTGAGGACTTTGTGGTATTCGGCGTTAGAGCCTGCGATGTTCGCTCATTTAGTATTCTTGATAAGGTTTATCTGGTTGACCCTGTTGACTCATACTACAAAAACAGACGTGAACACGCAACAATCATTTCCCTTGCCTGCGGCAGACCTGAGGAAACCTGCTTCTGCCAAAGTTTTGGTATTAACCCTGCCGATCCTGAGGGAGACGCAAGGGCCTGGATAGTTGGCGATGAGCTTTATATTGAGCCTATCAGCCACAAGGGCATTGCCCTTATCGAAAGGCTTAAGCCGGTTCTTGCCGAAACTGATGAAGCAGTTGTTGATAAGGCTAAAGAGGCTATCCAAACTGTTATGGCAAGGCTTCCCCTTGCAAAGCTTAGCTTTGAAGGATTAAAGGATAACCAGCTTCTTGATTTATTTAAAAGCGAAAAATGGGCAGGACTTTCGGAGGCTTGCATCGGTTGCGGAACCTGCACCTTTGTTTGCCCAACATGTCAGTGCTACGATATTAGAGAATTTGACACCGGAAACGGGATTAAAAAGTTTAGATGCTGGGATAGCTGTATGTACAGTGATTTTACAAAAATGGCTCACGGCAATCCAAGAACATCACAGCTTGAGCGCTTTAGACAACGCTTTATGCACAAGCTGGTTTATTTTCCCGATAACAATGACGGCGAATTCGGTTGCGTTGGCTGTGGCAGGTGCCTTGCAAAATGCCCGATTTCAATGAATATTGTTAAGGTTGCAAAGGCTTTGGAGGTGAATGAGTAATGAATAATGATACATTAATTCCTCTCATTGGCGAGGTAACCGATATTAGAATTGATACTCCCGATGTAAAAACCTTTAGAGTAAACGCCCTTGGCGGCGGCAAGGTATTTGAACATATTCCGGGACAATGTGCTATGCTTTCTATTCCCGGAAGCGGTGAGGCAATGTTTTCAATCACCTCATCTCCAACCAACAAGGAGTTTATGGAATTCAGCATTAAGAAATGCGGTTGTTTAACCAACTGGCTTCATGATATGGAGGTTGGCCAGCAAATCACCATCCGCGGTCCATACGGCAACGGCTTCCCTGTTGAAAGCGATTTTAAGGGAAAGGATTTATTATTCATTGCCGGAGGTATCGGTCTTGCGCCTCTCCGTTCCGTAATTAATTATTGCCGTGACAACAGAGAAAATTACGGCAAAATTGATATCGTTTACGGCTCACGCTCTATGGAAGACCTTGTTGATTATCAAGAGATTATCAACGAATGGTGCAAGGAGGACGGCGTTAACGTTCACCTTACCATTGACAGAGAGCAGGAGGGCTGGGACGGACATGTAGGCTTTGTTCCTAACTATGTTAAGGAGCTGGGCTTTGATACAAACAAAACTGCAATCATCTGCGGACCGCCTATAATGATTAAATTTACTCTTGCCGGTTTAATTGAACTTGGCTTTGACAAAACTCAGGTTTATACCACCATGGAGTTAAAAATGAAATGCGGTGTGGGCAAGTGCGGCAGATGCAACATCGGCAACAAATATGTTTGCAAGGACGGACCTGTATTCCGTTGTGACCAGCTTGACGAAATGCCGGATGAATATTAATTTAGGGGGTTAGGATTAGCTATGGAAAACAGTATGGTAAACATTTATTTATACGGCAAAAAATACGAAGTGCCGTCAAACCTTACAATTATGGGCGCTATGGAGTATGCCGGATATCAGCTTAAAAGAGGCTGTGGCTGTCGTAACGGCTTCTGCGGTGCCTGTGCTACAATTTACAGAATAAAGGGTGACAGAGAGCTTAAGGCCTGCCTTGCCTGTCAAACAAAGGTTGAAAACGATATGTATATTGCTACTCTTCCTTTCTTCCCTCTCATTAAAGAAGCTTACGACATTGAAAAGGTTGCACCTACAGAGCAAATTATGATGCAGCTTTATCCCGAGATTTATGCCTGCGTAGGCTGTAATGCTTGTACAAACGCCTGTACCCAAGGTCTTAATGTTATGCAATACATAGCTTATGCACAGCGCGGCGAATATGAAAAATGCGCCGAGGAAAGCTTTGACTGCGTAATGTGCGGCGTTTGCTCATCAAGATGCCCTGCAGGTATTTCTCATCCACAGGTTGCGCTTCTTGCCAGAAGGCTTAACGGAAAATATCTTGCTCCCGAAAGTGAGCATTTAACAAACAGAGTTCAGGAAATCAAGGACGGAACCTTTGAGGAGCTTCTCCAAAAGCTTATGCAAAAGCCCATTGAGGAAATGAAAGAACTCTATAACAACAGAGAAATCGAAAAGTAAGGAGGTGCACCAATATGTATAATAAGGAAATGCTTGAGTCAATGGAAAAGGTGGCGGCCGCCAGAGCAAAAAACGCAGAGCTTGAGCCAAGAAGAATGACCGCCGAGGAAAAGGACACTCTTCTTGCCACATATCATCCCGACTACAAGGAGGGAGAATTCAGGACTCTTAAAATAGGCCCAAATGCCGGCGAAAAGGTTCCAACCGAGCTGGCAGAGCTTTTACAGGCTCATTCAAGAATTAATGCTGACAGTGTGGACCTTAACAATGTTGATTATGACGTTGATGTGCTTATTATCGGCGGCGGCGGTGCCGGTGCATCTGCCGCAATTGAGGCTCACAACAACGGTGCCTCTGTAATGATTGCCACAAAGCTTCGTATGGGTGACGCAAACACAATGATGGCCGAGGGTGGAATTCAAGCGGCCGACAAGCCAAATGACAGTCCTGCCATTCACTATATTGACGCCTTCGGCGGCGGACACTTTGCCGCAAAGCCCGAGCTTTTATACAAACTTGTTAACGAAGCTCCCGAGGCCATTCAATGGCTGAACAGCCTTGGCGTTGAGTTTGACAAGGCAGAGGACGGAACAATGATTACCACCCACGGCGGAGGTACATCAAGAAAAAGAATGCATGCGGCAAAGGATTATTCCGGCGCTGAAATTATGAGAACTCTTCGCGATGAGGTTCAAAACAGACAAATTCCTATTGTTGATTTTACTGCGGCAGTGGAGCTTATTAAGGACTCAAAGGGCAACGTTGCCGGTGCAGTTCTTATGAATATGGAAACAGGCGACCTTCTTGTTGCAAGGGCAAAAACCGTTATCATTGCAACAGGCGGTGCCGGCAGGCTTCACTATCAGGGCTTCCCAACCTCTAACCACTACGGTGCTACTGCCGACGGCCTTGTGCTTGGTTACAGAGTCGGTGCAAAGCTTCTTTATGCCGACACTCTCCAATACCATCCAACGGGCGCCGCTTATCCGGAGCAAATCTTCGGTGCACTTGTTACCGAAAAGGTACGTTCACTTGGTGCAAAGCTTATCAATGTTAACGGCGAGGCATTTATGCACCCGCTTGAAACCCGTGACGTATCCGCCGCCTCTATTATTAGAGAGTGTTCAACAAACGGCAACGGAGTACACACCGATGACGGTATAGGCGTTTGGCTTGATACACCTATGATTGAACTCAAAAACGGTGAAGGCACCATTGAAAAGAGAATACCTGCCATGATGAGAATGTTTGGTAAATACGGTATTGATATCCGCAAGGAGCCGATTCTTGTTTACCCCACCCTCCATTATCAAAACGGCGGACTTGACATTGGGGCAAACGGCATGACAAATGTAGAAAACCTTTATGTTGCCGGAGAAGCAGTAGGCGGTATTCACGGCAGAAACAGACTTATGGGTAATTCTCTTCTTGATATTATTGTATTTGGTAGAAATGCAGGTAAAAACGCTTCTGCTAAAGCAAAGGAAGTTGAGCTTGGCAAGCTAACACTTGAACATATCAATGATTTTGAAAAGCAAATTAAGGATGCAGGCATCGAAAGTGACACAGTATCACCAAAGCTTCTCCCTACCTACACCCACGGAAATCCTCGTTTTGAGGCAAAGTAGGGGTGACGGCTTTCAATGGATTTATTTAACGGTATTTTATCTGTTACCGGCACTGCGTTTTTAACCTTTTGTGTGCTTGCAATTGCCGCGGTTGGTTATATTCTCGGCAGAATTACCGTAAAGGGCGTAAGCCTTGGTACTGCAGGAGTATTTATTATCGCATTGCTGTTTGGCGCATTTCTCTTTCCGAGCCTGGAAGAACAGCTTAAGGTTGGAGATCAGGTTTTTGTTAAGGAAGCGCTTAAAATTGTTGAAAATCTGGGCTTGATTTTCTTTGTAACATCTGTTGGCTTTATTGCCGGACCAAAGTTTTTCAGGGATATGAAAAGGAATTTTAAATCCTATGTATTGATTGGTTTGGTAATTATTCTGTCGGCCGCCGCCGTTTGTATTGGTTGCATTTTCATCGGCGGTTCCATAACAGAACTGTCAAGGGACGAATTCAAATCAACAATGGTTGGCCTTTTGGCAGGCGCACTTACATCTACACCGGCATTTTCTGCTTCCAAAGAGGCAGTTGGCGCCAATCTTGAGGATGCAGTATCTGCCGGCTATGCAATTGCATATTTATTTGGAGTTATCGGCGTTGTTCTTTTTGTTCAGCTCATTCCAAAGCTTACAAAGGCAAATATGAGTGAGGAAATCAAAAAGATTTCCGTTGCTTCAAACAATGATGAAAATAAAAAATCTACCAAAAAGCTAATTGAAATGGACAGCTTCGGCTTTATGGCATTTTCATTAGCCGCAATTTTGGGAGTATTGGTTGGTTCGTTTAAAATTGCAGGCTTTTCGCTGACTACAACCGGCGGTTGCATTCTGGTTGCTTTAGTATTCGGCCATTTCGGCAAAATCGGTAAAATCAGCCTAATGCCAAAGGTAACCACCCTGCGCACCCTGCGTGAATTGGGACTTATGCTGTTTTTAATCGGCGCAGGTATTTCAGGCGGTGCAAAATTCGTTCAATATTTTGAACCGATTTATTTCCTGTACGGGGCAATTATGACAGTTGTTCCTATGATTATAGGTTTTCTCTTTGCAAAGTATATTTTGAAGCTACCGCTTTTGAATAACCTTGGTTCTATTACCGGAGGTATGACCTCAACCCCTGCGTTGGGTACATTAATCAGCGTTGCCGGAACTGAGGATATCGCCGCCGCATACGCGGCAACATATCCAATCGCTTTAATCGCCATTGTCGTTGCATCAAAGCTGATAATTATGTTTTGCTAACGGAATATAAATAACAAAAGGGGCTGTAAAAAAACAGCCGAAATGAAAATCCGGGATTCACGATAAAGTG
>JBJEPI010000062.1:0-8499 GCA_051881175.1 Eubacterium sp.
CCGTTTTCAAAATTCATTGCAAGATCCTTTGTTGCGTTGTGCACAGTGCCTATTTCCTTATATGGCATAAAATACTGTGTAAAACGCTTTTCCTCCATAGGTGCAATAAAGGTGAAATCCGGCTGATTGTCGGTAAAACAGCCTGTCATCAATTCAACATACGGTCCGTCCTGGTCTGTGAGATTTCTGTCCCAAGCCTTGCCGAAATCACCGCAGCCCCAGGTCCATTGCTTTTTGCCGGGTGAAACATGGTGGTCGGCATAGTGGAGAATACCGGCGTTTACACCGTCATCATATCCGCCCACAAAATTATAGTCGGACTTGGCCGCCATATATGAGGTTGGCACAGGCAGATTTTTATAGCGTGAAATATCAACTCCCCTGCTGTAATCAACCTTGTAATATGTTCCCGTTGCAATGGGGAAGGTAGAAGAATCACGCTTGCCGTGGTCCATAACCGTTGTTACATCGGGTGGGAAAATACTGCGTGTGTTGTCATTAACCGCAACGGCAGGATTTGCCCACCACAAAAATGTTTGAGGTACATCGGTGCGGTTATATAATTGTGCCTTGATTTCAATATATGTACTGTCGGGGTAAAGGGTAAAGCGAGCCATACCCTTTGTGCGAAACATATTTTCAATCTCGCTCATAACAACAGTTGCAGAGCCGTCCTCATTTTCAAAATATGTATAGTCCACCGGGTCAAAGGTGCTTGGTCTGTGGTGCTGTGGCCAGTTAAACTCAATGCCGCCGGAAATCCACGGACCTGCAAGGCCAACAAGAGCAGGCTTTATAACCTGATTGTAATACACAAAATCATAGCCGTTGGTTTTATCGGTGGCACGCTGAATTCTTCCGCCTATTTCAGGTAGAAGCATAACCTTTATGTAATCATTTTCAAGAAATACTGCTTTGTATTTTTTATCCGTTTTTGTATCGTAAATCTTGTCGATAACAGGGTGAGGATAAACCTTACCTGAAGACCCCTGATAAACCCTTTTTTCAAGGAACATAGGATTTTTATCAGGTTCACCTATTTCATATGTGGGGATTGTTATTTTCTCTTCCCAAACATTAACATTTGAAAAATTTTTCATAAATACCTCAAATAATTATATTATTTTAATCGATTATAATACTTTCGATTTTTAAATTTTGATTTTCAGCCTTACCGCTTATTGTGATAAGTGTTCCGCCTGTTTCCTCGGCAAAGTTCCAGGGTACAGGTGAAGGACCTGTTTTAAGTCCGTAGGTATATGTAATTCCGTCATAGGTTATGCTTGCATTATTCTCGTGGTCGTGTCCGCAAAAAACATATTTTGTTGAGCCAAGCTCCTTACATTTTTCAATAAAGCCCGAATTAACAGGAGATACACCGGGCAAATAAGTACATTTACCAAATCCGTATTCTTCGGGTATTGTATAACTGCCGTCATTGTTTGCAATGCCGTATTTTTCTACGGCCTCTCTGAACTCCGGCTGAGCAAAATGAGAAAATGTCATTGAGGGGATAGTTCTGCCTGATGATTTTTCAATGCCCTTAACATTCCATTCATACCATGCAATCTGCTCGTAGCCCATATAAACCTCTTTGCTTTCACCGTTATCGTACTTTATATATTCTCCGTTGTCAAAAAGGAAAAGAGAATACACAGGTTCATTATTTTCTGTTATATTGATAACATAATTACCGCAACCATAGAGATTTGACGGACCCTTTTCAAAAAGACAATATTCGCTTTTCATATATTTATCCGCCTGCCAGTTTCGGCTTGTGGTGGGTATTTCGCTGTCGTGATTTCCGAAAACAGGCGCCCAGGGAATTTGATAGTTATCCATATGCTTAATAAAATTATTTATGGAAAATCTGCTGGCAAGGGCAGAAAGATTATCACCGGGTAAAACAATTAAATCAGGCTGTGTTTTTTCAACAAGTGCGTCCATTTGCTCATAGCATTTTTTGTTTTCAGATAAGTCACCCCATAATTGAGTATCCGTAAACATTAAAATTTTGAAGTTCTCACGCTCCTTTGAAATCGTTTGAATGTTTGAAATATCAAACTCATCGCCTGCACTCCATATCTGCGTGTGCTTTTCGCCTGTTAGCGGGAAGAACAAAACACCTGCCACTATCAAAACAAGTGCAAGCAAAATGCAAATTATAATTCGTATTATTTGCAATATCTTCTTTTTCTGTGCCATCTTATTTTCTCCCTTTTTCAAAAGAAAGCGAAAAATCAAATCGATTATTCTTATTCAAACTAAATCTTTCGCCCCAGTAGTTCCCCCATAAAATAGATTTTTTGTAATATCCCTTGCTAATCTGCAATTTTGAATTAAATGGATTTGCGTAAGCGTTTATATTATCGCAATCTGTGTTAATCAAAATGTTTGTATCATCAATCAAATTTACGAGATAAGAGCTTATCCTCAGCCTTTTAGTCCTGAAATCGTTGCCTGCTAAACGGTTATACCTGCTTGCCTTTTCATAATAAGCAAAGACAGACATATCCTGTTCCCAAGTAATATTTTTCAAATCGGTATCATCATAATGGTGTATAGAACCGATTTTATACGCAGTGCCGAAATCTCTTGCAATATGATTTTCGGGATAATCATTATAAAGCGAATTTTTTATCCACGATACCGATTTGAAGTCAGCAGCAGGCTCAATATCAACACCCAGTTCTCCGATTAGGTATAATGAAGATAAATGATTTTTAGGACTTATTTTGAAATTTAATATACTGCCGTTGTTATTGATTTCAAGCAGAAAAGCTCTGCCAAAGCCGAAATCAGCACAATATGTATTATCATTGATTTTTGTAAGCTCGCTTCTTTGTACATCAAATTTGTTAAGCCCTTTATACAGGTGCATAGTTTTTATTGTTGCCACCGGTTCATCATCAAAGCTTACTGTTATGCGGTTTTGCGCACAATCAAGCTTTATTGCAGAAGGCTCTATTTTAAGAGCATCATATGTTTTGTTAAGCACAACGCTTTCTACAATCACATTATCAAATACAAATTCAACCCTCATATTATCGGTGCAGTTAATCGGCAAGACAGAAACTACACCTACACAGTGGGGAGCGATGCGTTCTTTTATTTTTTCTTGGTATAACACATTTGAATTTTTATCTTTAACCGTTACCAATACCTCGTTAAGATTCGTGTGGTCAAAGCGGTTTTGAACGGTAAATCTTATTTCGTCACCGTAAATGGATGTGCCATTAATTTTAATGGGAGAAAAGGCTTTTTTAGTTAAATATGCCTCAGGCTTAAGCCTTTTGAACGCATCAAAAATGCAACCCCATTCGCCGTAGCCTGCACACTCGCCCTTAAGGTGATTTTGATGCTTTTCCATATTCTTTTCGGGAAGATAGAAAACATCGTCAATAGCCGCCCATATATCACAACCAAGTGCACCGGAGGTGTTGAAAATATTATCCCAGCCACGCTTTATGCTTTCGCCCCAGAAAACACGACAGCTGTTGTCATAAGCCAAATCATCAATATTGTAGCAGGGAATATGGGCAAATTCATCGTGCAAAATCGGCATATCCTTTTTGCCGAGATTTGATGTTACCTTTTCATAGTGCTTACTGAAAATATCATAGGGCAGAGGCTTTGATTTCACAGTCCACGGATAGCTGAAAATAACGGGTCTTGTTAAATCCGTTTGTTTAATGTAGTTATAGCAGTCACGAAAGCCCGTTGATTTTTCAAAATCCGATTCATTTGCTATTGACCATATAATAACACTTGGATGATTTCTTGAAAAGTCTACCGTTTCCTTAAATGAACGAAGAAAATCAGCAGGCGGATTATAGATATCAAAGCCGTTTGCACCCTTAAAGCAGGCGGCATTCTCCTGCTCAACATACATTCCGAGTTCATCACATACCGAGAGCATATAATCACTTGCAGGATAATGCGATGTGCGGATATGATTTATGTTATGCTCTTTATAGGTTTTTATCTCGTTATAAATATCCTCTTTGGTAACTGACCTGCCGTATAGCCTTGAAACATCGTGACGGCACACGCCACGTAGCTTTATTTCTTTACCGTTTATATATATTTTGTTTTTATCCGTACCGTTTTTACCGCCGTATGTAATTTCTCTAAAGCCGAATTTAATTGCGTTTTCCTGTATTGCATTATTGTTTTCATCACATAAAACGGCTTTTAGCGTATATAAATTCGGATGCTCGGCATCCCACAAATCAGCAAACAAAACCTCCATATCAAAGGAAATATTCAGAGAATTTATATTGATTTTCTTTGATGCTTTAATCTCATTTTCACGGATTATTTCAGCCTTAAGCGTAAGTCCTGCACATTCCTTTGAAAAGGTCATATTTATTTTTGCTGTTGAGGTACTGCCTTTAATAAATGTATCAATATGTGTTTGCAAAATTGCCTGTTTCGGCAGGCAGAACATTGTTATATCACGGATAATTCCGCCGATATTGTGATGTGCATAATAGCTTGCCCAAGCGGAATTGCTCTGATATTTGCCGTCTGTATTCCAAGGCGACCTCCTGCTTCCCTCAATATCCGCAACGCCGATGATAAGTGTTATCTCATTTTCATTTGCAAATTCAGTTATATCCACATCCCAGGGTGTAAAGCCACCGATATGAGAAGCACAGAATTTGTTATTTATCCAAATCCTTGCATTTGAATACACACCCTCAAATTTTAAATAAATGCTTTTGTCAATATAATCCTTCGGTATTTTAACAGTTCTTTTGTAATAATATTCCGTATTGTTTTCAATATCAAATCCCTGCATAACAAGAGATGACGGAACAGTAACCTCCTGCCATTTGCTTTCATCAACTGTGCTGAAATCATAATCCTGATTATCTGCAAAGGCATTTGGAATATCTTTAATTTCTTGGGGCAAAAAGCTCCAGCAGCGGTCATTCCTGTTTGTCAGTAAAGCCAAACAATTTTCAACACCGTTAACAATATCGGGAAATTTTAGTAATGAATACTTATCATTTGTTAATTTGGTCAGCATATAAAGCTCCTTATTTTACATTGTAACCGTCATATCCCTGGGAATAATACTTTTCATCAAAGGGGATATTTGTTGCTATCCAAGTAGTTCTTTCTTCAAGGCTTTGCTCGCCGTGGCCTTTACCGATACCGCCGTGGTCATTTGCAAAAACAACAAGCCATTCTTCGTTACAATTCTTTTCTCTTTCTGCAACAGCCTGCAAAACGGAATAAGCATACATATCACAGTTGATTACTGCACCTGTATATTCCGTGCTTGTCCCAAAGCCGAAATTATGTCCTGCCGTGTCAATATTATGGAAAATACCGCAGATAATATCGTCACCCGCTTCCATTCTTTCAAGTATGTAATCACGCATACCCGTATCATACGGTGCGGATGCTGACGGCGTTTCGGGAGCAATGAAATTGTAAAGCTCAAGTGTTTCTGCGTAGATATCCTTTAACTTATCCTTTTTTACACGGTCTGTATCACAGATTTGCATAGGAAGATTTTTGTCCATAACAAGCTTAACCTCTTCCTTTAAGTTGACATCAAAATACTGATCCCAGTCAAATGTAACGGCAGTATTTAGTCCCTTCTCTGCATATTCAAGCATATTTGTTGTTGAGTTTCTATTGATTCTCCTCCGCAGTAGGCAAGATAAATACCGCCTTTTTTCTGTAATTCGGCAATACCGCTGACACCTGTCTTTGAATTATTTGCATTATCAAGAACATATGGCAGTGCATCTGCTCTCATACCGTCAAAGCCTATAAACAAAACCTTGCGTACCTTTCCGTTAGGAGCAACTGCCGCACCGTCCTTGATTTCACAAGCATCCAGAAAATCGTGAACGTGATTGTATGTCTGATATTCGGGAATGGAAGTATCAACCGTATTGCGCCAAAACTGATACTGCGATACATTTTTCAGATATTGCGGATCAGCCTCAACCTTTTCCTCTTTTTTACACGCAGAAAGCGTTACGGTAAGTAAGGAAATTGCTGTCACAACGCTTATAACAGCGATTACTTTTTTTGATAATTTCATGATAAACACCTCTTAATTAATATCATATATACAATCAAATTTTAACATATACAACAACTCAATTATTGAGAAATACTGCTCAATTATTTAGAAAAACTGCTATATAATATGTTTTTCGCATTTACATATTAATTCAATATTTCTTCTGGACATTGAAACTCACTTATGATATATGTTTGTACTGCAAGGAGTGATTTTATGTCAATATTACAAGAATTATGGTATGGAAATATTCGACCGAATGAGGATAAAATTATTACCGATGAAGAGAAAAGGTTGATTGAGTTAATTGCTCGGCATCACGAAGCATTATCTTCTTCTCTAAAGAATGATGATTTGGCTACATTTGAAAAATATGTTGATTGCTTCACCGAATATGCCTCGCTGATTGAATGTCAGGCATTTGAAATAGGCTTTAAGTTAGCTGTGGAATTACTGACGGAATAACGCTTAAAATATGCATAAAAAAATTATGCGTGCATTAAATGCGCTCGGAGGGTGCATTTAATTGCACTCAAACAATATAAAACCTCAAAAAATACCGCTTGCCTCTTGAACAAGCGGTAAAGAAAAGAAATGGATGGTTGTTTGTAACCTCTCAAATTCATAATATCATTACTTGTTTTCAATGTAAACGCAGAAAGAATTATAGTACATAAATAGGTACATAAAGGTTACAAGTTTGACATATTTTGTCCCAAATTAGAAAATCCATTGACAGAACATTTGTTCGTGATATAATCAAATTACCAATTGGGACAAATGTCCCAAGCATACGGAGGTTAATATGTTACCTGCAAATGAAATTAAATCAGCCATTAAGGATTGTATTGAAGAAACATACATTAAAGAAGGATACACACCATCTATACGCCAAATTGCTGATAAGATTGGTATTGGAAAATCAACCGTGCAGAGATTTTTATCAACAATGAAAGAATCCGGTGAAATAAGTATGTCCGGAAGAACTATTTCCACTGATTTAATTGATAAATATAATTCCGAAAGTGTGAATATCGGTGTTTTAGGTTCAATAAAGTGTGGTGCATTTGCTTTTGCAGAGCAAAATGTTACGGAATATTTTAGATTACCGACTTCATTGGTTGGCCGTGGTGATTTCTTTATATTGGAAGCTGACGGAGAATCAATGATAGAAGCCGGAATAGATGACGGAGATTATGTTATCATACGAAAACAAAATACTGCTGATAATGGAGATATCGTTGTTGCCCTATATGAAAACGAAACCACTCTAAAGCGTTTTTATAAGGATCCGAAGAACAAACGATTTATTCTTCATCCGGAAAACGACAAAATGGATGACATCATAATTGAAGACGATATTCGAATTCAAGGTGTAGCAGTAAAAATACTAAAGAAAGCGTTCTAATGGAAACAGATTATATGAATCAAATTACTGCAAAGAAGCAAGATACCAAACCAAAAACGCCTATTGAGGTAACGCTAAAATGTATGACAGACGGAAAAATGTTGCCACTATTTATCAAATGGCAAAACGGCTGCATATATGAAATAGAACGAGTAATTGATATTAAGCCACGAGGACCGTATTCAGTGATTTACAAAGTAATAATAAATGGCAAAAAACGCTGTTTATACTATGAAAATAAAAAGTGGTTAGTCGAATCGAAAGGATAGTGATTGAGAAACCAAAGTCGAATAAATATTGATTGGTGAATAGAGTAAGAGTTAAAGTTAATAAGAAGTAGTGTAGGGTTGAATGGAAAAAGCGTAAATATTTATCGGCAAATAAACGAAAAATAATAATACAAAAAAGTATATATTGTTTTGCGCCGATAATCCTACACGACAGGAAATTATCGGTTATTTTTATGTGAATCAGGAGGTTTGAATATGAAAAATGTAGAAAATCCAAAACACAGTATGACTCCGGTATATGACGCAAAAGGCAAAAAACTTGCCGAAATGAGCACAGACAAAAAAAGGCTTGTCATAGCGAAGCAAGGAAGAAAAATAGAATTATTTGTAAATAATCAAGGAGAGCTTGAACAAATAGAACATTAATCCATAGAGTCCTCGAGACCGGGATTGAATTACTGACATTAGTTGGTATTCAACCCGGTCTTTTATTTTTTGGACCAAGTACATTTCCTGAAACGATATTGGAGTTGAAGGCAAAAAAAGAGTAATTGTATATGTCATTCCGCAACATTCAGTATATGTCGATAAAAAAATATAGTATTTAAGATAAAAAACCAAAAATACCATACAAATTATATATTTCGACTTATTAATAACAGCAATTGTAGTATATAAAAGGGAAAAAGAGAATTTTTATATTTGCACTCAAAGGTTGTTGAATGCAAATATAAGGATTTCCTTAAATACAATAAAAAATTAAATCTGGTGTTTTTGGACGCGTACGAAAACGAAGGATACATAAAGCTGAA
>JBJEPI010000063.1:0-38225 GCA_051881175.1 Eubacterium sp.
ATACATAATACTGTATTGGATAACACCCAGAAAAAATGTATGGTTTCCAATGATAGTTTTCGTTGTGTTAGTTACAATTTTGGCATATTACATTAATCCTAATAAAACCGATGATTTATCGCGGTATTTTAATCAATTGGATCTTTTAAGAGAATATGGTTACGATTACTTAAAAAGGTGTATTAACGCGGGAATAAACAGTTGGGATACTTATAGAGTATGCGGATATTATTTCTATTTTATCAGCAGATTTCCCAACAATCATTGGATGGCCGCGGTAACAATATTTATTGTTTACGGATTGAACTTTTTTATAATCTACAGATATGCAAATCGTTTTAGCATAAACAAATGGTATTTGTTCGTTGGAACTATGTTTTTTATTTCCACATATTGGTATTATGATACTGTATCGGGAATAAGAAACGGATTGGCATTTTCCGTGATAATTGCATGCGCATATATGCATTTGGTTGAAAGAAAGAATATTCCGTTGTGCCTTGTGGGCTATGTGTTAGCATGCCTAACTCATTCCTCCAGCATAATACTTGTTGTTATGGTAGCTATTGCAGAGCTAACTCTCAATACCAGCGGAAAATTTATTAAATTTTTATTGATATTCGGTGTGTCGGGCGGTTCGGCAGGTATTCAGTATTTGTCCACAAAAACAAGCAATTCATTTGTGCAGTCAATTGCCGGTAAATCCGAAATCTATTCAGCCAATGACACTCTATATACAGATACTAACTTTTTGGTAAATATAGTAACCGCGGTTGTTGTTGCATTAATAATGATATATGTTTCAAAGTATATAACCGACGGCTTTTATGCTAATGATTTAAAGAGAATATATAAGTATTTTTCCCTAATTCAGTATTTCCTGGTGGGCAGTCTTTTAAGCACATTAGTGTTTATGAGAATTGCTCGCTGGATAATACCTCTTGTAGGTGCCTTCGCTTATATGGCAGGAATGCAAATTCAATATAATCAAATACAGCAAGACGGCGAAAATTATTACAAATATTATGCGCCGCCGGACCAAGCTTTTAGGTATAAAATAAAACCGCTTGTTAACATTTCGTATATAGCTTACATATTAATCCATTATTGGTATTTGTGTGTAGGAAGCTCTGTTCATTGGATGCATTTTTAAAGGATACTGCTTATGATTAGTATTATTGTTCCTATTTACAAGGTTGAAAAGTTCATAAAAAAATGTGTTGATAGTATCATCGCTCAAACCTATAAGAATATTGAAATAATTCTTGTTGATGACGGCTCACCGGATAATTGCCCCGCCATTTGTGATGAATATGCAAAGCAGGACAGCAGAATTAAGGTTGTTCACAAGGAAAACGGCGGCTTGATTTCCGCCCGCAAAGCCGGATTGCAGGCTTCAAGCGGTGAATATGTATGCTTTGTTGACGGTGATGATTGGATTGAGGCGGATATGTATGAAAGAATTGCCGACTCTATCGAAAAAACCAACGCAGATTGCATAATAACTCAGTTTTTCTATGAATATCAGGATAAGCCTGTTACAAGCGACTATAAGCTGAACAGGGATTTTTATGACAGAAAGCAGATTGAAAAGGATATTTTCCCAACAATGCTGTTTGACAATCAATATTACCGGTTTGGTATCTTTCCTAATTGTTGGACAAAGGTTTTTAAGCGACAGCTTCTAGAAAAGCATTTAATGGATACAGATGAGCGAATAAGAATGGGCGAGGACATTGCCTTTACATATCCCTGTTTAATGGAGTGCCAAACCCTTGCCTTTGTTGATAAGGCGCTTTACCATTACAGAATTAACCCGGAGTCAATGACAAAGGCATACGATGAAAAGCTATCCGATATCTACCTTTTGCCTTATCAAGCCCTTGTGAAAAAAAGCAAGCAGTTGGGTGTTGATTTATCAGGTCAGCTGCCGTATTATCTTTTGTATTTGGTTAACTTTGTAATTAGAAATGAAGCAAATATCAATAACCCAAAAACGAAAAAAGAAAAACTTGCCGTGCTTGAAAGCATTGTGGATAACGATGATATAGTTCATACCATTGAAAGTATTAATGCCGCTTTGTTGCCAAGCCACACAAGACTGCTCTATTTAAGCATAAAAAAAAGAAGCGTTTTTATGCTTCAAAGCTATATTAAACTATTGAGGAATTTTTTATGACAAATATCAATATAAAAGAGCATTACGATTGGATAGATTTGGCCAAGGGTTTTGCTATGATACTTGTTATTTTTGCCCATTCTATGGAGTGGTTTTCCTCTGATCTGGGTTCAAGGCTGCTGATACTTCCGTTTATTTACAGCTTCCATATACCTCTTTTTTTCTTTATTTCCGGTTTTCTTTTTTCAAGTGACAAAAGCTTTAAGCGCTTTACATTAAGGCGTATAAAAAGCCTTTTGTTGCCATATCTTACCTTTGCCGTAATTATACTGTTTTTTGATGCGATTAAGATTTATATATTAAAATCAAACGATAATATTGTAATAAAAGATAAAATGATCAGCATGCTTACCCAAAACCATTATAATCATTTGTGGTTTATAATTGTTTTGTTTTTTATAGAGTTTATTGCATATTTTATTTGCAAAATTAAAAGCAACGGGCTTCTAATAACAATTACAATAGCCTTTGTTGCAGTGGCATATTTTTATCAAATATATATTGATAAATATTTACTGTGGAGCCTTGACGAAGTTATATATGCAATGCCGTTTTTCCTTTCGGGATATATTGCAAGAAAGGTTAATTTGCAGGAGCAATTGCTAAAACCAAAATATATGTTGATATATCTAATTGTTGGTATTGGTGCAAATTTCCTAAATCTATTACTGGACAATTCAGTTAGGTATGTAAACATGTTCAAATGTGATTATGGAAATATGTTGTTATTCTATATTTCTGCCATTGCTATGATATTATTTGCATTGTCATTATGCAAAACACTTAAAAATATTAAGCCTATAAATTATATTGGAAAAAACAGTTTGGTGTACTATGGATTGCACTTGATAGTCTTTCAATTTATTTTTCATTTTTTACAGCCTATATTCAACAACATGATTATCCAGTATATCGTGTTTTGCTTGGGTTCAACAGCGGCAGTAATAATTGTAATGACGGCAGCAAATGTTGTTTTTACCAAAACGCCGCTTTGTATTTTAATTGGTAAGTCAATAAAGAGGAAGTAAAATGAATTATTTAATCAGTATAGTTGTTCCGGTTTACAAGGTAGAAAAATATCTTGACAGATGTGTAGAAAGCATTATTAATCAAACCTACACAAATCTTGAAATAATACTTGTTGACGACGGCTCGCCGGATAATTGCCCTGAAATGTGTGATGAATGGGCAAAAAAAGATGGCAGAATTAAGGTTATTCACAAACAAAACGACGGCCTTGCAAACGCAAGAAATTCAGGCATTGAGCTTTGCTTAGGCGACTATGTAATGTTTGTTGACAGCGATGACTATATTGAGCCTGATATGGTTGAGTTTTTGTTAAATATATCAATTAAATATGATGCTGATGTGTCAAGGTGCGGCTTTTTCATTAATACAGATAATGATGAGAAAATTGAGTCTCAAAGCAATTGTGTAAATATTCCCGATAATGATGACAGAATAATTGACCTTGCCACAAGCGGCTTGGGCGGAGTAGCATGGAATAAATTATATAAAAGAGATGTCATTAAAAATCATTTTTATGATAAGACCGACGGTTGCTCGGAAGATATTATGCATAATTACAGAGTATATAGGGATATTGACAGGGCAGTGTTTTGCGATATTCCGAAATATCATTATGTAATTAGGGATGACTCTATAACAAACAACACCTTTGGATACGGCGCCTTTGATATAATTCGTGCAAAGAAAATTATTTTAAATGATAACCTGAACAATGAAAGAGTGTTGCCTTATGTGGTTAAAGGCTATATAACATCAGCCTTTATCGTGCTTAGCGGGTGCATCCAAAATAATATGTTTGAAAATGAGCAAAAGGAATTAATTTCTTCAATTCTAAAATACCGCAAAGAGATTTTGTTTTCAAAAAATTATTCTAAAGCAGATAAATTAAAGACTTTGGTATTATGTGTTTCACCGAAATTATACAAACTTTTAATTAGGAGGATACACACTTAAATGAAAAATCCTTTAATAAGTGTAATTGTTCCTGTGTACAAGGTTGAGAAATATCTTGACAGGTGCATTGAAAGCATTGTTAATCAAACCTATGATAATTTAGAAATAATACTTGTTGATGACGGCTCTCCTGACAATTGTCCTGAAATGTGCGATGAATGGGCAAAGCGTGATGACAGAATAAAAATAATACACAAAGAAAACGAAGGGGTTTTTCGGGCAAGAAATGTTGGCATTGAAGAATCTTGCGGAGAGTATTTAGCCTTTGTTGACAGTGATGATTGGATTTCACAGGATTATTTTGATTATCTTTTAAAGCTGTGTCTTGATAACGATTTAAATATTTCCTGTGTCAGTTATCAAACCGTTAGAAAAAGCGATAAAACAATTCCCGATACTACAGTGGAAGAAAGCATTGAAATTTATTCATTTAAAGATATTGTAACGGATTTTTCAAAGGGCCTGTGTTATTTGTGGGGTAAGCTGTACAACAGAAAGGTTTTTGATAATATACCCCCGTTGCCTGACAAACTGACAGTCAGCGAGGACGCTCTTTTAAGCTTTTTTATACTAAAAAACGGCAATAAGCTTGTTTATTCCAACGAAAAAAAATATTACTATTTTAGACATATTGAATCGGTTATGGCAGGCAATATAACTTATAAAATGATTGATGATTCCATGCTTGCCTATAAAACCATGAATAGTTACACTGACCAATCGGCAGATTATTTCATTTATCAGGTGTATAATACCGTAATGTCGGATTTCTTTTTATTAAACAGTATTATTAGAAATAACACCTGCAAGGACAGATATGCTATTGTCAGGGACGATATATTATCCTATAAAAAGTATATTTTTGATAAGAACAACAGGTCAGTTTTTGGCAGACGGCATATTTTAGGCGTTTTTTTGCTTAATATATCGCCTAAATTATACAATGCTTCTATAATCATTAGAAAAAAAATAAGAGGTTATTAACTTGAAAAGATTTCTAAAAAAGATATTTCCCAGAAAGATTATTGACGTGCTTGCAGCGGTTAAAGAATATTTCAATATCAAAGCAAAAAAGAATGTTAATAAATCCTGTTGTTTTTTGGTACAAACACCGGTTCACCAAAACTACGGAGATCATGCAATAGCCTATGCAGAAGAAATTTTCCTTAAACAATACAAGCCTACCGAAATAACCGATTATCAATTAAACGCATTATTAAAATTTCCTTTACTGCTGAAACGGCTGATTAAAGACGGCACAATCTTTATAACAGGCGGGGGCAATTTAGGCACGCTGTGGTTTAATATTGAAACAAATATCAGAGAAACGTTGCAATTGTTTAAGAAAAATAAAATTATTATCCTGCCGCAAACCATATTTTACGAAGACAGCGAATTTGGAAAAAGTGAGCTGAAAAAATCACAGGAGATATATAATGCATGTGAAAATTTAACTCTGTATGCAAGGGAAAAGCTGTCGTACAAATATATGAAGAGTATTTATAATGATGTACGCTTGGCTCCGGATATGGTGTTTTACCTTGATGAATTTAAGGAAAGCAGTCAAAGGAACGGCGCCCTTGTCCTTTTGCGGGATGATACTGAAAAATCCTCAAGTGAGGACATAATCAATCAAATTGAGCAGTTGCTAAAGAAAGCTTACAGCAATGTTATTTTTGATGATATGATTTCAAAAGCGAGGATTAGTCCTGAGCAAAGAAGGAATAAATTAAATGAAAAATTTCATCAGTTCAGTTCTAAGGAAATAGTGTTAACAGATCGCTTGCACGGAATGATTTTCTCTGCTGTAATAGGAACTCCATGCATCGTACTAAATTGTAAATCTCCAAAGCTAAAAGGGGTATATGATTGGCTTTTGGCAGATTGCGAATACATATTAATGACAGAAAATTTAGATGAAATAAAGGATTTTATTAATTATACACAAAACAGAAATTTTGAACCGGATAAATCAATTAAAAACAGATTTACACAAATGTCTGAAGAAATAAAAACCAAGGTATTGCAAAATGAGTATAAATAGGATTTTGAAAAAGGTAATAAAACAATTAAAACCGCCAATTGACAGGATTACAGACAGATTTCCAATAAGAGATGTCATTCTATTTGAAAGTGCCCCCGATTATGCGGATAATACCAAATCGGTTTTTGACGAAATGATAAAAAGGGGAATTAATAAAAGCAACAAATTAATTTGGGTGTGTGAGAAAAGGGAAAATGCCAAAAGATTCAATAAAAAATTCAAAAAAACCGAAAATGTTCATTTCACCCATATTTTCAGTTTAAAATATCAGTTTTATTACAGAAAAATTGCCAAAGCTTTTATTGTTTGCAATTTATTTTTACTTAAGGCAAAGGACCAACAGTATTACATTGATTTGGCACATGGCTGTGCACTAAAAAATGCCGCGGGAACATATTCGTTGCCAAACAATTGTCAAAATGCCGATGTTATTACAATTTCCAAGTATATGGCGCCCTTTGATGCCCATAACTTAATGATGAAGCCTTCCTGTATGGTACCGCTGGGATATGCCAGAAACGATGATTTGTTTAAGCCTATTGATGTTAACAAGGTGTTTGCCGATTATAATTTTAAAACAATTATTTATTGGTTGCCAACATATCGACAAAACAAGTGGAAGGACAGGTTTCACAGTGATATATCCATGCCTATTCTATACAGTGAGAACGAGGCAAGGACATTAAACGATTTTGCCGCTTCACATAATGCTTTAATAGTTGTTAAAATTCATCCGGCACAGGATCTCTCAAAGATAGAGGAATTTAATCTTTCCAACATTGTATTTATTAAGAATGACTTTTTTTATGACAAAAGCTTTACCAACTATCAATTATTGGGAAGCTGTGACGCGATGATAAGTGATTATTCTTCGGTTTATTATGATTATTTATTATGCGACAAGCCTATTGGCCTTTGCTTTGATGATTTTGAAGAATACAACAAGCGCGAGGGCTTTACTATGGACCCGAATATTATTCTAAAGGGTGGAGAGAAGCTCTATAATATTGATGATTTATGCCGATTCGTTCAGTCAGTTGTAAACGGCGAGGACAGGCTTTCCGATCAGCGTAATGAAATTAAATATCTTGTTCACGACCATATTGATAACAAGTCAACAGAGAGAATTGTTGATTACATTGAAGAAAAGCTATAATTATTAACGGGTACAATACATGAAAAATAAGACTGCAAAAATTAATTGCTCGACAGAGGATGTCGTTGCTAAAAGAATAGAATGGATTGATATAGCAAAGGGAATAGGCATTATTCTTGTGGTAACAGCACATACACAAATGCCGTCATATTCACTGTTTGATGGAAACAATAACATACTTAGATTGTTGATTTACAGTTTTCATATGCCATTGTTTTTCTTTTTATCAGGTATGTGCTTTAAAACCGACGGAATAACATTCAAAGAATTCTTAACAAAAAAAATAAAAACAAAGCTGAAGGTACTTATAGGTAAGTAGGAATTTTATATGGGATCACGAAATTTTTCACATTCCAGTGAACGGAAAATAGGCGCGGCGTTATCTTATTTGCAAATAGGAATTAGTTCTGCAAGCACTTTATTATATACGCCGATAATGATAAGATTAATCGGGCAAAATGAATACGGTTTGTACGGAACCGTTAACTCATTTGTAGGGTTATTATCATTATTAAACCTTGGTTTTTCCAGTTCATATATTAAGTTTTATTCTGTATATAAGATAAACAACGAACAGGAAAAGATTAATCGATTTAACTCGCTGTTCTTTACAGTTTTCACCATAATAGCTGCATTGGCACTGGTCATAGGCGGATTTTTTTCATTTAATTTAAAGCTTGTTTTCGATCAGGGACTTACAGGCAGCGAATACGGTAAGGCAAGGGTAATGATGATTTTGTTAACTCTGTCTACCGCGGTAACCTTTTTTGTTACTGTTTTCAATTGTTATATAAGCGCTCACCAAAAATTTATTTTTATCAAAACATTGAGTATTGCTTCAACCCTAATTAAACTGGTGGTTGACTTAATTGTTTTGAAGCTTGGCTGCGGAGCAGTAGGCTTGGTGGTGGTAACATTTGCAGCAAACCTGATTTGCCAGATTATTTCGGTTAACTTTGCAATTAAAAAGTTGGGATTTAAATTTGACTTTAAAAATGCAGACACTAAAGTTTTCAAAGAAATATTGGTTTTTTCGGGATTAATTGCAATCAATATGATTGTAGATAAGGTAAATTCCGGTATAGATTCTGTTTTGTTAGGACGTTTTTGCGGAACGGCAGTTGTGGCAGTATATACTGTCGGAGCCAGCTTAAACAGTGCGTTTACAGGCTTTTCCCTTGCCATATCCGGTGTTTTTACTCCTAAGGTGCACAATCTCGTTAATTCATACGAAATGGATTCAAGTGAGCAGAGAGCGGCACTCACATCATTTTTTGTAAAAGTTGGCAGAGTTCAATATTTACTTATGGCACTGTTGGCATCGGGAGTGGTTTTCTTTGGCAAGCCATTTATATATTTTTGGGCAGGAGAGGGCTACGACGATGCTTATTACATAGCAATAATTATGATTTTGCCCAGTATAGTTTCGCTTACCCAAAATGTTGGAATTGAAATTCAAAGGGCGGAAAACAGACATCATTACCGCTCATATTTATACGGAATTATGGCATTGGGAAATTTAGCGTTAAGCATTTATCTTTGCCAAATATGGGGCGGTATAGGCAGTGCCATTGGCACAGGCGTTGCTTGTATATTCGCAACCATAATAATGATGAACATTGTTTACCATAAAAAAATTAATATTGATGTTACGCAGTATTGGAAAAATATCGGCAGACAAACGCTGGGTATGTTAGTTCCCTTTGCCTGTGGGGCATTAATAATGAAATTTGTTAAAATAGACACAATATTTAAATTATTATTGTGGATTTTGATTTATGTTATTATATATGCCGTTTTTGTATGGTTCTTCTCGGCAAATGACTATGAAAGAGGACTGGTAAAAGCACTTTTTGCAAAAATCAGGAGGAAAAATGGAAAACGCATCGATAATTAATAAAAACAGAATAGAATGGGTTGATATAGCAAAGGGAATAGGAATTATTTTGGTTTTTTTCGGGCATATTTCTCTGCCTTACAATAATCCCTTTAATAGCACTCAACTATTAAACAGTATGCTGGTTCAATCCTTCCACATGGGGTTATTCTTCTTTCTGTCAGGCTATTGTTTCAGCGAAAAAGAAGTAAAATTCTCCGTGTTTTTAAACAAAAAAATCAAATCTTTGATGATACCGTGGCTAAGCTTTACGGTGATTTGGATTTGCTTTATTTTGTTTAAAAATGCCATAATAGATAATGTCTTTACAGTTGAAAACGGGTTAAAGGTTATTGCGTCGTTTATACTGCAAAAGAGGTTGTATGCACTTTGGTTTTTGCCATGCCTGTTTTGTTTGGAGATATTGTTTTATATCCTTAAAAAGGTGACGAAAAATAATTTACCGATAATTGTTGTTTTTACCTTTGTATTGCTTGTTTTAGGTGTTATATACAGAAAAACCATAGACAAAAATCTTGTATGGAGCATTGATGTTATTCCTACTGCACTGCCGTTTTTTGTAAGCGGATATGTGTTTAAAATCAAAAAAATTATTCTTAAATGTGATAATATTAAAAAGACAAATCTTGTTCTTTTGATAATTGTTTTAATTTTACTGAATCAAGGGTTAAATGCAGTTAACTGTTGCTTTTTTGAACCGCATTTTATTTCTATGTTTGGCAACGGATATTGTAATTATGTTTTGTTTTATGCTTCTGCCTTTTGCGGGATAGCCGCCACAATACTATTCAGTATGGTTATTAAAGACAGTTTAAACATATTAAATTACATTGGTCAAAATACGCTTGTTTTCTTTGGACTGCATCAAATAGTGTTTATGTGCTTTGATTTTGTTTTAAAAAGGACAAATGCTTCAAGCATTGTGATAACGATAATATGGGTTTTAATAATGTTATTAACACTGTTATTCTTCTATATTTTCAATCAATTAATTATTAAAACACCGTTAAAATTTCTTATTGGAAAAAAATAGAGCTTGTATTTAGGAGATTTTTATGCATGCATATATGATTATTGCCCATAATCAATTTGACCTTTTGGAAAAGTTAATAACAGCATTAGATGATGAGCGTAATGATATATATGTTCATATAGACGCAAAGGTTAAGAATTTTGATTTCGAGCATTATATTAAAATAGCCAAAAACTCGGCAATTAATTTCACAAATGAACGCTTTAATATAAAATGGGGCAGCTTTGAAATGGTAAAGGCTGAATATGCGTTACTTGAAAGGGTTTTTGAAAGCGGAAAAAAATATGACTATGTTCATTTGCTTTCCGGTGTGGATTTGCCCATCAAAAGCAATGATGAAATTCACGGATTTTTCGATGCTGACTCAGGCAAGGAATACATACATTTTACAAGTGAGTCATTAAATGATACTGAGCTTGACAGAGTTCGTGCATATCATTTTGCTACGGGAAGAAGAAATTATTTTAGACGCTTTATTACTAAACTGGAAAGCCGTCTTGCAAGGGCTATGGGAGTAAATCGTATTAAAAACATTAAGGTTCAAAAGGGTTCCCAATGGTTTAGTATTACAGGAGATTTTGCTGAATACATTTTGCAACAAAGAGATTTTGTTTTTAAACAGTTTAAGCATACTCTAATACCTGATGAGTTTTTTGTTCAAACAATTCTTATAAACAGTGAATACGGCAGTAAACTGTATATGCCGGGTTGCAACAACAATCACAAGGCTTGTATGCGTTTAATTGATTGGGAACGCGGCAATCCCTATGTTTGGAGAAGCGAAGACCTTGAGGAGATAATGGCTTCGCCCTGTATGTTTGCAAGAAAATTTGATATGGATATTGATAGCGAAATTATCGATAAAATTCTAAAAAACAGATAAATAACAGTTTTGCGAGGGAAATATGATATTATATTACACCGGAACCGGCAACAGCAGATATGCCGCGCAGTACATTAGCGATAAAATAAACGACGAGGCTTTTGATTTGTTTGACAGGCTTCAAAAGCACGATTACAGTGCCGTTAATTCTGAGTCTCCGTTTGTGGTTTGCGCCCCGACTTATTCATGGCAAATCCCCCATATTTTAAGGGATTGGCTGTTAAAAACAGAGTTTAACGGAAATAAAAGCATTTATTTTGTAATGACCTGCGGCGGTGAAATAGGCAATGCTGAAAAATACTTAAAGCAGCTTTGCGAAAGAATCAATATGAATTATATGGGCTGTGCTGAGATTGTTATGCCTGAAAACTATATTGCATTGTTTGAAGCACCAAGCAATGCCGAAGCGGAAAAGATTATCAGCCTGGCCGAAATTAAGCTCAAATCCGTGGCACAGCAGATTGCTCATAACAAGAGATTGCCGGAAAACAAGTCTAATTTAATGGGTAAGCTATATAGCTCAATTGTAAACGATGCTTTTTATCCCTTATTTGTAAAGGATAAAAAATTCACGGTTAACGATAACTGCATAGGCTGCGGAATATGTCAGTCAAAATGCGTTATGAGCAACATAAAGCTTGTTGACGGAAAGCCAAAATGGCAGGGTAACTGCACTCACTGTATGGCGTGCATAAATTACTGCCCAAAGCAGGCCATTGAATACGGAAATCACAGCAGAGGGTTAGTTAGATATACCTGCAAAGAATATGAAAAAGAAACAGAGTAGATAGTTAATGGAATACAAGTACGAAATGCATTGCCACACTAAAATCGGCTCAAGGCAATGCGGCAGAATAATGCCGAAGGATATTGCAAAAATGTATATGGAAAAGGGTTATTCGGGCATTGTGGTTACAGACCATTACAGCCCCTTAACCTTTCCTCCCTTTCACGGATATTTTGCGCCTCAAAAGGTGATTGACAATTACATTGCCGCATACGAGGAGTTTAAAAAATACGAATGTGATGATTTTTCGGTTATGTTTGGCATTGAATTAAGGCACTATGGCACAGCGAATGATTATCTTGTTTACGGAGTCGAGGAGGATTGGCTGAGAAAGCAGGGTAACCTTTTAGCCGTTTGGGAAAGAGAAATGTATAATCTTATGCATAAGCAAGGCTATCTTGTTTTTCAGGCACATCCGTTTAGACCCGGAATCAGGCGTTGCAACCCCGATTATTTAGACGGTATTGAGGTTTACAACGGTAAAACCGGCAAGGAGCAAAACGATAAGGCTATGGCATGGGCCAAGGAAACAGGAAAACTGATGATTTCCGGCTCGGATTTTCATGTGCCGAAAAATCTTGCAAAGGGCGGGATAATTACAACTAAAAAGATAAAAAATAACGCAGATTTACTTGATGCTTTAAAAGCTCAGGATTTTAAAATGATTCAAAACTACTAAAAAAACCGACTCAATGAGTCGGTTTATTTCTTAACTTGTAATATAAGGATTTTTTAATGCTTTTTTTATTTGAGCAAAAAAATTCCATAAGCTTTTTAAAATCTTTTTTGCCGTAATATTTATTAAAGTCGTCATATAGCGGTCCTTTTTTTGCAACAGAGACAATGCTTTTGTTATTTGCTTCTATTTGGCATTGCTCAATTTCAACAAGGGTAAGTCGGTGCTTAATTTCTTCTAAAAGTAATTTGCCCTTTTGTGTGTGAACAATAACCGTTGATGCACCCTTGTTGTCAAAAAGGTTCGGGCATATTTTGTCAATGCCCCAAGCGTCGCCGATTGTAATGTCGCAGGCTCTGTCAAAGCCCTTATTGCGGCATTTTAAACAGGAGGGAAGCATATATGTTCCGTTTAAATAACCTGCCATATACAGATTTGTTCTGCCGTTTTCTATGTAATGAGTACCGTCTTTGAAATCAATCCTGAACTGAAAATTCTTCCAACCGTTGCTTTTATCCTTAAAGTAAATATTATTAATGCTTTCAACCTCAAAATAGCTGTCAAGGTAATTTCTCCAAATATCGGCAGGTGCATTGGAATGACAAATAAAATCCATTGTAACAAGGTTATCATAGGGCTTTTTTAGAAATTTCAGCAGGCCGTTAACCTGACAGGGTGCTCCCACAAAAAGCACCCACCTGTCACTGTCAAGATTAGCCTTAACCTGATTATAGGTGTCCCCTAAATATGACGAAACATATTTTGAGCCTTGAAAGGGTTTTATATCTTCTGTTTTGTCAAACGAGCTATGAACAACATTAAATTTTTCGTCAAACCGTGCGGCATAACAAATGCCGCCCTTTGATAAAACATATTCTGCAACTGAATAAAAAACTCCGCCTGAGGTGCTTGAAGCCCTGATTTCATCGTTTTTATTGATTGCAAAATAACAATCATTTTTCATCAAAATATTTCTCCTTAAGAAAATCAAGGGTTGTTTTTGGAACCAGATTGCTGATTAACTCCCAATCCTTGTTCTTAATTGCCGCCCTAACACGGGAAGCACTGATTACCTCCTCGCCAAGCTCGGCACGTTTTATTTCTTTAAATTCAATATTATATAAAGGCAGAAGTTTGCCCATTGTTTCATTATATTGGTTTGTAATATTATCAAGGGGCTCTTCCCCTGCGAAGCGAACTTTAATATTTAAGACAGGTGCAATATACTTTGCAAATATTTTGATATCGTTGCCGGTGTCAACAACTGCCTGCTGATCATTCTCCTTGTTGAAATAGCCGGGAAAGGTTAGGGCGGATAAAACAAATCGACCGCTGGGAGTTACAATAACATTATCTAAATCCTCAGTACCCAATTTAACCAAATTAATCCTGTCTTCAAATTTAAAGAAGGATTTATCCTCTTCAACAACAAAAATGAAAAGATAATCAACTGCTTTTGCCGCAGTCTCTATTAGATACCTGTGTCCTTTAGTGAAAGGGTTGCAATTCATTACTATTGCTCCGCAACGTTTTTCACCTGCGTCCTTGGGGCATATTTTCTTTAACTCGTTTACATAGGTTAAAAGCCGCTCGTCTTCAATAGTTGAGCTTAGTGCCTCATTAAATATAAAATGCTCCTGCTCCCGCCTTGAGTCGTTATTTAGGCTGTCTTTAATTTGCTCAAATATTATTTCGGCCAAGCGTTTGTTTCCTGCTTTTATAGTGTGTTGAGGAAGGTCTGTAAACCACTCACATTCCATATTATCCATTTCGTTGCAGGTATTGCAGTAATTAATGCCCTTTTCTTTACAAAACTCTGCAATATTGCCGCCTATGGTATTAAAGATAATGACAATATCGCCCTTGCAAAATGCCGTTTCCTTAATGGCAGCAATATCGTCAACAAACCTGCTTCCGCAGCCAATGCCGTTGTTTTCTACTAAATAGGGCTTATAATTATCGTTAAGAATTATTTGTAAAAAGCTTTCAATAGTGTGCTTGTTTTCAACACCGGTTCCTCTGGCGGTGCATGCACCGTAAATATGGATTTTACCGGAAAAGTCTTTTGGCTGATAACAGGTTTTTCGTATGCCGTTTTTGATTGTTACCAAATCGCCGTCAAAATCGCAAAGAGATTTTATACCGTTTTTAACAACAACCTTAGTTCCGTCGTATATCTTTTGAATATATGACGGGGAATAATCCTCGCCGTAAAGCTCCTTTAACAAACGGGTATCCTTTTCGCTGATAGTATTAAAGTTAAAGGTCCAGCTATTAATTCTGTCAATTTGATTTTGGGTGAGCCTTGTCAGTCTTTCTAAGGTTGGAGGCTCAATTACAAATAGCTTTATACCGTTTTCATCAAGAGTTTTTTGCACCTCTAAAAGGAGCCGGATATTATTTCTGTAATCCTGCTCCTTTTGCAATTGTATCTTTTTTTGAGTTCGCGCCTTGTCGATATCCTTAATAATCGGCAGACGCTTAATTTTGTTTTTTATACCCAAAAATTTCACCCTAACATATCAATGTTGTTTTTTGACAGTTTTCGTAATTGATTGATTTTGTCATCGTATTTTGAAAAGTCATCAGCTAAAACCTTTTGCACCTCGTTACATATTTCATCAATTGACTTATCAACGGTATTAATGTCAAAAAATTTATACGGATAATCCAATAAATCGTAAAGTGCCTTAGTTTTGTGAGAGTCCGCACCCCATAATATAATGGGACAGCCTGCCATAACCGAAAGTATTGACGCATGCCACCTGCCGGATACGAAAACCGAGCAACCCTTAAATATATTGTATAAATCAACATAGTCGGCATTTTTAAGAGACACACAGGGAATTTTTGTTTTTCTGACTGCATCGGCAATTTCCCTGCAGGAGCCGGTAAAGCCGTCAACAAAAATAACTTGGGGTATGATTTTTTGCAGTTCTCTAATTAAACCGATATATGTTTTTTCAATATCCCAACCGATTTTTCCGTTTTTATTAAGCACTGCCGAGGAGTCTCCAAGGCAAATATACGGCTTTGAAAAATCAATTTTTTCAAGCTCAAGCCTTTTGCCGGGTTGCCAAATTTTGGTATCTAAATCGGCGCTGAATAATGCGTCAGGAACAAATTTTATATTTTCAATTCCCCAGCTTTTAACAAGATTATAAGAAAGTCTTTCTCTGATATACACCCCGTCTAAAATAGGATATATTCTTTTTATCATATCTATTATTTCATCATTCTGCGGATCAACCGTGTGATTTATGAGATATGTTTTTTTACCAAGCACAGCCTTGCTCAAATAAGCCATATACAAAACATAAAGGCCGCCTGTTCTGTATATGCCGTCGCTGTTTGTGCCCTTAACAATGTTGCCTTCGCCGTTAATAATAACTATATCGGCATTTTGAAGCTTGTTAAGCTCGTATTCCAATTCCTCACGGTTTAGCACCTTTTTTGAAAACTTATCGTAATCATCATAATGTGCAGGAATATGCGGCAAATCCACAGCCTTTTGAGGGGGCCTGTTTTTATCGGCACAGACTCTTTTATATTTAATGTATAAAGAATTGTTCTTAATTGCTCTTTTTAGGGCAGGCTCAACTTGATTTAGGCTTGATTTTCGTTCCTTTAAAATTTCCTCAACAGTTGGCTTGTTCCCGTCAAGGGGAGTTTTTGCAATAAACGAACGGTAGTCAATGGTGTCAATATCCGGTTCAGCTACCCTTGTTTTTATTAAATCATACAGGCTTTGGGTTGTGGCAATTGCGCCGTAATTATATGCAGAGCGTAAATCGCCCACTAAAAGAACCCTCATTTTTATACCTTCTTTTTGAATATTTTTCTCTTAATCATGTTTATTACGCTTTTATATTCGCTTTTGTTAAATAACAATAGAAAAACTACTGCATAGCAGATAATTCCGCTTACGCCGATGCTGAAAATAAAAGAAATCCAGCCTGTAATTGTGAATATTTTTCGTAAAAGATACAATACTCCCAATGCAACAATGAACACACACCAATTTTTGCCGATTATCTTATAAAATACACCTTTTTTTTGCTTTAGAGTATGTGCTGCATAAAGCGGCTGGAATATTACAAGACGTGCGCTCATTAGAACTGAGCTGAAAATGCAAAGTGTAATAAGAGTGAGCTTTCCTTTAAAGCCAAAGGGCAGTATTATTAAAATGTTTAACAGACCGGTAATAAAGGTCACAATAACAGGCGTTCTAACCTTGTTAACAACACTGTTAATTTGAACTAACGGATAGCAAAGGGAGTTGAAAACATAGGGTATAGTATTGATTACAGACACGGTTTGCACTATTCTTATTTCCTCTTGGTCGTATTTACTCATCCAAAGATGATAAAAATCAGTGCCGAATATTATAAATCCTGCTGTGGGAACAATCATAATTAATCCCATGATTTTTATTGCCTGTTTGATTTCTGCTATCAGTTCGTCAATTTTGCCCTTTGAATACAGGGCAGTAAAACGCGGGGCAAAGGTTGTACCAAGCTGTTGGCCTAACTGTGCCAAGTAAGCAGGAATGGATTTTGCTACTGACAGATAGCCCGTTGCAATGGTTGAAATGAACCTGTTTGTCAAAAGTGAATTTAAGCCGGATAACAACATGTTGGACAGTGACAGCAGCGACATCCAAATTCCGCTTGATAAAAGCTCCTTAACAGCGCTCCAACGGAATTTTTTGTATGATATTAACACCTCCGGCAAAAGACGTTTAAATATAAAGGTGTTTACCACTGCCAAATATAATGTACAGATAAGTGTTGTTAAGCTGATAAAATATATTCTAACATCAAAAACAGTAATTAATCCTATGGTTACAATAAGCTTAATGATGTAGGAAATCATATTTCTTGTATAAACAAGATTCATTTTGTTTTTTATAAACGGTGCACAATTTAAAATCGCAATAATAATTGAAATAAGATAGTTTACAAAAACAAGTGAAAATGTAAGCTTAACATCAAACATTAAGTATTCGGGAATATTAATTAAATATTCCAGCTTCCATACAACAAAAACACCTGCAAGTGCTACCGCACCGGCGAGTATTAGATTGGCAACGATTACCGAATTAATATAGATTTCTGCCTTTTCCTTGTTGCCCCTGTGATATTCAACGGATACAAAACGGCTGCTCATTGCGTTTAACGCCATGGACAGAATATTGGCATAGTTTACAATATCGTTTGCAAGGCCGATAAAGCCGTAGGATTCGGTGCCCAGCTGATTTATCAAATATGGAGTTAGAAAAAAGTTTATTCCTGCATTAATAACAAACGCCATAAGGCTTGTTGTTAAATTTAATGTGGTTTGCTTTCTATTTGTCATATCGAAATTTTAATCCTATCCTTTATGTTGGATTTTCTGCCTCGGTCTGCTAGCTTTATTACCTGCTTTTTTCGCCTTGGAGGGATTTGCTTTGCTTCGTATTCAAACATCGACCACATAATTATGAATGATAATATTCGTTGGCCGTCAAGCACAGACAGGGAAACCTGCGTTGCCGCAATATAAACAACCATTCCGGCAAACATTATTTTGTTGGGACTGTTTGAAAAATAATAAATTCGAATAAATAAGTATATTATCCTTATGAAGGTTACCACTGTTACCAGCACACCGATAATTCCATAATGATACCACATATTAACAATTCCAAGGTCATCAAAGCTACAGGTTAAATCCGGACCTCTGAAGATTTTAGTAAAATAGTCATTAGTGGGGCAAACAAAGCCCATAGAGAATATAGGATTATCTTCGGTATATTGTGAATAGTACTCGCGGGCATATTGCCTGGCAAGGGTGGATTGACCTGTTTCCTCGTTTGACTCGGAAAAGGTTTCAAGAAAGCCGGATATTGCACCTGTATAATACAAAATGCCAAAGAGAACTATTACCGTTAACCATAACAGAACCTGATTTGAGTTGCTTCTCGGCTTTAATAAAACCATAAACAAGGTCGTTAAAATAATGGCAATAATATAGCCTCTGGTCATATTAACATAGAACTCATAAGCAAATATAAATGCAATTACCACAAACCATTTTATTTTGTTTTTGATTAGCCTTTCACGGTAGAATGAAAATACCGAATAAATAAGTGCCAATGAAAACAGCGGAGGAACGCTCATACGCAGTCTGCCGTACCGCTTTGATATAGTGATATTTTGCAGAAGGGTTATGCCGGCAAAGTTATAAGCAAGAGCGTGAATTGTTTTAAGCATTAATATTATCAGGGTTAATATTACAAGCGCCTTTAAGAGATTTTCATAGCCCTTTTGACGAGTGAACAAATATATTAACGGATACACCAAAAAGAAATAAAGGTAAGATCTAAAGCAATTGTATATAGCTACGGGACCCTGACCGTATTTGCTATAGGAATACACCGTAAATACGGCAATAAAGAGAATCCACATTATTATGTAGGAATTTATGAATGCACGATATGGCTTCAGTGCCTCATTAATACCCTTGTTGATTACGCAGTTTAAAAACAAAACAATTGCCAAGCCGACAGTTATAGTTGTGCAAATGCCGCCGTCTTTCAGTATTGGAACATTAAACAATACCAACAGTGCGGAGTCCATTAGTGCAATAAACATTATTAAATTGAAAATCGGACTTTTGTAGATTTTGATTTTCATTATTTGATTTCCTTAGATTTTTTTAGTATTTTTTTGCTTTGCTTAACATAAGTTAAGGCTTCTTTTATTTTTTTGTTTTTTGTAAAGGTAAATAAAACCTCAAGACAGCGAATTCTTCGTAAAAGATTTATCTGCCTGCCTGATAAAACCCAATAGTGGGTGAAAAAATACATTTCGGATTCTAAATTAGCAGTTCGTGTGAACAGGTTGGCGGCGCCGCCTGATGACGCACCGTGGAAATGTATAACTCTTGCCTCAGGCTCAAAGCCGATTTTGTAGCCCTGTTTAACTGCTTTTTCGCTGATTATGTATTCTTCAAAATACAAAAATGTGTTTTTGTCAAAAAAGGCGATATCCTCAAATTTTTTCATATCTGCAATAAAGCAGGCTCCCGATGCCCAATACACATCGCCAGGCTCTGTTGGCTGCTGAGATTTCCTGAAAAGGATTTTTTTCTCTTTCGACACAAAATTATGGAGATAGGTGGAGTGAAGCATATACTCCTTAAAGCTTGGCTTGTTTTTCTTAACGCAGATTTGAGTTGAGCCGTCAATATTTTCAATAAACGGCTCTATTAACAGATAATCGCTGTTGTTAAGGCTGTTAAGCAGCCTATCAATAGAGCCTTCCTGAAAGATAATGTCGTTGTTGGAAATCAAAACATTTTCGCATTTATCCCTTTTAACATATTCCAGCAACAGATTATTACCGTTTGCATAGCCGAGATTTTTATCTGACTTAATCAGCTCCACTTTTGGCTCGTTTTCGTACTGCCTTTGTAATACTTCGTAGCTTTCGTTTTGCGAGGCGTTATCAAGCAGATAAATTTTATATTCAGTTTTTGCCGTTTCAAATATGGAGTTAACACAATCAATTGTTTTTTCATATTTGTTAAAGTTAATTATAGCAATACCAAGCATAAAAACCTCGTTATTTATTTAGTATTTTTCTTGCGGCGAACACAAGCCTTTTCTTTAATACGGTGTTTTCAAGGGCGAAATTACTGCCCTTCTTAGTATAGAGACGACTGAATCTTTTTGCCCTTTCATCGTAATTCATAGGCTTTAATAAACTTTTGTTTCCCCTAATAACCTCTTGGGGTGTTCGTTCTTCAACAAATAACCTTTCCTTTACACTGTCAAAAAGTTCCTGTCCCTTAGGGGTTATAATCAGTGCGGCATTAAGGCCCTTTTTTAGTTCCTTTTTTAGGGGCTCGTCAACTCCCCAAAAGTCGCAGGCGGTTATATCACTAACACGTTTTGGCCGGGAATATATGCAATTATAACAATTTTCTCTAAGTGTCCATCCCTCTAAGTAACCGTGCATATAAAAGCTTTGATTAAACGGAATGGTTTTGATTTTTCCTGATTCTAAATTGGAAACGGTTATGTTATAGCCATTGCTGTCCCTAAAGCTGACATTAATGCCTGAAAGATCATTTGATTTGATTTGCTTTTTTATGTAATCCCTGAGTATTCGCGGCTCAACTATGCCGTGGCAGGCAAAATCAATGGTATAAAGCAGGGGACAGTCTTTTTTTAAATAGCTTTTTAAACCTGCAATTTGACAGGGTGTTCCTGTGAATAATACCTTTTTTCCGCTATCTAAATCCTTTTTAGCAAGCTTGTATGCGTTGCCAATGACAGACAGAGCATATTTTGATCCCTGTATTTTATATAACTCGTCCTTGCTGTCAATTCTAATATGCTTAATATCTGCGCCGTCAGTTAAGGCCGCACCGTATACAATGCCGTCAAATGCCTTTGCAATCTCATAAATTAAGCCGCCGCTGGCGCTTTTATTCCTGATTTCATCATTCCTGCTGTAAACTGCATAGGCCGACTTAATGTCAAGCAATGTGGGCAAATTATTTGAAGGACAGGTGCTTACACATGCATTACAATCAATACAGCTGCTGCTTATAACGGGACGGGTTATGCCAATCTCATTTTCAGTTATATCAATTGCCCCTGCAGGACAAATATTTTTGCAGGCAAAGCATGCCGTGCATTTTGATTCTTCGCAAATTTGATTAATCATTTAAACACCTGAATAAATAATTTTTTGAATAATTTATCATATCTTCAATGGCCGCCTCGTCGTATTTTACAGGTATGTTAAGGTCAGCATCTTGGTAGCTGTTGTAATCAAGATATCTGTTTGATAGATTAAGCGCTGTTAATAAATCGTCAATTCTGGCGTCGGTATAATTATTGGTTTTAAGGGCAAAAAAGTTTTTTCTGTATATTACCGAAAAAGCAGTTCCGTGAAATGAGGTGGAAAGCACCAATTTTGCATTCTTAATAAGGTTGATAAAATCACCGGGTGAATTATTCTTTGATAATTTAAAGCCTTTGAAATAAACATTGTAGGTTTTATTTGTAGTAAATAAAATAACTACCGGCAGGCTGAGCCTTTTGGAAATGCATTTTACCATTTCAACCGACTGCTTATTGTAATCAATTGAATAATAGAAGATATATTCCTTTGGCAATGGGTTGCTTGGGCAAATCTCATTATAATCCTCTTTTGAAAGTAAAAGGGTAGGGTCGCAAACGCAGTCAATTTTTTTATCTGTTAATTGGTTAAAAACAGGAATACTGTTTTTTTCTCTTAATGAAATACGGTCAAATGAAGCCAAGGCGTTTATTATGCTGTCTTCATAGCCGTTAAAATCTTCTATTGACGCATTTCTAATGCTTGGGGCGTAAGAGGATTTGGGGCAATCAAAATCAACGCCGAAGAAGGACATTGAAAAATCTTGGGATTGGGGATTCCATATTTGGTCACTGCCGCAAATGATTTTGTCATAAACAGCGGTGCTTGAGTGAATATCATCCTCGCTTAAATATTGCTCACTGCCGATAGGAAGGGTGTGCTCGATAAAATCGGTAAATCCTTTTTTTCGCCTTTTCAGCTGAGCATAATTTAATGCGGCACGACAGTTTTTTACTATGTTTTTAACTGAACCTGATTTAAGAAAAATTGCATAAAGGTCTCTTTGATTTCTGTTAGAAAAATCAATTATTTCCGCTGTACCGTTTCCGCAAATTTTATCAATGCTTTTCGATAAGGCATAGGCTTGCAGTACCGAGCCGTAATTTTCACTTCTGTGAAAGGTTAGTATTCCGATTTTCTTATTCATAAAGCTTTTCCAATTCCTTAGTTACGGTTTCAATGCTGAAGCCTTCCGCTTTTTTGCGGGCATTTTTTCGCAACTGAATGTATTCGTCGGTATTAAACATTTTGTATGCTGTGCTTATTGCGTTTGCAAGGTTTTGGGCACTTGTTTCGTTAACAATAAAGCCGTTAACGCCGCTGTCAATAATTTCAGGAATGGCACCCCTGCTGAATGCAATACAGGGAACGTAGGCGGCCAAAGCCTCGGCTAAGGTAATGCCGAATCCCTCCTCACAGATTACAGGGTGAACAAACAAATCGGCATTTGCCAGCAAATCGGGAATATCGGTTCTTGCGCCTGTAAATTCGACTATATCCTCAAGCTTATTATCTTTAACATATTTTATCAGCTCTTGGCCGTATTCGTAATATACCTTACCGACTATATTTACCTTTATATCGCAATCCTTAAGAATTTGAGCCGCCTGAACAAGCAGGTGCAAACCCTTTGATTTATATACTCGGCCTACGTAAATTATGTTAAAGGTATCGTTGGTGTTGTTAAGTCTGTTGGTGTAAAATTTATCGGCGTTTATGCCGTTATAAACAACCTTAACCTTGTTTGGGTTGAAGCCGTACAAATCAACATAACTGTTTTTAACGGAACGGGAAATCGCAACACTGTAATCACTTGCCCTGTGTGCAAGGCGCAGGGCTCTTTTGTGGATAATTTGCTTTAGCTTGTTTGGATACACCGAATCTGCGGCGTTGGAGTGTAAGTATAACAAGCACCTGACATTTTTTAAATGCCTTTTGCAATATGCAAGCATAATTCTTGTAATAGGTGCACCTGCGTGGCAAATAATCACATCTGCCTTGTTGTCTTTACAAAATTTCACAAAGCGTTTCAGGCTACCCAAATATGCGCTGTGCTTTTCATTTGCCACAAACACCTTTGAGCCGTTTGCTTCAATTTGTTTGGCTATTTCGCCGCCCTCGTAAAGGAAGTAGAAAATGTTATTATGCTTTGAAATTAAAGCAATATCTTTGGTTAAAATAGATATTCCGCCGATACCGCCGGATAATTGCAAATGAACAACATTCATTATTTAACCCATTTCCTTTCCTTAATTAAAAGCCTTAGCTTGCGGCATTTTCGTTTAAATGCTTCAATATCAAATTTCACATTTACCAGCCAATCCTTAAACGGTGACAATGGATTTAGCCTTTTGATAATTTCAAGACTTGTTTCCCCGTTTTTAGGATAAAAACCACCGATAGCCACATAAAAATTATCACAGCCGTTGGTGTAGTCCACCATTTTTCGTGATGAAAAGTGAATATAACTGAATTCCTCGGTGTGCCTTTCGCCGTTTATAAAAAAGTCGCGAAAAACTCTGCCGTCCTGATAATAAAAAATTTGATTATCGTAGTTGATTTTCTTTTTTTCTTCGTCAGTCAGGCCAATGCCTGTAATAGCCAGCCTGTGACTGCGCTTGGTTATATCGGCAAAATCGCGGGATTTATAGGTTGGAATACCAAGCAAATCAAACTTTTTCTGCATTCCCACAAGCTCATCGAAAATTGTAATTTTTGATGTGGTAAAAACATCCTTGTAGTACTGTCCGCCCTCAAGCATAAAGCGTTTGTTGTTTTCTTCGGTGTTTTTATAAATGCAAAGATGACCGAACTGATATATTTTATCGTAATCATCATTTGGTAAGAACTTTTCAATATCACCGAGAATAGCGTCAATATCAACATGTCCCCAATAGTCATATTGGCTTATGTCATCCCAAAACACATAGCCGTAGGCAGGCTTGTAATCGCAGAATTTATATGGCGTTTCAAGCACTATGGGAAAATCAAAATGCTTTTGGAACCTTTCCTTAAGCTCGTTGAAGCTTGTTTTGATAAATTTTACATTTTTAGGCAGAGGCTCATATTTTTCTGTGTCACAATCCGAATAAAACAAAAAGTCAATGCCGGAATTATGCTCAGCGCTTTTCAGCCAAAGATTAAAATAGCTTGGCAAGGTGCCGAAATATGTAGCTATCAATACAATTTTTCTCATATATCCCTTTGCTTATTGAATATATTTATGTTCAACAGCTTGCTCCTTTTGTTTAGTGATTGTTTATTTATACCAAGCGTCAAAGCCGTGCATTATTTGTTGCTCCTTTGGGGGAAGAGTCATATAATCGCCGTACATTTCGGTTAAATATTCGTGATAGCCAACGGGATTTTTAATTTTATGTCCCTCAAACTCGCCGTCAATAAAAGAACTGAAATACTCAGCCTTGTAATAATCATCGTTTTTGTTGCCCTTCATTACAAGGTCACCGAGATAGTTAGTATTCTTGCTTTCCATTTTTCTGCCCATCTCATCAATGTGCTTTGCGGTTTTTTCAACGCTCCAATAATGGGTAAGCGGCTTTTGAAAAGTGCGAACAGCCTGCTTAATTATGTATTTTGCACTGCCTTTTTTACTCAAATTAATTTGATTTGACGCGGTTTCCAGCAGGCTTCTGTACCAGCGGGTTTTGGCAATCAAAAGCTTGTTTTTAAGCCTATTGTCATAATGCTTATCAAGAGGAAATATGTCAACAAAAATACCAATGGCATATTTTTCGTCGCTGACATTTTGCTCATATATAATTGTGTTTTCATTACAGGCCTTGCAAAATTGGTAGATATAGTTTTTATCACCCGGCTTTTTAATGGAAATGTATCCGTCGATTAATACGCCGTCGCTGATTTCCATAAGCCTGTCATAATCCTTGCGGGGAATGTAAATATCAATGTCATCATCCCAAGGGATAAAGCCCTTGTGCCTGATTGAACCAAGTGTTGTTCCTCCGCTGGTGCAATATGAAATATTATTTTTTTCAAGATAGTCAACCAGCTTAACCAAAATGTCAAGCTCTAAAGGCTGAATTTCATTTAATTCAATTTTACGCTTTGCCATAAAATCACCTGTCATTTACTATGCTTTCAATTAGAGCACCGACATTTTTGCCAAGAGTTGCCTGTGAATATTTTTCATTGCAGAACTTAATGCCGTTTTCCTGAAGATTTCTATATAAATCCTTATCAGTGAATAGCTTTTCAACGGCATTACCGAATTCGTTAACATCTTTTTTGCAAACAATTGCATTAATGCCGTTAACAGCATAGTCGCTTATAGCATTTGACTCTGTTACTATTACCGGCTTTTTGAACTGCATTGACTTTAACATTACCATTTGACCCGAAGACAGATTTTCATCCTTTAAAGGAATCAGCATTGCGTAGCAGTCGTTAAGCAGCTTTGAGTATTCAATTCCCCTAACATTTTCAAAAAGGGTGATATTATCCGGAATTTCAACATTGCTTGGAAATTGGTCTGTTAATACAACAATGGGATGATGGATTTTTTCTGCCGCTTTGATTAAAAAATCATAATCGCGGTTGCTTTTGCCCACCGAGAGTAAAAACGGGCAGTCAAAATGAACAAGCTTTGATTTTTCCAAATCGGTTTCCTGTTTATCAAGTCCAAAAGGCATAAAGGTAAATTTATTTTCAGGAACATTGAATGTTTGAGAATAATAGTTAATTTCTCCCTGAGAATAAACAACTATTTTGTCAATGTATTTTGAACATACTGCCTTTGACACAAACCAATGATAAAGCCTGCCTGCCAAGCCGTTTTTCTTTTTGTAAATAAAGGTTAATATAACAAGGCTGTTTTGCTTTTTCACCTTGAATATCTCGCAATAAAAGGCAAAAATTATTCCGTAAAACTGTTGCCATGCCAAAATGGTGTCAAAGCTTTTTCTTTTTAAAAAAATGTATAACGAGTGAAAAAAGTATCCTAAATAACGCTTAATTACCTTAAGATTGTTTGTCATCAAGCCGGCATTATCCCAGCACTTTATAATCCAATTTAGCTTTGTTGACTGAGTTAACGACTGAAAAAATTCCCAATTTTCGTTAACGATAACATCAACCAAAACCACATTCGGCTTTTCCTCAGTCATTACTCATCCTGCTTTCCTGTTGTGCAATGTCCGCGTCGACAATTGCCTCGCCGGTTGTACCCTCAAGGGCAATTTTAGAGGCCTCGCTGAGTCCGTCGTCGGCGGTGGCGTTAAGGTCACAGGTGGACAGCCTGTCAAGCTCCTCCTTGGTAACCCTTCCGTCACGATAATCACGACAAATTTTATTTTCATACATTGAGTACTTGTTTTCCTTAAAGAAATTGAGAAACTTGTGCTTAATAATCCAAGCCGCAGGCACCCAAATATATTTGTGCATAGCAGGGGATACAGAGCCAATCATCCAGCACTGTCTGTCGCAGGCTCTAACCTTTGCTCTGACTTTTTCGGCCTGCTCGCTGTTCCAAAGCTCATCCCAGCTTTGGGAGTTAAGATTGCCCATAACCTCTTTTTCCTTGGTGCCGTTACAGGGCATTACGTCGCCGTAAGGGTCAATAAAGAAGGTATCAAAGGCCATATCGCAGGGCAACAAACGCTTTTGACCGTAAATATAGTTAATAAGACCGTGATTGAAATATGCCCTAAACCATTTTTTAGGAGAATTTGATTTAAGCAGTTCATTAACAAGCCTCTCAAATTCCTTGCCGACCATTTCACGGTCTTTAATAATATTTTTTGCTTCAACAAAATAGAAGGAGTTGTGCAGGGAGGCTGTGGCAAATTCCATATTCATTTTGTCTGACAGCTTGTAAAGCTCCACCAAATCCTTTGCATTGGCATCCTGCACGGTCATGCCGAAGCCTACGTCCTTCATGCCCATTTCCACAAGCTTTTTAAGGGTGGTATAGCCACGGTTAAAGCCGTCGTCAAGGCCGCGGATTTTATTATTGGTTTCTTCAAGCCCCTCAATGGAAATTCTAATACCGATATTTGGGAACTCTTTACAAAGCTCAACTATTCTGTCTGTGAAAAACCCATTGGTTGAAATAACAATTCTGTCGCTTTTTTTATAAAGCTCTCTAACTATGTCCTTTAAATCCTCGCGGATAAAAGGCTCACCGCCGGTAATATTTGTAAAATACATTTCGGGGAGCTTTTTAATGGTTTCAATGGATATTTCCTCATCGGGTGTTGAAGGGCACTTGTATCTGTTGCACATTGTACAGCGTGCATTACAGCGATATGTAACTATTACGGTTCCGTTTAATTTTTTAGCCATATATTTAAACCTCGATTATGAGTTATAAATTTTCAAAAGCTTTTCAGTATACTTTTCAACCGTATCAAAATGAGCGTTTTTGCAGTTATCACTCATCTCTGCGGCTAAAGCATCATCTGTAAGTATTTTATTAATTGCGTTTTCCATATCCCGAATATTGCCCGGCTCAAATAAAAATCCTGTCTTACCGTCTTCAATAAGCTCAGGAATTCCGCCGATTTTTGCACCCACAACAGGTGTGCCGTACATAATACTTTCCATAACGGAAAACGGGCAGTTTTCATACCAAATGCTGGGGTATACGGAGCACTTTGCCTTTCGTATTAAGCTTTCCAGCTCTTCGCCGGACTTAAAGCCAACATTTTTAATGTGAGTTTGCTTATTCATTTCGTTTTCGTATTCGCCGCTTCCGGCACAAATATAGTCAGTGCTTTTGGAATTAATTATAAGCTCAATTCCTTTTTCCTTACTGTATCTTCCAAAATAGAGAACATAGTTTTCTTTTCGAGTGTTCTTACTTTCCACGCTGTCAATAAAGTTGTGCACAGCCATTGTCTTTTCGGCAAAAATCGGATTTGTATCCATTTTCGATTTAAGAAATTCACTGCAGCAAATCACAGCGTCAATCATTTCGTAGGTTTTCAGTGATTTATAAATGCTTGCCTCCACAGTGCCGATAAGGCTTTTAACCTTAGAACCGTGAATGCATCCCTTTTTTGTACAGCTTAAAAATCCTTTGCTAACGCAGTCCTCACAAATTCTGCCTTGCATGTCAAACATCATGTGGTTTGGACAAACAAGCTGATAATCATGAGCGGTGAACACAATCTTAACTTTTTTACCTGCTTTTTCCCTGTACTTATTTGCCGCACAAATAATGCTTGGAGTCAGCTGATAGTTGAAATTGTTTATATGGATAACATCAGGTTTAAAATCCTCTAAAACGATTGAGATTTTTTTCTTTGCCTCAAAGGAATAAATTGTTTTAACGGGATAAGTCAGCTTTGACAGTGTTGAGCCGCCGTGAAAATCCATATCGGTTGTGTATTGCTGAGCATTGTTTTCCACACATCTGCCCTCGTGCTCCATGCCGAAATACTGAACCTGGTGGCCTATGGATTTAAGATAGTCTCCCAGCTTAAAAATATATGTTTCCGAACCGCCGTTGGGGTAAAGGAATTTGTTAACCATTAATATTTTCATAGGCTCATCTCTCAATTACTTCTTTGTATAAGTCAAGGGTTGCCTCGCAAACCCTATCCCAATTAAACTTGTCACATATATATTCACCGGCTGCTTGCTTATAGCTTTCCACAAGGGACGGATTGCTTAGCAACAGATTGAGCTTGTCTGCCAAATCATTTATATCTCCCTTTTTAAAGCTCAAAGCTTTATCAAGGCAAACCTCAGTACATTCTTCAATATCCGAGGTTAAGCAGCAGTTGTTGTAGCTCATGGCTTCAAGAAGGCTGATGGGCATTCCCTCTAAATTACTGGGCAGACAGTATACATAGGCGTTGGAGTAAAGCTCCTCCAGCTCCCGGCCCTGAACGAAGCCGGTAAAGATTATCTTTTTGTTATCCTTTGCCATAGAGTGAATTTCGGCTTCGTATTCATTGGTATGGCTTGCACCGCCGGCAATTACAAGGGGCATCCGGGTATCAAGCAGATTATAGGCTTCAATCAGGTAGTGAATTCCTTTTTCCGGAACAATTCTGCCCAAAAACAATATGTACCCGTTTTTGGAAAGACCGTATTTTTCATTAATGATGTTTGCCTGTATAACGCTTGGCTTTTCAATTCCGTTTGGAATGTAGACAGTATCCCTGCCGTAGGTTTCCTTAAAATACTTTTGAACATTTCTCGAAAGTACTATAATTCTGTCGGCATATTTGGCCGCAGTTTTTTCACCGTATTTTAAAAATCTTGTGGCAAAGCCGCCCCACTTTGACCTTTTCCAGTCAAGGCCGTGAACGGTTACCACGCATTTTTTACCGAAAAGCTTTGCAAGGGGAACCATTGCAGAAGGCCCCTCAGCGTGGAAGTGAATAATGTCATATTTGCTAAAAACAGCCCTTGCAGTGGCAAGGGCACTATATGCGATTGCGTTCAGCTTTGCTGAATTTGGTGTGGGTACCCATTTGATTTTAACACCCTTCCATTCCCTTTGGTTGGCGGTAAAATCAAAATCCCTGCCGGCAATATGTTCACTTTTTCTGTTGTATACCACAACATCGTTGCCCTTTGCCGCCATTCTTGATGACAGCTCACCCACAACAATTTCAATTCCGCCCTCACGGGATGGAATCCTTTTGTGACCAATAACCGCAATTTTCATACATACACCTTTTATTCGGCTCCCTTATGGGTTAGCACAACGTAAATTGTTTTGAAAAATATTTTAATGTCAAGCATAGGCGTCCATTTATCAATGTATTCGCAATCAAGCTTAACAATTTCCTCAAAGCTTTGTATTTCGGATCTGCCGCTGACCTGCCACATACCTGTAATACCGGGACGCATGGAAAGTCTTCTTTTGTGGCGGCTTTCGTATTGCTCAAACTCATCAACAGTGGGCGGCCTTGTGCCTATAAGGCTCATATCACCCTTAAGAACATTGAAAAACTGCGGTAGCTCGTCAATGCTGTATTTCCTGATAAAACGGCCGACCTTGGTGATTCTTGGGTCATTATCAACCTTGAACATAAGTCCGTCCATTTTGTTTTGAGTCATAAGAGCCGCCTTGCGTTCCTCAGCGTCAACATACATGGAACGCAGTTTATATATGTTGAATAATCTGCCGTTTCTGCCTACACGCTGTTGCTTAAATATTAACGGCCCCGGGGATTCAATTAAAAGGGGAATGGCGGTTATTAATACTATCGGTGTTGATAAAATACAGCCCACAAGTCCGCCGACAATATCAATTATTCGCTTAACAACCATCCATTTACTGTCAATAAAGGAAGCGGCAAAGGTTGCCATTGGATATCCCGAAAGCATTTTGCAGTTTATATTGTTAAACTTGCTTTCATCAAGCATTTTGTCCAGGGTAGGAATATTGATATGAACAGTGATGCCCATATCCTCAAGCTCCTCAACCATGGATTGAACCTCGCTTGGATCCTTGTATGGCAGGTTTATGAAAACCTCATCAACAGGCGCAGAGCGAACCCAGTCCATAAATTCACTTTCCGTATTTGAGATAATGGGAATATCGCAAATGCTTCCGGTTGGCCTTTTGGAGGTGTTAACATTAAATCCGTCAAAACCGAAATTACTTTCTATGGAACCTTGAGCGCCGAAATTATCAAGCAGAGCAACGCCGGTAAAGCTTAAGGTCCAATCCGATTTAATTCCTGATAAAAATTCGTGAGCAATATCGGGGGTGGTAATTACACCGGCAAAGGATGCAACCCTACTGCGCTTGAAATATCCCGTAATCCAGCGCTTTAAAAAATACCTGCTGATTGATGAGAACAGCATTGTAAAGATAAAGCCGGAAACAAGCATATATCTTGACTCAATAATGGAGTTTTTCATTAACGCCAATATGGCCAAAAACATCATATATGTAAGCAGACAGTTTTTAAAAACCGATGCAATTTCCTTAATTTTGCTTCGCCTGTGAATATCAATTTCACTGTGAAATCCAATATAACTCAGCAAAAAGGAAAGTACTAACGTATAGCCAAACCTAATCCATTCCAAATGAGGGTAGTAGACAATTTTATGGAATACTATTCCAAATACAAAATATGCTACGCCGTTAGCCAAACACAAACAAATAAGGTCGGCCCAAAGTTCCAGCCAAAATTGTGCTTTAGCACGTTTGTTCATAATATCTCCCTAAATTATTTATATCTGTAGTTGTAGTTATAGTTATAGTTGTAGTTATAATTGTAACGTCTGTAATAGGAGTAGTATTTCTTCTTTTCACTGTTAACATCGTTCAGTATAAAGCCCAAAATGTTTCCGTCAATTTGCTGAAGATTTGTAACAGTGCTTTTAACATCATGAATGTTTGTTGTATCGGTTTTGATAATCAACACATATCCTGTAACCTTTTGAGCAAATACTGTTGAATCTGTAACAAGGTTAATGGGGGGTGTATCGATAAATACACAATCATAATGCTCTCTTACAAAATCCAAAAGCTTATCCATTCTTGATGATGACAAAAGCTCTGCCGGATTTGGAGGAATTTTGCCAGCGGTAAGAACGGAGAGATTTTCAACCTCTGTTCTGGACACTGCAATGTTGTCGGTAAGTCCTGCTAATATCTCGGATAATCCGTTCTTTACAGGAATAGAAAACATTCTGTGAATAGTTGGATTACGCATATCCGAGTCAATCAAAAGGGTGCGCTTGCCCATTTGAGCAAAGCTAATGGCCAAATTGATTGAATTAATGGTTTTGCCGTTATTTGCAGTAGGACTTGTTATAACGAATATGGGGCATTTCTCACCCTGCTGTGTAAACAAAAGATTTGTTCTGATTGCGTTATAAGCCTCTTTTACAGCAAATGATGATTCCTGACAAAGAATTTTCTTTGGATCGGTTTTGTTAAAGCCGTTATTTTCTGCAAGTCTTCTTCTCTCGCGTGCTTTACTTGCCATTCTTTGCATCTCCCTTCACTGTATTTTTTGAACCGGGCGTTTGCTGTCGTATTGATTTTGCAGGCTTCTCTAATTTAGCAACACCCGTGCCGTTTGATACATCTGTGTTTTTATCAACAGATTCAAGTCTCGGTATGGTACCGAGAACGGGAATGTCGAATTCTTTTTCAAGGTCTTTAGCGTTTGTGATTGTTGAATCAAACATTTCATAAACGAAAAACAGAAGAAAGGACGCTACAAATCCTGCCAAGGCACCGACGGTTATATTCTTTTTTAGATTTGGAGAAGATGGAGCAGAGGGCTCTTTTGCATAGTCAATAATTTCAACGCCGCCTGCCTTAACAACCCTGACTATTTCGGTCGGTGCGATTTTTGCAATGGAATTTGCAACATTTGCAGCAAGCTTGGGATCGGTGCTTGTTACGGTAACCTGGAACGCCTGTGTATCCTCAATAAGACTTGCTTTTACCATGCTTTTTATTGAAGCTGCGGAAAGATTTAGATTTAAATCCTCAGCTACCTTTTCGAGCACTGTATTGCTTTCAAGAACATATATGTATGTGTTAACCAGCTCTCGGGATGCATTAATTTCATTTGGCGTGATGGAGGTATCGGAGCTTGCTCTGTCCGTGTTACTGTAAACATACATTTTTACGGTTGCGTTGTAGGTCGGATCAATGAAAAAGTGTGTATAAACTCCGGCGGCAACGCCAACTAAAAGGGTAATGAGAACGATGAAAACTACCTTTGTTCTCATCATATAAAATATTTTGCGCAGGTCAATGTCTATTTCTTTGGTTTCGTCCATATCTATTCCTCTCTTGCAGAAAAATTTTACATCGCATATTTAAAATATAAATATACATATACAACTTATTCTAACATTAATATATAATAAAGTCAATTAAAATAATGCGACGTTATTATACATTTTATCTCGTAAAATTACACAAACAAAAAAATTACGCTTCCACTTGACGGTGAAAGCGTAATTATCTCAATGCTAAATTTGATAATCAACGGCTACAGAGGTTTCCACAACAGAATGCATGTATTTTTTTACAACAGAGCAATGATATTCGTCCTTTTGGTACAAATTAAGTGCATCTTCGTTATCAAGAACAACCTGAAGAATTACATCGTAAGAGCGTTGAGAATGAAGAAAGTCAATTCCTACCTCAATATCTCTAATGAGCTCCACCTTGCCCTCCATTGAGCGTAAAACCTCTGCCGCCTTTTCACATTTTTCCTTGCTATTGTCAGCCAGTTTAAAGCAAACAATGTGTTTAATCATAATGAATTTTCCTTTCAAAAAAGGCGATGCATTGCATCGCCTTAAAATTATTTTGCTATGTCGTAGGTTCTGCTTTCACGAATTATGTTAACCTTGATTTGGCCGGGATATTCCATTTCCTCTTCAATTTTCTTAACAATCTCTCGTGCTACCAATGGCATGGATTCGTCATCAATTACATCCGGCTTAACCATAACCCTAACCTCACGACCGGCTTGAATGGCGTATGCCTTCTCAACACCGTCAAAGCTTGTTGAAATTTCTTCAAGCTGTTGAAGTCGTTTAATATAGTTCTCAACATTTTCGCGTCTTGCACCCGGCCTTGCGGCAGAAACTGCATCGGCGGCCTGAACAAGAGCGGCAACAACGGTTTTACATTCTATATCGCCGTGGTGAGCGTGAATTGCATGAATAACTGCTTCGCTTTCCCTATACTTTCTGGCATATTCAACGCCAAGTGCGATATGACTGCCTTCCATTTCATGGTCAAGGGCTTTACCGATATCGTGCAAAAGTCCTGCGCGGCGCGCAAGCTTTTCATCGGCACCCAGCTCTGCCGCCATGAGTCCGGCGATATACGATACCTCAAGTGAGTGCTTCAGCACGCTTTGGCCGTAGGAGGTACGATATTTAAGCTTGCCCAAAAGCTTAACAAGCTCTGGATGAATAGAGCCGCAATTAGCACTGATTACTGCCTTTTCACCCTCTGCCTTGATAGTTGCTTCAACCTCACGTGTGGATTTTTCAAACATTTCCTCAATGCGGGTTGGGTGAATTCTTCCGTCTTGAATAAGTCTTTCAAGAGTAAGTCTTGCAATCTCTCTTCTTACAGGATCAAAGGAGCTGACTGTAATAGCCTCCGGAGTATCATCAATGATAAGCTCAACACCTGTAATTTGCTCAATAGAGCGGATATTTCTACCCTCTCTGCCGATTATTCTACCCTTCATTTCATCGTTGGGAAGAGCAACAACCGAAACGGTGGTTTCCGCTGTGTGGTCGGCGGCACAACGCTGAATAGCGGTGCTGATAACCTCTCTTGCTAAAACATCGCTTTGATCCTTAATCATTTGCTCATGCTCAAGAATACGTTTGCTCTTTTCAATGTCAAGCTCGGATTCCAATGATTGTAAAAGCTGATTTTTAGCTTCCTCTTGAGATAGTCCTGAGATTCTCTCAAGCATATCAAACTGACTTTTCTTGATGCCATCGATTTCGGTAAGTTTTTCGTCAACCTGCTTAAGCTTTTCGCTTAAATTTTCACTTTTTTGTTCTAATGAATCAGCTCTTTTGTCGAGATATTCCTCGCGCTGACTCAATCTTTTTTCTTGTTTTTGAACCTCTGTTCTTCTTTCACGAATATCTTTATCGGCTTCGGAACGGAGCTTGTGAATTTCGTCCTTAGCTTCAACAAGGCGAGCTTTTTTAGTTGCCTCTGCCTCAGCTAAAGCGTTGTTAACAATGCGTGTTGCCTCTTGAATAGCAGAATTTTTATCGTTTTGTGCCTGCTTTTCTTTAAATAAACCGCCGATTACAAAACCGATTATTCCAAACAAAACAGCACAAACGACGCCAACAATAACAATAGTGATTATACCCATATCAATAGCACCTCCTTCTGTTAAATAGTAAATTACATAAATTTCAAATCATTTCATCAGAAAAGGTACAGTTTTATGCATATCAAATTTCTACAACACAATGTGCTGCCGCTATAATGCAACACAACATTCTGTATGTAAAAATCCTATATTATATTACACCAGCAGTGGTTGTTTGTCAAGTGAACAGGGCGTATTTTTTGTTACCGATTTGTAAAAATAGTAAAGAACAATAAACAAATGGTAAATAGTTTTGTAAAGTAAAAAATACCAAATGTTAAGATTGACAAATTAATTATTGGGTGCTATTATATATACAATAGCAGTAAAGCATTGACGGGAACACGGCAGCTTTTCGATTGCTCCAGAGAGTGTTTGTTTGGTGAAAAAGCACGCATTAGACTTGTTGCTACCGCCCCGGAGTGACCGCAGGAAATGGCGGTACGTATATCGGCGTTAACGATTTCGAGTGATACTATACATTACATATAGTATAATTTAGGTGGAACCGTGTATTTTATTGCACCCTAATTTTTAGGGTGCTTTTTATTTTTTTAAGGAGGTTGTAATTATGAAAATTACACTAAAGGACGGCTCAGTGCTTGAATATGCTCAGGCAAAATCAGCGGCTGACATCACAAAAGATATTTCAATGGGATTATTTAGAAATGCAACCTGCTGCAAAATTAACGGCGCAGTTAAGGATTTGCGAACTGTTATTGACACTGACAGCACGCTTGAAATTTTAACCTTTAATGATAAGGACGGCAAAAAGGCATTTAATCACACTGCGTCACACATTATGGCACAGGCAGTTAAAAGACTTTATCCCGATGCAAAGCTCACAATAGGACCTGCTATTGACGATGGCTTCTATTATGATTTTGATGTGGAAAATTCATTCTCACCGGCTGATTTGGAAAAAATCGAGGCAGAGATGAAAAAAATTGTTAAAGAAAACCCTGAAATTGAAAAATTTGAGCTTCCTGTTGATGAGGCCATTGCCCTTATGACAGAGAAGGACGAGCCCTACAAAATCGAGCTTATAAAAGAGCATGCCGACAAGGGCGAGGCTATCAGCTTTTACAGGCAGGGCGAGTTCACGGAGCTTTGTGCCGGCCCACATATAATGGATATAAAATCGGTTAAGGCATTTAAGCTGACACAATGCACAGGTGCTTATTGGCGCGGAGACGAGAAAAACAAAATGCTTTGCAGAGTTTACGGCACTGCGTTTCCAAAGGCATCAATGCTTGAGGAGCATTTAGCGGCTCTTGAGGAAGCAAAAAAACGCGACCATAATAAGCTTGGCAGAGAGCTTGAGCTTTTCACCACAGTGGATTATATCGGTCAGGGCTTGCCCATTATTTTACCAAAGGGAACAAAAATCATTCAAACTCTTCAGCGTTGGGTTGAGGATGAGGAGGCTAAAAGAGGCTGGCAGTTAACTAAAACACCTCTTATGGCTAAATCGGATTTATATAAAATTTCAGGCCACTGGGGACACTATAAGGAAGGCATGTTTGTTCTTGGTGACGAGGAAAAGGATAAAGAGGTATTTGCTCTTCGTCCAATGACCTGTCCTTTCCAATATCAGGCGTATCTTGCAAAGCCCCGTTCATATCGCGACCTTCCCTTAAGATATGATGAAACCTCAACCTTGTTTAGAAACGAGGCATCGGGTGAAATGCACGGACTTATCAGAGTTCGTCAGTTTACAATTTCCGAAGGACATCTTATGTGCCGTCCCGACCAGCTTGAGGATGAGTTTAAAAGCTGTCTTGAGTTGACAAACTATATGCTGAAAACCCTTGGACTTTACGAGGATGTAAGCTATCGCTTCTCTCAGTGGGATCCCGACAACAGAGAAAAATATATCGGCACAAAGGAGCAGTGGGATGAGGCTCAGGGAGTTATGAAAAATATCCTTGACGGTCTTGGAATGGATTACGAAATCGGTATCGGCGAGGCCGCATTCTACGGTCCTAAGCTTGATATACAAATTAAAAACGTGTTTGGCAAGGAGGATACTCTTATTACAATCCAAATCGACCAAATGCTTGCTGAAAAATTTGGCATGGAATATGTCGATTCCGACGGACAAAAGAAAAATCCTTATATTATCCACAGAACTTCCATAGGCTGTTATGAACGCACCCTTGCTCTTCTTATCGAAAAGTATGCAGGCGCATTTCCTACCTGGCTTGCTCCTGTACAGGTTAAGTTCCTTCCTATTGCCGACAGGCATCATGATTATGCCCGCGAAATGATGGCAAAGCTTCAGGCTGTGGGCGTTCGCTGTGAGCTTGATGACAGATCGGAGAAAACAGGCTTTAAGATTCGTTCGGCACAAATGGAAAAGGTTCCTTATATGATTCTTGTTGGTGATAAAGATATTGAGGCAGGAACAATCTCTGTGCGTTCACGAAAGAACGGCGACGAGGGTGCAACAACAATTGATGAATTTGTTGCCAGAATCAAGGAGGAAATAGATTCAAAGTCGCGTTAACATTAACGGAGGAGAATAATGTATTGTAAAAAATGCGGTTCGCATATTGACGAAACCACGGGACTTTGCCCGATTTGTGACAGTAAGCAGGTGTATTCCAACCTAAAAAAAGCGCCTGAAAATAATTCCGCCGATAACAAAGCAGATTTATCTGCTAATAACGGAGAATATTCAAATTTAAAAAAGGCTGAACAGTCCGCTCCTGTTCAGCCTGTACAGCCCGTTAGGCCTGTTCAATCTGTTGTTCCGGTAAACCCGGCAACCTCATCACAACCGGTTTGTGATACTTCCGGTTGGTCTAAAAAGGATATTAGGGCACTTAAAAGAGCTGAGAAAATCGAAAACAGAAACAGGTCTACCAAGATCAAAAATGCCATATTTAAAGGGCTTGCGGTTGTTCTTGCATCAATTATAACTATGACTGCTGTAACCGGCGCCTTTGTGTATTGGGACAAGCTGGATATTCCGGTATACGCCAACGCCCTTGAATTTGTTGGCTTAAAAAGCAGCGGTGCCTCCGGCGGCGGAACAGGAAATAACAACAGCGTTACCCCAAGCGGTAACGAGGATG
>JBJEPI010000064.1:0-5482 GCA_051881175.1 Eubacterium sp.
ATCGGTGTTTTTATAACACCTGCATAGGTGTTGGCTGCATGGATTACATATCCGTTTCCTATATACACACCGATATGACCTTCATGCCATACTGCAAGACCGGGAATATCCGGCATAGTGTCGATTGTTCCTTTTTCGGTTGCAGCAGAGAACATTCCGTTAGCGGTTACATCCTGCATTCCGTTGGTGCCGTATTTAATGGAGCCGGTATCGTTATCATACCAACCGTATCCTTTGATTAGACCGACACAATCAGAGGTTCGTTTGCCGAGCCAGTTGTTTCGGATATATTCTTCCTTCTCGGTAACATGACTTCCGAAAACGCTTTTTAATCTGTTAAGCTCTTTTTCCGTTAATACATCACCATGAGAACCCCAAACATATCCCCAACCGTTATCGTAGGCATATTGAGCCCATTGAACTAAACCTTCATTTGTCTTATCATCGGGAATATCCAAATCAATGATGGTACTGCTTATTACACTCATGAGATTTTCAAATTCCTGTTTGTCAATCTCAATTCCAAATGTGGTTTTAAGCAATTCGAGCAAACTGTCGTTACTTGTTGCCTGTTCAAAGCAATCAGCCAAATGTGTTACGAATTCACTGTCTGTCGGTTCAATGTCATATAATGCACAGCAATATATCGCTTGTGCTTTTTTTGCGTTCTTCGGCATTTCTCTTGACTTAAATTCGTTTGAAATGTCATTCATAACAGTTTCAAGGTGAGACAGCTTTTCTTCTTCCTCTGATGACATATTTGCAACAATGCTTTCAACAGCTGAATCGGTGTCTATTTCAATATCCTTCATATTGCTTGTTATTCCCATATAGACAATTAACGGCATCATAAAAATCATAAGTACGGCACAAATAATTGTGGCAATTGCAGTTCTGCCTCGTTTGTCACTTACAACACTTGCCGCAGCACTTGCGATTGCCGCTTCAGATACAGCCATATATATTCCTTCTTTCCATAAAAAATAAGACCTGCAATTGCAAGTCTTATTTTCCTTTTGTATTAAGTTATATCAGCCTTATATAATCTCTCCTGCCGTATATGAATCGCATAATATATATTATGTGATTTTCTTCATCAACTCGGTAGAACATTATATAATTTTTTATAATTGCTTTTCTGTATTTCTTATTTTTTAGTCTGTCATTATCACACAGAGCGTACATCAATGGATTTTCAGATATATTATCATAGCATTTTAATACTTCATCTAAAAATTCAGACGCAGCCTTCGGTGCTGATAAATCCTTTGATATATACTGCAAAATATCAGATAAATCGCTTTCGGCAGGCTTTGTAACAATAAGTTTATAGAACATACTTTTTTCTTAACTCAGCGAGTGCATCTTTTGCATCCCTGACATCTCCTTTGCTTATTGCTTCTTCAGCTTCTGCCAGTTTTCTTTCAACATCGTGAATAAATATATTTTTTTCATATGTTTCTATGCTCATAACAACCATATCTCCGTAACCGTTTTTAGTTACGAATACAGGCTCACTGCTATTGTGACACATTGCAGATATTTCACTCGTGTTTTTTAAATCTTTGATAGGAATAATCTGCGGCATAATATCAACTCCTTTATTATTTGACCTAATTATACCATAATTATTCCACAATTTCAATAGATTATTCCATGACATCTTATCTTCCACCAGCCTTGCCGAACATCTTCTCCTTAAAGTCGGAAGCAATGACTTGGAGCAAGTACCTCTCGTTTCCACAGCGATATAGGCAGGTGCCTCGTTCCGGATATTTGATATGGTCAAATTCCGAAGGCTCTAACTGCATAATATCCATATATGTTTTCGGCTCGATGTTTCCCGCGTTAAATAGGAATTGATGAGTCGGGATGGAGAATAAGGGCTTTGTAAACTCCTTGATTCCGTCCAGCATAAAGTCCTCAATATTCTGACTTGCAAGGATTACTGCCGAATCTCTCTTACGAACTCTTTTCGAAGCATTGCGGATATATTCAATAGCAGTCAAATTTGTAAGGAATAGATATAACTCATCAATAGCTGCTACTGTGTTTCCCTTGCTTAAGAGCTCGTTTGTCATGTATGAGAGAAGATTGAAAAGCATGGCATCCTTAAGTCTGCGATTAGTATCGAGAAGACCTTTTACACCAAAGCATAGAAACTGGTCATCAATAATGTTTGTATGACCGTTAAAGTATTTGCTTTCCGTTCCGACACACATTGAATTGAGACCGAGACAAAGCTCCTGAAGCGTTTCCTGTCTGTAAATGTTCTTAATGTTGTGATTGTAGCCCTTGTATTCCTTGTCGAGCAGTTCATACAGGTCTGACATAATCGGATAATCGGTTGGCTTCAGTTTGTCATAGTCGGTATAATCGGTTATACCGAAATTCTTGTAGAGCTTCGTTAAAATGATTTCAAGTGTATCAAGCTGTTCATCATTGAAATCCTTGTAAGCTCTAAAGAAGTCTTTAAGATAAGCAATGTGCTGTGAAAGGCGGGTAGCCTTTCTAAAGGCTTCGGGATCGTCTTGATCGTAGAACTTGTCAGCCTCGCCAAACGATTTAGGTTCAAGCGGATTGATTATGTATTCGCCAGACATAAAGTCAATATAACAACCGCCGAGAGCATTTGTTAATTCCTCATATTCTGCTTCCGGATCGAGAGAGATTATATTCTTTCCAGATTCACGCAGGTTTGTTAGAATCAACTTCAATAGGAATGACTTGCCCTGTCCCGAATTACCGAGAATTAAGCAGTTTGCATTGGTTTTGTCCTCGGCTCTGCGGTCAAAGTCAACAAGGATGTTTGTTCCGTATTTATCTCTGCCGATAAAAAAGCCTTTTGGATCTGTTTTACCTGAATAATTAAATGGGTAAAGATTGGCAACAGATGATGCGGGTAATACTCGCTCAAACTGTTCTCTGAATACATTGTATCCTGTTGGGTTAACAGCGAGGAAGCCTTCCTTTTGGCGAAGAGTAAGCCTATCCACAGACATCTTGGAACGGGTAAGCTCCATAAGAATTTCCGATTGCAGTTCACGGAGCTTCTGCATTGAGTCTGCTTTGAGTTCAAGATACACTGCGCAGTGGAGCAGAGGCTCTTTGTTCTTTCGCAGTTCAGCTATGAGTGTAACTACATCCTGAAGGTTTCCTTCTGCATTGATGTTTTCAAGTGCATCGTCAGAGCCTGTGTGTAGCTTGTTTCTGCGAGTCGCGTTTTGAATAATCTTCCTCTGTTCAAGAGCGTCAACGATTCTTGAGTAAAGCCGAAGAGAAACATTGTTTCTGTCAGCGAGCTGTGAAAACAGTGCGAGTTCTTCTGTGGTAGGCGGGTATTCCTTTATTGCCCACACACATCGGTATGAATCACCAATTATATAGTGATCTGTTGAAAATTTGATTGTTGACGGAAGAATTCTGTCAAAGAAATCCTTTATTCTGATTTCCTCAATTTCTTCCTCTGTCAGCTCAATTTGTTTTTTTCTAAACATTATTTCCTCCAATAAAAAATGACTATAGCTCAGTAAAATGAGTTATAGTCATCTTTAAGTTTAATTTATTTTACATTGACATATCAAAGGGTGATGTGTAGTCCTCAGCAATATCGTCCTCAACATCATCATTAATGTCGTCATCCGGTGTCCATTTGTTTGCCTGTGCAAGCTCCTGAACATACTGTATTCTGTTATTTATGGATTGTACTATTTTTTGCTTTCGCAAATCATCAATTAAATATTTATCGGCACGGTTTAATATGTCATATATTTCATCATCAATGTTTTTCAAGGCATCAAAATCTATCCACTCAAACGATGTTACCAGCTTGAGTTGTTCAAAATGAGTCTTTTTGAACGGTTTGCAAACAATTAATGATTGCTTATCCATATTCGGTGTAACCTTATCATATCCGAGTGATGAACCGCTATCGAAAATCGGAGCAACACTTATCCATTCCAAGGTATCGGCGTTTCTGACTAATCCGAAATTGTTTAAGTGTCTGTCCTCGTTTGCGATAATGAAATCCACAACAATCATTTGGTCAATTTTTTCTGCAATATCTTTAATACCTAATGATTTACAGCAGTTAATATAATGCTGATAAACCGACAGGTGATTTGGTTTAGGATATTTTTGAAAAATCTTCCACGCACTGACCAGCTCTGTATCTCTTGTGATAAAATCCTCACATACACTGTATGGCTTTTTATCAACTGTAATAACAGAATAGTCAACATGATCAATATTAAGCTTATCCATAATCAAGGATGCAATCGCTTCATTAAATGGCTGTTGCTCAAACGGAGAGCTACCCGCCTTCAGCAGACATCGTTTGCCGTTTATGATTTTCCATCTTTTTTTCAAAAATCCGTCTGATGTGTTATCCGGAGCATTTAGACTTATATTATCGGTATCCTTTGCTTTGCCGAATAATACATCACCGATATCCTCTGAAAAATCATTATCAAAGAAATTGACACATTCCCATTCCAAATCCGAATTAATCGGCTTAACCCAATACTGATCCGACAGGCTCAGTCCAAAGCATTTGGATAAAAGCGTTTTAGTACTGCTGATGTGGAGCATTTCGAGTGCTTCTTTGACTCCGTCTCTGCTTGCGGGAATAGAGCGATCTGTCCACCATTTATTGAGTGATATTCTATCGGCAGCATCCGGATTCTTTGCAGTTCCGACCGGAAGATGAGCTGAATTATATACTTCGCCGATTTTCACAATCGTTCCCGTATCCTCGTCCAAGGATAAATCAATTACTTTTATGTTTTTATGCATCAAAGTATAGTTCATAACAGCTCTCCTTCCTAATTTGTTATTACTAATCATTATACACACTTCCTTTAATAAAATCAACTTTTAACACCAATTATTATTAACCTGCCGTTTTCTCTTGTGTATTCGCAGGTTGACAGTGTAATGAAAGAATCCCCATACTTTACATCTGTATCAGATAGGTATAGGGATTTGGTTTGAATATACGATATTAAATTGTTATACATGTCCTCGTTTTCATTGTCAATAAAGGTGTACCATACATCGTCATCATTAACCTTTGCTACTGCATATAGTTGGTATTCAACTTTTTCTCCGTTGACAACTAAATATAGTTTGTCGTGAGCTTTGCAATATGAGGTATCCTTATATTTCATCAGCCGAGAGAACATCGTTCCGTCACGCATATTATGTCCGTAAATGATAAGGTTTTGACTTGAATTAATGTCGCACCTTTCATCTAAAAACGGAGTTCCGGAATACGAGTAATTTCCGTATGCATCCTTGTGTAGATAGTATAGAGGACTGTTCTCCTTTTTCATAATCGGATAACTTATTTTAGTATCCGGAACCTTAATCCAAGCTACGCAGTTATCAATAGCTTTGTATGCGGTGCTTGTTATGTCATCCTCGTCCTGTTTTTCATCAACATATATGTATTCGAATTTTTGCATATCGCGTTCAGCCTTAA
>JBJEPI010000064.1:5582-7975 GCA_051881175.1 Eubacterium sp.
ATTTGATTGAATATCTGTTCTTCCTTTTCTCTGCGAAAACGAACAGAAAACATAAATTGTCTTGCAGTTGACATCTCAATTTGGATATTATCAAGGTAATCAATGTCCTTTTCCAAGCATTGCTTTACATCCGGATTCTTTTCCTCTGAAAGTCTTTCAACCATAAAGTTCTTGTTGTCATCGAATCTTTCACATGAATCAATGCAGGTAATTTCAATGTTTGGCTGTGCAGAAAGGATTTGCATTAAATGCCACACCTTTAACTGAATGTTTTCGTATGAAAGGACTGATATATTGGTGGGAGCAATTACGAAATATGCAATTTCTCCCTTTGATGTCTTAAGACCAAACTTTGAAAATGTTTCAATTCCTATCAGCTCCTGAACTGTGTTTTTAGGCTTTTTCTTTGACATCTTCACGAGATATAACCTCCTTTGGTTTTTTCTTAATTGATTGAGGTTTGCTTTTCAAACCCCATTCGTAATACTGCTGTGTTGAAATGAAGTATTTAACCGAATACTGTATATAGTCAAGTATTGTATTATCTTCGGTGCGTATGCTTAAAAAAGCAAATACTGCGACGATTGCAGCAGGTATTACAATTTTTGTTGTTGCCAAGACAAATGCAGAAAAGAGAGCACCTACCATCATGATTGCAAAATCTCTTAAAGACCATAACCATAGTGTTGCAGAAGCTCTCATGTTTTGTGGGTAGATATATTGTTTTTTCATTGCTCTATACCTCCCATACATTCGTCAATTCTATCTCTGATTATGGCATCATAAAGCTGCTTATCATCCGATGTTAAAGTCGGAGGTAACGCACCGGCAAAATCGATACTGCTTTCAAAGTAGTCGGCAAATAAGTTACGCTGTTCCTCTGTCATATGGAATAATACAATATCTGCCGAATAATCCTTAAGAGCAGATTCAATCGCTTCAAGATTGATTGAGTTGTCATCTCCGAAGTTAAAGTATTGGTTGGCCTCATCTGATTTCATAAAGGATTCATACAAATCTTTTGCACTGCTTTGCTCTTCCTTAAGACAATAATCATTTATGAGTTCCTTTATCATCTGCTTCTCATATAGAGTAGGTGTGTATGGATAGTGCGTAATCTTTTCGGGTGTATCCACGGAATATTGACAGGTCAATTCGTCTTTAGACGGATTGTATAAGGCATATAGGTTTACCCAATGTCTGTCCTCGTCATTAACATGAGTGCCGAATTTTTTATCAACATCAAACCATGTAGCAAGGCTGACATCGATGCCGTCCTTGTCTACAAGGAAGGTTTCAATTTCGGTTTCATCCTTTGATATGTTTTTTGTCAGTCCTTCGATTTGAAGGTTTTCTGTCAAATATTTGAGAACGTCATCAAAGCTGTAACCTGTATCGTCATCAAGATAGCCTGAAATATAGATAAATCCTACCTGTCCTGACTTTTCAGATACACCCTCAAAAACGCATCCGAATTCTCCATCGGTAAGGGTGTTGAGGGCAGTGTTGCAATTCCATGAGCCTCTTTCATTTCGTATCTCCTCGGCTTTTTTGTCGGTGCCTATCGAAACACTTGCCGTGTCCATGCCGATTGTGAATTCATTAATATTGAATTCTTTTGGATAGGTGATAGAATCATCATTTATCCTTGCTGTTATGCTTGGATCCCTTAACATCATTTGAAGGTCAATACCTCTGATGTTATGTCCTTCAACATTTTCATTGCATTCTTGGATAAAAATATCAACTATCCAATCCTTTGCATTGACATTGTCATTTTCGTATCTGCACCAAATACCTTTTTCGTAGCTCGGATCCGATACTATGATTTGGTCAATGCTTTTTATTTTTCCTGTGTAAATCATTTTTACCTCCTGTTAAGCTGCAATTGACTTTGCAAGATGTACTGCTGTTGATGTCATATGCATTGCACTCATTACGTTGAATTTAACGCTTGTATCAAGTCCAAATCGTTCTGCTATACGGGGAACCTCTGCCGATGAAAGCATAATTCCTATTCCAAGCAGCATATTGTCCTTAAATGTTAGCAATCCCATAAACAACAGCGTTGTTTGAAGAAATGTTGTTAAGCACAGTGCAAAAATCTGCTTTATCCACTGTGTAAATCCATCTCCGTAACCTCTCGGTATTGAAAACATATACAGACTGCCTACGGCTATTTGTATAAGCAGAATTCCTCCACGTTTGAGATTATCAAAAAACACCTTGATAACGCAGTAACCAAGTGCAATCAAACAAGCCAAATAAAACAGCGATGCGTTAATGATCTGTCCGTTCGGATTGAATACAAATCCAAGTACATTTCCCGCAACTTCGCCTAATGATGTTCCTTGCTGTGAAGAAAACAAGGCGGATAGGTCATGCGAAAATGT
>JBJEPI010000065.1:0-37053 GCA_051881175.1 Eubacterium sp.
CTTTCACAGGCAATCAGCATAAAAACCGTTTCAAACCCTGACGACAGTAAGGTTGATTGGGAAGAATTTGAGCGTTTTCACAAGTTTTTGGAGGATGAATACCCGCTAACTCACAAGGCCTTAAAACGGGAGAAAATCAGTCAGGCAAGTCTGCTTTTCACCTGGCAGGGAAAAAATCCCGAGCTTGACGGCATTGCATTGCTGTCACATCAGGATGTTGTGCCCGTTGCCCAAAGCACCGAAAAGGACTGGGAGCATCCTGCGTTTGAAGGCTATAACGACGGCGAATACATTTGGGGCAGAGGCGCCTTGGATATGAAAAATCACCTAATCTGCGTTATGGAGGCGGTGGAAACCTTACTTGAGGAAGGCTATCAGCCGGAGCGAAACGTTTATCTTTGCTTTGGCCATAATGAAGAAATCGTTGCAGGCACAAACAACGGCGCTCAGGCAATTGCCGACACCTTAAAGAAGCGGGGCGTACATTTGATAGCTACCCTTGACGAGGGCGGCGCCATTATTCCCGCAAATGTTAAGGGCATTTTAGAGGGCAATCTTGCCGGAATAGGAATTGCCGAAAAGGGCTATGCCGATTTTAAAATAACGGTTAAGGCAAAAGGCGGTCACTCTTCACAGCCTCCAAAGCATACCGCGGCAGGAGAAATTGCAAACGTGGTTAAGGATTTGGAAAACCATCAATTCAAAGCAAAATTATTGCCAAGCGTTAAAAACCTTTTTGACATTATCGGCAAGCGCACCAGCTATCCCGCAAGATTGGTTATGTGCAATATCGGCATTTTAAAGCCCTTGGTTTTACAGGTAATGAAAAAATTTCCCCCTGCCGCAACGTTTGTAAGAACCACAACCGCCTGCACCATGCTGGAGGGCAGTCCTGCGGCTAATGTTTTGCCGCAAACAGCCTGTGTAACCGTTAATTTCAGACAGCTTCCGGGCACAAGCATAAAGGACACGGAGGAGCATATCCGAAAGGTCGTTCGCAACAAAAACATTGATATTGAGCTTTTAAAAGGTAAGGAAGCAAGCTATGTTTCGCCTACCGATACTAAGGCCTTTGATGTTTTAACACAGCTTTCTCATCAAATAGACAGGCATAATATTGTTGCTCCCTATTTGGTTATGGGCGGCACCGATACATATCACTATGAAAACGTTTGTGAAAATTTATATCGCTTTGCACCGTTTACTATAAGTACGGAATTAATGCTTACCACTCATTCCACCAATGAGCGTGTTCCTGTTGACCAGCTAACGGTTGGAGTTGAATTTTTCAAGAGATACATAAAAATGATGACTAACGAGTAAATAATACTTGACAAATATTCACTTTGTCATATAATAAAGGTACAAAATATTTCGGGGCAGGGTGCAATTCCCTACTGGTGGTAAAGTCCACGACCCATTGCAAAATGGCTGATTTGGTGAAATTCCAAAACCAACGGTTAAAGTCCGGATGAGAGAAATATATATAGCCAAGCTGTATTTCTGCAGTTATATTACGCTATTACGCCCTGATGATATACATCGTCAGGGCTTCTCTTTTTGCCCAAAAAAAGGAGATTTTATTATGTCAAAGGAAAGCACAATTAAAAAACAAAGGGTAAACGCCCGTGCAATTGCAGGCTGCGGTATGCTTGCCGCCGCCGCTACGGCATTGCAGTTTCCTGAAATCCCAAGTCCTGTCAGCTTTATCGCTCTTGATTTTTCGGATTTGCCTGCGCTTTTAGGCGCCTTTGCCTACGGACCTGTTGCCGGCGTGGTAATTGAGCTTGTAAAAAACCTTATTCACCTTGCCTTTAGCAAAAGCGGATATGTGGGCGAGCTGTCAAACTTTATTTTAGGCGCTGTATTCTGCCTTGTTGCAGGATTAATTTATAAGCACAAAAAAACCAAAAAAAGCGCTGTTATAGGCGGCATTATCGGTGCACTTTGTATGGCTGCTATCAGCTATCCCTCAAATCTTTTTGTGGTTTATCCGTTTTACTACTCCTTTATGCCCAAGGAAGCGGTGCTTGATGTTTATCAAAAGGTGTTAAATGTTAACAGCATTGAAATGGCTCTTTTGGTATATAACGTTCCGTTTACATTTATAAAGGGACTTATCAGCGTTGCTCTTTCGGCCTTAATTTACAAGCCTTTAAGTCCGTTTTTACACGGCAGAAAAAAATAAAACCGCCCTTTTACCATGCTAAAAAACTATTGATATTTAACAGATAATGTAATATAATAAGCCTGTGTGGGTATGTAATACCCAAATATTACAAATTTAGGAGATATTAATATGTTAGTTTCTGCAACCGAAATGCTTAAAAAAGCAAAGGAAGGTCACTACGCAGTAGGCCAATTCAATATTAACAACCTTGAATGGACGAAATCCATTCTTTTAACCGCTCAAGAGCTTAACAGCCCTGTTATTCTCGGTGTTTCCGAGGGCGCAGGTAAATATATGACCGGCTTTAAAACAGTAGCCGCTATGGTTAAGGCTATGGATGAGTCTTTGGGAATTACCGTTCCCGTTGCACTTCACTTGGACCACGGAACATACGATGGCTGCTACAAGTGCATTAAGGCAGGCTTTACATCAATTATGTTCGACGGCTCACATTATCCAATTGAGGAAAATGTTGCTAAAACCACTGAGCTTGTTCATGTTGCTCACGCTCTCGGCCTTTCTATCGAGGCTGAGGTTGGCTCAATCGGCGGCGAGGAAGACGGCGTTGTAGGCGCAGGCGAGTGTGCTGATCCTGACGAGTGCAAGATGGTTGCTGACCTTGGTGTTGATATGCTTGCAGCCGGTATCGGTAACATTCACGGCAAATATCCTGAAAACTGGGCAGGTCTTTCATTTGAAACCCTTGATGCCATTCAGCAAAAAACCGGCATTATGCCTCTTGTTCTTCACGGCGGTACAGGCATCCCCGAGGATATGATTAAAAAGGCTATCGACCTTGGCGTATCAAAGATTAACGTTAACACAGAATGTCAGCTTTCCTTCCAGGAGGCTACCCGTAAGTATGTTGAAGAGGGCAAGGACCTTGTTGGTAAGGGATTTGACCCACGTAAGCTTCTTGCTCCCGGTGCAGAAGCTATCAAGGCTACCGTTAAAGAGAAGATGGAGCTTTTCGGTTCTGTTAACAAGGCATAATTGTTATTATCTAAAAAAGCACCCGTGGGTGCTTTTTTTGTTTACAAAAAACGTTTTAAATTGTATAATGGTTTTGGTGATTTAATGGAAAAACGTGAAAGATTGGTTTGGGTGGACAATGTTAAAGCCGTCGCTATCGTTTTAGTTGCCCTGGGCCATTTACTGCAGGGGCTGGTTAAAAGCGGAATTATGGGCGTTAGCATCGGCTTTCAGGCCTTTAATCAAATTATATATTGCTTTCATGTTCCCCTGTTTTTTATTTGCTCGGGTTTTTTGTATCAGCATTTGACTGAAAAACAAAATTTGGCGGATTTCGGCAAGGGAATATTAAAAAGATTAATTGCATACGGTGTGCCTTATTTTGTGTTTTCGCTGATAACCTACATAATGAAATTTGTTTTTTCATCGAACACAAACAGTACCCAAGACGGCGGACTTTTGAACGTATTGTTTGTTAATCCTATGGCACCCTATTGGTTTTTGTATACTCTTTTCCTTTTATTTTTGATTTCTCCCATAATAAAAAGTAAATTAGATGCAACAATAAGAATAGCAATTGGTGTTGTACTTTATATGCTTTCTGCATTTTCACTTTTAAACTTTTTACCAAAAGGAATATTTTCAGCCGTTAACAGTGTTTGTTACTATTTGATATGGTTTGTTCTTGGTATGGCAATAAGCTATTTTGATTTTGATAAAAAATTTAAAAAATGGTTTATCCTTGCGTTTTTCCTGTTTTTAGGCTTAAAGCTGTATGCAATATTCAAAATGGCAGAAATCGGCGGATTTTCCTTTGTATTAACTTTTTTAGCCTGTTTTGGCATATTGGGATTTGTAGGGGATGTTTACAAAAGCAACAGGCAAACTCCCATAATGGGCATTTTATCAAGATATACCATGCCTATATTTTTAATGCATACAATTTTTGCCGGCGGATTTAGATCTGTTTTGCTGAAAATGGGAATTACAAGTCTGCCTGTTCACCTGATTGTGGGTTTGGCGGCAAGCTTTGTTTTGCCGATTTTGGCAGGTTGGATTATGGAAAAAATCAAACTTGATATTCTATACAGGCCAACAAAATATATCAAAATTAAATAACATTAATTTTCATATTTATTATTTCTCAAAAATCAAACAATATTAATGCCATGGGGCAATTTTTGAAGGGAGATAATATTATGAGAATGTCAACCAAAAAAACAGTTATGAAATGTATTGGCGCAACCCTTGCTTTAGGCTCGGCAATGACTATGCTTCAAGGCACGCGCATGAGCTCGGCGGTTGCAAAAAAGGCAGTTAAAAAAACCGCTGATAAGGTTGCTGACATTGTTGATACTGTTTCGGCCTTTATGTAAAAAAATGACTACCCTTTGAAGGTAGTCATTTTTTATTCGTCTGCTATTAAATTAGGGTTGATTTCGTCAACCGACTCAATATATTGGCCCTCAATTTCATCAATAAAATGCATAAATTCAATGCCGAAAACCTCACCGTGGGGATAAAGCTCCAAAAGAGGCTCTAAAACAAAACGTCTTTCATGATAGCGTGGATGGGGCAAGGATAAATTTTTTGTGTCTATTACTTGATTTTCAGCAAAAATAATGTCTAAATCCAAAATTCTCGGTCCGTTTTTAAGAGTTCTTACTCTGCCCAGTCCGCTTTCAATGCCAAGGCAAATTCCCAGCATTTCGTGGGGCTCGTACTGAGAACGAACCACCAAAACGGCATTATAAAAATTGTCCTGCCTTGCGTAGCCCACAGGCTCGGTTTCGTAAATCGACGATACCTTTAAAACATCGGTATACGGAATATTATTAATGGCATTAATTGCCTTTTCTATGTTGTTTTTTCTGTTTCCTAAATTTGTTCCTACACTGATAATATAATTCATCTTTTATTTTAATCTCTTTCTCTTGAAATCGAAACCGCCATATAATCAAAATCGGCGGATACCGGTGCTTCCGGCTTTTTTAGGGTAATGTCAACCTTAAAGATTTCATCAAATCGGTCTAAAATTGTGTCGGCAACCACCTGTGCCGCTCTTTCAATAAGGTCGTATTTTTCAGCAGTAAAGGCCTCTCTTACGGCTTTTACCACCTTTGCATAGCTGACGGTATCGTCAAGGCTGTCATTGTAGCAGGCCCTTGCCATGTTAACATAGTAATCAATATCCAAAATAAAGCTTTGACCGTTTTCCTTTTCCTCGGGATTCACTCCGTGATAGGCGAAAAGCTTTAATCCCTTGATTGTAATTTTATCCAAGCACGACACCTGCCCTTTTTAATTCTTCAGCCATATAAATGCCTTGTTTTTCATTTTCAACATCATGAAGCCTGATTATATCCGCGCCGCCTAAAATTGCCACGGTATCTGCCGCAATATTGCCGTAAACCCTGCGGCTTGCCTCGCTCTGTCGGCTACCCTGCCCGATAACACGCTTTCGGCTTGTGCCTAAAAGCAACGGCATATCGTTGGGCTTATAATCACTGATTTTTGAAATCAGCTCTAAATTTTGGCTGTAATCCTTTCCAAAGCCAATGCCCATATCAACACATAATTGAGATTTTTCAATGCCAAAATCAAGACATTCTTTAACGGCATTTTTAAAAAATCCGTCAACCTCCTGCACTGAACCGCTTCCGTTATGCATTAAAATCCAGCCACAACGGGTGTTTTTAACGATTTTTGCCATTTCGGGAGTAACAACACCGCTAACGTCGTTTATAATGTCTGCGCCTGCTTTAACGGCTTTTTCGGCAACATAGGGAAAATAGGTGTCAACCGAAACGGGAACGGTTTTATCGGCATTTCTAAGTCCCTCAATAACAGGCCTAAGCCTTTCCCATTCCTCCTGAGGCGTTATTTCGGTATAATTAGGCCTTGTGGATTGTGCACCAAGGTCGATGATGTCTGCCCCTTGCTTTATTAACTCCAAGGCATGATTAACCGCCTTTTCCGGCTCAAAATAACGGTTTCCGTCTGAAAAGGAGTCGGGTGTAACATTAACAATACCCATAATAACAGTATTTTCGCCGTATTCAATTATTTTGTCCTTACAAAGCCATTGCTTCATTGATTGTCTCCTATTTATTAAGTAAAGCTAAAACCTCGGCACGGGTTCGTGCATCGTTTCTCATTCTTCCGCGAAGAGCAGAGGTTTGGGTTTTACTGCCCGATGCCTTTGCTCCCCGAATTGACATACACATGTGTTCTGCCTCAATAATTACGGCTACTCCCTTTGGAGATAAATTATCATTTAAAAAATCGGCAACATCACTGGTTAATCTTTCCTGAACCTGCGGTCTTTTAGCAAAATTATCAACTATTCTTGCAAGCTTTGACAGACCGATTATTTTGTTGTCGCTGGGTATATATGCAATATGTGCTTTACCTACAAAGGGTAATAAATGATGCTCGCACATTGATGAAAAGGGAATGTCTCTCACAATAACAATTTCGTCATTGGAGGTTTCATTGAACAGCTTAAGGTGCTGTGTTGGGTCTGCATCAAGGCCTGCAAACATTTCCTCATACATATTTGCAACTCGCTTTGGGGTTTCAAGCAAACCCTCTCGGTTTGGATTTTCGCCCACTGCTTCCAAAATTGTCCTTACCGCGTCCATAATTTTTTCTTTATTCTCAGGTGTAATCATTTGTTTTACCTCTTACTTACTGAAATATCCCTTAATGTCCTGCTTTGAGTCCTGTGTTAAATCTGCGCCGTTGTATTGAGCAACGCAGCTGTAAATTGTTATATCCGTATTTTTGTAACAGAAAACCTGGAGGGCGTCCTTTCCGTTTTCAAAATCACGAACCGTAATATTTGTTGACGCACAGCTGATAAACAATTTGAAAAGTGCCTCGCAGTCCTCAAAGTTTTCGGTATTAAACAATTCCGTTACTGCGTAAAGCATTGCTTCGTTTGCGGCGGCAGGATTGAAATTGTCGTTGCTGTAATATCTTAACAAATCGGATAATTGCTTTGCGTCAATAATTTGCTCTCCCTCGCTGATATGCAAGGCAAAGGGGTCGTCTTCACCGCCCACATCATATTTTATTTCTCTTGGAGATATATACACAAAATTACCAAGCTTATTAGCAAATTTAACAAATTTATTTGCTTCAAATTGTGCATAGTAATCAATTTCAAATCCAAAATATTCAGTTAACTTTGTTTGGAGAAGTGCTCCTCCGCCCTCATTAATAATATCAATCGGAGTTGAGCCGTCAATGTTCATTTTCGGCGATAAAACCGATATTTTATAGGCTAAATTATCCTTATCTGCCTGCAGCAAAAACATATAGTGAACCGATTGACGGTTATCATCTGTTTCAATAATTAAATAATTTGTTTTTCCGCTTATTTGAGGCAGAATTATTTCGTCTGCATTTTGATTTTGAGAGGTTGATTCTTTACCGTCTGAGAAAAACTGGGCAACAGAAGAATATTTTTGACTGAGCAAAAGCACAAAAATCATGGTTAAAGCCACAATTACTACAAGTAATGATATTAATATTCTTGTTTCACGGCTGCTTTTTGTATAACCTGATTTTGGAATATAAATATCGCCGCGATGCTTGAATATTTTCATTTTTGTTGCCTCCTTTCTCATTGCTATACTCTAATGATTATATATTATAGAGCATTAAAAAACAAGATAAATTATTTTACTTTTATGCAAACAATACACATAACTAAAATATAATGTTAAAAACTTTTAAATAATATAAATATTTATTGACTTGTAAATTATAGTAATATATAATAATATTTAAGTATGTTAAATGGAGTACTGTTTTTATTTGTAATATACACTGATTTTAAAGAAAAGGAGAATTAAAGCGTTGGATAATTTTGATGAATTATGGCAAAGCGTGTTGGAATATTGCAAAAGCCGCGTAACGGAAACTGCCTTTTCCCTTTGGCTTCAACCAATTGAAATAGGAAATTTTGAAAAAGGCGTTGCCCATCTTCATTTTTCAAATTCCTTCAAAAAAAATACCGTTGTCGGTCAATATCATGAGCTTTTGACCGAGGCTTTTAACACAGTTTGCGGCTTTAATGTTGAAATTGTTTATTCCTGTCCTGAGGATTTTATGACCGAAAAGGAAAAAAACAAACAGGATTTGGAGGATTTTAAAAACGAAACCTTTACATTTGATAATTTTATAGTCGGTAATTCAAATAAATTTGCATATACTGCGGCAAAGGCAATTGCCGCCGATCCCGGTGGAATTATTAACAAGGGTATTAACTACGCAAATTATAATCCTTTGTTTATTTACGGTAATTCAGGTCTGGGTAAAACTCACCTGTTAAATGCCATTAGCTACGAAATAAAGCGTAATTATCCCGATATGAAGGTTCTTTATGTTAAGAGCGAGGACTTTTTAAACGAATTTATCGGCCTTTTATTTGATAAAGAAGTAGATACCTTTAGAGAAAAATACAGAAACATTGATGTATTTTTGGTTGACGATATTCAGTATATTGCCGGTAAGGAATCAACGGAATGGGAGTTTTTCCACACCTTTAATGCTTTGGTTGATAACGGAAAGCAGGTAATAGTTACCTCCGACCGTCCGCCAAAGGACATTAAATCAATTATTGACCGTCTTCGCAACCGTTTTGAAAGCGGTCTTTTAGCAGATATTCAGCCACCTGAATATGAAACACGCTGTGCAATTATTAAGCGCAAGGCCGAGCTTTTAAACTTTAAAATTGATGATAATGTTATCAGCTATATTGCCGAACGTATAAAATCAAATATCCGTCAGCTTGAAGGAATTACCAACAAGCTTCACGCAATGTGCGTTTTTTCAGAACAGGAGCCTACAATTTCTCTTGCACAGGTTGCTATTAAGGATGTTTTGAATAATGTACAGCCTTTACCTGTGACCATCAGCCGTATTGTTGACGAGGTTAGCCGTACAACAGGTGTTTCGGTTGAGGATATTTACAGTAAAAAACATAACGCAAATGTGTCAGACGCAAGAAAAATGTGTTTTTACATTATCAGAGAGGTTACCGATATGAGCTATAAGGCAATAGGTAACGAATTCGGCAAGGACCACACAACGGTTATATACAATATTCAAAAAATTGAAGAAATGATAAAAACCGATTCAACATTGAGTTCAAATGTTAATGACATCATTAACAATATTAAAGACTCACAATAAAAATTTTCCACATTTTCTTTCTTTTCCACATTATTATTTTCAACAGGGTATGTGTAAAATAAAAATTTTCCACATTGTTAACATTTTTTACACAATAAAAAAATAAAAACTTTTTTAAAAAAACTGTTTAAAATCAGCAGTTTTGAAAATTTTTAACATTTTCCACTGCCCTTATTACTACTACTAAAATACATATTATTGTTTTATGGGAGAAAAGCTATGAAATTTACTTGTAACACAAAAGAACTCAGCAACGCATGTAATAATGTTATCAGAGCTGTCAGTGCAAAGGTGACTATTCCTACAATAGAAGGAATTCTTATTGAGTGCGGCTCAGATACATTAAGTCTTACCGGCTATGATTTTGAATTCGGTATTAATACTATTTTATCAATTGATGTAATTGAACCCGGTGCAATAGTTATTAATGCAAAGGTATTGTGTGATATTATTCGCAAGCTTGCTGATGAATATGTAACAATTGAAACAAAGGGTACCTCCGTTTCAATTATCAGCGGTGCGGCACAGTATAATATCACAGGCATTGATGCCGATGATTATCCTGAACTACCTTCGGTAAATGACGGTTATCCTTTATCCTTGGATCAGGGTTTATTATATTCAATGATAAGTCAAACTCTTTTTGCCGTTGCTGACAATGAATCTTCAAAGCCTGTATATACAGGTTTAAAATTTGAAATTGCAAACGGTGAAATTACTCTTATCGGTGTAGACGGATACAGACTTGCAATAAGAAAAGAAAGAATTGATTATTCAGGCGAGGATTTAACCTTTATTGTTCCTAAAAAGACAATTAGGGAACTGATAAAGCTTATTAATACTGAAGACAACAGCAATATTTCAATAAGCATTGGTAAAAGACATATTGTTTTTGAAATTGAAAATTATTCAATTATAAGCCGACTTTTGGACGGTGAATTTTTGGATTATCACAGCGCTGTTCCAAAGGCAATTACAACCACTGTATTGGTAAATACAAACGATGCAATTGATTGCATTGAAAGAACACTGCCTGTTATTGAAAATAATCAAAAAAATCCAATAAGATGTTTATTTGATGCAGATCAAATGAGAGTTTCAACAGTTTCAAGCCTTGGCAGAGTAGTTGATTACACTCATGCCAATACATCGGGGGACAGAGTAGAAATAGGCTTTAACTCAAAATTTGTTCTCGATGCGCTTAATGCGGCCGATACAGACGAGGTTAAAATTGAATTAAACGGACCTATAAGTCCTGTTAAGGTTATGCCTATTGAGGGTGACAATTTCTTATTTTTAGTATTACCAATGAGGCTTAGAAATGAAAATTAAGGTTACGGCAGCTGAACATAATAAGGAAACTGTAAAAATAAATTCAGATTTTATTCAGCTTCAGGCATTTTTAAAATTTAAAGGAATATGTGAAACCGGCGGTCAGGCAAAGGAATTTATTCAAGACGGTATTATTCGTGTTAACGGCGAGGTTTGTACTGCAAGGGGTAAAAAATTGCGTAACGGCGATGTAGTTACCGCCTTTGCCACCGATTATTTGATTACAAATGAAAATTAAAACACTGAGTCTTGAAAATTACAGAAACATTGAAAAATTAAAGGTTGATTTTGAAAATGTTAATATAATTTGGGGTGAAAATGCTCAGGGCAAAACAAATTTAATAGAGGGCTTGTATCTTTTTTCGGGAGCAAAAAGCTTTAGAGGAGTAAAGGACAGTCAGCTGGTTAAATTTGATTGTCCCCAAAGCAGGCTTAAAATTGAATTTGAGGGCAATAACCGTGTTCAAAATGCAGAAATTTTAATAGATACAAAAAGGTCTGCTTCACTTAACGGCATAAAAAAGAAAAGTCCTGCCCGGCTTGGAGACGAAATTAAGGCTGTTGTATTCAGTCCCGTTCATTTAAGCATGGTTAAGGACGGACCTGTTGAAAGGCGAAAATTTGTTGACACGGCACTGTGCCAGTTAAAATCAAATTACCGTAATCTTTTAAAGGAATATAACAGAGCCTTAAGTCAAAGAAACACACTTTTAAAGGATATTGCAAAAAATCCTCAGCTGGAGGATATGCTTTATATTTGGAATAAAAACCTTGCAAAAAGCGGAGCCAAAATCATATATCAAAGGCTTAAATATATTGAAGCATTAACCCCGTTTGTTAAGGATATATTTTTGGGAATAAGCGGCGGTAACGAAAATATTGATTTAGAGTATTTGGGAGCGGGAGATTTTCAGCTTGATTTGGAGCAAATTGAAAAAACGCTTCTAAAGGCTATGAATGAAAGCAAAACCACGGATATAATCACAAAAAATACAACTAAAGGCCCACATCGAGACGATATAGAAATACTTATTAACGGCAAAAGCGCAAAAACCTATGGCTCACAGGGTCAGCAGAGAAGCTGTGTTTTGGCACTTAAATTGGCAGAGGCAAGCCTATTAAAGCAAATGACAGGCATTGAGCCCATTGCCCTTTTAGATGATGTAATGAGCGAGCTTGACGAAAAGCGACAGGATTATATTTTAAACCACATTAAAAACTGGCAGGTTTTTATTACCTGCTGTGATAAGGAAACCATTTTAAAACTAAAGGATGGTAAAACCTTTCATATAGAAAAAGGAAATCTGTTGGAGGATTAAAATGTATTTACATATTGGAGAGGATACGGTTATTACCGACAGGGAAATAATAGGTATTTTTGATATGGACACCTCCACGGTTAACAAAGCAACAAGAGATTATCTTGCCGAGGCTGAAAAAAGAGGTCGTGTTGAATATGTTAATTATGATTTACCCAAAAGCTTTATTGTTACAGACGAAAAGGTTTATGTAAGTCCCATTAACACAAGCACACTTTTAAGACGCAGCAAGTAAGAAGGAGATTTATATGGAAGAAATTAAAGAAATTAACAATCTTGAGGAAGAGGATATCAACACTGATATGACCAGTGCCGTTTACGACGAATCCGATATCAAGGTATTAAAAGGTCTTGAGGCAGTAAGAATTCGTCCGGGTATGTATATCGGTTCAACAGGCCCCAGAGGACTGCATCACCTTGTATACGAGATTGTTGATAATTCTATTGACGAGGCATTGGCAGGGATTTGTAAGGAAATTAATATTGAAATTTTACCTGATAATGTAATCAGCGTTAAGGATGACGGCCGTGGTATTCCCGTTGGATTAAAGGAATCGGACAACGGTCAAATGCTTCCTGCCGTTACAATTGTTTTAACTGTTCTCCATGCCGGCGGTAAATTTGAAAACGGCGAAAATTCAGGCTATAAGGTTGCCGGCGGTTTACACGGTGTTGGTTCGTCTGTTGTAAACGCTTTGTCAGAGTGGTTTGAGGTTGAGGTTACCAGAGAGGGACATACCTATGCTCAACGCTTTGAGAGAGGCGTTCCTGTTAATGATTTGCACATTATCGCAGATGTTGACGAAAGCGAGCACGGAACACTTATTCGCTTTAAGGCAGACGGAGAAATATTTAAGGAAACTCTAAAATATACCTTTAGAACCCTTGAAAGAAGATTTAAAGAGCAGGCATATCTTAATGCAGGCTTAAAAATCACCTTTGAGGATAAGAGAGAGGCCTTTGACAAGGATCCTAACGAGCCTGAGGTACTGGGCAAGCAAACCTATTGCTATAACGGCGGTATCAAGGAATTTGTTTTCGATATGAGCAAAAACAAAACGCCTGTTAACGACGAGGTTATTCATATTTCCACAAACAAGGGTGATATGAGTGCGGAAATTGCCCTTAGATACACAACAGATGTTAGGGAAACCATTAGGCAGTTTGCAAATAACATTGAAACTGTTGACGGTGGTACCCATGTTGACGGCTTTAAAACAGCAATAACAAAGGTATTTAACAATAACGGAAAAAGACTTAATCTTATCAAGGACGGCGACAATAAGCTGAAGTATGATGATGTTAAGGAAGGTCTTACAGCCGTAATTTCCGTTAAAATTACAAATGCCGAGTTTGAGGGACAAACAAAGGGCAAGCTTGGAAATGTTGAAATGAAGAGAGTTGTTAACGACCTTGTTTCGGACAAGCTTAACCAATATTTTGAGGAAAATCCCGACGAGGCAAGAAAAATCCTCGACAAGGCAATCCTTGCCCTTAGAGCAAGAGAGGCCGCCCTTAAGGCAAGGGACGCCATTAGAAAAAAGAGCCCCCTTGAAAGCAATTCACTGCCCGGAAAGCTTTCCGATTGCACCAGCAAGGAGCCGGAAAAATGCGAGCTTTACATTGTAGAGGGTGATTCTGCAGGAGGTTCGGCAAAGCAGGGCAGAGATCCTAAATATATGGCAATTCTTCCCCTTTGGGGCAAAATGCTCAATGTTGAAAAAGCAAGAGCAGATAAGGTTTACGGCAATGAAAAGCTGGTGCCTATTATTCAGGCTTTGGGCACGGGCATCGGCGATGATTTTGATATTACTAAACTGCGTTACCACAAAATAATTCTTATGGCAGATGCCGATGTTGACGGCGCACATATTACAACACTGCTTTTAACATTCTTCTTTAGACACATGCCCAGACTTATAGAAGAAGGTCACGTTTATTTGGCACAGCCGCCTTTGTTTAAGGTTTCAAAAAACAGAAAGAGCGAATATGCTTTTTCCGATGAGCAAAGAGACGAGCTTATTGAGAGAATGGGCGGAGACTGTGATGTTCAAAGATACAAGGGTCTTGGTGAAATGGACCCCGAGCAGCTTTGGGAAACAACAATGGATCCGGAATTCAGAACAATGCTGAGAGTAACCGTTGACGATGCGGAAATTGCATCTGAAAACTTTTCTCTGTTAATGGGTGAAGAGGTTGAGCCAAGAAGGCAATTTATTGAGCAGAATGCACAATTTGTTAAAAATCTTGACATTTAATTGCCTTTGATAAGGAGAGTTAGAAGTAATGAAGAACAAACAATTAGTCCACGATAATATCAATTATGATAATCAAAATATAAAAGATGTTGAAATAAGTAAGGAAATAAGAGGGGCTTTTTTGGATTACTCAATGTCGGTAATCGTCAGCCGTGCCCTACCCGATGTGCGTGACGGCTTAAAGCCTGTTCACAGAAGAATTCTTTACGCAATGCACAAAAACAATCTTACTCCTGACAGAGCATATCGTAAGTGCGCCACCACCGTCGGCGACGTGCTCGGTCACTATCATCCACACGGTGATGCATCTGTTTACGACGCAATGGTTAGACTTGCTCAGGATTTCTCAATGCGCCATCCGTTGGTTGACGGTCACGGTAACTTCGGTTCGGTTGACGGCGACCCTGCGGCGGCATACAGATACACAGAGGCAAGAATGAGCCGTGTTGCGGTTAAAATGCTTGAGGACATCAACAAAAACACCGTTGATTGGATGCCGAACTTTGACGATACCGAAAACGAACCCCAGGTTTTGCCGACAAAATTCCCCAACCTTTTGGTTAACGGTTCATCAGGTATCGCAGTAGGTATGGCAACAAATATTCCCCCTCACAACATGCGTGAGGTTGTTGAGGGAATGTGCTGTCTAATTGACAATCCCGACGCCGGTCTTGATGAAATTATGGAGCACATAAAGGGCCCCGATTTTCCAACAGCCGGTATTATTATGGGCACAAAGGGAATAAAAGAGGCTTATGCAACCGGCCGCGGAAAGATTTATGTTAGAGCCAAGGCTCAAATAGAAGAGGATAACGGCAGGGATAAAATTGTTGTGACCGAACTGCCATACGGCGTAAACAAGCGCAGACTTATTGAAAAAATAGCAGAGCTTGTTAAGGATAAGAGAATAGAGGGCATTGCCGATATTCAGGATTATTCATCAAACCGTAACGGCATGCAGCTTGAAATCAAATGCAAAAAGGAAGCAAACGCTCAGGTTGTATTAAATCAGCTGTTTAAAATGACTGAAATGCAGGCAACCTTCGGCACAATTTTGCTTGCCCTTGACCATGGTGTTCCAAAGGTACTTACACTTAAAGAGATTCTTGTAAAGTACATTGAGTTCCAAAAGGATGTAATCAGAAGAAGAACACAGTTCGATTTGGAAAAGGCAGAAAAAAGAGCCCATATTTTAGAAGGTCTTGTAAAGGCAATTGATATTGTTGATGAAATCATTGCAACAATTCGTGCCTGCAGGGGCGGTCAGGCAGAGGCAAAGCAGGCGATTATGGATAAGTTTGGCTTTGACGATCCTCAGGCATCCGCCATTGTTGCCTACCGTTTGGGACAGCTTGCCGGCCTTGAAATTGAAAAGATTTTAAATGAATTAGAGGACCTTAGAAAAACCATTAAAGAATTTAAGGAAATTCTCGCAAGCGAAGAAAAAATGCTTGATGTTATAAAAACCGAATCAAGAGCCGTTGCCGAAAAATACGGCGATGAAAGAAGAACGGAAATCAGTGCAGTTATCGGCGATGTTGAGGACGAGGATTTAATTCCTGTTGAGGAGTCAATCTTAACATTAACCAATATGGGATATGTTAAGAGAATGACCGTTGATAATTACAAGGCCCAAAATCGAGGCGGTCACGGAATTAAGGGAATGAGCCGCCGAGAAGAGGACACTGCAAAGACAATGTTCTATTGCTCTTCCCACGACAAGATTATGCTGTTTACCTCAAAGGGTAAGGTTTTTGCAATTAAGGCATATCAAATCCCTTATTGCACTAGAACATCAAAGGGCTTGCCGGTTATCAATATTATTCCTATTGATAAGGATGAGCAGGTAACCGCGATGGTTAAAATCCCTCAGGACGAAAGCCGTGCTTACCTTTGCATGGTTACAAAGAACGGCATAATTAAACGTACTGCCATTGACCAATATGCACATATTAGAAAAACAGGTATAATTGCCATTAATCTTGATGAGGACGACGAGCTTTGTTGGGTTGATGTAACCGACGGCGAAAGACAGCTTGTGGTTGCAACTCACAACGGTATGGCTATTTGCTTTAACGAAAGCGACGCCCGACTTATCGGCAGAACCGCAAGAGGCGTTAAGGCTATTAACCTTAGCCGGGGTGACTATGTTGTGGGCTTTGCAGTATCTGTTCCAAACACCCAGCTTTTGACCGTTTCGGAAACCGGATACGGCAGAAAGAGCGGCTTTGACGAATATCGTATTCAATCAAGGGGCGGTAAGGGATTAATTAACTATCATACCGACAAATACGGCAAGGTTGCAATGATTGCACCGGTAACCGATGATAACGATGTTATTATGATTACCACCGACGGCATTGTAATTCGTACCCACGCTGACCAAATCAGCACCTTTAAGCGACCAAGTAAGGGCGTAAGAGTAATGAAGGTTAACGAGGGTGAAAAATTAGCAACACTTTCCATTGTTGATAAATTTACCGAGGAGGAGCTTGGCGAAGCCGACCAAGAGGAGGCTTTGGAGGATTCTTCAGCACCATCAGCAGAGGAGACCGCAGAATAATAGCAGAGAATGTTATGAGTCAATTGATTTCTAAATTTTAAACAATTTATTAGATTTTATTAATTTTAGATGTGCTCGGTTGACAAATAATATATTATTGATATAATAACTCTGTTATTTAGACTCAAGAGGAGATATAATATTGGGCAAGGAAAATTACGATATTGACAATATATTATCAGAAGTCAAAAAAAGAAAAATGAGTCAGGACGAAGCTGAGCCGGAGGCAAAGCCCGAGCTGACAAATACCGAAGAGCCGGAGGCTTCTTTGAACGACACAGCTGACGCTGACGATGCTGATAAGCCAAACGAGATTGAAGCTGAAGAGCCTGTTGAAGAAGAGACCGAGGAAATAATCGAAGAAATTGCCGACGCCGAACCTATAGAACAGCAGGACAGTGAGCTTGAGAACACAGACGAAGAAACTGAAATCGGAGAATATGCCGAGCTTCAGGAGGAGGTTCAAAAGCGAGTTAAGAAAACCGACCTGCAGGAAAGAATAAGAAAGGTTGCAATTGCATTTTTATCAATTGTGCTGGCTTTGTTAGTTGCAGTGGGCGGATATGGCTATTTTGAGATTTATAAGCCGTTGCTAAACAGCTATGAGGGCTATACCGACGAAAACGGAGAAACCACAACACATATTCGTACCACCGACGAGCTTGTGGAAAGCTTTGACCCCATTGTTGAAACAGAAGCAAGCGAAATCGCCTCTCTTGAGGATATGATTAAGCAGTGGTACAAAAACGGAAAGCCATGCTCTTCAAGCCATGTTTATAACCTTATGTTAATTGGCGAGGATACCCGCGGCGAAGAGGTCCTTGACGAGGGTACCAGAGCCGATGCGGTAATCGTTGCCAGTGTTAATGTTGATACTGAGGAAATAACCCTTACATCTGTCCTTCGTGATACCTGGTCATATTACGAAACCACCAAGGATGACGAAAGCACAGGTCACTTTAACAAAATCAATTCGGCCATGAGCGTTGGTAATGTCAGAACCTATATCAGAGCATTTGAAAACCTCTACAAAATTGATATTGACAACTATGTAATTATTAATTTTGACGCGTTTAAAGAGGTTGTTGATATTCTCGGCGGAGTTGTAATAGACGTTTCCTATGCCGAGGCAAGAGAAATTAACAATCACCCAAAGCGTTACGGCGGTGTTACCATTGACGGCTCAGGCGAAATGAAGCTTACCGGCGAACAGGCTCTTGCTTATTGCAGAATAAGAAAAATCGACAGCGACAATGCCCGAGCAGACCGTCAAAAGGAATGCTTAATGAAGATTTTTGACGGCGTTAAGCACACATCAAAAACAAATATGCTTAAAATCGTTACTAAAATTTTGCCTTATGTAAAAACCGATTTAAGCATGGGCGCAATTACAGACAGAGCCGAGGACGCCTTCAGCCAGGACTGGATGAAATACGATATTCGCACAACATCTATTCCAAAGTACAGAATAAATGAAAAAGGCGCCAGCGGCACCTTCGATTGGGCAGGCAAACAATGGATTTGGAAGGCAGATTTTCCTCAGGATGCCTACTATTTGCAAACGGTTTTGTACGGCAAGTCAAATATTACCCTTGCACGCACAAGAGTTGATATTGTAAATTGTACACCCCAAGGCTTTAGGTCCCAGGGCGCACCGGCTGTTAGCGCAACCTTTACAAATTACAATTACGGCGAGGTTTCAACCACCGAAATTGAAAAGGACGAGGACGAAGAATAAGTGAATAACAAATACCCAACGGACATCTAATCCGTTGGGTATTTTTGTCTTTATTGCTTATTAATATCCTCTAATGACTCCGGCGAAAGGTCGATAACCTCCATTTTTCCGGTTTGCATCCAAAGGGAGGGAGTAATTCTCAACTTGTATCCATAGCCGGGATCCATTTGCCAATGGGCCATTGGAGCCTCGGGCAAACCGTAGCACGACAGAATTGTCATCAGCACGCCTGCGTGGGAAACAATGGCAATATTTTCTCTTCCCTCGGCAATACAGCCGTTAATTACCCTTTCAAAGGCTTCGCAAACTCTTTGAGCAAATTCTGCGTTTGATTCACCGTGAGGAGGTGCAGAATAAATATCACCGTGAAGCCAAGCCTTAAAATCATCATTATCCTTTAAATCCTCGGCCGTGCATTCCTCAAACTCGCCGAAATTATATTCAATAAAATTATCTATTACAATTTTGTTATTTTTAGGAAACATAATATCGGCACTTTGAATAGCCCTTTTTAGGGGAGAAACAAATACCTCGTCTACTTGGGGATAGTGGTGCTTTGCCTTGATTTTTCGCAGTTCCTCTATACCATCGGTTGTGAGTGGATAATCAGTATGCCCAATATACTGTGCGTTTATATTTCCTTTTGTGATTCCGTGCCTAAATAAATACAGCGTGTATGTTTTCATGTGCTAAAGTCCCCCAAAATGATAGGTTTTTACTGTTTTATTACAAAAAAATAACAAAATCGCTTATGTTATTTACTTTGAGTATAATATGAATTATAATGTGTGAGTATTACAAATTGTATAGGAAGTTTATATATGTCAAACAACAAGGAGAAGCTTTCTAAGTTTGCAGTAGTACTGTCACAGCTTAGAAAGGAAAGAGGCATAAGCCAAAAGAAGGCCGCCACAGACCTGGGTATTTCACAGGCACTGCTTTCACATTACGAAAAAGGAATAAGAGAATGCGGTCTTGATTTTGTTATCAAGTGCAGCGAATATTACGGTGTAACAACCGATTATTTGCTTGGTATCAGCGATAGCAGAAACGGCATTGATTCAAATTATTTTGACCAGATGAACGATAAATCCGGAAGGTCAATGAGCAACCTTTCAATGGCAACAAAATATCTTTTGGATATAGCCGCAGCCGCCGCAGATACAACCGGCAGAGATTATGTTTACGATTACTATATGCTCAGCATTTACAGGGGCGCATTAACCCTTGCCAAGGCAGGTGTACTGCCTAAGGAGCTGTTTAAGATAGATTACACAATCGCCAGAGATTTGGCCTCGGCCGCTATTGCCGTTCAGGACGCAAAGTTCGTACTGATTGAAGACAGGTCAAGAACCGGCGTAGAGGATCCCCAGCAAAACGCATTAACCGAATTAATTGCCGAGGCTGAGGAGCATATTATGACAAACTATATTCTGTAAGGAGCGCTTTTGACGCTCCTTTTATTTTTAGAATTCAAGCTGAGTTTTTTGTGTTTTTATAAAGCTTATTATTATTTCTGTTGAAATTGAAGCGGCAATCTCTTTAAATGTCGGATAATCTATGAGAGAGTTTTCGTCGCCGCCGTCGCTGATTGAACGTATAACGGCAAAGGGAACGCCGTTGGCGGCACAGGCGTGACCTATTGCTCCGCCCTCCATTTCGCCGCATATTGCGTCAAACTGACAGTTAAGCTCTTGCTTAAGCTTATTTGATGCAATGAAGGTGTCACCGCTGGCAATGGTTCCCCGGTGAATTTTTTCGCCGCAGGAAATAGCCGTTCTTGCCAAAAGCTCCGACAGCTCTTCATCAGCTTTAATCTTAATGGCATTAAGTCCGTTAATAAATCCCCTTGGCTCACCGAGAGCGGTAATATCCATATCATATTGGCAAACATCGGTTGCAATAACAATATTTTTAATAACAACATCCTTTGAAAGGGAGCAGCCAACACCCACATTAATAATCATATCAGGTGCAAATTTGTCAATCATGGCCTGTGCGCAGATGGCGGCATTAACCTTACCCGGAGAGCACTGGGCTATACAAACCATAACATTTTCAATAGTGCCGCAAACAAAGTCAATTCCCGCAATTTTTGAAACAGTTCCTCCTGTGACCTTTGCTTTGAGAGCGTTAACCTCTGTATCCATTGCTCCGATAATTCCTAACATAAGCTTACTCCCTTGATAAAAGTAGTTTTTCTATGAAAAGCTTGTATACGGCAACACCTAAAAGTATTCCCACAAGATTCATTATTACATCGTCGATATCTGCCTCGCCGCAGGCAGTAAAATATTCAAAGGCTTCACAAAAAACAGAAGCCGTTATCGGTATTATAAATCCCCAAAAAACACGGTTTTTTTTGAAAAAACGCATAAATGTAAGGGAAATGGCTGAATAAAATAATACATTTCCGACAGAACGGATAATTGTGTATTTGCTTTTGCCGATAATGGCTGTTTTTATTTCGCCGTTGAACGGAATAAGGTTAACAGGCGCATTGACGGCGCCATAGTCGCGGATGATAAAGTAAATTAAAATGAAGATAAATCCGCCCATAACGGCAAAGCCTGTGAAGAAATTGTAATAAAGGGTGTCAAAATCATTAAGCTTGTTTTTAGTAAAATGCTTTATGATAACACAGGTTGCGAAAACGGTGCACATTGAAACAAGGCCGTAGGCAAGGTGATAAATAACAACAAACGAGCCGAAGCAGGTGATCCATTTAATTGTGAATTGATCCACTGCGTAGCCGATAACAAAAAGACAGGAAATTACTATTGAAGCCTGAGATATAAAATTAAAGCTCTTCTCCGCCCAATAGTTAAAAAGCACCAAAACAGCGGGAATTATTACACAAAGGCAAAGCTTAAGTGCTTTGTAGTGCGTGTTTATGAAAAACGGCTGTCTCCAGGTGTCTAAAAAGCAAACAGTGGTAAGTGTAACGCCCATAAAAAACAAAACTTCGCTGAGAATTTTAACCGGTCTTGTTGCTGTCAAGCCAAACACCCCCAATATATGGTGCTATTATACAATATTATTTTAATAAATACAAGTTTTTGTTGACTTTTAGAGGTGGTTTGTAATATAATATCAACGCTATAACTATGACTTTACCCTTTTTCAGTGAAAAATTAAGGGGATTTTGTCGAAAAGGTTATAAATTGCCTATGCTATACCGCATAGAGAAAATAAAGATTAAGACAAGTTTAGTCTTTCGAATGGAGTGAAAAAAATGAAAAGAACTTTCCAACCAAAAAAGAGACACGCTCAAAAGGTTCACGGCTTTAGAAAGAGAATGTCAACAAAGAACGGAAGAAAGGTGCTTGCTCGTCGTCGTGCAAAGGGCAGAAAACAGCTTTCTTACTAATTAAAAGACGGGAATGTGGATTTTGTGAAAAATCAAACCCTAAAAGAAAACAAGGATTTTCGCAGGTTGTATTACCGTGGCAAATGCTGTGCTACCGGTACAGTTGTTGTTTATGCACAAAAAAGCAGGGGTGACGGATGCCGTTACGGCATTACCACCGGCAAAAAAATCGGCAACGCAGTAAGGCGCAACCGCTCAAGGCGGGTTATAAGGGCCGCTTATGATGAGCTTATGCCCCGTGTTAACGGTAATTGGGACTTTGTTTTTGTGGCAAGAACAAAAACCGGCGATGTTAAAATGCAACAGGTGCTTGAAGATATTACAAGGGCATTTGCAGATTTAGGTGTGATTGATGAAAAAGATTAGCCAACTTGTAAAAAAGCTAATGATTTTTATGATTAAGTCGTATCAGCTGACAATGTCGCCGAGATTTTCTCACGGCGCATGCAGATACACCCCAACCTGCTCCCAATATACCCTTGAAGCAATTGAGATTCACGGCCCTATCAAGGGTGCGTGGCTGGGCTTTAAGCGAATTATGCGTTGCAATCCTTTCTTTAAGGGTGGTTATGATCCGGTTCCACCAAAAAAATAATCGAATTAGAGGACGGATAAAGTGTTAAATAGCTTTTTTGTTACTGCTGCCGTTTCTAACGGTATGCAAGCCTTAAAACCTCTCTATTGGTTTTTTGGAATATGCATGCAGGGGTTGTTAACTATTTTTAACCACCAATACTTTGCTGCACTTGTTGTGTTTACAATTCTAACTCGTCTTGTTTTGTTCCCTCTCAATTTAAGGCAACAGAAAACAATGGCGAAAACCACAAGGCTTCAGCCAAAAATCCAAAAAATCCAGAAAAAATATGCCAACACTAACGACCCTCGCGATCGCCAAAAGATGAACGAGGAAATGCAGGCTCTTTATGCCCGTGAGGGACACAATCCCATGAATATGGGCTGTGGAACCATGGCATTTCAAATGATATTCCTTATGGGTATTATTGGTATCATCTATTATCCAATTCAATATTTGGTTGGCGTAGATCTTAATAACGATGTTTCCAACGCTATTGTTGCGTCTCTTGCAGATATTCAGTCAAGTCTTGGTATTGATACAGGCAAGAGATATTATTTCCAGCTTGATATAATTCAAAATTTTGATAGCTATAAGGACGTACTTATTGCCAATTACGGCGATCTTTTTACAGAAGATAAGATAGCAGCTATCGAAATCTATAAGAGCCACATGATGATTGGACCTATTGATATGACACAAACTCCTCATTGGAAGGACGGCATTATCATAATTGTGCCATTGTTATGTCTTATCACATCGTTAGGGTCATCCCTTATGTCAACCTTTATTCAAAAGAAAACTAATCCTGCCGCCGCCGCCCAACAGGGCCAAATGCTTATGATGATGCTTATGATGCCTTTTGTATCATTTTGGTTTTCGTTCCAAGTACCTGCGGCCGTTGGTTTTTATTGGATAATTTCAAACCTTGTTGCGATTGTACAGCAGGCCGTTATGGCAAAATTTTTCCCACCCAAGCGCAATATGGCAAGATCAATGATAGAGGGTACCATTGAGCGCCGCTCAAGGGAAGCAAGCATTAGAAAAATTAAAAATTAGTATGTCGGAGGATATATGATAAAGGAATTTATCGGTGTCGGTAAAACAATTGAGGAGGCAACTCTCTCAGCAAAAACCGGCTTAGCTGCGCCTCTCACAGCTGATGTCAAAATTGAGATTGTGGAAATGCCGAAAAAAGGTTTTTTAGGTCTCGGCAGTAAACCTGCTCAGGTTAAGGCAAGCTATGATGACGGCAAAAAGGAAAAGAAGGCTCCGAAAAAGAACTCTTCAAAGCAAAAGGCAGAGGCAAAAAAGCAAGCGCCCCAGCCAAAGCAGGCAAAAAAAGAAGCGCCTAAAAAGAGCGCTCCGGCCCCTGCCCCTAAAGTTGAGGAGGAAGTAAAGGCAGAGCCTAAAAAGGAAAAGGATTTTCCCGAAACAGTTGACCTTGAATATGCAAAGAGCTATCTTGCTCAAATAGTAAAAGGTCTTAATATTGAAGACGCAAAAATCACTGCGGAATATGCAGAGGGCGTTATTACCATGGAGCTTGAGTGCGAGGATTACGGTATTATTATCGGCCGCCGCGGCGAAACCCTTGACTCAATCCAATATCTTCTTTCTTTAGCAATGAAGAAAAGCTCAAACGGTTACGTAAGGGTTGTAGTTAACATTGGTAATTACAGAGAAAAGAGAAACGAAACCTTAAAGTATCTTGCGGCAAAGAACGCAAAATATGTTCTTCGTACAGGCAGAAGATACACCTTTGAGCCTATGAATCCCTATGAAAGAAGAATTATTCATACTGCAATTCAGGAAATTGACGGCGTAGAGTCACGCTCAATCGGTTTTAATCAGGACAGACGCGTTGTTATTGAGCCTGTTGGCGGAGTTAAACCGCGCCAAAGCTCTAACAGAGGCGGCAGTAAGCCACAGTCCGCTCCTCAAAGAGCACCAAAGAGCGATATTGACGGACCGCGCTTCGGCAAAATCCAGGTTAATAAGGATTAACAGCAATCACACCCACTATTATACGGTGGGTGTTGTTTTTTGTCTTGAAAAAAAGTCTGTTTTGAATTATACTTATTAGGATATGTATTTACTATATTAGGAGGGATAATATGGCTTCTACAATTGCGGCTATTGCAACGGGCAATGCGCCGGGCGGAATCGGCGTTATTAGAATAAGCGGTGACGACGCACTGGAGATTGCCGGCAGGGTTTTTAAGCCCATGGATTCCTCCCACATTACTCAGCTTAAGGGATACAGAGCAAAGCTTGGCAATATAATTTGTGACGGCGAAGAAATTGACAATGCCGTTGCCTTGGTGTTTCGCGGGCCCAAAAGCTATACCGGAGAGGACACCGTTGAGCTTTCCGTTCACGGCGGAATGCTTTTAGTTCAAAAAACTCTTAAGGCGGTGCTTGATGCAGGCGCTGTGCCGGCAGAGGCAGGAGAATTTACAAAGCGAGCATTTTTGAACGGTAAAATGGATTTAACCCAAGCCGAATCGGTAGCAGAGCTTATTGCCGCTCAGGGTGACGAAAGCCTTAGGGCGAGCTTTAATGCCTTACAGGGTTCCCTTAGTGAAAAAATAAATTCTGTTTTGGAAAAGCTTCTTGACGCGTCGGCAGTTATGGCGGCGTGGGTTGATTATCCCGATGAGGAAATACCGGAGCTTAGCGAAACCGAGTTAAAGGCAACATTGGTTCAAGTTAAAAATCTGCTTAAAGAGCTGCTTGATAATTATGAAATGGGGCAAACAATCAAGGGCGGAGTTGACACTGCCATTGTAGGCAGACCGAATGTAGGTAAATCAAGCCTGATGAATATGCTTTCGGGAACAGAAAAGAGCATTGTTACCCATATTGAGGGAACAACAAGGGATATTGTTGAGCAGGATATAAGGCTCGGCTCGTTGGTGCTTCACTTAAGGGATACCGCGGGACTTCGCAGTTCAAACGATGTGGTTGAGACAATCGGCATTCAGCGTGCGTACAAAGCCCTTGATGACGCTCAGCTGGTGCTTGCGGTTTTTGACAGCTCTCAAAGCCTTACGGACAGAGATATGGATTTAATTAACCGTTGTAAGGGTAAAAATGCCATTGCTGTCATTAACAAAACCGACCTTGACTCCGTAGCTGACACAAAGGAAATTGAGAACGGCTTTAAAACCACTGTGTATATCAGCGCTAAAAACGATTACGGTATGGCAGAGCTGATTAATGCGGCTGAAAGCCTGCTTGGGGTTGCAAATTTTGATTCAACAGCTCCCCTTTTGGCGAATGCGCGCCAACGCCAAAACTGTCAAAATGCTTATGACAGTATTTGCCGGGCTCTTGACGGTGCGGAAATGGGTATAACCTTTGACGCCATCAATGTTATGATTGACAGTGCGGCTGATGAGCTTTTATCTTTAACGGGCAGAAAGGCAACCACAGAGGTTGTTAATAACATATTCAGTAAGTTCTGTGTAGGAAAGTAATATGGAATATTTTGCAGGAAAATATGATGTTATAGTTATTGGTGCGGGGCATGCCGGTATTGAGGCGGCCCTTGCTTCGGCGCGGCTTGGGGTAAGCACGGCTGTGTTCACAATAAACCTTGACTGGGTGGGCAATATGCCCTGCAACCCGTCAATAGGCGGAACATCAAAGGGACATTTGGTAAGAGAGATTGACGCCCTTGGCGGCGAAATGGGAAAAGCCGCTGACAAATACAGTCTTCAGTCAAGAATGTTAAACCTCGGCAAGGGACCTGCAGTTCATTCCCTAAGGGCGCAAATTGACCGCCGTCAGTATTCATCGGGAATGAAGCACACCCTTGAGCTTACGGAAAACCTTGACATTCGCCAAGGGGAAATAGTTGACCTTTATAAAAGAGATGACGGATTATGGTATGCAAAAACAAAGCTTGAAGCAATCTTCTCTGCCAAGGCGGTTATTTTAGCCACCGGCACCTTCCTCGGCGGAAGAGTTTACATTGGCGATGTTTCATACGAAAGCGGCCCCGACGGAATGTTTCCTGCAAAGGAGCTTTCAAAAGCGCTTTACAGAATGAACATTCCCCTGCGACGTTTTAAAACAGGAACACCAAGCCGTGTTAACCGCAGATCTATCAATTTTGACAATTTGGAAATTCAAGAGGGCGACAGGCTGACGGTTCCCTTTTCCTTTGAAACAAAGCAGCGGCCTGAAAACAAGGTTGCCTGTCACATTACCTATACCAACGAAAGAACAAAGCAAATAATCCTTGACAATCTTCATCGTTCGCCTATGTACAGCGGTAAAATTGAGGGTAAGGGCCCGAGATACTGCCCCAGCTTTGAGGATAAAATTGTTCGTTTCAGCGATAAGGACAGACATCAGCTGTTTATTGAACCCTGCGGACTTGATACTGAGGAAATGTATCTTCAGGGCTTGTCATCATCACTTCCTGAAGATGTTCAGCTTGATTTTATTCATACAATTGAAGGCCTTGAAAATGCGCAGGTTATGCGTGCCGCCTATGCTATTGAATATGATTGCGTTGACCCCACTGCCTTAAAGGCAACCTTGGAGTTTAACGATATAGAGGGATTGTACGGCGCAGGTCAGTTTAACGGCTCAAGCGGATATGAGGAAGCCGCGGCACAGGGCTTGGTTGCCGGAATTAATGCCGCACTTAAAATTAAGGGAGAGGAGCCTTTGATTTTAGACAGGGGCGGTTCATATATAGGTACGCTTATTGACGATCTTGTAACAAAGGGTTGTTCCGATCCCTACAGAATGATGACCTCTCGAAGCGAGTACAGATTGGTGCTAAGGCAGGATAATGCCGACCAACGCTTAACCCCCATTGGGTATAAAATCGGGTTAATAAGCGAGGAAAGATATAACGACTTTTTAACAAAGCAGGCACAAATTAAGGAAGAGCTTGCAAGAGTTAAAGCTCTTTCGATTCCCCTGTCTGATTCTCTCCAGAATATGCTTGTTTCACGGCAAACGGCACCTTTAAAAACGGGGTGTAAAATGATTGAGCTTTTACGCAGACCTCAAATCGGCTATGAGGATTTAGCCCCCTTTGACACGGACAGACCTGATTTACCCTATGAGATTTTTGAGCAGGTTGAAATTTCCGTAAAATATGAGGGATATATTAAAAAGCAGGAGGCTCAAATCAAGGAAATGCGGAGAATTGAGTCTAAGCGTATTCCCGATGATATTGATTACGGAGCATTAAAGGGATTAAGGCTTGAGGCTGTTGAAAAGCTTTCAAAAATCAGGCCTCAAAATCTTGGACAGGCAAGCAGAATAAGCGGAGTAAACCCTGCTGATATTACTGTTTTAAATATTTTATTAGAGGGAAACAATCAATGATAAACAAGGAACTTGTTAAAAAGCATTGTGCATTTTTAACCAATTATCAGCTAAACCAATTGGACACCTATGCAACAGAGCTTGTGCAGTGGAATGAAAAAATGAATTTAACCGCTATTACAGAGCCCGACGAAATAGCCATTAAGCATTTTGTGGATTGCCTTATGCTACTGGAATATGCTGAAATAAGCGACGGAGCAAGGGTTATTGACATTGGCACCGGCGCCGGCTTTCCTGCAGTTCCCCTACTAATTGCCAGACCGGATTTGGACATGACCTTGGTTGATTCACTAAACAAAAGGCTTGTGTTTTTGGAGAATGTAATGGAAAAATGCTCACTGGGCGGAAGGCTTGTGCATAGCCGCGCTGAGGATTTAGGAAAGGAAGCCGATTTTAGAGAGTGCTTTGACTATTGCGTGGCAAGGGCGGTTGCGCCGATGAATGTTTTGTGTGAGTACTGCCTGCCCTTTGTTAAGCTTGGGGGCGAGCTTGTGGCGCTTAAGGGTTCAAATGACGATGTTACCCCCGCAATGCATGCCATTAAGGAGCTTGGGGGCGAGTTAACAAGTAATGTTTCATATAAACTACCTAACGGAGACAGTCGGTCAATAGTTATTATAAAAAAAATATCGCACACTCCGACAAAATATCCCAGAAAGAGTAAAAAAATAACCACCTGTCCCCTCTAACGGTGAATGAATATGTCGACTTTAAAGGATTTCTCACGATGAGAAATCCTTTATTTTTTTCATAAGCTATGCTAATATTAATGTAACGAAGGGAGACAAGCTTTATGAATGATATTGTATATATCCAAACAGAAAAGCTTTTGCCAAACCCCTACCAGCCAAGACACCGATTTGAAAGTGAGGACATGCTTTCTCTTGCTAATTCAATTAAGCAAAACGGAATTTTACAGCCTCTTTTAATTAAAAGAATAAATAATTCCAATTATTTTGAGGTTGTTGCCGGAGAAAGAAGACTTCGTGCGGGAATATTGGCAGGCTGTGACACTGTGCCATGCATAGAGCTTGAGTGCAGCTATGAGCAAAGTGCAGTGTATTCCATACTTGAAAATGTTCAAAGATGCGACTTAACCTTTTTTGAAGAAGCGGTTGCCATTAACTATTTAACCGAGCATTTTGGCTTGACACAGATAGAGGTAGCCAAACGTCTTGGAAAAAGTCAGTCAGCCTTGTCCAACAAACTGCGTTTGCTTAAACTACCGGCCGACGTTAGATATTTTATCGAAAAGGAAGGGCTAACCGAACGCCATGCCAGGGCGTTGTTACAGTTAGACAGCGAAAAGGATATTTGGGCGGCCTTAAATATAATTAAAGAAAAGGGCTTAAATGTTGAGCAAACGGAAAAGCTCATTGAGGGACTAACTGACAATAAGGTTAAGCCGAAAAGAAATGTGGTTAAAATCTTTAAAGATGTTCGCATTTTTGTTAATACGGTTAATAAAGCAATCGAAACCATGAAAGCATCGGGCATTGATGCTACCGCAGACAAAACAGAAACCGACGAATACATTGAGTTTAGAGTAAAAATACCAAAAACACCACAAACGGAGAAGCCCTTAAAGCTTCTTTCATCTAATCAGGCTTAAAACGGGAAACCGTTTTAAACATATTCTCCTCTTTTCATCACGTGGAAAGGACAGGCTTTTGCCTGTCCTTTCTGCTTTTGTTTCACGTGAAACAATTAAAAAAATATGGCCTGTGTTTCACGTGAAACACTTGCATACTGATTATAAATGATGTATAATTGTCACAGTAATTTAAACGAGGTGAGCTTATGGGTAAAACCGTAGCAATTTTCAATCAAAAAGGCGGCGTAGGCAAAACTACCACCTGTGTTAATATGGCCGCGGCTCTTGGCGCCAAGGGCAAAAAAACACTACTTATAGATGTTGATCCCCAGGGTAACTCAACATCGGGTGTGGGTGTGGATAAAAGTCAAATTGATTATTCCACCTATGACATGCTTGTAGATGACGAGATTACCGCAAGAGCCATAATGATTGAGACAGAGTTTAAAAATCTTTGGCTTTTACCTGCTAACATGGACCTTGCAGGCGCAGAGCTTGAATTGGCAGAGCTGGAAAACAGAAACAGCGCATTAAAAAAAGCAATTGCAACCATTAGAATGGAATTTGATTATATTATTATTGATTGCCCGCCGTCATTGGGATTGCTGTCAATCAACGCCCTTGTTGCGGCGGACACCCTTATTGTCCCACTACAATGTGAGTACTACGCTTTAGAGGGTTTAAGTCAGCTTGTCAGCACAGTTCGTACAATTAAACAGCATTATAATGAGCATTTGGAGCTTGAGGGCGTCCTTTTCACCATGTATGACAGTCGCTTAAAGCTTAATCAGCAGGTTACCGAGGAGGTTAACAAGTATTTCCCTAACAAGGCATACAAAACAATGATTCCCCGTTCGGTTAAAATTGCTGAAGCACCAAGCTATGGCGAGCCGGTTATATATTATGAAAGATATTCAAAGCCGTCATTTGCATACAAAAAATTTGTTGACGAGTTCTTGAGCCAAAACAAGTAAGAAAATAACAGTATTTAACATACACTTTGAATTTCGTATGATGTTTATAGGAGGAAATTATGGCTAAAAGGCAATCCGGACTTGGAAAGGGCTTTAATTCATTGTTGCTTGAAAACAATGTGGATAATTTAGCCTCTACAAGCACATTACCCATTAATGAGATTATTCCTAACAAAGAGCAGCCCAGAAAAACCTTTGATGAGGGTGCATTACAGGAGCTTGCCGATTCCATTAAGCAACATGGAGTTTTGCAGCCTCTTTTAGTTAGACCCTTAACCACCGGCGGCTATCAGCTTGTTGCCGGCGAACGCCGTTGGAGAGCCTCTCGAATGGCAGAATTAAAGGAGGTTCCCGTAATTATAAAGGAGCTGTCCGACACAGAGGCAATGGAGATTGCAATTATTGAAAATCTTCAAAGAGAGGATTTGAACCCTATTGAAGAGGCCGAGGGCTTACAGGCGCTGATTGATAAATGCGACTATACCCAGGAGCAACTTGCAATTTCGGTGGGAAAGTCAAGGCCTGCAATTGCTAATTCATTAAGACTTTTACGCTTGCCTGTTGAGGTTAGAGAAATGACCAAAAACGGCGACATCAGCGCAGGTCACGCAAGGGCGCTTCTTGCATTTGACAATCAGGCAATTATGCTTGAGGTAGCAAATAGCATTGTTTCAAATAAACTAACCGTTCGCGATGTTGAAAAGCTTGCCAAAAGGCCGGTTACTCAAAGCCAAAAGCCCAAGGCAAAGCGCAGAGACAGCTTTTATGACGAGGTTGAATTATCCCTTTCAGAGGCATTGGGCAGAAAGGTTAAGGTTTATAACGGCCGTTCAAAGGGCACACTTGAAATAGAATTTTATTCAATTGAGGATTTAAAGGAAATTGCCAATACCATCGGCAAATAATTGAAGATAAGGAGATTAAAAATATGCTGGATATTAAATTTGTAAGGGAAAATCCCGAAATTGTTAAGGAAAATATAAAAAAGAAGTTTCAGGACAAAAAATTGCCCCTTGTTGACCGGGTAATCGCTCTTGATACCGAGAGAAGAGAGTATATAGCCAAGGCAGACGAGCTTCGTGCCAACAGAAACAAGCTTTCAAAGGAAATAGGCGCCCTTATGGGACAGGGCAAGCGCGACGAGGCCGAGGCAGTTAAGGCTCAGGTAAGTGCTCAAAAGGCAGAGCTTGAAGCCCTTGCGGCAAAGGAAAGCGAGCTTAACGAAAAGGTTACTCAAATTATGATGTCAATTCCTAACATTATCGACGAGTCAGTTCCTATCGGTAAGGATGACAGCGAAAATGTTGAGGTTCAAAGATACGGCGAGCCTGTTGTTCCAGATTATGAAATCCCGTATCATACGGACATTATGGAAACCTTTGACGGTATTGACCTTGAGGCCGCCGGAAGAGTAGCAGGCAACGGCTTTTACTACCTTATGGGCGATATTGCCCGCCTGCATTCAGCGGTAATCAGCTATGCCCGTGATTTTATGATTGACCGCGGCTTTACCTATTGCGTGCCTCCGTTTATGATTAGGTCAAATGTTGTTACCGGTGTTATGAGCTTTGAGGAAATGGACGCAATGATGTATAAAATTGAAGGCGAGGACCTTTATTTAATCGGTACATCGGAGCATTCAATGATTGGCAAGTTTATTGACACAATTACACCGGAGGAGAAGCTTCCGCTCACTCTTACATCATACTCTCCCTGCTTCCGTAAGGAGAAGGGCGCCCACGGTATTGAGGAACGCGGTGTATATCGTATTCATCAGTTTGAAAAGCAGGAAATGGTTGTTGTTTGTAAGCCTGAGGACTCAAAATATTGGTTTGACCGGCTGTGGCAAAATACTGTTGACCTTTTCCGCAGCCTTGATATTCCTGTTCGTACCCTTGAATGCTGCTCGGGCGACCTTGCAGATTTAAAGGTTAAGAGTGTTGATGTTGAGGCTTGGTCACCGAGACAAAAGAAATACTTTGAGGTTGGTTCATGCTCAAACCTTACCGACGCACAGGCAAGAAGACTTAAGATTAGAGTTAAGGGCGAAAACGGAAACTACCTTGCACACACCCTTAATAATACAGTTGTTGCACCGCCGAGAATGCTTATTGCTTTTCTTGAAAATAATCTTAACGAGGACGGCAGTGTATCAATCCCCGAGGCTCTTCGTATGTATATGGGCGGCAAGGATAAAATCGTTCCTAAAAAATAATATAAATTTTCAAATGTGTATAAAAGAAAACGGCGAGATTACTCGCCGTTTTCTTAATAGTTTTCTTTTTTTAATTCAAAATACGCCTGTGGCTTTTGGTAAACAGGACAGGCAAGGGGCGCTTCCTTTCCAATAACAATATGCCCGCAGTTGCGGCACATCCAAATTGCGTCACCGTCCTTTGAAAATTGGGTTTTGCAATTAACATTATCAAGAAGCTTTTTAAACCGTTCCTCATGGCCTTTTTCTATTTCGCCCAGCTGATGGAATAAGTTGGCAATTGCCTCAAAGCCTTCTTCACGTGCGGTTTTTTCAAAGTCGGGATACATGTCACTGCATTCATAATTTTCGCTGTGTTCTGCGTCTGCTAAATTGTCAGCGGTTTTAGGTATTTGTTGGTCGTGAAACAGCTTGTAGAGCAGCTCGGCATGAGCACGCTCGTTATTAGCGGTATCTTCAAAAATAGCGGCAATCTGCTCATAGCCGTCCTTTTTTGCCCGGTCGGAATAAAATGTGTATTTGTTTCGGGCTTGGCTTTCCAAGGAAAAAGCGGTTTTAATATTCTGTTCGGTTTTTGTTCCTGCCAAATTTGGTTGCATAAAAATCTTCCTTTCAATGTTTATAATGGTAGTATTGCCAAAAAATGTATAAATATTTAACCATTTTAATTTGACTATTAATTGATATAATAGTATAATAAACGCGTATATGTATAAAACAGCGGAGGTTATAGCAATGCTTAACACAGAAAAATCACTTGATCAAATTGTTGCCCTTTGCAAAGGCAGGGGCTTTGTTTATCCCGGCAGTGAAATTTACGGCGGTCTTGCCAATACCTGGGATTACGGCCCTCTCGGTGTAGAGCTTAAAACAAATATTAAGGCCGCATGGAGAAAAAAGTTTATCCAGGAAAACAAATATAACGTAGGTCTTGATTCGGCTATATTAATGAATCCACAAACATGGGTTGCATCAGGTCATTTAGGCGGATTTTCCGATCCGCTTATGGATTGCTGTCAATGTAAAACACGTCACAGAGCAGATCAGCTTATCGAAGATTTTGACGGCACCAATGTTGCCGGCTGGTCAAACGAGCAAATGACTGATTATATTAAGGAACACAATATTGCCTGCCCTAACTGCGGCGCTCATGATTTCACTGATATTCGTCAGTTTAACCTTATGTTTAAAACATTTCAGGGCGTAACCGAGGACAGCAAGGATGAAATTTATCTTCGTCCCGAAACCGCACAGGGCATTTTCGTAAACTTTGCGAATATTCAAAGAACAACCCGTAAAAAGATTCCTTTTGGTGTTGCCCAAATCGGTAAAAGCTTTAGAAACGAGATTACACCGGGTAAATTCATTTTCCGTGTTCGTGAATTTGAGCAAATGGAGCTTGAATTCTTCTGTAAGCCGGGCACAGACCTTGAGTGGTTTGATTATTGGAGAGGCTTCTGCCGTGACTGGCTTTATGCTCTCGGTATCAGCAAGGAAAATCTTCGCCTTCGTGACCATGATCCTGAGGAGCTTTGCTTCTATTCAAAGGCAACCACTGACTTTGAGTATTTATTCCCATTTGGTTGGGGCGAGCTTTGGGGCGTAGCTGACAGAACGGATTACGACCTTACCCAGCACATTAAAACCTCAGGCAAAAACCTTGAGTATTTCGACGGCACCACTAACGAGCGTTATGTTCCTTATGTAATTGAGCCGTCACTTGGTGTTGAGCGTTTATTCCTTGCAGTTTTATGTGAGGCCTATGACGAAGAGGTTATTGACGCTGAAAAGAACGACAGCAGGGTTGTTATGCATTTCCATCCGGCTCTTGCTCCGTTTAAGGCCGCAGTGCTTCCTCTTTCAAAGAAGCTTAACGAAAAGGCCGAGGAAGTGTTTGACAACCTTTCAAAGAAATTCAATGTTGATTATGATGACGCCGGCTCAATCGGTAAACGTTATCGCCGTCAGGACGAAATCGGCACACCTTATTGCATTACCTACGATTTTGACTCAATCGAGGATAACTGCGTAACCGTTCGTGACCGTGATACCATGGAGCAGGTTAGACTTCCAATCAGCGAGCTTGAGTCATTTATTGCCGAAAAGCTTGAGTTCTAATAAAAAATCAAAGGTCTGGGCATTGTGCGCAGACCTTTTTAACGATTTGAGGATTAAAAAATGAAGGTTTTGGTTACAGGCTCAAAGGGGCAGCTTGGCTATGATGTAATGCATGAGCTTGAAAAAAGAGGGCACAAAGCAGTAGGTGTAGACATTGAGGATTTGGACATTACCGACGAAGTCGCTGTTAACGCTCTGTTTGAAAAAATAAAGCCGCAGGCAGTTATTCACTGTGCCGCGTGGACCGCTGTTGATTTGGCGGAGGAAAATGCCGAAAAATGCATGGCGATTAATGCCGGCGGCACAAAGAACATTGCCCTTGCCTGCCAAAAATATGATTGCAAAATGGTTTACACCGGCACCGATTATGTTTTTGACGGTAAGGGAACAGAGCCTCGCAAGCCCGATTGTGTGGATTTTGAGCCGCTTAATATTTATGGCAAAAGCAAGCTCGACGGCGAGTTTGCGGTTTCAGGCTTGCTGAAAAAATATTTTATTGTTCGTATTGCATGGGTGTTTGGCGTTAATGGCTCAAATTTTGTTAAAACCATGTTACGTTTGGGCAAAACCCATAGCAAGCTTACGGTTGTTAATGACCAAATCGGCACGCCAACTTATACTTACGATTTGGCAAGGCTTTTGGTTGATATGATTGAAAGTGAAAAATACGGCGTTTACCATGCCACCAATGAGGGCGGATTTATCAGTTGGTGCGATTTTGCAAAAGAAATTTTCAAGCAGGCAGGTTACACAACTCAGGTACAGGGCGTTACTACCGAACAGTACGGCGCCTCAAAGGCCAAAAGGCCGTTAAACAGCAGGCTTGATAAGTCAAAGCTTGCTCAAAACGGTTTTAAACCCTTGCCCGATTGGAAGGACGCTCTTTCAAGATACCTAAAACAAATTGATTATTAACGGAGTATTTATGGGACAGATTAGTGTTGAAAAAAATGTTGGCGGCATTGAGGGGCTTTGTGTTATCACCCCAACTGTTCACGGGGACTCTCGCGGATATTTCATGGAAACATATAATAAAAAGGATATGCTGGAAGCCGGCATAGATATTGACTTTGTTCAGGACAATCAAAGCTCATCTACCTACGGAGTGCTTCGCGGATTACACCGACAGATTAATTATCCCCAGGCAAAGCTGGTGCGTGTTATATCCGGTAGGGTTTTTGATGTTGCCGTTGATTTAAGAGAAAACAGCAAAACCTACGGCAAATGGTACGGGATTGAGCTTTCCGGAGAAAATCAAAAGCAATTTTTAATTCCAAGGGGCTTTGCCCACGGATTTTTGGTGCTTTCCGATACTGCTGTTTTCGGCTACAAGGTTGATGATTTCTTTCATCCTAACGATGAAGGCGGTATTGCGTGGAACGACCCTACAATAAACATTCAATGGCCCATACCCCGGGGTATGAACATCCAACTCAGCGAAAAGGATAAAAGCTGGAAGAACCTATAATGAATAAAGGCACTCGTTGATATACTAACGAGCGCCTTTTTTATTTTCAAATATTTCTACATTTCCTGCTTCGTCATAGGTTAAAAGCAGAATATCCTCAGGCTTCAAATTTTTTTCTCTTAATATCTTGTTAAGCTCATCTGTGGATACCTTTGCGTATACTAAATTTTCATTGACTATTTGACCGTCAATAATAAGATTTGTGCAAAGGCCCGAATAATTTGCGTTAATATTAAAATCCTTTGGCGATAAAGGGCGTTTTAACGGAGTGGGCAAAAAAGAAATTTGGCCGTTGTTCTCCATAATTGCATAATCAATATCCGCCAAATTAAAATAACCCTGCTCCCTTGCCTGTGTAAGCAAATCGTTAATATCAATTTGTGCTTTTTTCAGTGCATTTCTGTCAATTTCGCCGTTACTCATGATAATTATTGGCTTTCCCGCCACAAAGCTTCTTGCCTTGGTGCTTTTTCTTGTTAAATATGACAGAACAATCTCAGAAACTGCAAAAACAACCATGGCTATTAATCCCCGCCACCAGCTTTTATCAACATTGGTTGCCATTTCTGCACCTATTGAACCTATGGTTATTCCAACAACATAATCTAAAAACGACAGCTCCGAAAGTGCTCGATATCCCATTAGCTTGGACAGGATAAATAAAACTATATATGAGCCTAACGAAAGAACTAAAACATATAAAGCTTCCATTAAATCACCATAAATATTATTGGTAAAAACACCGCCAATATACAAAAAAGCCGACCTCGCAAAATGAACAAGTCCAGTAAAAGTGGACAATAGAAAAAAAGCACCCCCTATGGTAGAA
>JBJEPI010000066.1:0-36956 GCA_051881175.1 Eubacterium sp.
ACATACTTTGTTGTTGAAAGCGCCACGGTTTTTGCCGCGGGTATTGTTTTGGTTGAGGAAACATAACAGCAAGCGGTACAGGATTTAACAATTTTGCCGTTTGCTTTTATGGTCGCCTTTGTCGTGGTTGACTTATAGTTATGACCAAGAGGATTAGTTCCTGCCTCTTTAATATCACCGCAAATTGAACAATTAAATATTCTTTTGCCCGCCTTTACGCAGGTAGGCTTTGTTTCATCCGTTAAGGTATACTTATGCATTAGGCTATCCAAATCATAAGCAATGTTTCGGTCAAAGCCGCTTTCATCCTTTTCGCCGCTTTGATATTGCCAAATATCAGCATACACACCGGTACTGCCGATTTGCTTTTGCTGACTGAAATCGGGGTTATCGGTCCAATTAGCATACCAAAACTTATAGCCCTTGCTGACAAGCTGTGACAAATCAAGATAATTATTAAACCAATTCAAATTTGCATAAACCATGGGTGTGTAGCCTGCATAATTTATTTCGTCACAAAAACACACAGTCTGCTGTGTTAGTTGTGATTTTGAAAATTGCGTTAGCTTTGGCTCCTCCATATCATAGGCAACAGGAAGAGTGAAATATTCATCGTATTCCTCGGGCATTTGAGACAGTGTGTCCAAAACAAAATCAGCCTCGATTTTTGCCTCTGTCAAGTCATAAGCGTAGCTGTAAAGGTAAACACCGAAATTCATGCCTGCTTCTGCGGCGGCTTTAACATTTTCCCAAAACATGGTATCAAGGTGGTTATAATAGCCAAGTCTTATCATAACAAAGCTTGTTCCATTCTCCGTTTCCTTGACATAGTCAACAGTGCTGTTATGATAAGAAACATCAATACCGAATTTGTTTTCCGCGCCAAAGGCAGTTATTGAAGCGGATAACACAACAGCCGCTAACAATAGGGAAATGAGTTTCTTCATAGCTTTATCCTTTCGTTAATATTCTTTAAAACATCAGTATCAATCTTTTGCACCTTGCGGTCATAGGTTAAAATGCCGTTTAATTCATCCTCTACATCTGTTAGCTGTGTATAAACCGTTGCAGAAAGACCTTTTTTTATTTGAGGAATAATTGTTTTATTAAAGAGCTTTGAATATGCTTTTGTCAGGCTTTCTTTAGAATTGTATATTTTATAGCCGAACATTTTATTATTAAAGGTATGCCCTTTAACCCTTGTTGACAATCCGCCAAACTCGGTTAAAAGCCAAGGCTTATCCCCTTGCTTAACAACAATAGGGGTAAAATAGATATGCTTTGAAATAACATCTGTTACTCCCCTATCGTGCCAACCGGAGGCAGAATCAACAATACGGGTGCTGTCCCATTTTTTCAATAAATTATATGCCTTTGCACTGTCAAACTGTCCCCATCCTTCATTAAACGGAACCCACATGGCAATACAGGGGCAGTTATAAAGTGCGTCAACCATTTCCTTAAGCTCATTATAGTATAGCTCACGAGCCTTTTCATTTGTTCTGTGAAAGGTTTTGTAATCGGTATCGTCCAGATTAATTCCAACAAAGGGCAAAACGCTAACCTCAAGTCCGTATGCACCGCCGCCGTTAACCATATCCTGCCACACAATAATTCCATTAACATCGCAGTAATGATACCACAGCATTGGCTCTATCTTAATATGCTTTCTCAGCATATTAAATCCGCAGGCCTTTACTGTTTTAATATCAAACTCCATAGCCTTGTTATCAGGCGGTGTAAGGTAACCGTCGGGATAATAGCCTTGGTCTAAAAGGCCGTTATGAAAATAGGGCTTATTGTTTAAAAACAGCCTTGGAACACCGTCTTCATCCTTTGAAACAGAAAATTTACGCATTCCAAAGTAGGATTCCACCCTGTCCCTGCCGTATTTAAAAATAATCCTGTACAGAAAAGGGTTTTCCGGAGACCAGGATTTAAAATTTTCAAGCTTAATTTTAGTATCGGTGGTATCGGCAACTAAATTGTCACCGTCATAAATAAGCGCTTCTACGGAGATATTATCCTCATACTCCAAAACCACCTGCTCATTATCATAATCGGGGGTAATACGAACGCTTTTTATGTAATCAACAGGGGTTGATTCAAGCCATACCGACTGCCAAATACCGCTTTGGGGTGAATACCAAATTCCCCCTCGTTTTGAGCTTTGCTTACCCCTTGAATACTGATTTTTTTCGCACAAATCACTAACAATAACATTGATTGTATTTTCCCCGTCAACTATGCAGTCGGTAATTTCAAAGGTAAAAGAGGTGTATCCGCCGTGATGAGTGCCCACAAGCTGATTATTTATGTAAACCTTTGCAATTTGGTCCACTGCGCCGAAATTAATAAACACTCTGCCCTTATTAAAATCAGCAGGCAGTTGAAAGGCTTTGAAATACACCAAATAATCGTTGCAATTAAGCCCTCTGTTAACACCCGATAACGGACATTCGGGAGAAAAAGGCACAACAATATCATAGTCATATTTTTCGGGAATGGAGTCACTGCCTGTAAAAGCAAGCTTCCAAATACCGTTAAGGTTAAAATAACTGTTACGCTTAAATTGCGGTCGCGGATATTCGCCTAAAGGACATTCTCTGTTTAAATCCTCGCCCCATTTTGTAAGAAGCATTATTTTTCCTCCATAACAATCTTTGAATCAATAATTTGAATATGTTTATTGCATATCTCCAACGCAGCTCGTTTGTGAGAAACAATGATACAGGTTTTGTTTTTCAACTCCTTAAGATTGGTTAAGAACTGCTTTTCAGTGTCCTCATCAAGGGCTGAGGTAGCCTCGTCAAGAAGCATTACAGGTGAATTGGATAACAGCGAACGTGCAATAGCCAAGCGCTGAAGCTGTCCCTCAGACAGGCCAATGCCACGCTCGCCGATAACAGTATTCAATCCGTCGGGAAGCTCATCTATAAACTGCTTTGCGCAGGAAATTCTAATTGCCTCTTCAACCTCAGCGTCGCTTGCATTTTCGTTTATAAATTTAAGATTTTCCAAAATTGTACCTGAAAGCAGGAAATTACCCTGAGGCACATAGGAAAACAGCCTTCTTGTATGATAGTCAACAGGTATCGCACCATTTTCAAGGCTTAACTGAATGTTACCGTTTTCAACCTTAAACACCCCTAAAAGCAATTTTAAAAGGGTGCTTTTACCGATACCGGATATACCCATTATTGCAACAAAATCGCCCTTGTTTACAGACAGCGATGTGTTATCCAAAATAATATCTCTGTCGTATCTAAAAGAAATGTTGTTAAAATCAATAGATTTCAAATTATTATAGGTTGACCTTACATCAATATCCTCTTTATTATCTGCCTCTTCATCGGGTAATGCCTCAATTTCCATAAGTCTTTCAGCAGATGCTAAAACCGAAAAATACTTTGGCAATACGCCGGACAGTGAAGCAAAGGGAGATTGAATTTGGTTAACCAGCTGAAGCATGGCGGTAACAGTTCCGTAATCAAGCCCGTGCAAGAGCCTGTAAGCGCCAAAGGCAAGAGCAAAAACATAGCCTAAATTGAATACAAAGTTAATGCCTGCGTTAGCGGTAATTCCAAAAAATCTGCGTTTCATTTTAGCCTTGTAGTTAATTGACTGAAGCTCGTCGGCATTATCGGCTATTTTGTCCTCTGCCGCAAAGGCTTTAACCACCAGCAGGCTTGTAACGGCCTCTTGAATAAAGGAGCGGGTTTTACCCTCGGTAGCCTGAACCTCCTTATGCAGTCGTTTTAAGGTTCCCCTGAAGGTCATGGTGCATAAGAATACCAATACACCGCCCACAAAGAAAACCAAAGCAAAAATTTTATCTATTACTATTAGATAACCGAAGGCGCAGGTGAGCTTTACTACAAAAAACAGAAGGTTAGGCAGAATAGTTGTAAATCCGTCGGAAATAACGGTTACATCATTAAACATTCTGTTTTGCAGTTCGCCTGTATGATATGCAGTAATGGAAGAATAATCCTTTTTCATTACGGTGTTGAGCATGTGCTGTTTAAGGCGCCACTCAAGCTTGCCCTTGCAACGCTCTGTTGCAGATCTGCCGATAAGATTTAAGGTCATTTGCACCATTATTAAAAGCAAATAGCCAAGAGCGTAATAAATTACTCTGTCCCAAGATTTTTCAATGGTTGCGGCATTTATAATGTTTTTTGAAAAATTTGCATAGGCTATTGTTAAGGCCGCGCCAACAACATTTGTGAAAATGAGGGTATAAACCTTAAAACGTTCTTTTTTGCAAATTTTATAAATCCATTTCCAGGTGTTAAAATCAGACTTGCTGATTTTTCTTTTGCTTTGTTCAGCCATTATCTTTTATTCAATACCTTTCGTTTAATTCGTCCCAATCCCTTGTGCACAAAAATTATTGCCGGTCTAATAGGCCTCAAGGCAACCCATATACGGGAATATGCTTTATATAGCTTTCCGTTTTCACAATCAACATAATGCTTACCCTTTCTGTAAAAGCCGGCAAGCACGCCGCAAATCATATCGTCGGTAACATATTCACGAGCCAACAAATTATCGCCTGTGATGATATAGTGGTCGTCATGCACCTCAACAACCCTATGCAAAACATATTTTCCGTAATCGGTAACATAAAGTGCAACATCATATTTCTTCAGCCTGCCCTTTGGTGCAACAATAATGATATTATCTCTTTGCTGGCGTAAAAGCGGCCACATTGATGTGCCCATTGTTAATCCCGTGTACATTCCGTTAATCTCAAGAATTTCTTTAATTGAAATAAACTCAGGCATATATGCCTCCTAAACATAATTAATCACTATAATTATATAATAATTTCTATATTATTGCAATAGAAAAAGACCTTGACGGTAATGTTAATTACAAAGCTATTACAAATGTTGAAATCGTTATATCAATAGTGCTATAATCAAGATATCATTAATAAGGAGCAGGTTATGAAACAAATATTAATTGGAGGAATTATCCCCTCTTCGGCAATATCCCTTGGCTGTATGCGTATTTGCAAGGCCGAAGAATCCAAAATTGACGAAATAATTGAAACAGCACTTGAGTGCGGCATTAACCACTTTGACCATGCTGATATTTACGGCGGAGGTGAAAGCGAAAGAATTTTCGGTGAATATTTAAAAACGCATCCAAGTATTAGGGACTCTATTACCATACAGACAAAATGTGCCATAAAACACAGATGCTATGATTTTTCCAAGGAGCATATAATCAAATCCGTTGAAGACTCATTAAAAAGACTTAATGTTGATTATATTGACACATTACTGCTTCATAGGCCGGATACGTTAATGGAGCCTGAGGAGGTTGCCGAGGCCTTTGAGATTTTGTCCGCCTCGGGAAAGGTAAAAAACTTTGGTGTTTCAAATCACAATCCGTACCAGATTGAGCTTTTAAAAACTGCCGTAACGCAACCTATAATCATTAATCAACTGCAATACTCGTTAACCGAGTGCGGTATGGTTACAAGCGGTCTAAATGTTAATATGAAAAACGGCGAGAGCGTTATGCACGATGGCGGCTTGCTTGAATATTGCAGAATTAAAGGCATCACCATTCAATGCTGGTCGCCTTTCCTTGCGGGGCCATCAAAAAAGCCGTATATCGGTGACTTTGAAAATTATCCGCAGTTAAACAAAACACTTGAAGATTTAGCAGAAAAATACAACGCTACTCCAACGGCTATTGCTTCAACATGGATTTTACGCCACCCTGCAAATATGCAATTAATTGCCGGCTCAATGAATCCAAACAGACTTAGAGAAATATGCAGCGGTGCGGACATCAAAATCAGCCGTGAGGATTGGTATGAAATTTATCTGTCAGCAGGATACAGACTACCTTAACACATAAAAGACGCTATCAAAAAAGACGCTATCCATTCGATAGCGTCTTCTTATTATTATAATTAACCAGTATTATTCCCACAACCACAAAGGCCAGCGCCGCTATACCGATTATTCCTGTTTTTGACGAATCGCCTGCAAAAAGTGATGACAAAACAAAGCCGAAAATAGGTATTAAAAATCCACACACTGCAACCCTTGAAACAGGATTATGCTTTAAAAGTATGCTCCACAATGAATAAGCCACAGCGGAAACCAAAGCAAGATACAACAACAGTAATACAGAGCTTAAGCCGTTAGCTGAAAGTCTTCCTCCGCCCAAAAATCCAATTGCAATTAAAACAAAGCCGCCCAAAACAAATTGCCAGCCTGACAGCATGGCAGGATTGTCGCTTTTAGAGTACTTTTTCATAAACACTGAGGAAAAGGAATATGAAACCGTGCAAATTAACACCATTATTTCACCTATAAAGGATTTATCGGCACTTTGAGTAAAAATATCAAGACTTACAAGTAAAACTCCTGCAAATCCCACAATGCACCCCAAAATCTTATTTATGCTAAGCTTTTCCATTTTAAACAAAAGCGAGGAGATAATAAGTGCAAAAAACACATTGGTGCCTTGGATAACAGAAGCCCTTTCACCGCTTGTGTATGCCAGTCCCAAATAAAAAAACACATATTGAATAATAGTTTGAAACAATGATAAAACGGTAATTTTCGGTAGCGAAGCCTTGCTTGGCAACAGTGGCTTTTTGTTGATAACACTGAAAATTATTATGGTTAAAATACCGGCAATAAAGAATCTAATTCCGGCAAACAGAATAATGGTAAATGTATCTTTGGAGTCAATTTGAAAAAGCCTGTATCCTATTTTAATTGCCGGGAATGCAGAGCCCCAAAGCAAGCAACACAATGCCGCCAAAAGCCACACGGCTATTGAATTTTCGAATAAGTTTTTATTTTTCATAGCTTACAAAATAATAAAGGCAACGGCTGAGCGTTGCCTTTAACTGTTAATAATTAATTACTTTCTTTGAATATCTCTTTCAGCAAGATATTCATCTGTTGCAGGGAAAGTACAGATATAGCGAATGTCAAGTGAAGCATTCTTGTCCTTAAGAATGGTTACATTAGCATGCTTAACATCAATATGTACCTTCATTTCATAATTAGCCTTAATAATTTCGCCTGTTGATGTATCAATGGTAACAGTACCGGTACCGCCTGCATAGTTTACAACAAAGTTATCTTCAATAGTGCCCTCTGAGAATGAAAGAACGCTGATTGATTCAACTGTGCTTGAAATATCACCGAGAACGTTGAAGAAACGACCCTGTGGATCCTCGTTAGGCATAGCAAGAATTTGAGCCTTCGGCTGAATTGTAATATCAATTGTGCCGTCTTCATTTTCCTTAACATTTGCCATAAGTACATCTTCAGCCTGAAGCTGGCTTGTAGCCTGGCTTTGATCGCCGCGGATATCGTTATCACTTGACTTACCGCCGGAAGGTGAAAGACCATTTACACCGCCTGTAAACAAATTGCCAACGATGCTTGGAACAAGCTTGTTAATTGTTTCGTTGCTATTACCCTCAACAAGAAGATTTTCTACAAAAAGCTCTTCTTGGCCGAGAAGCTTATAATATGTGCTTGGATTACCGGCTTCAACATATTCTGCTGTTAAAGTTTTTGTGTAATCATAGCATTCCTTATAGTAATTAACAACATCCTCAACTGTTTCAAAAGACTTTCCGCCGTATGTACCTGCCTGGAATTCTTCGATTTGAGGCTCGTCGACAAACTCAGTGCTGGTATTTGGATCAACCGGTGTCTTTGCACTTGAAAAGATGATAATAAGTGCTGTTGCTACAACAAGAATAATAAATAAAACCAATAGGAAGGTGTTGAATTTATCAAGACCTGTCTTTGTTCTTTTTCCCTTTACCTTTGCCATATTACTTCTCCTTAAAAAGAATTTCACAAAGTAAACTATACATTTACTCATATATAATACTATAAAACTTTTACAAATTCAACAATTTTTTTCAAATTTAGTAAAATATATGCTATAATACCGTTGCAGAGCTGAATTTTAGGAGCCGATAATATGGAAATAGAGCCGATTGCATACATTAAAAATGATTTTACGGACAAGTTTGCTATTCCACGCCAAAGCGGTTTGGCAAAGGAAATAAAATCAACAATAGTATTTGAAGATGATTATGCCGACCCAAGTGCAATTAAAGGGTTAGAGGGATTCTCCCACCTATGGCTGATATGGGGTTTTAGTAAAAACATCAAAGAAAAACAGTCTTTAACAGTTCGTCCCCCAAGGCTTGGCGGCAACAAACGTATGGGTGTTTTTGCCACAAGGTCGCCTTTTCGACCTAACAATCTTGGATTATCCAGCGTTAAGCTTGAAAAAATCCAGTTTGACAAAAATAACAGACCTTTACTGATTGTAAGCGGCGCGGATTTAATGAATAACTCTCCCATATATGACATAAAGCCATATATAACATACAGCGACTGCCACAGCGACGCTGAATGCGGTTTTGTTGACAAAACAGAATTCAATAAGTTAAAGGTAGTTTTTCCAAATGATTTGAAAGAAAAAATTGATAACAGCAAAATTGATACTGTTACAGCAATATTAGAACAGGACCCAAGACCTGCTTATCAAAATGACAGCAAGCGAATTTACGGCTTTAAATTTGCAGACTGCGAAATAAAATTCACGGTAAACGAGGGCATCTTAACGGTGTTGGATATTGAAAATGAATGAATACGATTTATTTATTAAGAGAATGAATGAACTTGCCGACAGGGCTTTTTCAAAGGGATACAATACTTATAGTGACTTTTTAAACGTTGATGAAATCAGCACTCTAAAAGGCATAAAGCCAAGAAGCAACTATATGCTTTACGGCGGTTATGAGCTTTCCGACAGATGCGTTGCCTGCTTTGGCGAAAATTTTGAGCTTGATGAATTCCCTATTGCATGCATTACAATTACTCCTGTTCAGCAAAAATTTGCCGATAAGCTTAACCATAGGGACTTTTTAGGTGCAATTATGAATTTGGGAATAAGCCGAAGCACCGTAGGAGATATTATAATTGAAAATAATGTGGGATATTTATTTTGTCTCAGCAATATGGCTGAGTATATTGTTAACAGCTTAAGCAGAATAAAGCACACCACCGTAAAGTGCGTAATCACGGATGGCCTTCCGGATTTTATTCATAGGGAACCCGAATCTATGGAAATTACCGTGCCTTCACAGCGGGCAGACGCTGTTATATCATCAGTTTTTAAACTGTCCAGAGGCCGAACCGGTCAGCTATTCAATCAGGAAAAGGTTTTTGTGAACTCAAAAGCAGTTTGCAAGGAGTCATTAAGTCTTAAGGATAACGATGTTGTCTCGGTGAGAGGATACGGAAAATTTGTTTTTTCGGGAATTTTAAGAGAAACAAAAAAAGGCAGATTGGTTGCAGAAATTAAGATATACAAATAGATAAAGCACTCATGTTTTGAGTGCTTTATTCATTAGAAAATCTTTTGTTGCAGCTGTTGTCCCTGAACGGCAAGATTAACGGTTTGGCTTACCTTTGTGAAATCGCAAACCATTGATTTTGGCTTATTTATGGGATCATCCATACCGAAAGGAACAAAATAGTAGTTTTTGTAATTCATAAGAACACCTATATTTTTAGCCGCACCGCCCAAGGCATCGTTTGTTGAAATGCCGATTACCACAGGTCTTGAATTACGCAAATGAGATTTTACAGCCATTGTTACGCTGGTATCGGTAATTCCGTTTGACAGCTTTGCCAAGGTATTTCCTGTGCACGGAACAACACACAAAACATCAAACAGCCTCTTAGGGCCTATGGGTTCAGCCCTTTCAATTGTATGGATTATACTGTTTCCGGTTATCTCAATAATTTGATTTTGAAAATCAATTGCCTTGCCAAAGCGTGTATCTGTATTATAAGCATTTTCACTCATAATAGGAGTAACATTATGTCCTGCTTTAACAAGCTCCTTCAAAGCGTCCATACTTTTTGAAAAGGTGCAAAAGGAGCCGGTAAAGCAATATCCAATATTCATACTAATTCCTCCCTTACAATTTTATCAACGGTTTTGGCTACAATAACTCCGGCTGATTTTGGGGAGTATTTTCCCGGCAGTCCGCGGGCAACTATAAGCTTAATTCCCTTTGCCGCCGCTAAATGGGTATCAACTCCTCCGGGAAATGACGCAAGCTCTATTACTAAAACAGTTGGCTTTAGTGCAGATAATTCTGCGGCATTTATAACAGGATGAACCACTGTATTGAATACAAAATCAAAATCGTTTTTTTCCTTTAATTCATCAAAGTCAATTGCCTTGGCACAGTTGCTTTGTGCAAGCAGACGCACCTCGGGCTTTCTGGCACAAACCGTTATATTATTTGTGAATACAGAAAGGTATTTATGAAGAGCCTTTCCTATTCTGCCATAGCCTACAATAAGCACCGAGGAATTAACAAGGCTTAATTCACTTTCACTGCAGGCAAGAGCAACTGCCGCTTCGGCAGTAAGATATGCATTTGCAATTGCAAAGCCTTCATCGTCCTTATAGTCTATAACAGGAATATGGCGTGGTATAAGACTTTTATCCGGATTAATCCCCAATAGGGCAAAATCGGCGTTGCTTTCTTTATTTACAAGCTGGTATCCCATTTTTTGAAGCTCCTGCGAAGCATAGGAAATTCTCTTGTCGGTTATATCCGGAGCAATAAATTTTGTCATAGTCAAATCACCTTTTACATTTTATGTTATAAAGTTAAAAAGGGTGTTTATTTTTGATAACAAAAGTAGTATAATAAATTTGTATAGACATTTTAGCTTGGAGGGCTTGCCTTGAAGGATATAGATACACTGTTAAAGGAAAGCAAAAAAATACACTTTATCGGTATCGGCGGAGCAGGAATGTGCCCCATTGCCGAGATTTTATTATCTTTGGGATATGAAATTACCGGCTCTGACAATAACGATACCGAAACCTTTAGAAGAATTGAAAAAGAGGGCGCTAAGGTATTTTTAGGTCAGGTAAAGGAAAATATCAGCGATGATACACAGCTTGTTATTTACACAAACGCAATCTTAAAGGGCAACGAGGAATTGGAGTATGCCAAAGCAAATTTTCCTTGCTTTGAAAGGGCTGAAATTCTCGGTGCATTAAGCCGTGTTTTTTCAAACTGCATCGGTATTTGCGGAACTCACGGAAAGACTACAACATCATCAATGACAACTCAAATCCTTATGGAGGCCGGTCTTGATCCGTCGGCTGTTATAGGCGGAAAGCTACCTCTTATAGACGCTTACGGAAGATACGGTCACAGCCAAAATTTTGTTTGCGAAAGCTGTGAGTTCAATAATACATTTTTGCACATGAATCCTGATGTGGCAGTTATTCTTAATATTGATGAGGACCACCTTGATTTCTTCGGCAATTTGGAGAATATTAAGAAAAGCTTTAGAAAGTTTGCCGATTTGACCACCAAAACAGTAATTTATAACGGTGATGATGCTAATACTGTTGATACTTTAAAGGGTATTGAGGGCAAAAAGCTCATTTCAATCGGTAAGCAGGAAAATAATGATTGGGTTGCAAAAAATATTTCCGTGCCCGGCGGTTTTCACAGTGAATATGACGCATATTATCACGGAGAGCTTATGGGGCATATTGTTCTATCGGTTCCCGGCGAGCATAATATACTAAACTCTCTTTGCGCAGTAGCAGCTGCATACGAATCAGGCGCAGATATGGACAGTATTTGCCGCGGTTTAAAGGCATTTGGCGGAGCCGCAAGGCGTTTTGAATTGCTTGGAACCTACTGCGGCGTAACATTTGCCGATGATTATGCACACCACCCTGCCGAAATAAAGGTAACCCTTGAGGCGGCAATGAAAATGGGATACAAGCATGTTTGGGCAGTGCATCAACCCTTTACCTTTACAAGAACGTCCTTACTTCTTGATGATTTTGCAAATGTTCTTCAAATTGCCGACAAATGTGTAATAAGCGCAATTATGGGTTCCCGTGAGGTTAATACAATTGGTATTAAGGCAACGGACCTTTCAAATAAGGTGCCAAATTCCGTTCAGCTTGACACATTTGAGGAGATTTGCGACTATGTATGCAATAACGCAGTTGAGGGAGATTTGGTTATTACTCTTGGTTGCGGCGATGTGTACAAGGTTGCAAGAATGATGTGCAAAAAACTTGAGGAGAAAGAAAAAGAAAGCAATGGAATTTAAGGTTTACGATAAATTACCCGATGAAGCCATAATGATTAGAACAAAGGTTTTTGTTGACGAGCAGGGCTTTAACGAGGAATTTGACAGCACGGACCGCCACTCAAGGCACATTGTTATTTTCAATAATAAAACGCCTGCGGCTGTGGGGCGGTTTTTTACCGATGACGGCAAAACATATCACATTGGAAGAGTTGCCGTAACAAAGGAATTTCGCGGATTTGGCTACGGTAAAAAAATAATGGACATTGCCGAGAAAGAAATTAATAAGAACGGCGGAGAGAGAATTGAACTGTCTGCCCAGCTTCAGGCAAAAAAATTCTATGAAAAATGCGGATATACCGCTACGGGTGATATATATTTAGACGAACATTGTGAGCATATTCTAATGTATAAAAATATGTAATAAAAAATCCTTGACCGATCGGTCAAGGATTTTTTTGCGATAATATCATGTTATTTTACCTTATAAATATTACCCTCAAAAGGCTTTAACACATTTGTTGTTTCTCCCCTTGTGGATAAAATCAACTGCATTTTTGATACATCAACTGCCCTGTCCCGTTGTTTTTTGCCAAGATTAAGCTCAATAAAGTATTTCTCACCGTTATACTCACGGTAATAGCAATAAACAGGAGCAGGCAAATTTTTCACCGGAATAAACTCACCGTAAACAAGGGCCTTTGTGTCCTTACGCAGAGCAATGGCTTTTTTATAAAAATTCAGCACGCTGTCCTCTCTGTTTGCCTCATCTTGGGCATTATAGCGTCTGTAATCCTTGGTAATTTTCATCCACGGCTCACCTGCGGTAAAGCCTGCGTTTTCGGTATCACTCCAATGGAAAGGAGTTCTTGCATTATCACGGGTGCCTGTTTTGCAACGGAAAAACGCCTTATTCTCGTTTTTATGTCTTTTAAGATAATCATTATATGTACCGATTGCCTGAACATCGTTAATCTGTTCCAAAGACTCAAAATCACCGTTACCCATTGAAATTTCCTGACCTTGATAGATATACGGCGTGCCCCTTAAGGTCATTTCGATAAGAGCGCATATTTTTGAAATATCCTCACGGAAAACGCCGTTTTTATCAACCCTTGAAACAATGCGAGGATTATCGTGATTTTCAAAGAATACCGCAGGCCAGCAATGGTTTGTATATCTTGTTTGGAACTTTTCAAATTCCTGCATTACCTTATACAAATCATATTCATAATCATCATAATTGGTGTGACCTTGATTCATTAAGAAATCAAAATTGAAAACGGTATCAAGCTCGCCCCTAAAGTCAGCGGTAAGCATTTTATCCATTTCAATTCCTGCACCGCCGCATTCCCCTACGGTATAAACATCATAGTTTCCAAAGGTCTTTTCACGCATTTCACGTAAAAATTCATGGAGTCGCGGACCGTAAAAGTAGTATTCAGCGCCCTTGTATCCTGTTAAAACACCTAAAAAGGCATTAGCGTCCGGCAATCCTTTGGTTTTGCTTATAAAGTTGATTACGTCCATTCTAAAGCCGTCAACACCTTTATCAAGCCACCAATTCATCATATCGTACACCTCTTGGCGCACCTTTTCGTTTTCCCAATTCAAATCCATTTGCTTTTTACTGAACAAATGCAATGCCCATTGGTCAACACTTTCGTAATAATTCCATGCAGAGCCTTTAAAAAGCGAAACCCAGTTGTTAGGCGGAGTTACACCGCCGTCGGTTGCGTCCCGCCAAATATAATAATCATGATATGGATTATCCCTTGACATTTTAGCCTGCTCAAACCACTTATGCTCATCACTGGTATGGTTAACAACAAGGTCAATTATAAGTTTCATATCACGCTTATGAATTTCATCCAGAAGAGTATCAAAATCCTCCATAGTGCCGAATTCATCCATAATTTTTTGATAATCGCGAATATCATAGCCGTTGTCATCGTTTGGAGAATCATAAAAGGGAGAACACCAAATAGCCGTAACACCTAAATCCTTTAGATAATCAAGCTTGCTGATTATTCCCTTTAAATCCCCTATTCCGTCGCCGTTGCTGTCGCAAAAGGAACGGGGATATATTTGATAAACAATTGCCTCCTTCCACCATTTTTCGGTAAGCTCGCCCTTATCGGTTATAAGCTCGTCGGTTTCAAGATTAAGCATATCGCACATGGTTTGAACTGTTTTTTTATCAAGCAATCCAAGGGTTGCAGTTGTCAGGTGTTTTAATTTAAGCTTTCCAAAGGCTTTGTTATCAAGGGTAGATACCGGCAATCTTAAAGCAAGCATAAGCTTTTCAAGAACATCGGCAGCCATTGGATTGGCCCTTGCCTCCTGCACGGTAGTATTCGGTGTAATTTTTTGCATAAAATCCCCTCACATTCTTTCGGCTACATTATATCATATTTAAACAAAAAAATAAAGGCACGAAATAACCGTGCCTTATATAATCAGTCATTTAATTTTGCCAGCTCTTCTCTAAAGGACTCGGCACTGTCGAATTCTTTATAAACAGAAGCGAAGCGAACATAAGCAACCTCGTCAATATCCTTAAGCTTTTCCATAATAAGCTCGCCTATCCTTGCAGAGGTAACCTCTCTGTCAACAGATGATTGAAGAGCGGTTTCGATTTCGCTTATCTTTGTTTCAAGATCGGCAACCGTAACATGCCTTTTTTCGCAGGCACGAAGCATACCCTTAAGAATTTTATTACGGTCAAACACTTCTCTTGACTTATCCTTTTTAACTACGATAATGGGAACATCTTCAATAATCTCATAGGTTGTAAAGCGCTTACTGCACTGAAGACATTCTCTTCTTCTACGGATACGCTCGTTTTCGTCTGTAGGACGGGAGTCAATAACCTTACTGTCAGTATATCCACAAAATGGGCATTTCATAATCTTTTCCTCCTTAATGCAAAACACAATTTTGCACCGTGAAACCATTATAAATTCATTGAACGAGGCTATTATAACACAACATATAGAAAAATGCAAGTATTTTTACTTTACAACAATATATAGATTAAGTGTTGCTTGGCAAGCGCCTTGGCTTATTGTTATAAAAGAACATCCAAACAGCCATTGCGCAGATAATACAGTAACCGATTATTGAATACAAATCGGGCACCTGATGACCAAGGAACAGATAACCCTCAATTGCCGTAAACACAATATTGGAATAATCGTAAATTGATATTTCCCTGCTTGGTGCAAAGGTATATGCGGCGGTAATGGAAAATTGACCTCCTGCGGCGCAAACGCCTACCAGCAGTAAATATATCAGTTGTTTTACTGACATAGGATGATAATTGAAAATAAGATACGGAGCAGTAAGCAATACGGAAAATGCAGAAAAGAAGAATACGGTAAACCGGCCGTTTTCGCCTTTATTGCCCATATAACGAACACAGGTGTATGCCGCGCCGGCACAAACTCCGCCGATAAAGCCTGCAATTGAAGGCATCAGTTCAACATTTGCAAGGCTTGGTTTTATTACAAACATGGCGCCCACAAATGCCACCAATATGGCAAGGGCCTGTTTAGGTTTAACCTTTTCCTTTAAAAAAATCGCGGAAAAAATCAATGTGAAAAACGGAGACATTTTATTTAAAATTGCCGCATCTGCGGTATGGGACATGTGAGTAGTGGCATAAAAATTACCGAAAACTCCCAAAAGTCCCGCACCTGAACGGAGAAAATGGAAGGGCAGACAACCCTTAGTCGGCCTGAATTTTTCGCGGTTCTTTAAAAGAATTACACTTGAACAAATAAGTGCCACAAGGTTGCGAAAGAAAACCTTTTGAGGAGTTGGTAAATCCCCTGAAAGGTTTATGAACGAGCTCATTCCGCTAAAGCACAATGCCGATATTAAAATACAAATAATTCCTTTGGTTTTATTGCTTTGAACTGACATATTATCCTCAATAAATTACGGGTGGATATAAAATCCACCCTAAATACTATCAAAATATTTTTTGCTTAAAGCCAGTTCGGCTTCAACATCATATCCTCTTGAATAGATTTCTATAACATAGCCGCCCTTATAATTTGCACTGTCAAGAATATTAAACATTCGCTTAAAATCAAACTCTCCCCTACCCGGAGGCATACAGTCGGCGTTTGGAGTATTATCGCTTAAGTGAACATGAACGATGCTGTCCTTCATTTCGCTGAGCACATAAAAGGGGTCATATCCCGAACGAATAGCCTGCTTAACGTCAAAAACCATGTTAAAATCATCGCCAAGATAGTTTTTCATACGCTTTAGAAAATCAACTGACTCGGAACGAAAGCGAACAACATTTTCCTGACAAACTGTTACACCCTCCTGCCTGCCGATTTCCGCAAGAGATGCAAAGCGTTCAAAATAATGCTCCTCGGGAAGCGGACGTTTCAGCTTTGCGTATGAGCCGTGAATAACCACAAATTTTGCTCCAAGTGTTGCGGCGGCACAGCAATGCTGCCTGTACAGGCCGATAAAATCATCGTATCGCCTTTGATATTCGCCGAAAATGCAATTGTTTTCCAAATTAGATGAAAACGGGTGAACGGATAAAATCTTAACTCCGCCGGCGTCCGCCTGCTTTTTCATTTGGCTTACAAAGGGTTTTTCAAGCTCCGATATAGTATTAAAAAATATTTCCGCCTTGGTAAATCCAAGGTCAATTACCTTTTGAAGTGCTTTTTCCGTTTCAAGAGGATAAAAGCACGAGGTTGATGCACCTATATCCATTAGCCTACCAGCTTTTCTATGCAGGCAAGCTTAACGCTGACGCAAAGAATTTGAGCCGCCAAATCCAGCTCCTCAACCGGTGGAAGCGAGGGTGCAATACGAATATTGCTGTTGTTTGGATCATCGCCGTAGGGATAGGTGGCGCCCACAGTTGTTAAGGTTACACCTGCTTGCTTACAAAGCTCACCAACACGCTTTGCACAGCCGTTCATAACGTCAAGGCTGATAAAATATCCGCCCTTAGGGTCAAGCCAGCTTGCAATGCCCTTTCCCCCAAGCTCGTTTTCAAGATGCTCAATAACCATATCAAACTTAGGCTTCATAAGTGCGGCATGCTTTTTCATGTGTGCCTTAATACCGTTAAGGTCGCCGAAGAATTTAACATGGCGAAGCTGATTCATTTTATCATAGCTAATTGTTTGGCAATTAAGTCTCGCCTTAATTTGAGCAATGTTGGCATCGCTTGCGGCAAGGGCTGAAACTCCTGCCCCCGGGAAGGTCATTTTTGCAGTTGAACAAACCTCAATAACCATATCCTCATTGTTATATTTAGGCAATATTTCAAAGATATTGGCAAGGGTGTCGCCGTTTTCTTTGATATCGTGAACGCAATAGGCATTGTCCCAAATAATTCTAAAATCCTTAGCCGCCGGCTTAAGAGCCGCGATTTGCTCTACAACCTCGTCGGTAAAGGTTATACCCTGAGGATTTGAATATTTCGGAACACAGAACATACCTTTAACTGCTTCATCCTTAACCTGCTCTGTAATAAATTCCATATCGGGACCGTCTAATGTCATGGGGACGTTAATCATTTTAATTCCAAAATGCTCAAGAATGGTAAAATGCCTGTCGTATCCCGGAACAGGGCAAAGGAATTTGACCTCGTCCAGCTTACACCAAGGTGTTGAGCCAAGCACGCCCTCGGTATAGCATTGGCAAATATAATCAAACATAAGGGTAAGGCTGGCGCTGGGGCCGACAATAATATTTTTTGGGTTAACCTCCATAAGCTCGGCAAACAACTGCTTACAGCTTGGTATACCGTCAAGAATACCGTAGTTGCGAACATCAAATCCGTTATCAACATAATCAATAGGCTTTAACAAATCCATTGACAAATCAAGCTGTTCCTTTGACGGCTTACCTCTGGACATATCAAGATTTAAGCCCATGGCCTTATATTCCTCAAAACGTTTTAAAAGCTCCGCCCTTTCGGCCAAAAGCTCGTCCTTTGTCATTTTTGTGTAATCAGACATATACTGTACTCCTTAATACGCAATATGTTATTATTTTACCACGAATAAGCCTTTAATGCAATACGAAATCAAAATTCAGCAAATCTCGAAAAACCACCTTGTTTCCTCCAAAAACAAATAGGTTTTAACGCCCTGAATATAACAGGTATAGCGTATACCCGCGCCGCCTGATTTTAGGGAAGCCGCAGGACGAACATCGCAAATTCTGTCAACCTCTCTAAGCTCGTCCTCATAAAACATTGAAAGGGGCATTATATTACCCTCGGTGTCAAAGCTTGCATTAACCTGAACATAATGCTTATTGGGATTATTGTATTCGGGAATATCAAAACTAATCATTAAATCATCTCCTTAAAAAAATCCTACCGGATGAATAATATGCTCGTCATGGGGATTAAACTGTGAAAGACCGGTATCCTTAAGCTGGCAGGCTCGCTGTATGCAATAATTACCAAAGCGCCTTTTTAAATCATCAACCGTTGTTTCTATTTTTTCAAGCTTTTCTCTGTGCTCAACGGTTCCGCTGAAATCCATTTGCACGGCTTCATCTACATCGAAATCACAAACATTAATACCCAGAGAACGGATAGGACAGCTCCAATTATAGTTTGCAATAAACAGTTGCATGGCATTATCTAAAATTTCCGTACTGATGTCGGTGTGAGCTTTCATTTTTTGCTGACGAATAAAGGTATTAAGATTTTTATCTCTTACACTGATAGATACGGTTTTCCCCTTTAAGCCCTGTTCACGCAGCCGTCTTGCAACGCTTTCGCTTAAAACAAGGAAAACCGTTTTAACATCATCGTTATTTACCAAATCCCTTGGTGTTGTTGTAGAGTTTCCCACGCTTTTAACATCTCTAACCTCGTCTTTATGCTTAACCGGCGACATATCCAGTCCGTTGGCATAATCCTTTAGCATTAATCCGTTTTTTCCAAGAATGGAGTGTAAAAAATCGGCATCGGCACAGGCAAGCTCGCCGATAGTGTAAATTCCGTAGGAATTAAGCCTTGAGGTTGTGGCACGACCTACCATTAACAAGTCACTGCAGGGCAGTTTCCAAACTATGTCCTTATAATTATTCCTGTTTATAACCGTAACTGCGTCCGGCTTTTTATAATCGGAGCCAAGCTTTGCAAAAATTTTGTTAAAGCTGACACCTATACTGACAGTTATGCCAAGCTCGCTTTTTACCCTTTTTCTGATTTCCTGCGCAATGCTTTCCCCTGACTTACGCATACCGGTAACATCAATCCAGGATTCATCAAGTCCAAAGGGTTCGATATATTCGCTGTAATCCTCATAAATCATTCTTGCCAATCGGGAAAATCTAAGATAAAGAGGATAATTGGGCGGAACAATAATTAAATCGGGACATTTTTGTTTTGCTTTCCAAAGAGGCTCGCCCACTGTTAATCCGTATTTTGAGGCTATTTCGTTTTTTGTTAAAATAATTCCGTGTCTGCTCTCAGTACTGCCGCCTACTGCAACAGGCTTATTTCTGATTTCGGGACGATACAGACACTCCACCGAAGCGTAAAATTTATTACAATCAATATGAAGAATTGTTTTATCCACTATTGTCACATACCTTTTAGAACGTTTGTTCTAATTATACGATATTACTCTTTAAAAGTCAAATGTAATATTTGCAAATACAATAAACGGGACACATATATACCCACAAAACAAAAAGGACCTGTTGCTTGAACAAGTCCTTTATTCTTAATTACTTTTCAATTGCCGCAATTTGAGAATTTACGGCCTTAATCTGTTCATAAACGCTATCGCTAAATTTACGCTTGCGTTCGTATGTATAAAGTCCGTTTTGCTCCTGCTCAATATCATAAAGCTGAGTATAGCAAAAGCCAAACATACAGTGATTTTTAATAAGAGCGTCGGTTAATCCGCAGTATCTGTCGGCAAGCTCCTGCTCGGTTTTAACATCAACACCGTAGCCCCACGCCTTATGTTCTGTATCACTTTCCCATTTAATACCGCCGTATTCACTTACAAAGGTTGGCTGACCGCCGTAATGCTGTCTGCCCTTATTGTCTAAAAGCACATGCTCGTAAAGATATCCCTCTGTCATTAAGCGGTCATAATTATTTTTGAAAAATTCCACATCATAGCTGTAATCATGGACATCATAAATATCTGTCTTAACGTGGAAATTGCCGCTTGTATCAATGCAGGGACGGGTTATATCAAAGGCCTTTGTAAAATCATAAACAGTGCTTAAAAGAGGATCATATTGCCTTCTGCCCTTATAATCCCATGTTTCATTGAAGGGACACCAGCCTATAATTGAGGGATGGTTAAAGTCACGTTTAAGCACCTCGCCCCATTCATTTAAGAAAACATCCACGCTTTTTGGAGAGGAATAGTCAAGTCCCCAATTGGCATATTCGCCCCAAACGAGATAACCCATTTTGTCGCAAAAATAGAGAAATCTGGGTTCAAAGGCTTTTTGGTGCAATCTTGCGCCGTTAAAACCCAAGGCCATTGAAAGCTCAATATCACGTTTTAATTGGTTGTCGTCCTTGGCGGTATATATCCCCTCTTTATAAAATCCTTGGTCAAGAACCAATCTTTGAAAAACGCTTTTACCGTTAATCAGGAATTTATATCCGTCAAGGCATACATTCCTTAAGCCAAAATAACTATATACTGTATCTTCGCCAAAGGTTATTTTTAAATCGTACAATCTGCCATTGCCGACCTCCCACAAATGGCTTTGGCTTAAATTAATTTGAAGAACGGCTGATGATGATACATTTACAGCCTCGGCAATGCCGACACTCTCATTATTGTAAAATGCCTCTATCTTTAAATCGGCTTTGCCTCTTGCCTCAAGAAATACGGATAATCGGCTGTTTTCGGCATCGGGATAAAGCTTAAAGCTTTCAATATAGCTTTCAGGAGTATATTCAAGATATACACTTTGCCAAATTCCGGTAGTTCGGGTGTAATCGCAGCCGTGACTTTTTTTACGTTCACTTTGCTTGCCCCGTATTACCATTGGATTTTTAACGTCATCCTCGCACAAAACAAAGATTTCATTTTCGCCGTTAACCGCCAAATCGGTAATATCAAGTCTAATGGGAGTATAGCCGCCCTTGTGCCGTCCTGCACACTCGCCGTTAATCAAAACGGTTGTAAGATTATCGGCGGCGCCGATAATCAGGAACACCCTGCCTGAAGATTTGTCAATATCAACGCTTCGTCTGTACCAAGCGAGATTAACAAAACCCGTATAACCGATACCGGACAGACTGCTTTCCAAACAAAAAGGAACATTTATAATATGTGAATATTCCCCTTTATTTCTGATTTTTTTAGCCAGACTGTCATCCTTTGAAAATCTAAATCCGTTAACATGTTTAAAGCCAAATGACCACTCGCCGTTTAGGCATTGCCAATCAGCACGCCTAAACTGCGGATTGGGATGTTGAGTTTTAAGCATATAATTCTCCAAATATTACAAAATACTGAAGTTTACAACAACAGCGGCAAAAACAATTGATACCATTGAAAGAAGCTTGATGAGAATATTGATTGACGGACCGGAGGTATCCTTAAACGGATCGCCTACCGTGTCGCCCACAACTGCGGCCTTATGCTGCTCGCTTCCCTTACCGCCGTGAGCGCCACTTTCAATGTACTTTTTAGCGTTGTCCCAAGCTCCGCCTGAGTTAGACATAAATATAGCCATTAGGAAGCCCGAAACAGTTGCGCCGGCAAGCATACCTACAACGCCCTTATAGCCAAGAATCAAGCCAACAACAATAGGAGTTGCCACAGCAATAATAGTTGGCAAAATCATTTCCCTAAGGCTTGAACGTGTGCAAAGGTCAACGCAGGAGGCGTAGTCAGGATCTGCTTCGCCCTCCATAAGTCCCTTAATTTCCTTAAACTGACGGCGAACCTCAACAACGATACTCTGTGCGGCTCTGCCCACTGATTCCATGGTAAATGCGGCAAATACAAAGGGCAGACAAGCGCCGATAAACAAGCCGATAAGAACCACAGGATTCATAAGATTAAAATCGTCAAAGGTAATATCGGCCTTAACCGTTTGTACCTTATCAATATACGAAGCAATAAGTGCAAGCGCTGTTAATGCGGCTGAGCCGATAGCAAAGCCCTTGCCTGTTGCGGCGGTTGTATTTCCCAATGAGTCAAGAGCGTCGGTTCTCTCTCTGACCTCAGGCTCAAGTCCGGCCATTTCAGCGATACCGCCGGCATTATCGGCAACAGGTCCGTAGGCGTCGGTAGCAAGAGTAATACCAAGAGTTGAGAGCATACCTACTGCTGAGAGTGCTATGCCGTAAAGACCGATTGCAGTTGATGAACCGCCGCCGGATACAAAGAATGAACATAAAACGCTGACAGCAACTATTACTATTGGAAATACTGTTGATTTCATGCCAAGACCGATACCGCCGATTATTATTGTAGCGGAGCCGGTTTCGGATGTTGAAGCCAGCTTTTGGGTTGGCTTATAGGTATCCGAGGTGAAATATTCGGTAGAAAGACCTATAAGAACGCCTGCAATAAGACCGGAAAGTATTGCAAAATACAAGCCGAGATTTTCTTTACCAAGCACTAAAAGAACTACCGGCAATGCTATAACTGCAATTCCCACAGCACTGAGATTGGTGCCGCGTCTAAGTGCCTTTAAGAGAGCCTTTTGCTCAATATTCTCGCCGGTACGAACAAAGAAGGTTCCTATTATTGACATTACAATACCGATAGCTGCCAAAAGCATAGGCACTGCCATAGCCTTAATATCGCCGCTGAAGGCGGAAACGCCAAGAGCGGAGGCAGAAATAACAGAGCTTACATAGCTTTCGTAAAGGTCTGCGCCCATTCCGGCAACATCGCCTACATTATCGCCTACATTATCGGCAATAACGGCAGGATTACGGGGATCGTCCTCGGGAATACCTGCTTCAACCTTACCCACAAGGTCAGCACCTACGTCAGCGGCCTTGGTAAATATACCGCCGCCTACACGGGCGAAAAGTGCCATTGATGAAGCACCCATACCGAAAGTAAGCATTGCGCCGGTTACATCCGGAGCGTCAAGCTTAAACACAAATTTTAAAAGGAAGAACCAAACCGAAATATCAAGGAGTCCAAGACCTACAACCGTAAATCCCATTACAGAGCCGGCTGAAAAGGCAATTCTAAGGCCTTTGTTTAAACCCTGACGGCAGGCATTGGCTGTTCTGCAGTTAGCGTTTGTGGCAATTTTCATGCCGATAAATCCGGATAAGCCTGAGAAAAAGCCACCTGTTACAAATGCAAAGGGTACAAACCAAGTAAGGAATTTAAGTGCCGCCATTATACAAAGAATTATAAACATGCCTGCAAAAAAGCAAAGCACCACCGTATACTGACGCTTAAGATAAGCGTTAGCTCCTTTCTTGATTGAATCCGAAATTTTTGCCATTTTTTCTGTGCCCTTATCTGCTTTAAGCACCTTTCTTGCCGTTATAAAGGCAAAGCCGAGAGCTAAAAGAGAGCCGATAAAGGTAAATAATACTAAATATTTTTCCACTGAAAATGCTCCTTTCATTTAATATTATTTTTACCCCTATATTATATTATCCATTGGCGTTTTTTTCAATAGAAAATAATAAAACTGTGTCTAAAATGCCGCTTTTAAAACATATTAGCAGGACATATTACCTCACATAGTGATATTTCTTATTTTTGGAAATCAAAAAATACGCACTTACAATCATTGACAGTGCCTCGCAAACGGTCATTGACAGCCATATTGCCGCTTCCCCGAAGGCCATTGGCAGAAGTATAACGGCAGAAAGCTGAAAAACAAGATTGCGTAAAACGGAAATTACCGCAGATACTCCGCCGTTATTTAGGGCAGTAAAAAATGAAGAGGCAAATATATTAAAGCTGCTAAGCAGATATCTGGTTGAATAAAGACAAACGGCAAATTCCGTAAGTTGAAGCAGAGATTCGTCGTAGCCCACAAAAATTTTTGCAACCGCCTTTGCCGAAACTATTGCCAATGCCGTTATACCTGCACCTACAGTTCCGTTAAAAATCATGCTTTTTTTATAGACATTTTGCAATTCTTTATGATTTTTTGCACCGTAGTTATACCCGATTATAGGGGTAACTCCAATGGAATATCCAAAGAAAATGGCTGAAAATACAAAATTGGCATACATAATTACGCCGTAGGCCGCAACTCCGTTTTCGCCGTAAAACCTAATCAGCTGATGGTTAAACACCATATTTACAATTGACATTGAAATATTTGTCAGCATTTCCGATGAGCCGTTGGCAAAGGCTTTGAGTAACGATTTAATATCCATTTCAGCGGAGGTTAAACGTAAAAGGCTTGTATTTTTAGCGAAAAAATATACAAGCGGAATACCGCCGCCTACAAACTCACTTGTTATTGTGGCAAGTGCGGCACCCTCAATTCCCCATTTGAACAGACCGACAAATACAAAATCCAAAAACATATTTGTAAGACCTGCCAAAACGGTCACAAACAGTCCAAGGTGGGGCTTTTGTGCAACAACGAAAAAGCTTTGAAAAACATTTTGGAGCATAAAAAATGCCAAGGATATAAAGTTTATTCTTGCATAAACAACACAATAATCCAGCATGGATTCGTCTGCTCCCAGCAACAGTGCTATTTTTTCCACCGATATTTCGCCGATTATGCTTAACACTATTCCAATGGCAAGGGTTGTATAAACCATTAACGAAAAAAGACTGTTTGCTTTTTTGGGATTGCCTTCGCCCAAAACCTTGGCAACAAGAGCGCTTCCGCCTGTGCCAATCATAAACCCTACTCCGCCGAAAAGCATAATAAACGGCATTATTAAATTAACCGCAGCAAGAGGAGTTTTTCCTGCGTAATTAGAAACGAAGTATCCGTCAACAACGCCGTAAACAGATGTAAAAATCATCATGGCAATTGACGGAAAAACAAATTTAAACAGTTTTTTGTTTGTAAAATGATCCGAAATTTGAATTTTCATTGCTATCACCAAAAATACGCTCGGTGTTAAACCGAGCGCACTCGACATCTTATCAATATTGCGGTTACGACCGCATATTCTCCGATGAACATATTAGTATTATTAATATTTTAGTGAGTATTATACACTGTTGTTACATAAAAATCAAGGGAATAGTGAATGCCAACGACTCAGCGTTGGCATCACCTCTAACTACCCTATTCAACAATAACTATACGGGAGATATTATGTTATTGTGTGAACCTTTATTTTTGAATGATAATGCTTTCGTAAGTGTAGGTTGATGAATCAATACCCTTACAGGAAACAATATACATTCTGTCCTTTGCATTGATATATCCGTCATTATTCATATCAACAAATTCAAGATACGAAGGATCATTAGCCGATGCAGAAACTACATATTGGAACAAATTCAAATCGGCATTGTCAATTTTACCGTCCTTATTAAAATCGCATCCAATAATAGGTATATCGCTTATGGTTATATCCTCATCCTCTGCAACTAAATAAACAGAGCGGGTAAAGCCGTAAGCATATTTAAGCTGTACCTCATAGATGCCGGTTTCAATTTCAAATGAGAAATTGCCGTCTGCGTCGGTGGTTGCAACAGTATAGCCGTCAATTACAACACTGACATTTTTAGCAGGAGTTTTACCCTCTGTTGCCGATTTATTTGTTGCGATTACAACTCTGCCTGAAACAGTTACTGTATTTATTGTAATATTACCGCCGGTAGGCTCGGTATATTCACAATAGCTGTTATTGCAGTTTGAACAGGTGTAAACCTTCATACCCTTTGTATTTTGTGTTGCAGGAATATCAGCGGTTAATCTGTAATTATGACCTGTTGCATCGATATGCTTTTCCTCTAAAATCTCGGAGCAATATTCACATACGCCAATCATATAGCCGTCGTTTTCGCAGTCAGCCTCATAAACCGAAAGCCATTGAATATCACCGTGGCCGTCGGCACAAAAGCCGAGATAGCCTGCAAGTGCGTCAATCTTAATTGCACATTCATCATAAAACATTTCTTCGTCGGTATAAGCGCCGTAAGGAATACTGTTTGCTCTTGCGTACTCATAAGCGTTTGAGCCAACCATTGTATAAACATTTACATTGGTTGAGCCTTTAAACACATTATAGCCTATGGTTGAATACCAAACATATACATCAACCAAATTTGGGCAGTAAGCTAAAGCTCCAATGCCGAGGCTTGTTGTGTTTTCGGGAATAACAATGCCTGTAAGTGATGAGCAACCGTTAAAGCAATCAGCGCCTATAGTTTCAAGGGTATCGGGAAGAATTACACTTGCAAGACTTGTGCATTTTCTAAACGCCGAAGCTCCAATAGATTTTACCGGATAAGAAATATCAACTGTCTTAAGGCGTGAGCAATTTTCAAAGGCACTGTCGCCAATGGTTTCCACCGTGTTGGGGAAATAAACTATCTTAAGCTGTGTTGCGTTATAAAACGCCTTCGACTGTATTTCCGTAACACCCTTAGGAATAACAACGGTGCTGATATTTGAATTTGAAAAAGCATTACTGCCTATTGATTTTGTTCCTGCTTTAATATCAATTGCTGTCAATGACTGTGGGGCATAAAGCAGTGTGTTTGTTGAATCATACAGGCAACCGTAATAGCTGTAATAATTTTGGTTATCACTGTTAACCTTTATACTCTTAAGGCTTGGAATTTCGTTTGGAAGAACAATTGTTTCAACATTGGAGCCGATTGTAAAGCTTCCCACATTAACTCCGTCAAAGCCCGTAAGTCTGGCAGTTGTTACACGGTTTGAATATACAACATTCATACCGGTTGTGCTTGCGCCTGAATTCTTAAACGCATTGATAGCAACGCTTGTTATGGCATTTGAATCAAAATTGATTGTTTCGCAAAGAGGAAGATTTGAAAAAGCACTGTCGTTGATTTTTTCTATATTTGCACCAAGAGTAATGCTTTGTACACTGATACACTTGCCGAAAGCATAGCTGTCAACGGTTTTAACGCTGTCGGGAAGTACGATTTGCTGTAAATTTGTACAACCGTAAAATGCGTATCTGCCGATTTCGGTTACACCGCCAAAGTCAACAAACTGCAGGGAAATATTTCCTCTGAAAAGATTATCGGGAATCTTGCTGACGCCTTCGGTAAAGTATACTGCGGCAAGAGATGTGCAGTTTGCAAAAGCCTTAGCGTCAATTGATGTTACAGAACCTGGTATGGTAATTGTATAAAGATTGGTACAATTTGCAAATGCCATATTGGTAAATTTAGTTACGGTACCGGGAATGGTAACACGCCTTGGATTACAAATTGCGGCCATTTCGTGAATTTGGGTGATACCCGGACAGATATAAACGTTTTCAATGTCGATACTAACATCAAATTTTGTTCCGTCCTTGTAATATAAGCCGTCGCCGTTTATGTAGCCCTCGCCCTGAATATAAAGGGTTTTAACATCTTCGTAATAGAACCACTGAAGAGGCTTATTTTGCAAAATCGAATTTGTTTGCGGGATTATTCCGCTGTAGGTTGCACCCTCGGCATTACCGCTGAAGCTAATACCTGCCTTTGAAGCATAGCTATATGAAGCAGTATCATAAGCACCGTATATGATTAACGAACCGTTTGCAATACTGCCGTTTTCTGTAAAGCCTATGGCGTTGTCGGAAGGATTGATTTCATCATAATAAATATCAACTCTACCGTTATTGAGCTTAACGGTTACAAGATACAGGCAATTACCGAATGCTTTTTTACCTATTGTGTTAACTCCTTCGGGAATTGTAATTGTGGCAATTCCCGTGCCGTAAAATGCACCCTCGGGAATTTCGGTAAGCGATTCACTAAGCTTAACCGTAGTTAAGTCTTCGTTGTTTGCAAATGCATATTTGCCGATTGACTGAACATTGTCGCTTAACTCAAACTCGCTGACACCAACGCCGTAAAAGGCATAATCGCCGATGGTTTTTACTGAATTAGGAATCTTAATTTCTGTAATATCAAGCTCTCTAAAGGCACTGTTGCCGATTGACTCAAGGCCTTCGCTTAATGTGATTTTAGTGATATTACTGCCTCTAAAGGCATTTTCACCGATAGATTTAACAGTTGACGGAACAACTATATATGTAATTGGATTTTCTAAATCCAAATCCTCGCTGTAAATAAAGTTATCGGGAACAGAAGTAATACCCTCATTTATGATTATACGAGAACAGGAATATTTGTTAAGAAGTTCAATTGCGTTATAGGATTCCCCTGTTTTCGAGTCGATAAACTCGTTAGTCAATTCGCCCTCTCCGCTGATAAACAGTCTTGGGGAGCCGGACTGAATAAACTGCCAGCCGCCGCCTGACCATGTACCGGAGGCAACAACCTCCACACCTTGGCCCGGCTCTAAGCCGTCAATCGGGATGAACGGCACATCGTGGTTATTGGCATAGCTTTCAAATACTGTGCCGTTAAGTGCATGCCATACAACATTAAGATTTTCGTCAAGTCCCGTGCTTGCAAGCTGTGACTCAGTAAAAATAGTGCTGTCGTTTTCAATAAAGCCCTCAAATGTTACCTTTGCGAGGGGTGTGCCCCTAAATGCACCTGAGCCGATTGATGTTACGGTTTCGGGAATAGTGATTTCCGTTAACTCGGTACCGCTAAAGGCATTAGTACCGATTCCGCTCAAATTGTTAGGCAGTTGAATTCCTTTAAGATTTACGCAATACCTGAACATTTCATTTGAAAAATAGGTACTATTGGGAATAACAGCATTTGAAATTGATGAATTGTTGAATGCGCCCTCTGCAAAGGTGACTTGGTTCTGTGAGAATTCAGCATTTGTGAGATTTTGGCATTCGCTGAAAGCATATTTGCCAACATACAATTCACCTGAAACGCCTGACAAATCCGCATCAACTATTCCCGTATTATAAAACGCATAGTCTTGAATTGAGGTAAGCGAGGACGGGAATGTAATGCTTTCAAGGGCAGTATCATCATAAAAAGCCCTTTGGCCGATTCCGGTTATTTTATCGTTCATGGTAACGTTGGTTAAGCCTGTGCATCTGAAAAATGCTCTGCTGCTGATATAAGTGCAGTTTTTCGGTAAAATAACACTTTCAAGATTTGTGCAGGACTCAAAAACGCTGTCGTTAATTGTTGTAATGTTTGTTGACGACAGGTCAACGGATTTCAGCTTTGAACCTTTAAAGGCCGATGAAACGATGCTTGTAACATTTGACGTTAAATTAATTGTTTCTGTGTAGCAATTATTGAAAGCATTTTCACCGATTGTTGTAACGGTATCCGGCAAAACAATATTTGACCTGCATCCATTGAAGGCAGAGCTTTGAATAATTTCAATATTAGTGTTTGAAAAATCAAATATACTGCTCTGAACGCCGCAATTCATAAAGGTTTGAGAACCGATAACTGTAATTGCCGAGGGAAGATTAACCTTTTTGAGGCAATAATCGTTATAGAAAAGCTGTGATGTAATAAATTGGGTAAAACCAACCCTTCTGTCATTTAATTTAGATTCGGCATAAGTGAACTCCTCAAGGGCAGTACAATCCTGAAACGCGTTGGCACCAATGCTGATAATATTGCCGTAAAGAGTAACGGATTTTAATTTTTTACAGCTGTTAAATGCGTTTTGACCAATTGTAACATCATACTCGCTGTCGGGAATTACCAAATTTGTTAAACCCGAGTACTTGAAGGCCTGGGAGGCAACATAGGCAATTTTGTCACTGAACGGATATTCAGCCAATGATGATGTATAGTAAAATGCATTACTTTCAATGCTGTTTACACCCTCGCCGCCTGTTACTGTGGTTAATTTAGTACAGTTATAAAAGGCCGCGGTGTCAATTTGTTCAATTGTTGAAGCTATATCAACAGTTGTCAGACTGCTGCAACCGTTAAAGGCAGACGGAGAAATATATTCCAATCCCTCATTAAGGTTAAGGGTTTGCAATAAAGTATCGCCTGAAAACGCATATTGACCTATCCACTCAAGAGTTGACGGAAGATTAACATTAATAATAGATGTGTTATCAAAGGCGTACTGATTAATTTCCTTTAAGCCTTCGTTGAAATTAAAGCCGGTAAGAGCGGTACATTTTGAAAAGGCATAATCACAAATGTATTCCACACCGTTGCCGCTGTTAACTGTTTCAAGATTAGTACAGTTTGCAAACTCGTATTCGTAAAACTTTGTTACATTTACTGCGCTTACTTCTTTCAATCCGGTTGAATAACGAAAGGCGGCAGAATCGCACTCGGGATCACCTAAAATAGTCAGCTTTTTAAGATTTGAAGCGTAAAATCCTTTTGTGCCGATTTTAGTTACGGATTCAGGAATTGTAACATTTTCAAAGGAACAGGAATAGAAGCATTGGTTACCGATTGTTTCAAGTCCTTCAGGCAACTCAAGAGCTTTAATACGGCTCTCCTTGAACACAGATGAGCCTAATTCCTTAATACTTGAATTTTCCTCAAATTCTGCGCCTATAAGGTCGGGATAAAGCTCATATTTAAGAGTGACATTTTGAATAGTTTCAATATTATTACCGAAAATAATATGCTTAACATTACTGCCACTGTAATCGCCCCAAATAGAGTTTTCAGCTCCCTCCTCGGTGCTAAATGAATACCATGTGGGCAGGGTGCCCTTTGAAGCCTTACCGTCAAGAACGGTGTATCCATCATTGGTGTTAATATAAACCGTGCCTGTTTCGGCTGTATAGCTCCAGGTGTATTCATCAGTACTGCCCTGAGCGTCCTGTAAAGCCAAGGTGTCGTCTGCAAAGGCAGTTAAGGGCATGGCCGAAAATACCATAAGAATTATTAACACAGATGAAATTATGGTTTTAATCTTTTTCATATTTCTACCTCCTAATCATCTTCGCCGTCTATCCACGGAATTCTGTCGTCATCTATGGTTTCGCCCTGACGAATAACATAGTTAATGTTGTTTTCTATCGCATAATCAAGGGGGGCAGTGTTTTCAAAAACATAAACAACAAGTCTGCTTCCTCTAAACAATGCATTTGGAGCCATTTCGGTAACAGAGTCGCCGAAATAGGCTTCCCTTAAGGTTGTGATATACAAGCCGTAGGTACCGACCTCTTGTAAGGTTGTGGGCAAATCAAGGCTTCTAATCGCAGTACTCATAAGGGCGTATTCGCCTATTTTTGTAACACCCTCGGGTATCATAATTTCTGTAATATGGGCGCCTCTAAACGCACCGTATGGAATTTCGGTTATGCCTTCCTGAAGAGTAACACCGGTTAAGCCACTGCAATAGAAGAATGATTGCATGCCAAGCTCCTTCAAATTATCAAGGCTGCCGAAATCTATATTCTTACAGTAGGCGAAAGCGCCGTCGCCGACAGATTCAAGATATGACGGTGCCTGGCTGAACTCAACAAGCTCGTCATTATAAAATGCATATTCCCCGGCGGATTTAAGATATTGTGTTCCCTCAACAAGTTCAAGAGCAAAACACTCGTTAAATGCCTTTGCGCCGACTGTAAAGATATTATAATCGGCATATACATATTTTAAGCTTTCACAGCCTTCGCAAAGAGACTCTGGAATATCCTTAATAAGATAAGGGATTGTGATGCTTGTGATACCGCTGTCCTTAAAAGCGGCCTTGCCGAAATAGTATAAATCAATGCCGTAGCTGACATCTTCAAGAGCAGAGCAACCCTCAAAGGCACTGTCGCCGATGTATTTTACCATAGGAGTTACACATTCGGTTAAAGCGGTAGCACCCTTAAAAGCGTTTGGATAAATTCTTTCAACATTTTCGGCAATAACACTTTCAACATTACTGTTTTCAAACACACCGGACGCAATTGCAATAACCTTGTGGCCGTCAACATAATTGATATTTAGGCTTGTATCACTGCCGAAATATTTGGTTATATATGCGCCGTCTTCTGTTAACAGATAGCTGAATTCATCATTTACACAGGCTTCGGCGTTTCTTGTTTCGTCATCAGGTCTAACGGTAATGTTAATTTTAACAACACATGTATCATAAATAATTCTAAGTGTGTAGTTAGCGGTAACATTCATGTTAAGGCTCTTGGTATAATCGCACTCCTCCAAGGAAAGCGGTTCCTCGGTGCCGTCGCTGAACACCTTAGTTAAAGTTAATCCCTCGTAGGTTAACTCCTCGCCGTAAACATAGGCTGTTTTGAAATTGTCAAAATCAGCTCTTACCCCCACCAAGTACACTTCGCCTATATCGGGATTATCATCACCTTTATCCGGAATAGACGGAGCGGTAGTTGGCGGAAGCGGCTTACGAGTTGTCGTCTCCGTTGGAGGTACGGTAGTGGTTTCGTTATCCTGCACTTGAGTGGTTGTGGTTTCATCGTCATCGTCGTCTTCACCGTCACCCCAATCAATCACAGGCGGTTTTTTAGTGGTTGTCTCGGTCACCTGAATAACCGGTGGATTTGTTGCATCTTCCATTGCAGTTGTAGTTGTGACTTCAGTAGTGGTTTCAACGGGCTTGGTTTCCTGAGCGGTTGTGGCTTCTTCATCGTCATCGTCTTCGCCGTCTATCCAATCAATACCCTGGGGCTTGATCAGTCCCCAATCCGTAAGCTTATCTTTTGCCGCAATTTGAATTTCTTCAATAATATCGACACCGGTTACGGCCTTAACAGCGGCGTTGGCTGAAAGAGTAGAACCGGTGAGAACTGCCGCTACAATTGCAATTTTTACTGTTTTATTTAAGTTTTTCCAGGTAGCTGTATATGGGTTAGTAATTTTTTGTAGGAATTGTTCACTTGAAACAAGGGGAACAAAAACGGCAAAGCCTTTGTTTTCGTCCTTCTCGATTTCCAGCAAAGCATTAACGCACTCATCAACAAAATCTGTATCAATATCCTTTTCCGGCTTCTCAAGCTCGGTGAATATCATTTGCTGAAGCGCTTTAACAATATCATCGCCGCAAATATTCATAACCGTTTGCTTGTTTATATTGATGCGTGCCATAAGCTCACTCCTTTCTGTTTATTCGGAGTATAAAATCTCCTGTAAAATCTTAACAAGTCGTTTTCGTAATCTGTGAACCCTTGTGCCAACCACTGATACCGATGTATCAAGCATTTTGGCAATTTCCTCAAGGGAATATCTGTCTATGTATCTTAGCTTAAACAATTGTGCGTCCCTTTGGGAAAGCGCATCACTGATTTGCCGTGAATATTCTTCAAAGCTAAGCCTTTCATCCATATCGTCGCTTTGGGTAATCAGCTCAGCCACGTCGTCCAAATTAACCTGACGTTTGGCTTTTGTATTTTCTCTAAGGCGTTTTTTAACAAAATTTTCAACGGTTTTAAACAAAAAAGCCTTTACATATTCTATTTCCTCGCCCTGAAGATACTTTTTGTAAAGAACTATAAAAGCCTCTTGAACGCAATCATCAATAGATTCTCTGTCCTGCATTAGAAACGACAGACAAAAGCGATACACATCCGAGTAATAACTCTTGTATGCTTTTTTCAGCATATCGTCTGCGTAGGACTTATTTTTATTCGGCAAATCATCACCTCCTTGCAAGGGATTTTTAACCCTTTCATATACCAGTACCACCGGAACAACAAAATTTTACACTTTTTTCAAAAAAATTTTAAAAAATTTTTCCTTACCCATTCTACCACATATTAGTTGGTAATAATATAAGAAAATTATGCTAATTAAAAAAATCCTTAAAGCACGAAGCTTTAAGGATTAAATATTATCTATTATCCACTTTTTCGGGATACAAATCGTGATTAGCCAAACGATTAAAGGCTACCTGCTCCCATTTTGTTCCCTTTTGGCCGTAATTGCAATAGGGGTCAATGCTTATACCGCCGCGTGGTAAAAATTTTCCCCAAACCTCAATATATTTCGGCTCCATAAGATTGACTAAGTCTTTCATTATTTTATTGCAGCAATCCTCGTGAAAATCGCCGTGATTACGATAGGAAAACAAATAAAGCTTTAATGACTTGCTTTCAACCATTTTAACATTTGGCACATAGGAAATATATATTGTCGCAAAATCCGGCTGACCTGTAATAGGACAAAGGGATGTAAACTCAGGGCAATTAAATTTTACAAAATAATCATTATCCCGATGCTTATTTTCAAAGGTTTCCAAAACCTCAGGAGCATAATCCGTTTTATACTCGGTGGCGTTACCCAGTGATTTTAATTCCATTACTCTTCCTCCTTGGTTTTAATTTTTCTTGCCCAATATACAAAGGGGGTATCGCACAGGGCAACAACGGCTTTAAAGAAATATGTGGTCAAAAGAATACTTACAAACACGCTGTTTGGATAAACGCCGTAAAAAGCAATGGTGGTGAAAACAACGGTATCGACAGCCTGCGATGTTAAGGTTGAGCCGCAGTTTCTTAGCCAAAGCATCTTTTTTGAATCCCCTGTTTTCTTCCAAATGGCGTGATAAAGAAAAACATCAATGCTTTGTGAACAGGCATAGCCTATAATTGAACCTATTGCTACTCTCGGCACCAAGCCGAACAATTGCTTCATGGCAGGGTCCATAATATCGCTTTCGTTTGGTTTTAGGGCTAATAGCTCTTGAGTGCCGATTAAAAACACAACCGTTGTAAAAAGGCCAATCCAAACTGCTTTTTGCGCCGCCTTTTTACCGTATTTTTCCGACAATATATCGGTTACCAAAAAGCTGGCGGCATACAGCACATTACCTGCGGTTGATGAAAGACCGAAGAAATCAACATTTTTGCAAACCTGAATATTTGCAAGAATTGCTGAAATGGCAGTAAAAACATACAAACCCGTTTTGCCGAAAATCTTATATGCCAAAACAACTGCAACAAGATAAACCAGCACCGCAACACAGAACATAATTGAATTATACATTTGAACACCTCCAAAAATAAAAGGCACACCCAGGGTGTGCCGTAAAAAAAGCAGAACGGAACCGTTCTGCTTAAAAAGTTCCCTAGTTTTGTTTAACGACAGGATGGTACGCCCAATGAGCCGAACTGTCTATTAAATTACGGTGAGATTATAGCATAGGGTAAATACAAAGTCAACTGACTATTATATTTTTTTATCCTTATAATAATACTCCCTATCACGGTCGTTAATTTCCCGCAATACGCGGCAGGGATTACCAACAGCCACAACATTTGCAGGAATATCCTTGGTAACAACCGCACCGGCACCGATAACGCTGTTGTCGCCTATAGTTACGCCGGGCAATATTATTACCCCTGCACCAATCCATACTCTTTTTCCAATATGTACATCCACGTTAAACTGTAAGGCATCGTTTCTCAGTTCAGGTAAAATAGGATGTCCTGCTGTTGCAATGGTAACATTGGGGCCTATCATGGTATTATCGCCGATATAAATATTACCGTCGTCCACAAGCGTTAAATTAAAATTAGCATAAACACCGTTTCCAAGATGAACGTGGTGACCGCCCCAATTGGCATAAAACGGCGGCTGAATAAAGCATTCATCACCAACACTTGCAAACATCAAGGGCAAAAGCTCCTCTATTCTTGCCTCGTCGTCCATACCGAGAGTGTTGTATTCCTTCATATATTTAACAAAGCCTGCCTGCTCCTTTAGAATATCCTCATCGCCGGAATCATAAATCATGCCGGCAAGCATTTTTTCCTTTTCTGTCATAGCTCTACCCCATTGGAAAGAAATTATATCTTTTAGTTTATATATTTCCGTTAAGATATTTTTTTAACAGCTCCAAGCCCTGAATAGGAACACAATACTCCTTATTGTGAGCTGAACAATCGTTATAAACTGTATCAAAATCCCGCCAACAAACCGACTCTACCTCCTCAGCCTGCAGGGTTAATTCATCAGTATTAACGGCATTTTGGTACACATAAACAAATGCAACCTCACTGTCACAAAAAAGCTTTGAATGAAACTCCTTTTTAAAGCTGAAGGAAAAGGTGCCGATAAAGGTTAAATCCTCACTCTGTGCTGTAATTCCCAGCTCTTCGCCAAGCTCTCTAATCGCCGATTCCAACGGCTCATCCCCTGCCTGAATATGGCCGGCAGATGATGTATCCAAAAGTCCGGGAAAGGAATCCTTTTGGGCACTGCGTTTTTGAAGCAAAACCTTTACACCGTTTTTGGTTTTATTGATTATCCAAATATGTGACGCTCTGTGGCGTATTCCCTCTTTATGAGCAAGCTCACGGGGAACAACCTGACCGGTGGGGTTGCCAAGCTCATCAACAACATCAAACATTTCCATATTAATAAAGCTTTTCGCCTGACTCTATTGCCATTATTTGGTCAACACGGTGTTGATGTCTTCCTCCCTCAAATTCAGTGTTTAGGAAAACCTCAACTAACTCGCAGGCAAGACCTGCACCGATAACTCTTGCGCCCATACATAAGCAATTGGCGTCGTTGTGGGCTCTTGTGTATTTTGCGCTGAAATAGTCGCTGCAGCATGCCGCACGGATACCCTTTACCTTATTTGCGGCCATAGATATTCCAATGCCTGTGCCACAGCATAAAATAGCCTTGTCGCACTCGCCCGAAACAACCTTATCACATGCCTTTTGTGCCGATACGGCATAGTCAAAGCGCTCAGGTGAATAGCAACCCACATCAATATAATCAATTTTCTTTGAGTCTAAATATTCCCTTATTTCCTCTTTAAGAGGAAAGCCTGCGTGATCCGAACCGATAACTATCATTGTTATTCTCCTTA
>JBJEPI010000067.1:0-7741 GCA_051881175.1 Eubacterium sp.
TATAAGGATCTAGAAGAATTAGCAAATGAAAAAGGAGAAATTAATTATGGACAAGATGAAAATGCAGACGGCGAATAAGGCTGATGAGAATTATAAAAAGCTGGCGGAACTGTTTCCGAATGCTGTTACAGAAACTATTGACGAAATAACCGGTGAGGTTGTGCGTGCTATTGATAAAGATGTGCTTATGCAGGAAATCAATACAAAGGTCGTTGACGGAAAAGAAGAACGCTATCAGTTTACTTGGCCTGACAAGAAGAAGTCTGTTCTTCTTGCAAATGCACCTATTAACAAAACCCTCCGCCCTTGCAGAGAGGAAAGCGTTGACTTTGATAATACAGAAAACCTCTATATCGAGGGTGACAACCTTGAGGTTTTGAAGCTGTTACAGGAAACATATCTCGGCAAAATCAAGATGATTTACATAGACCCGCCATATAATACCGGTAATGATTTTGTTTATAATGATGAATTTGGAATGAGGAATGAGGAATGGGACGAAGTTAGTGGTAATTATGACGATGATGGAAACCAAATTGTCGGAAAGATTGAAAGAAATACCGAAGCTAATGGCAGATTTCATACCGACTGGCTTAATATGATATATCCACGATTAAAGTTGGCTAAAGATTTGTTAACTGATGACGGTGTTATATTCATTTCCATCGATGATAATGAAGTCGATAATCTTCGTAAAGCGTGTAACGAAATTTTTGGTGAACAGAATTTTGTTGGCCAAACAATCCGTGTTAGTTCACCAACCCAGAATATTGCAAAATACATCTCTATAATGCACGATTATACATTGGTGTATTGTAAAAACAAAGGTATGAACTCTGGTGATTGGAGTGTAAAAAAGAACTATGCTGACGAATTTGAACGGCGTGCAAGTATGCTTATCAAGCAAGGATTGAGCGAAGAAGAAGTAGCATCAGAGTTAAGAGCACTAACTAAATATCCTCGCTTTTTTGACTTTGATCATTATACAATGTGTGATAAGAACGGTGTATTCCAACTTGTTTCAATGGGGGGCGTAGATAAAGGCAATACAAAAACGGAGATTTATCATCCCGTCACAGGTAAACCTTGTACAATGCCACAAGGTGGTTGGAGATACAAGGAAGATGTATTGTTGGAACTTGTTAAGAAGGAACAAATTTATTATGGAAAAGACGAAAAATCGGTTCCACGAAAAAAATTATATTTGAAAGATTATTTAACCCAAATTCCCAAAGGGGTTAATTTCTACGATACCCAAAGTGATGTTCGATTTTTGAAAGAAAACAATCTTCCTTTTGATTTTCCAAAGCCCAAGGATTACATTTCCTACTTTGCAAATATGATTGGGGTAAAAGATGGTGAAATAGTGTTGGATTTCTTCTCTGGCTCTGCTACTACTGCTCACGCCGTTATGCAATTAAATGCCGAGGACGGCGGAAATCGTAAGTTCATTATGGTGCAGTTGCCTGAAGAAACAGACGAAAAGAGTGAGGCTTACAAAGCCGGATATAAAAATATTTGCGAAATCGGTAAGGAGCGTATCCGCAGAGCTGGGAACAAAATACTTGAAGATGCAATGGACGAAACAACTGATATTGCAAAGTACGGTGAGAGTTTTGAGGTGGATAGAACAATAAATAAATATCAAAATCTTGATATTGGCTTCCGTGTATTGAAATGCGACAGCTCAAATATGAAAAATGTTTATTACAGTCCCAATGATTATGATTTTAATACTATTGATGATTATGTAAGCAATATTAAAGAAGATAGAACGCCAGAAGATTTATTGTTCCAAGTTATGCTTGATTTGGGTGTTTTGCTTTCAAGCAAGATAGAGGAAAGCATCATAGACGGCAAAAAGGTATTTAATGTTGCGGATAACTTTTTAATTGCCTGCTTTGATAATGATGTTACCGAGGCAACCATAACGGAAATAGCCAAGAAAAAGCCATATTATTTTGTTATGCGTGACAGCTCAATGGCAAACGACAGCGTTGCAACAAACTTTGACCAAATCTTCGCAACCTACAGTCCCGATACAGTAAGGAAGGTGCTATAGTGGAAATATTGACATTGATATTGAGCATTGTTGGTGCGTTGGCATGGCTTCCCCATATAGTTGAACTTATAAGAAAAAAATGCAGAAACATATCAGCAAATGTTGTAGATTACGAATTAATAACGGACTCGAAAGCTTATAATCATAACGATACTAAATCAATAACAGGTTCAATTGTATTAATGGCGGTAAATATGTTTATTCCTTATGAGTCATTTTTCGTCGAGCAATACAATATTACAGTCAATTTAAAAAGCGGATCTAAAGCAGACTCAATTATTGTAGATGGCGATTTTACAATCCATACTGACAATGGGGATATACTTTTTAGCGTTCCTGATGAGTATAACTTTAATTTGCATAAAGAAATAATACATGACAAGGATAATATTAGAATTCTAAAAATCATGTTAAAAAGCACAAAAATTAATGTTGTTGAAGAAATTGAAAGTTTTGAAATAGTTTTAAAAAACAAAGGTGACGAAAAAACAGTAAATATTAAGCTCGACGATTTACCTGAATTCAATAAAATGAATTTTTTATCGAACTTTAAGGAGCGTGGAATATTTTGAAATTTCAATTTAAAATACAACAATACCAAACGGATGCTGTTGATGCAGTTGTTCAAGCCTTTAACGGTCAGGGATTTTACAATGGAATCAAGTATAACCGAGATTTAGGAAAGCAGGATTTTACTAAAATTCAGCAGATTACTTTTCTCGGTGAAGACGAGGTTGATCCCCTTGACGATACCGGCTATAAGAATGAATTAGTGAATTTGACTGATGAACAGCTATTAAAAAACATACATAATATCCAAACCAAAAATAATATTAAACTATCCTCAAATCTTGTTAAGGATTTAGGTGCCTGCAGTCTTGATATTGAAATGGAAACCGGCACAGGTAAAACCTATGTATATATCAAGACAATGTTTGAGCTTAACAAAAAATACGGTTGGAGCAAGTTTATTGTTGTTGTGCCAAGCATTGCTATTCGTGAGGGTGTTAAGAAAACATTTGAGCAAACAGCCGATCATTTTATGGAGCATTACGGCAAAAAAGCAAGATTTTTTGTTTACAACAGCTCTAACCTTAATCAGCTTGATAATTTTTCTTCCAGCTCGGGTATCAATGTAATGATAATCAATACTCAGGCTTTTGCATCATCATTAAAAGAAGACGGAAAAAGCAAGGAAGCTCGTATTATTTATTCAAAGCGTGATGAATTTGCTTCACGCCGTCCTATTGATGTAATAAAGGCTAACAGACCGATTATCATTCTTGACGAACCGCAGAAAATGGGCGGAGAGGTTACTCAAAAAGCACTTAAAAATTTCAATCCGTTATTCAGTCTTAACTACTCTGCAACGCACAAAACAGAGCATAACATGGTGTATGTTCTTGATGCACTTGAAGCATTTAATCAGCGTTTGGTTAAAAAGATTGAGGTCAAGGGATTTGAAGTTAAGAATTTCAGAGGAACAGACAGTTATCTGTTTTTGGATGAAATTGTGCTTTCAAAAAACAAGCCTCCTATGGCAAGAATTGAACTTGAGGTAAATCGTAAAAATGGTATAAAAAAAGAAACGCATATTTTTGGCGTTAGTGATGATTTATATTATGTTTCGCAGGAAATGGAGCAATATAAGGATGGCTATACAATTTCCGAAATTGACCCTATAAGCAATACCGTAACTTTTCTAAACGGTGATGTTATATCAACCGGTGATGTAGTGGGTGATGTTTCCGAAGAGGATATGATTCGTATTCAAATTAGAGAAACTATTGCATCTCATTTTGAAAAGGAAGAATCTCTATTTAACAAGGGAATAAAAACACTTTCACTGTTTTTCATTGACAAGGTTGAGCATTACAGGAAGTATGACGAAGACGGCAACGAACTTCTTGGAGAATACGGTGTAATGTTTGAACAGGAATATACGGATATTCTTAATGAGTATATTACTTTAAGCGATACACCTTACACAAGATATCTTAAAGAAATGTGCAGTGATGCTTCTGAAGTGCATAAAGGATATTTCAGCATTGATAAAAAGGGTAAAGCTATTGACAGTAAGGTAAAGCGTGGCAGTGATTTATCGGATGATATTTCAGCGTATGACTTGATTTTGAAAAACAAGGAAAGGCTTTTAAGCTTTGACGAGCCAACAAGATTTATTTTCTCCCACTCTGCACTCCGTGAGGGATGGGATAATCCTAATGTTTTTCAAATTTGTACACTCAAGCATTCCGACAGCAATACCGCAAAGCGTCAGGAGGTTGGACGAGGACTGCGACTTTGCGTTAATCAAGACGGAAACCGTATGGATGTTCAAACCTGCGGTGATACTGTTCACGATATAAACAAGTTAACTGTTATCGCAAGTGAAAGCTACAAAACCTTTGTTTCAGATTTGCAAAAGGATATCAAAGCCGTACTATATGACAGACCATCAAAAGCCACTATTGAATACTTCGAGGGCAAAACAATACTTGTAGGCGAGCAGGAAACAATTCTTGATACAAAGCAGGCAAAGGCAATTTACAAATATCTGCTTAAAAACGATTACATTGATGACGATGATAATGTTACCGATGAATACAGAGCAGATGCTGCTAACAACGAGCTTATACCACTTCCTATTGATTTGATTCCGTTGGGCGATGGTATCCACAAGCTTATTCAAGGCATATTTGATGAAAGCGTTCTTGACGAAATGATTTCGAATGCTCACGAAACTAAGGTTAAGGACAATCCGCTGAATGATAATTTCTATAAGAAAGAATTTCAGACATTATGGAATTATATCAATCACAAGTATGCGTACGCTGTTTCTTTTGACACTAATGAGCTTATTAAAAAATCAATAGAACACATTAATGCAAAACTATTCGTTTCCGAGCTTCAATACACAACTTCTATTGGCTCCCAAAAAACAGATATGAATCAATATGAGGTGGAACGTGGTGCAGCATTTGAAACTGCTAAAACTAAAACACAAAGGCTAAGCCACGCACAAATAAGTAGCGTTAAGTATGATTTAATCGGAAAAATTGCTCAGGGAACAAAGCTAACAAGAACAACCGTTGCAACAATTCTAAAAGGAATTGAACAGGAAAAACTATATATGTTCAAAAATAATCCCGAAGAATTTATTGCAAAAGTTATTAGACTGATTAAAGAGCAAAAAGCAACTATGATTGTTGATCATATCACATACAATCAAATCGACGGCTCGTATGATAGTGATATTTTCACTTCTGAAAAGAACAGTCAAAGCTTTGACAAAGCATTCAAAGCGAAAAAACATATTCAGGATTATGTATTTACTGATGGCTCTGCCGAGCAAAGTATTGAACGAAGATTCGCTCAGGATTTGGATTCTGCCAATGAAGTTTGTGTTTATGCAAAGCTCCCGAAAGGCTTTCATATTCCAACTCCTGTTGGTAATTACTCTCCCGACTGGGCAATCGCCTTTAACGAAGGAACTGTTAAGCATATCTATTTTATTGCAGAAACAAAAGGCTCAATGTCAACAATGGATTTAAGACCTATTGAAGATGCAAAAATTAAATGTGCGAGAAAGTTATTTAACAATGTTTCTACAAGTAAGGTTAGATATGAGGCAGTAGATGATTATCAAAGCTTACTTAATGTCATGAATTCAATTGATTAATATAGGCATACATAAAAATTTTATCTATAAAATGAAACTCCCTTGTGGTACAGCAAGGGAGTTGATTATTTGTGAATACACTTCAAGATTTATGGTATTGGAATGTTCAACCGAGCAAAGATAAATCTGTTACTGATGATGATAAAAACGTCTCTTATAGGCACAGGATTTTAACTAGCCCCGGTAAAGCAAATTAACAAAAAGAATATAAAACTGCTCGAAATGATAAAGTGTGCTGTACCTTATCGAAAAATAACACAGATTTATGTATTTGTCTCGAAAATTGAGAGTTAAGGGGGTAAAAAATGCAAAAAATGCAATATTTACCCCCTTAACTTGATTATATTGATGGATTTGAGCAAATTTAAAAATTGGTCTGGATATTCTAACTCCTTTGTGGTATGTATTTGTACTGCAAGGGAGTTGATTATTTGTGACAACACTACAAGAACTATGGTACGGAAATATTAGACCTAACGAAGATAAGGTCATTACTGACGAGGAGAAAGAGTTAGTTGAATTGATTGCAAAGCATCACGAAACACTATCTTCTTCCCTCAAGAATGATGACTTGGTTGTGTTTGAAAAATATGTTGATTGCTTTACAGAATACGCCTCACTGATTGAAGCACAAGCATTTGAAATAGGTTTCAAGTTAGCACTCAAACTAATGAAAGAATAGGAGAACATCGTGTGTAAGATTATTGAATTTTATAGACACGCAGAGCTTATCTCTGTTGAAAAAATATCGGATAAAAGCTATCGTGATTGGAGATGGCGTGAGTGTTTCCTTTACCTAGAAGGTCAGTTGTATATTTTAGAAAGTAAAGATATAAGAAAAGGCGAACGCTTCATATATTTCAATCTTAGGGATGGTTACCTAAGAACAAATTTCGGAACATATACAATTGATGACAACATCATCACAATGACAACTAAAAACAGTATTTACAAATTCAAGATTCATTGTCAATAAAATCAATACATGCATAAGGCTTCACTTAACAAATGTTGGGTGAAGCCTTTTAGCTTTCATATTGAGAAATATTTACCAAGTCGCAGTCCGGGTTGGTTCTCCTTTTTCTTTTTCTCCAAGAGTGATAGTAATTCTTCGCCGGAGAATTCTCCTGCCTTGTATGCGTTCATTTTCGGTTCAAAGAAATCAAGCCAGTTGTACATATCATCAAGTGGGTCGTTAAGGTCAAGCAGACTTCTCCTGCAATACATTTGGATGCGGTGCTTTTCTTCATTGTATCGTTTTAATACCTCGTCATTTTGTATAGTGTTCTTGTAGGTAGCTCTTGCGCCCTCGGTCTTGCAATCATTACCGGTAACGGTAATCCTGTCACAATAAAGTGTTCGCCTATTAGTTTTCGGCACAAAGAATTTGCCACAATAATGACAAACTGCAATTCTTGGCTTTGTTGATATGTAGGTGTAGATTAGAACATTCAAAAATCGTTCTACATTATCAATTAGATATGTGTAACTAATTTCACCGTTAGCATATTCAATATTAACCTTTGCGTTGAAATCAGCAAGGCTGTCAAGAACAGGCAGCTCTCTTCTGTTCTCACTGTTCAGTTGTTTATCAGCAAGCCACGTTAGTGTTTCGGTTAGATTTGATTTTATATAAGTCAGTGTATCAATCTGATACCATATCTCATCCATAGATGAAATTATATCCTCACTTGTTTGATAAACATTTTCTATGAACACTAATAGCACTTGCGAAAGTACAGGCAAATCGTCTTTGATAATATTTGCTATGACTCTTGCCTCATTGTAAAAATCATCAAATAATTTTTCGGTAGCATTACTATTTTTAATTTCGTTATATATTTCTCTTAACCTTTTGCGTGATGCCTGTATGGTTCTAAAATCATAATCAAGGTAAGTCATAATATCATCGCAGGTATTACCTTTATATTCAAACTTATCCTTAGGATAATTAAAGCCGTGATAGGTAACTGTATAGTCAGACTTACCCTGAACAATTT
>JBJEPI010000068.1:0-7728 GCA_051881175.1 Eubacterium sp.
ACTTTATCGTGAATCCCGGATTTTCATTTCGGCTGTTTTTTTACAGCCCCTTTTTGATAAATAAACAGCTATCGAAGAATAGCAAATCCGAGATCAATTGCACCGGCAAGCAATCTGGAGGTCCTGTGCATACCGAGGGTTTCGGTTATCCAAAGAATAATTAATGCAATAAAAATTGCGATAATCATTGCTTCCTTACTCATAAAAATTCCTCCATATCGAAATATATAATTATTATAACCATTCCGCTCGAATAAATCAATAGTTTTTAACGAATTTGTTTGGGCATAATAATCGAAAATATATTTAAATAAAAATTGATAAATTTGTTGAAAAAGCGAAAGGTTTGTATTATAATACGAATTGATATTTTTAAAATGGAGGAATATGGGTTTATGGATTTTATAACCTTAGCAACTTCTGTTGAACCTACAAGAGATCTTAGCTTTACACTAACTGTAATCATTGCAGGCTTGGGCATAGTTCTCGGAACACTTGCGGTGCTTATAGTTGTGTTTTATGTGTTTGGCGCTGTTGTATCCAAGGCACAAAATAAATCAAAGGCAAAGGCTAAAGCCGTAGCCGATAAAAAAATTGAAATGGCAAAAGCGTCTGCCCCTGTGGTTAAGCCTGCCGCGCCTGTTGCGCCAAAGGCGGAAGCCGGAATAAGCGGCGAGATTGTTGCGGCTATCAGTGCGGCCGTTTATTCAATAGAGGGTAACAGTAACGCTACTATCACAGCCATTACTCCCGTTAGAAAGCAAAGCCCTATTACCGGTCGTAATCCTTGGGCTCAGGCAGCAGTAATTGATAATACAAGACCTTTTTAGGAGGATTAATTAATGGAAATTTTAAGAGGTGTATGGCAGGTCATTCAAAGCATTCTTGCAGACAGTGGCTATGCGTACTTTTTTGTAGGTGATGGATGGAAAAACCTTGTAATGCTGGGTGTTTCGTTTTTCTTCCTTTGGCTTGGAATTAAAAAGGGATTTGAGCCTTTGCTTATGATTCCTATTGCATTTGGTATGCTCCTTGCTAACCTTCCAAATGCTAATTTGGCAGTTCAGTATCACGATTTAGCCGGATTTTTTGACCTGTTAAAGGGCAGGGGTGAATTTGTAGGCTGTACTCCGGGATTGATGGATTTTCTGTATTTCGGCGTTAAAGCAGGTATTTATCCGCCGCTGATTTTCCTTGGCATCGGCTCAATGACCGATTTCTCATCACTTATTGCAAATCCGTCATCATTTATTCTCGGTGCCGCTGCTCAGCTCGGTATTTTCGTAGCCTACGTGCTTGCTATTGTATTTGGCTTTAACCCTCAGGAGGCAGGCTCAATCGCCATTATCGGCGGCGCGGACGGACCTACGGCAATTTTCGTAACCTCAAAGCTTGCTCCGGCAATGCTGGGAACAATTGCAGTTGCAGCATATTCGTATATGGCACTGGTTCCGGTAATTCAGCCACCTATTATGCGTGCTCTCACCACAAAAAAAGAGCGTTCGGTCGTAATGGGAACACTGCGTCCTGTATCAAAGCTTGAAAAAATACTTTTCCCGATTATGGTAACGGTTATCGTATCCTTACTTTTACCTGATGCCGCATCACTTGTAGGTATGCTTATGCTTGGTAATCTTCTTAAGGAAAGCGGTCAAACCGAGCGAATTGCAAAGGCGGCTCAAAACGAGTTGATGAATATTATTACAATTCTTTTGGGTATTTCCGTTGGCGCTACAACATCAGCCCAATCCTTCTTGAATGTTAATACTCTTAAGATTGTCGCTCTCGGTCTTGTTGCTTTTGCCTTTGGTACAGCAGGCGGCACCTTGTTTGGAAAGCTTATGTATGTTATTACTAAGGGTAAGGTTAACCCGTTAATCGGCTCCGCCGGTGTATCGGCTGTTCCTATGGCCGCCCGTGTTGCTCAAAAGGAGGGACAAAGAGAAAATCCTTCAAACTTCCTTTTAATGCATGCTATGGGACCTAATGTATCAGGCGTTATCGGTTCCGCTGTTGCGGCCGGAATTCTTCTTACATTGCTTGGCTAATAATTTTAAAGGGTGTCTAAAATGACACCCTTTTCATTTCTACTAAACCATTATCGGCCTTTGCCGATCGAAAGGAATATTTATGAATAATAAAGATGCAGTAAAGCCTAATAAGGAGCAACAACAGGTCATCAATACCATTGACGGCCCGGTTTTAGTTGTTGCCGGTGCAGGTACGGGAAAGACTGCAACAATAGTAAAAAGGATAGAACACATTATCAGTGACGGATACGCTCTGCCATGGCAGGTTTTGGCTATTACCTTTACCAATAAAGCCGCCGGAGAGCTTAAGCAAAGATTGATAAACACCGTGGGTGATGAGGCTAACGATATTTGGGCTCATACCTTCCACTCAATGTGCGGAAGAATGCTTCGCCGTTTTGCCGACCGTTTGGGCTATACACAACACTTTACTATCTATGATACCGATGATCAAAAGCGAGTTATAAAACGGGTTCAAAAATCACTTGGTATTGAAGACAGGTATTTAAATCATAAATACATTCTCAACGAAATCAGCAGAGCAAAGGACAGCCTTATCGGCCCAAAGGAATATAAGGCCACTACCGCCAATGATTTTAGAAAAGCAAAGGTTGCCCAATGCTATGAGGAATATCAAAAGGAGCTTTTGCGTGCCGACGCAATGGACTTTGACGATATGATTTATAACACAGTTGAGCTTTTGCGCAGTAACGAAGATGTTCTTGAATTATATCAGCATCAGTTTAAATATGTTATAGTTGACGAGTATCAGGACACCAGCTATGCCCAATATGTACTTACATATCTTATTGCAGGAGAATATCATAATATTTGTGTTGTAGGTGATGATGACCAAAGCATTTATCGCTTTCGCGGAGCTACCATTGAAAATATTATGCGTTTTAAAGAACGCTATGAGGATGAGGGATTAAAGGTAATTCAGCTTGAGTTGGCCGAAAATTACCGTTCCATGCAAAACATACTTGATGCTGCAAACGGAGTTATTGCAAACAACAAAACCAGACTTGCCGACAAAAGGCTTCGCTCCTATGCAGGCTCAGAGGGCGACAAGGTTGTGCTTTATACTGCCGCAAATGAAATGGCCGAGGCACAATTCATTGTTGATGAAATAAATGAAAATGTGAAAAACGGCAGAGAATATCGTGACCACGCAGTGCTTTATCGCATGAATGCTCAGTCACGAAATATTGAAATTATGCTGGCAAAATCGGGTATATCGTATAAAATTATCGGCGGAAACCGTTTCTTTGACCGTAAGGAAATTAAGGATGTCGTTTCCTATTTCGCCGTAATCAATAACCCTGCCGACAATGTTAGGCTTCAGCGTATTATCAATACCCCAAAGCGCGGCATCGGCGATACAATGTTTAACTATATTTTAGAGATTGCATCGGTTAATAAAATGACAGCCTTTGAGGTCTGCGAGCATGCCGACGAGTTCGCAAAAACCGCCCGTTCTGCCGGTAAGCTTACGGCATTTACAGATATGATTAAGCATTTTCAGTCTTGCCTTGAGGAGGGTATGAGAGTTAACGACCTTCTTCAGGAAATACTGGAGGAAACAAAGTATTTTGAGTATATCGACGAGGAGGATGAGCCTGCAAAGGCGGAGGACAGAAAAAATAATGTTCAGGAGCTTTCGTCAATGCTTATTAAGTATCAGGAAGAGGATCCCGAATTCAGCCTTGATACATTTTTAGAGGATGTTGCTCTCGTTTCCGACATTGATTCATATAATGAAAATGATGACTCTGTTGTGCTTATGACTCTTCATGCGGCTAAGGGCTTGGAATTTCCCGTTGTATTCATACCCGGACTTGAGGAGGGTATATTCCCCGGTAACCAAAGCTTATACAGTGACGAGGATTTAGAGGAGGAACGCAGGCTTGCCTATGTTGGCATAACAAGAGCACGACACAGGCTTTACCTTATAAATGCAAGACAGCGTATGCTTTACGGTCAAACAAACAGAAACAGACCGTCTCGGTTTATTCATGAAATCCCCACTGAGGTTGTTGAGGATAAAACCATTGCCGAACAACCCCGTTACTTTGGGTTTGGGGATGACAGCGGCTATTCAAATGGCTTTGGCACTCCGGCTAAGCCGCATAAATACAGCAAAGCAACACCTATCGGCACTGCTCATCAAAGCAGCTCTGCCGCACACCAATTCGGTCCGACTGTAACAAAGCCTAACCAAAATCAATCATCTGCCAGCTACAATGTGGGTGATACAGTAAAGCATAAATCATTCGGCACAGGCGTTATCCTATCGCTTCAGCCGATGGCAAACGATACCTTGATGGAGATTGCCTTTGACAAGTTGGGTACTAAAAAGCTTATGGCAAACTATGCCAAGCTGGAAAAGGTTAACTCATAATAAATTAAGAATATTGAAAGTTTTATATTGATTTGATATAATACTAACTGATACTTTTTACAAGGGTGCAATTTATGATTTATAATAATGTTTTAGATGCCATAGGTCACACCCCTATGGTTAGATTAAATAAAATGACAAGACCCGGCAGTGCTGAAATTTTGGTTAAGTTTGAGGGCTTAAATGTAGGCGGCTCAATAAAAACCAGAACTGCATATAATATGATTTTAGCCGCCGAGCGAGAGAGAAGAATTAACGAAAACACCATTATAGTTGAGCCTACAAGCGGTAATCAGGGTATTGGACTTGCACTTGTAGGTGCGGTTAGAGGCTATAAAACAGTTATTATTATGCCTGATTCCGTCAGCGAGGAAAGAAGAAAGCTTGTTCGTCATTACGGCGCTGAGGTTGTTCTTATTCACGATGACGGAGATATTGGAAAATGTATTGACGAATGTCTTCATACTGCCCTTAAAATGGCAGAGGAGGACAAAAATGTTTTTGTTCCCCAGCAGTTTGAAAATCCCAATAATGTGAAGGCTCACAAGCACCACACTGCTTTGGAGATTTTAGAACAGGTAGCCGGTCCGATTGACGGCTTTTGTGCCGGTATCGGCACAGGCGGCACAATTACAGGCATAGGCGAAACCCTTAAGGCTCAAAATCCTAATATAGAGATTTGGGCAGTTGAGCCGGAGCATGCGGCAATTCTTGCAGGGGGTAATATAGGAACTCATATTCAAATGGGCATAGGCGACGGTATCATCCCTGCGGTATTAAACCAAGAAATATATAATGATATTTATATAGTTACGGATGATGAGGCCTTGCAGACTGCTAAGGATTTGGCCCGCCTTGAGGGAATAATGTGCGGCATTTCCAGTGGAACAAATGTTGCCGCCGCATTAAAGCTTGCCGAAAAACTTGGCGAGGGTAAAACGGTTGTAACCGTGCTTCCCGATACGGCAGAAAGATATTTTTCAACACCATTGTTTGATGACTAATATATAGGGTAACGGAGGTATAAAAAATGAAAATTGATTCAATTTGTGTTCAGGGAACATATAAGCCTAAAAACGGCGAACCAAGAGTAATTCCAATTGTTCAAAGCACAACCTACAAATACGATTCATCTGCAGAGATGGGCGACCTTTTTGATTTAAAGGCCAGCGGCTATTTCTATTCAAGGTTACAAAATCCAACCTGTGATAATGTTGCATCAAAAATTACTGCTCTTGAGGGCGGCGTTGCAGGTATGCTCACCGGTTCGGGTCAGGCCGCAAACTTTTACGCAATATTTAATATTGCACAGGCAGGTGACCATATTGTATCATCATCTGCAATTTACGGCGGAACCTTTAATCTCTTTAATGTAACAATGCGCAAGCTCGGCCTTGATTTTACTTTTGTTTCTCCCCATGCTACCGAGGAGGAAATTCAGGCGGCTATTAAGCCGAACACAAAGGCAATTTTCGGTGAAACAATTTCAAACCCAAGCCTTGATATACTTGATATTGAGGCGTTTGCCAGGGTTGCTCACAAAAACGGTATTCCGCTTATTGTTGACAATACCTTTGCAACTCCCATTAATTGCAGAGTTTTTGATTACGGCGTTGACATTGTAACTCATTCAACAACAAAATATATGGAGGGACACGCATCTACAATCGGCGGTGCTATTGTTGACAGCGGTAATTTTGATTGGACTCAAAATGATAAGTTCCCCGGCCTTACAACTCCTGATGACAGCTATCACGGAATTGTTTATTCCGAGTCTTTCGGAAAGGCGGCATATATTACAAAGGCAACAGTTCAGCTTATGCGTGATTTGGGTTCGGTTCAATCACCAAATGTTGCGTTTCTTTTAAATGTTGGACTTGAAAGCCTGCATCTGCGTATGCAACGTCACTGCGAAAATGCTCTTGCAGTTGCAAAATATCTTCAAAAGCATCCAAAAATCAGCTGGGTAAAATGCGCTATGCTCCCTGAGGATGACCAATATGCACTTGCCCAAAGATATATGCCAAAGGGCACCTGCGGAGTGGTATCATTCGGCATTAAGGGTGGCAGAGAGGCCGCAACAACCTTTATGGACTCTCTCGAAATGGCGGCAATTGTTACCCATGTTGCCGACGCACGCACCTGCTGTTTGCACCCTGCTTCTACAACTCACAGACAGCTTACCGATGAACAGCTTGTTGAGTGCGGCGTTAGCCCTGATTTGGTTCGATTTTCCTGCGGTATCGAGGCGGCAGAGGACATTATTGCCGATATCGAACAGGCGCTTGAAAAAATTTAACAAAACTAAATTGCACCCTTTTGCGAGGGTGCAATTTTTATATGGGTAGTCTTATATAAGGTAATATTTTATAATGTTGTTGACTTTTTATTTAGGGAATAATAAAATTACAGTATGAAAATTTTACTTATTGCAGATGTTCACAACCGACCTAAATCCGGAGTTCTTGCCAAAAAAAGAACACTGTCTACATTAAAAAAGGTTATTGCCGATACACAAAGTGATTTGATAGTGTTTTTAGGGGATTTGGTTCACGGACCGGATTTTAAGGAGGTTGATGAACCCTATGAAAAATATTTAAGACAGGTGCTTGATTTAACCCAGGGCAAAAAATTCGCAATGGTTTTCGGCAATCACGATGATGAATGCGATATCGCAAAGGACGAAATATTATCCGTAGTAAACACCTATTCAAATTCAATAACCAACGGCAGAAATTATATCTGTGAAATGAATAATGAAGTGTTGCTTTTTATTGACAGCGGCAGTTACTATAACGGTGAAGAAAGCTTTTATGACGTTGTGCCCCGGTCCACAATTGATTGGGCGGTTGGGCAACTGAAAAGCAAAAATAAAAAAGCAATAATGTTTCAGCATATTATTGTGCCTAATATTATTGATTGCCTTGATGAATACAGTCATTTTATGCCGCTTTGTGTCCCCGGCGACGGTAAGTGGGTTAAGTTTAAGAAGGGGATACCCCACACGGGATTTTTGGGAGAACGCCCCTGTCCTCCAAATATTACTACTCATCAGCTTGAGCAGTTGTCACCCTATCTTAAGGCGGCGGTGTTTGGCCATGACCACTTAAACGATTTTGAGATTGTTATTGACGGCGTTAAGCTTATTCAATGTGCAGGAAGTGGCAGTAATTGCTATGATAAGCTTTATCCCTCAAGTGTAAAGCTTCTTGACACAGAGAGCCTTACCACTAAAAAGATATACATATAATAACACGATACAAAAACAACCTATGTGATTTTCACATAGGTTGTTTT
>JBJEPI010000069.1:0-7639 GCA_051881175.1 Eubacterium sp.
GTAGCGTATGGGCCCTGTGCGACGGGATGCTACGAACCTTGTCAGGCGGGGAACCGAGCAGCAATAAGTGGATTATTCTGTGTGCCTCAGACAAGTCTGTACGTTACATAAAGGACACAATGGCATTTTTTAATTTGAAGGAGGATGTTAACATGTATCAAGTTTTATACAGAAAATACCGACCAAAGTGCTTTGCTGATGTTTACGGTCAAGAGCATGTTACATCTACACTTAAAAACGAAATTCAAAACGGCAGGGTGTCCCATGCCTATTTGTTCACCGGCTCCCGCGGAACCGGTAAAACCACCTGTGCTAAAATTCTTGCCAAGGCGGTTAACTGTGAAAACAGCGTGAACGGCGAGCCATGTAATGAGTGCGAGGTTTGCAAGGGACTTGAAAACGGCTCAATTTATGACGTTGTTGAAATTGATGCCGCATCAAATAACGGCGTTGATAATATCCGTGATTTGCGCGAGGACGCCAACTATACCCCAACCAAGGGCAAGTACAGAGTTTATATTATTGACGAGGTGCACATGCTTTCCATTAATGCATTTAATGCCTTGTTAAAAACTCTTGAGGAACCGCCTGCACATGTTATTTTTGTTCTTGCAACGACTGAGGTTCACAAGCTTCCTGCTACAATTCTTTCCCGTTGTCAGCGCTTTGATTTTAAGCGTATTCAGCCCGAAACAATGGCGGTTAGGTTAAAGCAGGTATCTCAGCTTGAGGGAATAAGCCTTGATGATGACGCCGCTGTTTTAATTGCCCGTATTGCCGACGGAGCATTGCGTGACGGTCTTTCCATTCTTGACCAATGTGCAGGAAGAAGCAAGGAGGTTACAAGCCAACTTGTGTCGGAGGTTGCCGGTCTTGCAGGCAGAGAGGCTATGTACAGTCTTTCCTCCTGTGTTGCAAAAAAGGACAGCAACCAAGCTATGTCCATTATCAGTGAGCTTTATCAAAACAGCTATGATATGGAACGCCTATGTGTTGAAATGATTAATCATTACAGGAATTTCCTGGTGGTGAAAACCGTTCGCAAAAGCCGTGAACTGATTATTTGCACCGATGATGAATATAACAGCATTTTAGACTCCGCCAAGGATTACACCATTGAGGGAGTGCTGAATGCTCTTGATTTGCTTCAAAGCACCCTTGTGTCAATAAAAGGCGGAGCAAATGCAAGAATTGAGGTTGAAATGGCGTTTGTTAAGCTTTGCGAGCCAAGGCTTGACGAATCTGTAAGCTCTGTTCTCGACAGATTGTCTTCCGTTGAAAGGGCACTTAAAAACGGTATAAGCGTTTCGCCCGTTCCTCAATCTGCGGCAGTTACCGAGCCAAAGCCTGCTCATGTTGCACAGCCTGTTAAGGTTGAAGCACCTGCCGACTTGCCGATAGATGTGCCAACAACCGAAAGCGAGGCGGAAAATCAAGAGCCGCCTGTTGAAAATCCGCCTGTTGAAAATCCGCCCGTTCAACCTGTTCAGCCTGAGCCGGAGCCGCAAAAGCAGCCTCCTGCCGCTGATTCTTCAACTCAAACAGAGTTTATGCAATGGGGCGAGTTTATGGATGTTCTTCATAAGGAGGACATTGCACTGTTCGGCGTGCTAAACGGTTCCAGAGGATTTATTAGGGGCGACATTTTCTTAATCGACAGCCACAATTCAACGGTTGGAGAGTTTATTAAGGTTTCAACTCATTCACGGGCAATTAAAAAGGCTTTGTATGAGGTAACAGGCAAAAAATACAGGCTTGGAATTTTTAAGGGAGCTGAAACACAAGGTAATGTAAAGCGTGATCCCCTTGAAGATTTAATAAGCCAAGCTCAGGGAAATATCAATATTGATTTAAAATAAAGGAGAAAAACTATGAAAGCAAGACTTCCAAAGGGATACGGTGGTGGAGGCCCACAAAATATGCAGGCAATGCTTAAGCAGGCTCAAAAAATGCAGGAGCAAATTGAGGCAAAAAAAGCAGAGCTTGAGGAAAAGGAATATGTTGTATCATCCGGCGGCGGAATGGTAGAGGTTACCATGACAGGAAAACACGAGGTAAAGGCTATCGGCATCAATCCGGAGGTTGTTGACCCAGAGGATGTTGAAATGCTTGAGGATATGCTTGTAGCCGCTCTTAACGAAGCTACCCGTCAAATTGATGAGGAAGCAGAAAGAGAGCTTGACGGTGTTACCGGCGGCTTAAATATTCCCGGACTTTAATTTAATTGTTAACGACATTTTGCGTTAAAATTATAATGATTTTCAGAGGTAGTTTTTATGGCATATAATCTTGCACCGCTTCAAAATTTAATAGACCAGTTTGAGCGTATGCAGGGCATTGGCCACAAAACTGCTCAAAGAATGGCGTTTTATGTTCTCGGCTTGTCGGATGACGAGGCAAATCAGTTTGCTAAAGCCATTACAGATGCACATACTAAAATTAAGCAGTGTAAAATCTGTTGCGATTTAGCCGATGATGAGCTTTGCCCAATTTGCAAATCCGGCAATAGGGACAAAAGCGTTATATGCGTTGTTGAAGACCCCCGTGATGTTGTTGCAATTGAACGAACCCATGAGTACAACGGTACTTATCACGTTCTTCACGGCGCAATTTCACCTATGGATAATATCGGACCCGACCAAATTAGAATTAAGGAGCTGATTGCCCGCCTTGGCGACGGAACAGTTGAGGAGGTTATTATGGCAACCAATCCTACTGTTGAGGGCGAGGCAACGGCAATGTATATATCAAGGCTGTTAAAACCAATGGGCATTACCGTAAGCCGTTTGGCATACGGTGTTCCTGTGGGTGCTGATTTGGAGTACGCCGATGAGGTTACTCTAAGCCGAGCAATAGAGGGCAGAAGCCTAATTTAGTTTTACTATACGGAAAGGAGTGGTAGGCAGTGACAGATGAAACCCAGGTAATTGCGCGAAATAAAAAGGCCTATCACGACTATTTCGTGCTTGACACCTACGAGGCAGGTATAGAGCTTTTCGGCACAGAGATTAAATCGATACGAGCAGGCAGAGTTAATCTTAAGGACTCCTTTTGCTCTGTTGATGACGGCGAAATGTTTGCAATAGGTATGCATATTTCACCCTATGAAATGGGCAACAGATTTAACCGAGACCCTATGCGCAAAAAACGACTTCTTCTTCATAAAAAAGAAATTATGAAGCTTTTCGGCGAGTCGCAGCAGCAGGGGCTGTCAATTGTTCCCTTGGAGCTTTATATCAAAAAGGGCAGAGCAAAGCTGCAAATAGGCCTTTGTAAAGGCAAAAAACTTTACGACAAGCGCGCCGTGGAGGCTAAAAAATCAGCCGACAGAACCATTGAAAGGGAATTTAAGGAGCGCTATTAAACACATATTAATTTGTATGCGGGGATGAAAGGATTTCGACGGGGTTGTTGAACCTTGGTCAGCGAGTAGTGGAGTTGCACCACTTAAAAAGTAACAACTTAAAATTAACTGACAACAAAACAGTTTCTTTGAAGGCTGCGTAAGCACCCTTCCGTTCTCATTTGGTAGTGCCACGGACTAATTGAGAGCGTCGATTCAGTGGCGAACATGAACAGAAGAAAGTCTTGGCTTCTGTCAGGTAATAAAGACTACCGTAGCTAAAAGAGTGTTTGTTCTCGTTTAGCGAGGGGAATCCCAAACAACAAACTACACTCGTAGAGCCCTTGGCAAAGCGATTTCGGACGCGAGTTCGACTCTCGCCATCTCCACCAGGACAGAATAATCCGAAACTTGTTATCATAGGTAACTGTTTCGGATTTTGTCTTTCTATATAGTAACAAATTATGGCAGAGAGTTTTTTTAACTTTCTGCCTTTTATATTCAATTAATAATTATTTGAATATTTTGTTAAAAATTTGTGTAATTTTGTAATTTGGATTGACAAATTATTCTAAGTTAACCATTATAATATTATGAATTTATTTAGTTGTTAATAATATTTATAAGAAAAAGGAGATTAACTATGCGTGATGTAAATATTGGACAGAACTATGGCAATGTTATAGAAAATAATTATTATGGGAACGAAAAAAATTATAATGTTGGTTTTGAATTAAAAGAAACAACTTTAAATAATCTTATAAAATCAAAATCTAAGGAATTAATTGGCTCACTGTTTTCTATTGCCATTTCAGTAGTTTTAGATGTTATAAATAAAAGTGTTGAAATCGATAATAAAATATCAATAGTGATTATTGTTTTTTTGCTGATTTTTGGTGCATTAGGAGTAATAATACTATTATGTTATATTTGTGATATGATTAAAATTCTCAAGTTAAAAACAAACGGAAAATGTATTAATTTTGAATCTAAAAGAGAAATTTTCCAAGCAATTTTTGAAACTATGAGAGGAGAAAAGGAACATGTTTCTGATGAAAAAGCAATAGGAAAACTTATAAAAAATGAAAACGGAAAGATATTTGAAATTAAGGGTTGTAAATGTCCCATTTGTAAAAGTGAACCTATAGGCTATATGTATCCTTCTTATATTAACAAAAGTGGTCAGTATATTTTCGAATGTGATGAAAATCAGGCACATAGATTAACTTTTGATTATAAAAATAAGATTGTTTAGTCGATTCTGTTAATATAAAAAAGTGATATGATGAAAAACTTATTAGTTGGTAATGGAATTAATATACAATTTGATAATAAAAATTATACTTCAACTCAGATTATGTTAAGAATATTAAAGAATTGCGATAGAGATGATTTCCCATCTCATATAATTATAAATTTTCCGTATTTATTAAAGAATTATTTTGGAGAATTGTATTTAGCAGCAAGAGAAATAATTAAAGGTAAATATGATAGATACGCTAATTGTACTTCTGAAATAAAGGCTTTAGAATCATTTAAAAATCAATATAGTGGAAAAATAGAAACATTACGGATTACAGATATAGGAATGGAAGATTATTATTTAATTCACGATTTAGTGTGTCATAAATTAAATATTATTAATCCTGATCAATATTATATACGAGAGTCAATGAAAGTCGCATATTTTTTCGCAATTTATAATGATGGAAAATTAAACGAACTATATAAGTCATATCCAGAAAAATTTAAAAGTTATCTATCCAATTTTGATAATATTTTTACAACAAACTACGACAGCAATATAGAATCAACAATCAACAAAGAAATATTTCATATCCATGGTCAGTTTGACAAGAAAGATGATGTTTACAATCCGGATTCATTTAGAAATCAGATGCCAGATGCACCAATTAAAAATATAGAAATTGATGATAATTATTATTTATATTCTAATGCTATTTCAACTCATTGTGGTGAGTATAAAAATTTAATAATAAAGCAAAGTTCATTAGCAAATGATTGTGTTGAAAAAATGGCAAATGCGTATAACTCAGACGAAAACATACGAGAAGAAATAGATAGTTGGGTGGATGATGATAACCGTCTTACCTCTAATTTAGGGTATTCTATTCAGTTAAAATCTAAACATCCAGAATTAAGTTTTAGTGAAAATTATCATTTTGACAAATTGAAAGGAATTAAAGGAGACTTAGATATAATAGGTTTATCACCTTGGAATGATTTTCATATTTTTGAAGCTGTAGATAATGCTGATATTATGCATTGTACATATTATTTTTTCGATAAAAGTCAATGTGATGTTGTTAGAAGATTGCTGCCTAAATTAGATTCAAATAGTAAAATATTATTTGAATCATCAAGTCAATTTTGGAGAAAGCAATATGAAAGTTAAGTATAGATCTATTAGTAAATTTGAAATTGAAAAATGGATTACAATTTCTAATATGTTTGCAAGAAGTTTATGCCCGATGGATATAGTTATTAAACAGTTTAACGATTTATCTTATAGAAAAAGAAAGTCAATAAGAGAGTTGTTTAATGAATATGATAGTATTCGTAGAAAGAAGATTCCAAATGGTGAGGGAGATAGTGCTTGGTTGGATTCTGTTATGGTTGATGCACATATAATTGCAACGGAATATAATATTGATCCATTAACTGCCGTGATGTGTCTGAAATCTATTTGTAAGGATAATGAGGTTATAGTAATAAAATAAGGGCAGAGCGATTGTATTCCATTTTAATTATAAAGACGTGCAAAAATATTTTCTATTTATGAATTGAACAATAATTCGTTTATTACTTTTAACTCCACAAAGATAGAATAATCTGGAAAATGTTATCATAGGTAACTGTTTCGGATTTTCTTTATTTTTGAATAAAGTCAAGGCAGGGTGCTAACCCTGCCTTTCTTCGTTTGACTCACACTTTTTCATATTTTCTTCAAAGTCCTTTTGAATTTGAGGCAGTAGAAATCGTGCGAGCTTTTCTATTTCATATTCCGGAATGTTCCATTTGATTTCTGTCGTCATTTGGAATCATCCTTGCATTTATTCTATTGTTTTGAGCATCATCCTTTCTGTGTGTTTGATAATTTGGACATTGTTTTTGTTATAGTTTTCATAGCTTCGTCCTCCTTTTCAACCACACAATACCGCAAAGGATAATTGAAGTCAACTACAATATTTTCAAAGCAAAAAGTGGGTTTGGGCTTCTGCCCATTTTAAAGGTGTTCGGCGGAACGCCAAACGCTCTGCTTGCCTCATAGTTTTTTTAATAACAGTGGCATTAACACTGATTCGGGTTTAGAATTTGGTGTTTATTGTAGGTAATAACATCGGCAATAACAGTTGCTATTTTTGATAACAGTGAAATAAATCCGACAGGCACTGCCGGACGGTGTTTTTCTGGCTGTTTCGGCTTGCCGATAACAGTCTTTTATCCTGCATATTTATCGACCTTGCAAATAATTGCTATTTTAAGCGAATTTTTGTCATTATCAAGTGCCTGTCTTCTTCCCAAAGATGCTCACAAATCTCCCACAATCGAGATTTATGATTGGCTCGATTACTTATCCCAAAATGAGAAAAGTTTTCAAAAAAGCTCTTTCCTATTGTTATTGTATATTTTTTGTACCAGGGGTAGCCCAAATTTTGAAACACCTATAGAGCCATTTTTTAGAAAAAGGTATTCATATTGTTTGTGTGCAATCTAATGCTCCCGATGGGTACATCAAATGCACCCTGTAAACAATTTATTCTGTCAAAATTTTTACAGCCAACTTAAATCCAATCTCAAATGCTTGAGCCTCTATCAGCGAAGCATACTCAGTGAAGCAATCAACATACTTTTCAAACACAACCAAGTCATTATTCTTGAGGGAAGAAGATAATGTTTCGTGATGCTTAGCAATCAATGAAACTAATTCTTTCTCCTCGTCAATAATAACTTTATCTTCATTAGGTCTAATGTTTCCATACCATAATTCTTGTAATATTGACATGAAATCAACTCCTTTGCAGTACCACAACATACCACAAAGAAGTTTCAATATCCAGACCGAATATCAAAAAATATTTAAAAATAGCATAAAGCTCATTTCAAATACCCAACCTAAACTAACAAAAAGTATTCATTGTTGTTCAAATAATGCGTTTCAAATTTAATTTAAAACAGCACTATTATTTGATAATTCTACAAGGGCATAAATAATTATAGAAAAGGGGCTGTAAAAAAACAGCCGAAATGAAAATCCGGGATTCACGATAAAGT
>JBJEPI010000070.1:0-7633 GCA_051881175.1 Eubacterium sp.
CACTCGGCTGTTAACCGAGTTGTCGTTGGTTCAAGTCCAACAGGGGGAGCCATATTGGATAAATCCGAACTTCACGTTTTTAGGCGATGGGTTCGGATTTTCTTTTTGTATCGCAACCTACACGTATAACCGTTAAGCAATAGTTGTTTATTTCATTATGCCCTTTATTCCTGTTTTGTTATATAATATTATCAAGAAAATTCCTGACGGAAAAGTTAGGGCAATGATTTACTTGCTGCTTTATAATTGCAAGTGAGGTGAACAGTATGGATGTTTTAAAGGAACTAAACGAAGTGTCGGCGTATATTGAAAATCACATAACCGATGATATTGACCTTAACCGGCTTGCGAAAATTACTATGCAAAGCGGTGATGGCTTTTCTCGGTTATTCAGCTATATGGTTGGCATGACCGTAAACGAATACATTAGGCGAAGAAGGCTGTCCCTTGCCGTTGATGATTTGCAAAACAGCGATGAAAGAATAATTGATATTGCAATGAAATACAGATGGAACAGCTCCGATGCTTTTGCAAAGGCCTTTGTAAACCAGCATGGCATAACACCGTCTAATGCAAGAAACGGAATCGGTTCCGTAAAACTATATCCGCCTGTTTCCTTTGAAGTAAATATTAAAGGAGCGAAGGAAATGAATTTTAAAATTGTTGATATTGACAGCTTTGAGGTTTTGGGATTATCAAAACAATTCGGCTGTCAGGCAGGGGATCGTTTTAAACAGGAAAATGTTATGTGGTCGGTTGATGCGGAGCATTACCCTGAAAAAATCTGCAACGGATATGACGGTGTTTGGTACGGAATTTGGGACAACGGCGCTTATTCCATTGCAAGAAATGAGACGGATGTTGAGTATAATAATCTTGAAACAATAACCGTTCCGGCAGGGAAGTATGTTGTTTTCACAACAGAAAAGGGAGGCTATGCAGGAACCGAATTGCCGCGGCTGCACGATTTGATTTTTAATTCTTGGCTACCAAACTCAAATTATGAAATCAAAAAGGAATACATAATTGAGGTTTACCACTTAGCTACAGATAAGCTTGAGCGCAGAAAGAACAGGTATTACGAAATGTGGATACCAATTGAAGAAAGCAAAGATGAAATAATTGATAAATCGAGATTAACGGTTCGTCAGGCAAAGGTCGATGACGCATTTGGTATTTGTAAAATTTGTTGCGACGATTTAGGCTATAATTGCACAGAGGATTTGGTTAAAAAAAGAATAGGCGAGCTTGACCTAAACAGAGAGCAGGTGTTTGTTGCTCAATACAACAATTGTGTTATAGGCTTCGTTCATGCAGAGGATTACAAAACCCTATACTTTGACGAGCTTGTTAATTTGTTGGGCTTGGCGGTATCAAATGAATACAGAAGACAAGGAGTAGCAACTGCATTAGTTAATCAAGTTGAGTGTTGGGCAAAGGAACGCGGAGTTAAAATGCTTAGATTGAATTCCGGCTCGTCAAGAAAAGACGCCCATGAATTTTACAGAAAACTTGGCTTTGACAATGAAAAAGAACAGATTAGATTTCTAAAGAAAATACAATAATGAACAAATAAATGCCTACCGTTAATTCGGTAGGCGTTTTTTGTATCAAATATAACAGTCGCAACGATAGTGTGGTGTTGTTCATTGACTTTTTGCTTATTATAATATATTATATAATTAACTATATCATTAATCATGGGTTAGTGCGTCTTTTTGTGGTTTGAGGGAGAATTTATGTATAAAAAAGCATTAAAAAGGGTTTTAGATTTTGTATTGAGCTTAATTGCTTTAATACTGCTGATACCGTTATTTATAATTGTTGCTATTGCAATAAAGCTTGACAGTCCCGGTAGTGTTTTCTTTTTACAGGAGAGAATAGGACTTAATGCAAAGGTGTTTAAGATTTACAAATTTCGCTCTATGTGTGTGGGCGCAGAGCAACAGGGCACAGGGCAATATTCCTTTGCCGGTGATCCACGAGTAACACGGGTTGGAAAATTCATCCGTGCTACCAGTATTGACGAGCTTCCCCAGCTGATTAACATACTAAAGGGTGATATGAGCTTTGTAGGCCCTCGTCCGCCCCTTACATATCATCCGTGGGAATTAAGTGAGTATACGCCGGAGCAGCTTCGTATGTTTGAGGTTAGGCCCGGTATTACAGGCTGGGCACAGGTTAACGGAAGAAAAGAAGTGGAGTGGCATGAGAGAATTAAGAAAAATGTTTATTATGTTGACCACTGCTCATTATGGCTTGACATAAAGATTCTGTTCCTAACAGTTTTCAAGGTTTTAAAAAATGAGGACAATTTAAATCATGGTGTTACAGTTGACAAAAACTATATTGAAGTGGAAGAAAAGGAAAACATTGAGGTATAATGCTTAAATATTTTTACATAACAAATAACACCTCTGTGGCAAAAATTGCACAGAATGCCGGAGTTGACAGAATTTTTGTGGATATGGAATATATCGGCAAGGAGGAACGTCAGCCCAATATGAACACTGTTAAAAATCATCACACTGTTGATGATGTAATTGCAGTGAGAAAAGTAATTGACAAAGCAGAGCTAATGGTTAGGGTTAATCCCATTCACGATAATTCCAAGCAGGAAATCGACTCTGTAATAGACGCCGGAGCAGATGTAATAATGCTTCCAATGTGGAAAAAACCACGTGAGGTGGAGGAATTTGTAAGCATTGTTAACGCAAGGGCCACCACAATGCTTTTATTGGAAACCGATGAAGCCAGAGGGTGTCTTGACGATGTGCTTAAAATTAACGGCATTGATGAAATACATATCGGCTTAAATGACTTGCATCTCAGCCAAGGTAAAAAATTCCTTTTTGAATTAACCGTTGACGGCACTGTTGACGAAATTGCAAATAAAATAAAGGCAAAAGGAATCCCCTTTGGCTTTGGCGGGGTAGGACGGGTATTTCAGGGAGATATGCTTCCGGCGGAAAACATTTTAGCAGAGCATTACAGGCTTGGCTCGTCAATGGTTATTCTTTCAAGAGCCTTTTGTAATACATACGGCGATAATGATTTAAACAGTGTTAATAATTATTTTATTGACGGCGTCAATGCAAATCGAGAATACGAAAAGGAATTGCAAAGCAAGGATATGCAATTCTTCATAAACGAGCATAAAAAAACAACGGAAATAATTAAACAGATTGTGAGTGAAAAATGAAGGTTTTGTTTGTAGCGACAGTAAGAAGTCATATTGGGCACTTTCACATGCCGTTTATTAGAAAATTAAAGGAATTGGGGCATAGTGTCGATGCCGCCTACAAGGATAATTCTGTCCAAAAGCCTGGATTGGATTTGTCGGGAATTGACAATGTTTTTGAGGTTCCGTTTTCACGCAGTCCGTATAGTCTTGATAATATTAAGGCTTACAGGGTGTTGAAAAAAATTCTTGAAGAAAACGATTATGATGCCGTTCATTGTCATACTCCTATGGGAGCGGTTGTTACTCGTCTTGCGGCAAAATCTCTGCGAAAAAAGGGGTTAAAGGTTATCTATACCGCCCACGGCTTTCATTTTTACAATGGTGCCTCAAAATTTAACTGGCTTGTTTTTTATAACATTGAAAAGTATTTATCAAGGTTTACCGATTGTCTTATTACCATAAATAAAGAGGATTTTGAGTTAGCCAAAAGCAAGGGGTTTAAGGCGAAAAATATTGTAAAGGTTCATGGCGTAGGAGTAGATTTATCATCGTTTAAGCCGGTTAGTAATGATGAAAAGAGAGCGTTAAGAAAATCCTACGGATACGGCGAAGATGATTTTATTTTGATATATCCTGCTAATTTGACCGCCGAGAAAAATCATGAAATGCTATTTAAAACATTAAAGATTTTGAATAATGAAAGAATAAAGCTGCTTTGCCCCGGCCAAACGGAATTATTAGAGCAATATGAAGAAAGAGTTAATGAACTGGGTATATCCAATCAGGTTGATTTTTTAGGATTTAGAAGAGATATTGAAAAGCTTGACGCATTGGCAGATGTCTCTGTTTCCGCCAGTGTAAGAGAAGGCCTGCCGGTAAATCTTATTGAAGCCATGGCTTGCGGAAATGCAATAGTAGCAACTAATGTTAGGGGAAATAATGATTTGGTTGCAGACGGAGAAAACGGTTATATTATTGAGTTAAATGACTGTGAATGTATGGCGGACAGAATTAAAGCCATTATGAACAATGATCAGCTATTAAACAAATTTAAGCTTGAGAATACTCACAGGGTTTCGGCATACAGCACGGAAAATGTTATCGAAGAATTGTTAAATGTATATAAATCCCTGAATTTGATTTGAGGTAGCTATGCGAGTTTTACATATGATTCCCGATATAGGAATATCAAACGGAATAATGAGCGTAATACTGAATTATGCAAAGGCTATGCCCGATGACATTAAGTTTGATGTAGTGTATTTTTCCAGCCAAATACAAACCAAGCAAGAGGAAATAGAGGAACTTGGCGGCAGGGTTTTCAAGATAAATCCACCGTCACCAAAAACGGCGTTGAAAGGCGAAATGGATAAGTTTTTCAAGGCTCACAAGAGCGAATGGGACGCTTTGCACATTAACGCTCCTCATTTTACCGTATTTATTGCTCCTGCGGCGAGGCGAGCAGGAATTAAAAAAATTTACTGCCATTGCCATTCAACACTTTTCTCATTAAATCCTAAAAATTTAAAGCGTAATGAGCTTCTCAGCAAACCTACAAGCCGTTTGGTAGATAAAAAATTCGCTTGCAGTAAGGCAGCGGGTGATTATTGGTACGGAAAGGATTACACAGTCCTTAAAAATGCCATCGATTGTGAAAAATACCGATTTAATCAAAGCGTTAGAGAAAATGTAAGAGCGGATTTGAAATTGGGTGATGAATTGGTTTTTGCCCATATCGGCAGAACGGACGTTATCCAAAAAAATCATCCGTTTTTGCTTAAGGTTTTCAGTGAGATAGTCAAAAAAATTCCAAATTCCAAATTAATGCTTATTGGTGCAGAGCCGACAGTGCAAACAGATAATCTTTGCAATGAATATAAAATCGATAGTAATGTTATGTTCCTTGGAATGAGAAATGATGTTAACCGGTTGTTGCAGGGCGCAGATGTGTTTCTGTTTCCGTCAACCAACGAGGGCTTGCCCGTATCGGTGGTTGAGGCACAGGCGTCGGGGTTGCCGGTGCTTATGTCGGATTCCGTGACCGATGAGGTGTTAATAACCAATGAGGTGTCATTAATGCCGCTTAATTCTTCTGCCGAAGAGTGGGCATACAAGGCCATTGAGCTTTCCGAAATCATACGAAAAGATAATTTTGAAATTATGAAAGATGCCGGATGGGACATTTTTGATTTAGCAAATCAACTTATTAAATACTACAGAGGTTAAGCTATGCCAAAATTCAGTATTATTGTTCCTGTATATAATGTTGAGAAATATTTGGATGAGTGCGTTCAAAGTGTAATTAATCAATCGTTTACCGATTGGGAGCTTATATTGGTGGACGACGGTTCACCAGATAAAAGTTATGAAATTTGTTGTAACTATGAAAAAAACGATAGCAGGATAATTGCAATAAGCCAAAAAAATGCAGGAGTTTCATCGGCAAGAAACAAAGGCATAGAAAACGCAACAGGCGAATACATATTGTTCCTTGACAGTGATGATTTTTATAACGATTTAAAAGCGTTAGAAATAATAAACAATAAAATGACTGAAAGCAAAGCTGATGTTTTGATATTCGGTTGTACTGATTTCAATATGAATACAGGCGAGTCGGTAGTATCAAGAACAGGATATGATTTGGATTTGATAAACAAAAATGATTATTGCTCTACAATGCATTATCTTTTATCAAACAAGCTTATTCCAGGAGGCTCGACAATTTTTGCATTTAAGAGACAAATTGCAGTTGATAATGGTATTTGCTTTCAAAAGGGAATACAGGCAGAGGACCACGATTTTGTGCTATCGGTTTTTTCAAAGGCAAAAATGATATCTGCAATTAATGAGCCGTTTTATATGTACAGACACGGCAGAGAGGGCTCAATTACGGCGAGACCAAGTATCAAATCAATAAAGGGAATTGAATACACTGTTAATAAGTGGTTTCAAATCTTAAATGAAATTGACAACGAGGAATTAAAAAGGGATTACCTAAACTATATTGCCTTTATTTATTCCACCGGATTTGTGGCTATTGGAAAAATGGATAAAAAGCAAAAAAGAGAAGCTGTAAATATTATGAAAAAGTACAGGTTTATTCTCAAGTACGGATATTGGAAAAAAATAAAGCTGACAAATGTAGGGGTTAGGATTTTTGGCATAAGCGTATTTTCGCAGCTTGCAGAGCTGTATTTTAGGAAAACTCATATTCAATCGGTGAAAAGATGAAAAAGAAAGTATTAGTTGTAATTCAGTTAATTCGCAGGGGCGGGATAGAATTAGCGGCGATTAATTTTGCCCGTCATTTGGACAAGAATAAATTTGATATAGATTTTTTACTTATTAATCCTTATGAGGAGCAGGACATTGACTTGTACAATGATCTAAAAAGAGAGGGCTTTGGTTTTACGGAAATCCCCAAAAGCTGCGGTACTCACTTGAGCAAATATAAATATATTTTCAAGCTTATGAAGGATAAAAAATATGATATTGTCCATTCTCATGTAATACTTTTCAGCGGCTTAGTGTTAATGGCGGCAAAAAAGAACGGGGTTAGGGTAAGGATAGCTCACTCCCACATTATAAAATGGAACAAGGCCGAGACAATTACTTACAAGCTATATAAAGCATTAATGAAGGTGCTGATAAACATTTATGCTAACTGCAAATTGGCTTGCTGTAAGGCGGCAGGGGAATTTTTGTTTGGTAAAAGACAATATCAAAAAGACGGAATAATGCTTGCAAACGGAATAGATATTTCAAAGTTTGAGTTTGATTTTGAAAAAAGAAAAATGCTGAGAGCTCAGTTGGGACTTTCTGACAGTGATTTGTTGGTTGGGCATGTAGGCTCGGTTTATAAAATCAAAAATCAGGCTTTTTTAGTTAAGGTTTTTGCAGAAATGTTAAAAAAATATCCCTCCGCTCGACTTGTGTTGGTAGGTGAAATTTTTGACAGAGAGCCTGTTGATACAGAAATAAACAAGTACAAATTACAGGATAAGGTAATATGGGCAGGTTCAAGAAATGATGTTGTAAACTTTTATCAAGCAATGGATATAATGATTTTTCCGTCCCTTCATGAAGCGTTACCTGTATCTTTAATTGAAGCACAAGCCTCGAGATTGCCATGCTTGGTTTCCAAAACCGTTTCAACGGAGGTTAAGTTTAACAATAATTTGGATTTCCTCTCCCTTGATAAATCTCCCGCTCAATGGGCTGAGGCCGCAGATAGGCTTTTAAATATCGACAGAGCTTCCGTGAGCATTTGTGATTTAAAAGATAATTATGAAATAAGTACAGTAACAAAAAAACTGGAAAAAATATATCTAAACTAAAGGAGAATAAATGATAGGCTTAACAGCAATAGAGTGTTTTGTTGTAATAACCATAATATACATAATACTGTATTGGATAACACCCAGAAAAAATGTATGGTTTCCAATGATA
>JBJEPI010000071.1:0-34526 GCA_051881175.1 Eubacterium sp.
GAGGTTGGTGTTAACCTTAAGAACGGTTACAATGGTGACCTTACCTCAAAGCAGGCTGGTTCAGTAGGCGGTCAAATGGTTAAAAAGATGATCAAGGCTTACGAAGAGTCAATGAGATAACATTTTGTTAAATTTAAAGGGCGACGAATCGGTGTTCGTCGCCCTAATTTTATGTAATTTAGTTTAGAAATCAACCTCGGTGTCGTAGTAGCAGCACTTAAGAAGCTTTTCCATTTCTTCCTGTGTAGGAATTCTTGGGTTAGAACCTGTACATGCGTCGCCGATAGCGTTTTTAGCGATTTCAGGCAATCTATCAAGGAATACATCCTCCGGAACAAAGCCTTGCTCTGTTGGGTAACTGTCTTTACCGTAGTTCTTAATGCAGTGAGGGATGTTAAGGTCATCGTTCATCTTGCGAAGATAAGCTATGAGAAGTTCAACCTTTTCGTCATCATTAGCACCGCCAAGGCCCATATAGTCAGCTATTACGCCGTAGCGTGCCTTTGCAGTGGCATCCTTTGCATTAAATGCAATTACCTTTGGAAGATACATTGCGTTTGCGGCACCGTGAATAATATGTGCACCGAAATCCTCAAATGCCGCGCCGGTTTTGTGAGCCATTGAGTGAACAATGCCAAGAAGTGCGTTTGAGAACGCCATACCTGCAAGACATTGTGCATTGTGCATTGAATCTCTCTTTGCCATATCGCCGTTATATGAAGCAACAAGGTCTGTTTGAATCATTTCAATAGCGTGAATTGCAAGAGGATCGGTGTAATCGCAGTTAGCTGTTGACACATAAGCCTCGATAGCGTGTGTCATTGCGTCCATACCGGTATGAGCTACCAGCTTTTGAGGCATTGTTTCAGCCAGGTCCGGATCAACGATAGCTACATCGGGAGTGATTTCAAAATCTGCGATGGGATACTTAATTCTGTCCTTATAATTTGTGATTATTGAGAATGCAGTAACCTCTGTTGCGGTGCCTGAGGTTGAAGATATTGCACAGAAATGAGCCTTTTTGCGAAGGGAAGGAATGCCGAACACCTTGCACATTTCCTCAAATGTAATGTCAGGATATTCGTATTTAATCCACATTGCCTTAGCGGCGTCAATTGGAGAACCGCCACCCATTGCAATAATCCAATCCGGCTCAAATTCAAGCATTTTTTCTGCGCCGCGCATAACGGTTTCGACTGACGGATCAGGCTCGATGCCCTCAAAAACATCAACCTCCATGCCGGCTTCTTCAAGATAAGAGATAGCTCTATCCAAAAATCCAAAGCGTTTCATTGAACCGCCGCCCACACAGATAAGAGCCTTTTTACCGGTAAAGGTTTTCAGCGCTTCCAAAGAACCCTTTCCGTGGTATAAATCTCTTGGTAAAGTGAATCTTGCCATAATAAAATACCTCCGTATATTAATTTTACTATGTTGAGTTAATCAACTAACTTTATTATATTAGTATTAAACCCTTTATTCAATTATCCAATACATAGAATTTTGGTATTCTTTTTTGTTAATTTTGATAACACTTTTTTGATATAGCATGGTATTTAATTATTTATCTGTTGACCTCTTTGCAATCGGTTCTCTCTAACAGGTAGTCAATAGATACATCAAAATAATCAGCAATTTTAATAAGAGTTTTGTAATCAGCTTCACGCTCTCCGGTTTCATATCTGCTAATAGTGTTTTGATTCATGGATAAATCCAAAGCTAATTTTAGTTGAGATATACCTTTTTCTTTGCGTAATTCCTTCAATCTCATAAAATCACCCTTGATTTTACTATACCAAAATGGTATTATATTATTATCCCAATATGGTATATTACGAAAAGAGGTAATAAATAATATGTTTAGAGAGGACAAAGATTTAAACGAAACAATTCAAGAAGTTGCAAGAGTACTGTTTGTCATAGAATTAATAGGAATACTCGTCATTACCGGCCTTATATACGATAAAAGAGAATTCGAGGCATGGGTAGGAATTTCTATCATTATGGGTGGTAGTTTGGCTGCGTATTTGAGCAATTTGGTATTGTTTGCATTAGGTGAAATTATCTATGAATTAAAGGTTAATAACAAACATTTAATAGAAATAAAAAACATGGAAGAAAAAGCCAAAAAAGAAGAAAAAAATAATAAAAAGTAATTGTAATCGCGTAGTATTTAGATTCTAATAACTGCGATATCAGTACAATTTGGGATGAAGCATAATAGATATAGAGGATTAAATCCTCTATATTTTTTTGCAAAATATTCCATTTTTGCTTTGGTATATAAAAACTATAACGGTGCAAAATATTACAGAACAAAATATCAAAAATTACAAGGGAGAATGTTAATATGAAAGCAACCGGAATTGTTAGAAGAATTGATGATTTAGGTCGTGTTGTAATACCAAAGGAAATAAGACGTTCATTTCGTATTAAGGAGGGTGATCCGCTGGAAATCTATACAGATGCCGACGGTGAGGTTATTTTTAAAAAGTATTCGCCTATTGGCGAGCTTTCAAATTTTGCCAACCAATATGCAGAGGTGCTTCACAAGGATGCCGGCTTGCCGATAGCTATTATGGATAATGACCATGTTATTGCCGCATCAGGCATAAGTAAGCGTGAGGTTCTGGAAAGACGCATAACGAAAAGCCTTGAAGAGCTTATGGAAAACAGACAAATCCATATAAAAACCGACAAAGTGCCTGCAATGAACGCCATAGAGGGCTACGACAGAAGGGCACAGGTGGTATATCCGATTATTTATGGGGGCGATGTAAGCGGGGCAATTGCACTGCTTGAAGATGAAAGCGGTGAAAATCCGTCGGAGGCTGATATTAAGCTGGTACAGGTTGCCGCGGCCTTCTTGGGAAAACAAATGGAGTAATATATTGTGCAATATATACAAAAACTCGGCGCTTTTTTTATACAAACTGTTATATAGTTAGAAGATGTTACAAAAATATTGAATTTTTAAAATCATAGCATATAATGTAGTCAAAGAGAGGAAAAATTCGTGAACGGATGTAGTGTTCACAGAGTAGCGAGGGAATGCTATGAAGAGATTTCAAAACAAAGCATACGATTATATCAAGGATATGTTTGTTCAGCACAATATGGTTAAGCGTTGTGTATTATCAGTGCTTTCAATAATCATAATGGGCTTTGGAATTTCGCTTTTCTCGGTTTCAGGATTTGGTGTTGACCCCTTTACATCAATGAATATGAACATTTCCTCTACATTGGGAATTAGCTATGGAACCTATCAGCTAATCGTTAATGCAATCATTATACTTTTTGTAGTGATTGTTGCACACAGGGGCCTTGTAGGCGTTGGAACTGTATTTAATATGGTCGGCGTAGGCTATTCCTGCGAGCTGTTCGAGGGCTTAATCAGACCACTCCTTTCTGACAGCCTTGATAGCGCGGCGGTTCGCATCTGTTTGCTTGCGGCAGGCATTGTGGTTCTATGCTTTTCCTGTTCTCTCTTTTTCACATCAAATGTTGGTGTTGGCCCTTATGACAGCTTAGGCTTTATGCTTAGCAATAAAACAAAAATTCCATACAAATGGGTTAGAGTTATTACAGATATTACCGTAATTGCTGTTGGCTTGATTGTAAGCGGAGGAGTAAAGGGACTTGTTACCGGTGATTTGTCACAGATTAAAAATATCGGTATCGGCACTATTATTACGGCATTTATGATGGGACCCCTTGTTAATTTCTTTTCAAAGCATGTTTCAGCTAAAATTCTTAATGTTGATTATGCAGGAATAAGCAAGGATGTTGCATTCTTTATGCTTAAGGGAGCTATGCTCAAGAGCGGAGTAAGAGAAGAGTATCAGCCGACAAAACTGACAATGAACTCAAATGCTTACGAGGTCTTAAATGAGATTTAGCAACCAAGGCTGTTAAAATTTCATATTTTCAGCCTTTTTAAATATACCCACTTAATTTTTACATAAATTTTACCCAAATATAGAGGACGTGTTGCTTAATTGCGGCACGTCCTTTATATTTTTGTTGTAAATTTTTGTTAAAAATGATATATTGATAATAGATAGTATTATATAAGGAGGTATTGGTATGAAAAAGACGAATAAAAAATTAATTTCTCTGCTGTTAAGTGTTGTAATGTTTTTTTCTGTTTTTTCTTCAGCCGGTAATGTGCTTGCCGAGGATCTGGTTTTTTCCCAAACCACCATAAGCAGTGAAAACGCTCCTTATATTGATGAAAACGGGGTATATTGGCGCAAAACCACTGACGAAGAGGGAACAGTAAAATATATTGATTTTAAAACCGATTACGACGAAATGATTAAGTATTTTCAAAATGAAATGCTGGGTCGTGCCCCGTCAATAGAATACCGTTTTGCCACAAATGATAAGGAATATCAATACAGATATGAAAGTCAAGATGACTATGCCGATGCACAAAAGGTTGCAAACAGCTTGTTTAACAGGGCTTTCAGGGATATTTTTACTAAGACCTACGGCGACAGCAAAGCAGAATTGGGCGATTATCTGTTTCGCTCAATTGATTACGGAGAATATTCTTACGGCTGCAATGTTTTTACAAGCGGTATGGATACTCCGGCAGAGGGAAACGACAGGTATTTTACCTTTAGAATTGAATTAATAAACCTGAAATACTATACCACCGTCTCCCAGGAAAAAGAAATTGCCGATTTTGCAAAGCAGTTCAGCAGTGTTTATCTTGACGAAGCTGAAACCGATTACGAAAAGGTTAAAACCATATATGATTTTGTGGTAAGAAACACAATATATGACCAAGAGGTTTACGAGGGACTGTATCCATATTCAAGCGAAAGGTATTACAGGGCCCATAGCGCCTACGGAGCATTATTCGGCAATTTGACCGATGAGGAATATGATTTGACCGATAAAAAATCCGTTACAGGCGAATCAATTATTAAAAAGCCAAATCAGGGAAAAGCAGTTTGCGAAGGCTTTTCAATGCTGTTTTACTATCTTTGCCAATATAACGGAATTGATTGCCGCATTGTAGACGGAGACTATGATAAGAATTACGTAGATTTTACGGATCCTCATGAGTGGAACTATGTTTATCTTGATGATGCAAGCGGCGACGGATACAAATGGTTCCAAATTGACACTACCTTTGCGTCACAAAAATCATACAAGGAGATTGATTCAAATTGCTATGATTATTTCCTTTGCGGAACTGAAAATATCAACTTCGGCTACTATAATCACCAGCAAGCGTATAAATCGGACGATGTGGATATCAGACCTCAGCTTTACAATTGGTATAGTGAGGAGAATATTGCCTCTGCAATGGATTATAAGTATCCGATAGTTGACCTTTCAACAATAGTATCCCTTGATGAAAATGACGTAATAATTCAGCGAGCAACTCTTTATGACGGACAGACAGGGGAAAAATACGCTTTTATTAGGGCTAATGAAGATGGCACAGCCTTGATTAGAGCAAATGAGGACGGCAGTATCACCTATGAAAATGTTGAGGGCTTTGGCTATAACGGCTATATGTCAAGCTTTAGAATGTTTGTGCCCTATCTTTTTGACAAGGAATACAATTCAGATACTATTAGGGCAGAGAACTGCGGCACCTATGATATTAGTATTCACGGCTCAGGGGAGAGTACCTTTGATTACAGCTTTAAAATTGTTCCAATGGATATGTCTGTCAGTGCGAACTACGATGAAATAATAATCCAAACACAGGGAAATTATACGGGAAACGAGCTTGTCCCTCAGGTTGAAATTGTAGACGGATACGGAAACAATCTGGAGCGCGGAAGAGATTTTGATTTAACCGTTTCTCAAAACGGCAGCGAAGTCAAAATTATTGAAATGGGCGACTATCAAATTGTTGTAGACTTTAAAGGCAACTATTGCGGAACATATCCCTTTGTGTTTAATGTGGGAAAAATTAATCTAAATCAAATTGATTATGAGGTGGCTCCCATCCCCTATTATCCCCAAGGCATGCTGAACAGCAAGGGATACAACGATATGGCCGATTATATTGAGAAAACCCTTTCCGATACAAGCTCAACAGTTGGCACAAAAACAATTTATGCAGGAGTAGATTACTCTGTAAGTGTAGACAGTGCTAAGCAAAAGATAAAGCTGACGGCAATACCTACCAGCAAGCTCGTTGTTAAGGATTCATTTATTAATATTGATTACGAGCTGTCTAAATTTGATATGACTCAGCTTAACGGTAAAATTGCCGACAATTCCACCTCGTACACCTACACCGGTTCAGCCGTAAAGCCAAGTAAGTTTAATTGGTTGGATGAAAACTTTACCCGTGGTGTTGATTATGAAATTGTATCATACAGTAACAATGTTAATGTTGGCACTGCCTATGTTACCATTAGGGGAATAGGCAATTGCACAGGCACTGCCAAAATGCAGTATCGAGTTTGCCCTACAAGCATTACAAAGGCCACAATAACTCCGTCAACAAAAGCGAATACAGTAAGCTATACTGTGACATATAAGGGCAAAGCCTTGGTAAAAGGCACTGATTATAACGAAAGTATAACTATAACCTCCAATGGATATAAAATCACCTTAACGGGCAAGGGCAATTTTAACGGCACGGTTACCATGAATGTTGTCAGCACAATTTCTGCTCCAAGCTCATCCGGTAACACCATTAAGCTGTCTGCCACAGCTTACACCTATGACGGAAATCTTAAAAAGCCCACGGTATCCCTGGTTAACAAAAACGGAAAAACCGTAAGCACCTATTTCTATACGGTTAAATATTCAAATAACAGATATGTTGGTACTGCGAAGGTAACCGTTACCTTTAGAAACGGATATGCAGGCACAATGACAAAAAGCTTTGCCATTAAACCCAAAGCAACATCTATTTCTTCTGTTTCGGCGTTGTCAAAGGGCTTCAAGGTCACTTGGAAAAAGCAGACCGTGCAAACCACCGGTTATCAAATACAGTATTCAACAAGCAGTAAATTTACTAAATCAAAAACCGTTACAGTATCAAAAAATACAACTACGTCAAAGTCCGTAACAAATTTGACAAAGAAGAAAAAATATTATGTTCGCATCAGAACATACAAAAAGGTCAGCGGTAAGGTTTATTATTCATCCTGGTCATCGGCAAAGGCCGTAACTACTAAATAAATACAGTTGTATATTTTATCGAAAAATGTTATATTAGAGATACGGGCATAGCTCGTATCTCTAATTTTTTGAGGTGTAATATGAATTGTAAAAATTGCGGAGCAAAAATTAATTCAAAAGACAGAGAATGTCCCAATTGCGGTGCTTCGATTACCCGTGAAAACGGTTATGTTTTGTCATTTGCAAAGGATGAAAAATATGATTATGATGACGAGCCGCCTAAAAGACGAAACAATTTCAAAGGAATTATAGCATTAATTTTGATAGCCGCATTGATTGTTGGCGGTGAGTATTACTATTTTGGCGTATATAAGAAAAAAGATGTTCAGCCACAGGTGAATTTTTCTTACGGTGCCGGACTTATTAACTCAGATCAGCAGATTGTTTATGTTGCCCTTGATGAATATTCCAAAATTGAATACATTAACGGAGTGTCTCTTTACGGCTATGACAGAACAAGCTCAGGCAAAAATAACGATTCGCCGTTGTCAACAGATTATGAATACACAAAAAGCATTAGCGGAATTTTCAGGGCAATATTCTTTGACTTAGAGGATTTTGATATTGAAAAGGGGAAGGATTATACCTACACCTTTGAAATGACCTTTAGCTTTTATGACAACAGCAATCAATATACCTACACTCAGGTGGTTAATTTCAGTGGCTCTGCCGAAGAAGATGTTTCGGATATTGTGTTTGACCATAGCATGAAAACCGATGTGCCCACTGCCGAATCAACCACTCAACCGCCGGAAACCACTGTTGCCGCCACAGAAAAAACCACAGAGCCGTCAAGCGGGGACGCATCATTTTTATATAGCGGCTTTTGGTATACAGACCCATATCATGATGGGGATAATTATTCCATAGATGCAATTCAGCTATCCCAAAACGGCGGCTGTACCATTACAAGCTATAACAAGACCGGCTCGGCAAATTGGACAACCACTCAAAAAAACACCGGATTTTCCATTAAAGGTGATGTATTAACTATTGACGGTGACGGCGATTACATTATCGATTACGGCAGCTTCACCGTTGCCGGATTAACTCAAAGAAAATATAACAGCATTAAAAATACCGAAGACTTTTTCGGAATGTAAACGACTAAAAAAAGCACTGTTCGTGAAAAGAACAGTGCTTTGATTTTTTGTTATGATTTTGAAAATGATGCCCCAACCATTTTAAATAAAGTATCATAATCGGGGGCTTTCTTTTGGGCTTCATTAATTGTCAGTCCGCAAAGGGAGCTTGCCCAAAAAATCACGGAATAATGTTTTGCCTTGTCGGATAACTGATAGTATTTAGTCAGTATGCTATTGGCAATTTTTTTGTACGAATTATAAATTAGATTATAAACAGTGATAAAGGAGCCGGTTTTTAACGATGCTTCAATAATGGGGTGGATTTCCTTTGTGAATGCGGCATACACTCTCATAGAATCCACAACATTGGCCGTTTTTTCAACGGCAACAAGCGCTGTTTCAACGCTGTTGTTAAATATCCATTCCAGCATAGACGGGATATCCTTAAAATGGTAATAAAACGTTTGGCGACTGATATCGCATCTCTCCACCAAATCGGTTACTGTTATTTGCTCGATATTATTTTTACCAAGCAATTCAAAGAAAGATTTAATAATCAAATCCTTTGTTTTAATGGCCATTTTATCACTCCCTATTCAACCACCGTTCGGCTTAGAGTATATCATAAATAGACAAAATGTGCAAGAAAAATCTATTAGTGGACATTTTTGCCATTTTGTCAACATATTCTCGGTAAGCCTTCGCCGATAAGGGAGCTAACAACTCTTTTTCCGCCTAAAGGGGTGATAAGGCTAACGCCGTTGCCATTTATTACAGTTCCTATAACAGCGGCATTTTCGCCGTATTTACAGCCTTTAATAATGTTAACAGCCTGTTCTGCCTGGCACATAGGCACTATCGCAACCAGCTTGCCCTCGTTACCCATGTGCATTATATTCAGTCCTAAAATCTTGGAAAATGCCCTAACCTCATCACTTACAGGTACCTTGGCTTCTTCTATTTCAATACCCACCTTTGACGCCCTTGCAAGCTCGTTCAAAACTGTGCCGAGGCCGCCGCGTGTTATATCGCGCATGCAGTGAATTTCAATTCCCGACTTAAGCATTGCTCTAACCATTTCGCCAAGGGGAGCATTGTCAGACTCAATATTATTGTCAATATTCATTCTTGAGGATAAAATAGTAGCATGGTGGTCGCCCATAGTTCCGCTTACTATTAACGCATCTCCTTCACGGAGATTAGTGGACACTATGTCGGTGCTTTCCTTAACAAAGCCGACTCCGGTGGTATTAATATAAATTCCGCCGTTACCCTCAATAACCTTTGTGTCACCGCAAACCACAGTAACTCCTGCCTCAGCGGCAGTTTCGGCCATCGACTTTGCAATTCTGTCAATATCCTCTGTGTCTGCGCCCTCTTCAATAATAAACGCAGAGGTTATGTATTTTGGCGCAGCACCCCTCATTAAAAGGTCGTTGACGGTTCCGCAAACGGCAAGTCTGCCGATATCTCCGCCCTTGAAAAAAAGAGGGGTAACTACAAAGCTATCAGTTGTAATTGCGATTTTAGATGAACCGCTGACAACGGCGCTGTCCTCCATCATATTTAAAATCGGATTGGAAAAGTTTTTTGCAAAAACCTTGTCAATAAGCTCTCCTGTGGATTTTCCTCCACTACCGTGGGCTAAAGTAATTTTCATGATTTTACCTAATTTCTGTTATTTATTAAATAGTTAAAGCAAGCGCCCTCGCCGGACACCATACAGGCGCCGCGGGGATTTTCGGGCGTGCAGGATTTTTTGTAAAGTGGACATTCGTTTGGCTTTTTTTTGCCCATTATTACATCGCCGCAGCTGCAGCCTTTTTGATATGAAAAATCGTCAACAAGCTCTATGCTTCCGGCATCGTATCGGCTATATTCTGCCTTTATTCTCATGCCGGAGCCCTTTATAATACCAAGTCCTCTCCAAGGCGCGTCGTAGGGTTCAAGATATTTATTAATAAGTGCGGTGGCTTTTTGGTTTTCATCACTGCCCACTACGGCTTTATACAGGTTCATGGATTTTCCCTGACCGTTCAGTTTAACAAGCGCATAAAGCGATGCTAAAATTTCCTCTGCCTTAAAGCCGCTGACAACAAAGGGTAGGTTATATTTTTTTGCAAGGTTGTCGAATACTTGGCTTCCCGTTACGGCGGCAACATGCCCGGGTGCTAAAAAGCCGTCGATTTTTGCACCGCTTTCGCAAATTGTGCTTATTACATTGGGCATTGTTTTAAGGGCGGTTAAAAGCTTTAAATTGTTAATTTCAAGTCTAACCATTTCGTCAATTAAAATAGCATAAATAGGCGTTGTGGTTTCAAATCCAACAGCGGCAAAAACAAAATTTTTACCTTTTTCCGCCTTTGCTAAATCAATGGCCTCCATGGGAGAATAAACCATTCTAATGTCAGCACCCTGTGCTTTAACATCCTTTAGGGCATATTTTGAACCGGGCACTCTAATCATATCCCCAAAGGTAACAATTGTATTACCCTCCAGTGCAAGCCGACAAAGCCTGTCAACATAGGAGGATACAGTTACACACACGGGACATCCGGGACCGCTGATTAAATGAATTCTATCACTGATTATGGAGGGAATAGCATTTTCCGCTATGGATGCGGTGTGGGTGCCGCAAACCTCCATAATTGTCATATCCACGCCGTTATATTCTTTTAAATATTTTATAACATTACTAATATCCATTATCCGCCAAGCTCCTCAAGATCCCTAAACAGGTCGGTCATATACCTTGCCTCGTTCTCGGGAAGAACCTGAATAACAAGACCTGCATGAACTAAAACCCAATCTCCAATCTTTGCGTCAACTATGCCAAGATTAGCGTGAGTTTTGTTTGTTGAATATTCAATTACAGCGTCATTGCCGTTAATTTCAATAATTTTTCCGGGTGCAGCAACACACATTATTTATTCCTCCATTGCTGATAAATACGCCTGCCCCAGGCAAATACCGTTGTCGCCGCAGGATACCTGACGGTTTGTGAAAACCATAATGCCGTTTGCCTCGAGAAGCTCTTGTGCCCTTGAAAGCAGTATTCGGTTAACAAAGCAACCGCCGCTTAGGGTAACCTTATCGGTATCGTATTTTTTTGATATATCCAAAATCAGTTGGCAAAGCATATAGTGAAAGCCTAAAGCCACCTCTTCCTTTGGGGCCTTGGCATTTTTAACAGCATTAATTATTTTCCTTGGATTAAGAGTAGGTTCAATGTAATAGGCCTTTTTCGCCCTTTTTGCACAGGCTTCAAGGGCCATTGCACATTCACCCTCGTAGCTGTTACGGTGCTTTATGTCAAGACATGCACAAACGGCGTCAAACAGCCTGCCCATGCTTGATGAATTTATTACATTAATATTTTCTTCAATCGCCCTGTTAATAAGTTCGTTAGAGCCGTCATAGCAGGCCAACGCAAGGTCTGCGTTTTTTGCAATTTCGTCACCGGCGGGCATTTTAACATATTCCAAATGCTCGACTCTTTTTCTGTTATAAAATACCTCGCCTCCCCAAATTGCACCGTCGTCGCCATAGCCTGTTCCGTCGAAAACAAAATGAAGCACATCTTCCCCTTGGCACAGAGGATTTTCGGCAACAACGCTATAAGCGTGGGCAAGGTGATGCTGATATTTTTTATCAGCGTGGTAAATATTTGAGGAGTGATACATTGGGTGCCTGTCGCAAACTGTTTTTTCGGGCTTAAAGGAATGAAGAGAGCAAAAGCGTTTTATATTTCTTTTATATTCATCCAGGCATTTCACATCTTCAAGGTCGCCGAAATATTGGCTTGGATAAGCGTATCCGTTATGCACGATACAAAAGCTGCTTTTCAAATCTCCCCCAAGGCAAAGGGTATCCTTTGCAGTTTTTCCGATTTCAATTGCAAGGGGAACATAGCCCCGTGCCCGTCTAATGGTTTGAAATCTTGAGCTGTTAATTTGAACAACGCTGTCATCAAGGGGTGTTAATATTTCTCTGTTATGGGATAAAACATCAACGCCGAATTTTTTTATCTCGTTATCATCGGTTATAATAGGCTCGCCGCTGATATTTGCACTGGTCATAACAAGGGGAGAGATTTGATTAAGTATCATTATTTGAATTGGATTGCAGGGTAAAAATGCACCGATATAGTCGCTATCGTCACATATTCCGTGGGGCATTGCCTTTAGCCTCTCAAGAAGAACAATGGGCCTTGCAGATGAGAGCAAAGCAACTTCTTCATTTGCATTAACCTTGCAATACTGCTTTACCTGTTCTATGTCCTTAAACATAACTGCAAAGGGCTTTTTCTCCCTGCCCTTAATCTCTCTAAGCCTCAGCGCAGGCTCGGTTTCACATACGCAGGCAAGGTGATATCCGCCGATATCCTTTATTGCAAGTATTTTTTTATTGCTTAAAATATCAACTGCTTTTTCGATTGTTATATTTGTTGTAGGTCCGCAGGACTTACAGGCAATGGTTTGAGCGTGGCAACGCCTGTCGTCAGCATTGGTATATTCAGCCGTGCATTGACTGCAAAGGTCAAATTCGCTCATGGTTATTCTCTCCCTGTCATAGGGAAGAGATTTTATTATTGTATATCGTGGGCCGCAGTTTACACAGCTGATAAAGGGGTGTGCAAATCTGCGGTTATTTTCGTCTTTCAGTTCAGCCTCACAGTCCCTGCAGGTTGCAAGGTCGGGCGTTATAAAGGGAATATCGTTGTCGTTAGTAGAATGTACTATTGAAAATTTCTTATAGTCTTTACTTTCGATTTCCTCAATTTGTGATTGGGTAATATTAAACATTGTATCAAGGCGTTGGATATATTCATCCAACGCCTCTTTTTTCCCTTGTGCGATAATTGTAACATTACCGCCTGAGTTTTTAACCTCGCCGCATATTTTAAGCTCCTTTGCGAGCCTCAAGGCAGTAGGGCGAAAACCAATGCCTTGAACAATACCGTAATAGGTTATTTTATAGGTCGTAATTTAACCTTCCTTTTTATATGTTACAATTCCGTATTCAGCGTCGTCCTCTGCATAGCCGAGGCAATGAAATTTAATGCAGGCGTCAACGCAGCAGCCGCACTGCAAGCAGGTGTCTCTGTCAATGCTCCAGCTTTTGGTATCCTTTCTGTCAACGGTAATTAAACCAAGTGGGCATTTTTTTGCACAAAGGCCGCAAAGAATACAGTTTTCAATATCGTTTGCAATTTTACCGAAAAGTAAATCCGGATCAGGCTTTTGAGTTGAAAGCTTTCCTAAAACAGTTGCTTCAGTCTTTGCCTCCTGCTTTTTTGGAGCAGGAGCCGCTTTCTTTTCTGCAGGCTTTGCAGGAGCAGCTGCGCCGTCTTTTACAAACACTGCTTCACCGGCTTCGCCGTCATCCTCGGCATAGCTTAAGCTGTTAAATTTTTTGCAAGCGTCAATACAAGCGCCGCATTGCATACAATCGTCACGATTGATAGTCCAGCTTTTTGCCTCTCTGTCAACAGTGATACATTCGGCAGGGCACTGCCTTGCACAAAGGCCGCAAAGAATACATTTGCTCATATCATTAATTATTTTTCCCGATGTTAATGCAGGCTCATCCTTGCTGTCATCGGCCTCCTTGGCAGGAGCTTGGGCAACAGGCTGTGAATAGGAATCCACAACCGGTTCGGTAGAAGGAGCAGTGTATCCCGGAACAATATGTAAGCAGTTTTTAGGACATCCCTCAACACAGTTTTCACATTGAACACAGCCCATTCTTTCAATTGACCAGGTTTTGGCGGCTCTGTCAACGGTTATAGCGCCTGATGGGCATTTTCTTTGACACATGCCGCACATAATACAATCGTCAATATCAATTTCTATATGACCTCTTGAACGCTCCGGATAGGTAGCAGGCTCAAAAGGATAATTGCTTGTAGCCGGCTTTGAAAAAAGATTTTTTATAGCAAAGCCTGTGAATTTCATTAATCCCATTGCCAACCCTCCTTATCTTTCCGTGCAGCTGATGCAAGGGTCAATAGTAAGTATCTGCATGGGTACATCGGCTAAATCCGAGCCCGGCAGAATATGAATCAACGATTGAATGTTAGTAAAGGTTGGGGTGCGGATTCTAAATCTTTCAAGGAATTTAGTTCCGTTTGCCTTAGCATAATAAAGCGCCTCCCCGCGTGGCTGTTCCACTCTTACAAAGGCTTCGCCCTTTGGCATACCCTTTTGTGGGTTACAAATTGAACCCTCGGGAATTTTTTGTGCCACCTGGCGAAGAATTGAAATTGATTGGAAAAGCTCACCGATTCTTACCTCACAACGACCGTAGCCGTCACAGGCGTTTGATGTGATGATATCAAAATCAATTTTATCGTAAGCCTCGTAGCCTGTTTTTCTCATATCATACTCAAGTCCACTGGCTCTTGCCATAGCACCTGCGGCGCTGAAGCGATAAGCGTCCTCTTTGCTGAGAATGCCAACGCCCTTAAGTCTTTTTTGAACGGTGTAATCCTTAAGGAATACATTGGTCATTTTTCTAAGGTCCTTTTCCATTGAATCAAATACATCAATAAAGCCCTTAATCATTGCAGAGTCCATATCCTTTAAAACTCCGCCGATTTTGTTAATTGAAAAAATCACACGTCCGCCGGTGGAAGCCTCGAACATATCAAGAACCTTTTCTCTCATTCTCCATGCCTGCATAAACAGTGCGTCAAAGCCAAAGGCATCGGCAAGAAGGCCGAGCCAAAGCAGATGGCTGTGAATACGGCTCATTTCAAACCAAAACGTACGGAGAAATTTAGCCCTTTCAGGAACCTCGGCGTTGAATATTTTTTCAAGTGCCTCGCAATAACCAAGGCCGTGACCGAAGGAACAAATGCCGCAGGTTCTTTCAACAACATATTGGTAATCGTTAAAATCTCTTTTTTCAGCAAGCATTTCAAGTCCTCTGTGAACAAAGCCGACAGAGGGAATAGCCTCTATAACCTTTTCATCCTCAAGCACAAGGTCAATGTGAATCGGTTCGGGAAGAACAGGGTGCTGTGGGCCAAAGGGAACTGTTGATAAATTTGCCATTACTCTGCCTCCTCCTTTTTGATAACATTGATTTGCTTTTTAAACGGGGTATCCTTTTGAATGCGATAAAAGTTGTTTTTGTAGTCAAGAGCCATACCTACAACCTTAACGCCCCAAAGCTCCTTGATTTCGTTTTCATAAAGTGTCGCGGCAGGGAATATGTCGGAAAATGATTTGATTTCCTCGTCAATGGGAAGCTCAATAACATAGTTTTCCATTTCATATTCCTTAGCAACGGAATAAATTACCTCATTATATCCCTCGTATGCTATGCTGCAGATTTGGGCGAGACGATAACCGTCTTCATATTTCTTCTGCATTATGTCATACAATTCTGCTTTGGTAATTTTTGTGAAAGGAAAGTCATTGTAATTATTCAACCTTGTCTGCCTCCTTTACTGCCGCTCTGTTTGCTTCAAGCTTTTCGCTTTTCTCTTTTAGAAGGGCAAGTGATTTAACTACGCCGTCTATAATAGCCTGGGGCCTTGCGGCACAACCCGGAACATAAATGTCAACAGGGATTACCTTGTCAACACCGCCGAGAATATTGTAGCAATCTTTAAACACACCGCCGTTGCAGGCACAAATTCCAATTGCACAAACAACCTTTGGCTCTGTCATTTGGTCATAAATCTGTTTTACTACATCTCTGTTTTGAGTGTTTACGGAACCGGTTATAAGCAAAATGTCTGCATGCTTTGGGTTACCGGTGTTGATAATACCGAATCTTTCAACATCATAAACAGGAGTAAGGCAGGCTAAAACCTCAATGTCGCAACCATTGCAGGAGGAGCCGTCATAATGCATAATCCAAGGGGATTTTGTTACATCAGCCATTTTTATTTACCTCCCTTAACAATTTCAACAATAATCAGGTTAACCGCACCAAGCACTGCCGTGATAATCCAACTGCTTGAAAGCATATTGTTCCATTTAACTCGGGCATTGGTGTTATCAATAAGAATTTCAAGAAAATAGCAAATTGCAACTGCAACAATTGCAACAATTGCAGATAACGGATTACTGTTCATAAAGAACAATCCAATTACGCCGAGAAGAAAAATATTTTCATACCAGTGAGAAATTTCAACGATAGCAAACATTTGACCGTTAAACTCTGTTGTTAATCCCTTTACCATTTCCTGATGAGCATGATGGCTTGTGGACAAATCAAAGGGATGCTTTCTAAGCTTAATTGTCATAATGAACATAAAGGCAATGAAAATTCCCGGCAGGTAGACAATCGGTAGGGGATTATCGCCTGAAACAATTTCGGCAACCTTGAATGAACCTGTGGTTACATAAAGGCCGATAACGGTTATAAGCACCATTGGCTCATAAGCAAGCATTTGAACAAGCTCCCTGCTTGCACCCATAAATGAATATGGAGAATGGCCGCTGGATGCGGCAATTACCAAAAAGATATTAGCCGTTGTAAGAGTGAAGAAAATCAACAGCAAATCATATCCGCCAAAGAATAGAGCACCTGTTAAAATTACGAAAAACAGGAAGGTGAGAAGATACAGTATTTGAACTCTGTTAATTACCTTTGTTTGCTTTTTTAAAAGCTTATTAACATCATAAAGGGGCTGAAGCACCGAAGGGCCTTTACGTCCCTGCATTCTTGCACAGATTTTTCGGTCAATGCCCGCAAGTATTGCTCCGGCAAACGGCGCAAGAAGTAAATATGCTACAGCACTGATAATTGATTTAACAGTATCCATTAGCAGCCACCTCCTAAAATAAATCCAAGTACAAGGCAAATCATTATAACGCCCAAGGAGGTGTATACGCTGGGCTTATACATTTTGTCCTCGCCGAAAATATCCTCCATATACCAATTGGTGAGAAATTCCTTTTTCTCCTTGCCGAAGGAGTCGATAAAACCAACCTGATCACCACAGCCGGCACCGTTAAAATACCTGTCGGCCTTAGGAAACGGTCTGTTTCTGGCAATTAATAAATATGTAAGAGTAGGTATTACAAAGATAAACACAATCATAATGATAGTAAAGAAGATGTTTTCTTTTGAAATTGCCGCCGAGCCGCTTCCAACATAGGGAACAACAACCTTGGTTGAAATAAACGGGAAAAGGAAAACAACCAATATCATCATTAAGCTGTGAGTGATAAGCGAAATCCATTGATTGGAGGAAATGGTGTCTTTATGCTTTTTGTCTGCAGGATTGCTGGCAAGAATTGTTGCAAGCCATTTTGACCAATACAAAAGTGTTGTTGCCGAACCAAAGCAGATGCAAAGCACAAGAATTGTAGATACAATGGATAAAATAACATCACCGCTGTGGAGTCCTGTGTCAACAAATGCCTTAAGTGCGGCCCATTTTGAAATAAGCATACCGAAGGGAGCAAGAAACATACCGAATATACCGATTACAAGCATCCATGTAAGAGAAGGATAACGTCTTACCAGGCCGTGCATGGTTTCTATTTCTCTTGAACCGGTTTGATGCTCGATAGAACCCACTGTTTGGAAAAGCAATGCCTTTGAAACAGCATGGAAAATTACAAGAAATACTGCGGCCCAAACGGTTTCATGGGTGCCTATACCGGCACAGGCAGTAATAAGTCCCAAATTGGAAAGGGTTGAATATGCCAAAACCTTTTTTCCGTCTGAGGCGGTAATTGCAAGCATTGACATTGCAAGGAATGTTAAACCTCCTACAAGACCAACCATATAACCTGAGATTTGACCGGTCATCAGGGGAGCAAGTCTGATTAAAAGATATACACCGGCTTTTACCATTGTAGCACTGTGGAGAAGTGCCGATGACGGTGTGGGTGCAACCATAGCACCGAGAAGCCATCTTGAAAACGGAAGCTGTGCACTTTTTGTGAGAGCGGCAAATGCAAGGCACATAACAGGAATAACAAGCTTTGCACCGTCGCCGTCTGCCATTAATGTTTGAATATCGCTGATACCTGTTTCAAGGCCAATCCAAACAATGCCCAAGGCAAAGCCACAGCCGCCCAAAAGATTCATCCACAAAGCTTTAAAGCAATTGTTAATTGCCTCCTTTGTTTTGGTGTAGCCAATAAGAAGGAATGAGCAAACGCTGGTGATTTCCCAGAAGAAATACATCCAAATAATATTGTTTGAAAGAACAAGCCCAAACATTGCACCGATAAATACATACATAAGAGCGAAGAAATAATTTCTTCTATCCTTAATGTCGGTGTGATGATGGTGGTAATCACTCATATATCCACATGCATAAACTGTAATAAGTGTACCTACAATAGCAATGATAAGCACCATAATTACCGTGAGCTGGTCTACATAAAGATAATCATTTGATGCATGCGGTGCCACACCGCTGAATTCATACCAAAAGATAAGAGCGGTTTGTGCAATCGATAATGCGGCCGCGTAGTACTTTTTGTACTTTATGCTCAGCACTGTTATCAGTACAACTAAAAAGCATTCAACTGCAATTATCCCTATTTCCGAAAACTCCATAATTTTTTCGGAAAGCCTAATTGTGTTTGCGTTTGTTACTATCTCATTATTGAGATTTGTGAAATACTTTGCGGCAAACGTAACTGCATTGATAATGATTGCAGCTGATGACAAATAGGTTATTGCTTTTCTAATGCTGTCGTTCTTAAAAACCGCAAGCGCCAACGCACTTAGAAAAGGAAAACCAATCATAAAAGTTATCATACTTTCCATTCTCTAACCCCATTTCCACCGGAATTATAGTTTATCCGATTAGCAATTTTTCGCTTAATGTAAAAGTATAATCTTTACCGCATAAGATACTACCACAATCCGTATCAAAAATCAACCAAAATTATCATAAAATAATATATTAATTTAGGGTAAGCAAAAATTAAGATATATTAATAAAAAAACATATTGACAAACGTCCGCTAAGTTATATAATTTGTTTGCAGAGAAAAAATTTTGATAAAGAAGAGTGTATTATGTCAAAAAAAATAAAAATAGCTCAATATACTTTGGTATCTGTTTTTGTTGTTATTTTTATAGGTATTTTGTGCTTAGCATTTATGCAGTCTGACAGTGTTATAGATGTTAACGGCACTCAAGCGTCGGCGGTGGATTCTCACTGTATTAATATCAAGTGGAAGGGTGACGGCTCCGTTGACGGATATTATGTTTACCAATACAATCAAAAAAACAAGTCCTTTGAGAAAATTGCAGATTTATCCCCTGCGGTGAGCAATTACGATGTTAAGGAGCTTAGACAGGCAAGCGAGTATCAGTTCTATGTTACGGCATACAGATATGTTAAGGACGAAATCCTTGAGAGTGAGAATTACAGCGTGGTAAAGGCAAAAACTCAGCCAATGCAGCAAACATTGGAGGACGCTTATTCTCTTGATAAGGGCCAGCTGGTAATTCAGTGGACGGAAAACCCAAGAGCTGACGGGTATTTTGTTGAGTATTCATCAAACGAAAACTTTAAAAATGCCGAAAAAATTGATATAGATGATGTTACAACAACTGAAAAGGAATTTAAAGAATTAGAAATCGGCGAAAGCTACTATTCAAGGGTATGTTCGTATGTTAAGGACGGCGACGGTGTTATTACCGGGGAGTGGAGTCAGCCGCAGGCTGTTACCATATCCGATAGAATTTTCCTCAGCGACGATATTGATGTAACAAAGCCGATGATAGCCTTAACCTTTGACGACGGACCGCCGTATAATCAGGCATCGGAGAGAATCCTTGATGTTTTGGAAAAATATAACGCCAGGGCCACTTTCTTTATGGTGGGTGTAAATGCCGCCGACCATCCCAAAAATCTTAAGCGTAAGCTGGAGCTTGGCTGTGAGCTTGGCAGTCATACCTATTCTCATCAGCATTACGGAAAAAATGTTACAGCCGCTGATATTACTAAGGCGTCGGAGGCAATTTATGCGGCCTGCGGTGAGTATCCCACAGCCTTCCGTTCGCCGGGCGGAAATACTAACGACTTTATCAGGGAACAATGCAAAAAAGAAGGAATGCCGCTTTACTACTGGTCAATTGACACAGAGGATTGGAAATCCAAGGATGCTGACAAAATTTACAAAAAGGTAATGGACAATGTCAAGGACGGAGACATTATTCTAATGCATGAAATTTATTCATCCTCGGCTGAGGCTGTTGAAAAATTAGTGCCTGCACTAATTAAGCAGGGATACCAGCTGGTAACCTGTCAGGAATTGATTGAGGCAAAGACAGGCAAAAAGCCGATTCCCGGACAACAGTACTATAACGGCACATCAATTAAGAATACCACAAAGTAATGATTGCGATAATTTACAGCACAGTCTTAAAAAGCAACGTCCCCGATACAGTTTATGTATCGGGGTATTATTTTTTCAGCGGGCATAAGCCAAACAGTAGATAATTACTATTGAATATTATGTCATTTTGTGGTAAAATCGTTAAGTATTAACTTAAAAGGAGGAGTATCTATGGATTTACAGAAAATCATAGACAAAAAAGACAAGGCAGCACAATATATGATTGATGAAATCACTCATATCATTAAGACCTTTGAAAAGAGAGAGCCGGGTTCAAAGGGCGAGCTTCAGTCATGCGAGTATATGGCAGAGGTGTTAAAAAAGGATTGTGGCTGCGAGTATGCAGAGGTTGAAAGCTTTAAGGAAAATCCGGGTTCATTCTTCGGCTGGATTTATTTTACCATTACAATGGTGCTTTTAGCTATTCCGCTTTATTTTATTTTCCCGATTTTTTCAATAATTCTTGTAGCATTTGGTCTTTTTATTGCATTTATGCAATTCGGTCTTTATATCAAATTTGTTGACCGTTTCTTCAAAGAAAAAACAGGCCACAATGTTACTGCTATGAAAAACTGTACAGGCGAGTGCAAAAGAAGAATTATCTTTAACGGTCACCCTGATGCGGCTTGGGAATGGCCGGTAAACTATGCCCTTGGCGGTGTAGGCTTTGAGGGACATGCAATTATTTGTGCAATTGGCGCAGTATTTTACTTAGTTATATCTATTATCTACATAGCAAAGCACGGAATTATCGGCGCCGCTGTTAACCCCGATGTTGCTATCGGCGGTAAAACCATTGCAACTGCCGGCCTTTGGGGCCTTGTATTTGTTCCGTTCCTTATCGGTCTTTACTGGATGTGGAACAAAAACAGAGTTGTAGACGGTGCAAACGACAACCTTACCGGATGCTATATGGGTATTGCGGTTCTTAAATATCTAAAGGACGAAGGTATTGAGCTTGAAAACACGGAAATCGGCGTTGTTCTTACCGGTTCGGAAGAGGCCGGACTTCGCGGTTCAAAGGCTTGGTGTGAGGCTCATGCCGGCGAGTATCAGGATGTTCCTACATTCTTTATTTCCTACGATACAATATTCGACCCTAAATATCTTATGGTTAATTATCGCGACTTAAACGGCACTGTTAAGGCCGATAAGGATGTTTCGGATTTATTCCTTGAGGCCGCACAGGCTGTTGATGTGCCTATCAAAAAGGGTTGGGTTCCACCTCTCGGCGGTGCAACCGATAATGCCGCTTTCTCACAGGCAGGCTTTAGATCAACAGGTATTACAGGTCTTAATCACAAGCTTGAGGACTATTACCACACAAGAAGAGATACCTATGACAATATGAATGCCCAAGGTCTTGCAAATTGCTTTGCCGCTTCGGTTAAAGCTCTTGAAATGTTTGACAACGGCGCTAAACAATAATAATTCAAAAGCTTACCCCCTATCGTCGATAGGGGGTTGTTTTTATATGGTTTCATTTTGATTGTTGTGCTTTCCGCCGGTTAAAATTGTATCTACTGTAAATATCAGCCGTTTCGCGTCGATATTATTTTTAAGCAGTCTGCTTGGTATTGAAACAACAGCCATAACCAATTTGTAATAGCTGCTGTTTCTGTCAAAGACTTTCATTGAGCCGTCCATAGCCGAAAGTAAAATACGGTCCACAAATTCAGTTGTTTTTGTGTTGCCGTAATCAACAAGACATTGCCTGTCAATTCCTTTAGCCAAGCCCATTCTGCTTAGCTTTATGTAAACATCGTTTACAGTTGAGTTATTAATAAATTTTATTATCGGTTTCAGTATGGGATAAAGCCTTTTAGCTGTATCTCCCTTTGCCTGAAGGGCGTTAATTCTGTCAGCAAGCTCGTTCTTTTCGGTGCAATTCAGTACATTGTGAACCAAGTCGGTACAATGCTTTGCAAGAAATTCCTGAGCGTCAACGCTTTTACCGTTTAAGGTTATTTCTCTTAAATGTTCAACCTGATAGGTTAGACTGAAATCATCGTTAACTGTCACATTGACTATCGGCGCAGGATATCCGCAAAGGGAGCCTATGTTAACCTCGGTAAGCCTGTTGCCCGACGGAGAGATATAATCATCTGTTCGCTGAATATGGCTGTGACCTGCAAACATATATTTTAATCCGTCATCAGCAAGCCTTTTTATTACCTCATCTCTGTCGCCGACACAGGTGCCTCCGCCGGTAATCAGGGGATTAATATGGGGAATTAAAAGATGATGCTCCATACCTATTATCAGGCAATTATCCTTTTTTGCACGCAGTATTTGCTCATCAATCCATTTGAAATGCTCAGGGGTAAATCCGGCACGCCCTTTACCGTTTTGGTCGTCATTCAGCGCTAAAAGTCTAACCCTTTCATCTAACTGTACAACATAGGAATATGTGCCTAAATGTGTTTTGTAAGAGGAGATTGCATCTTTGACGGTGTATTTTTCGTAAAACGGATAAAGCTCCTCCGGAGCCATGGTCTCAACGTCATTCGTAACGCTGTTACCGTTAAATCTTCTCGGGTTTCGGTCACAGCACCAATCATGAGTTGCGGTAATTAAGTAAATCTTCTTTTTATTTGACAGTCGGTCAAGCTTTTCTTTAAACTCTCTGTGCGAAACCGTTTCGCCGTCGTTGGTGATATCTCCCGCTATCAAAACATAATCCGTGTCGCTTTCTGCAATTTGCTTAAATGCCGCGTCAATTATTTCTTCGGTTTCCCCAAGGCACTTTTGGTCACTACCCGAACGAAGCTCGTATTGCCTGCCGGTAATGCCTAACGATTTTGAATAATAGTGGGTGTCTGCAATAAAGGTCAGCTTTAACGGTTTAGCCATTTTAACTCCTACTTAATCTGTTCTATTTTGTCGCCTGTTACAAAAAACACATGGTCGGCAAGGTCCATCATTGGTTTGTCGTTCATTGAATCGGTATAAAAATTGTCAATATGAGCATCGGGGTATAACTCTTTAAAGATTTTCACTTTGTTGTCCAAAAAGCAAAGCCTTACAAATTTACCTGTTTTTTTATCAATTGACGAGCCGATATAGTTTTTTATCCCTATTCTTGCGGCAATTTCTTCAAGCAGGAAATCCGTTGTGCCGGAAACGATAATATCGTCATCTCTTTGCACCTTTGCATACCATGGTTTTATCTTATGCTCATTTTTGTCCCAAAACTTTTTAACAATGGAGTCAATATCCCCAACGTTAACATAATACCCTTCAAGGAAGCCGGCGTATTCTTCAATTGCCTTTTCAACTGTGAAAAGATGGAATTTATCTTTAAACGCTATGTAAAGCAGTTTGGGAATATATTTCCAAATTTTAGGATCGGTTTTAACAAAATAAAGAATAAAATCCACCAATGTTTCGCCGTCGTAAATTGTATTATCAAAATCATAAACATTCATATAACCACCGATGGTATTATATCACAGAATTTTATAGGTGTAAATCTATTGACTTTGCTATAAAAAAATTATATATTAGAATAAGTATAGCCAAAAGCTGTGCGAATATTTTACTAATGCAATATGGTAGAAAACTGTTATGAAAAAGGAAAATTATATAAAAACAGATACAGTGGTTGTGGGCTCAGGCGTTGCCGGTGTGTTTGCGGCATTATGCCTGCCAAGCGACCGTGATGTTCTCGTGATAACGAAGGACGAGCTTAACGAGTGCGATTCGTATTTGGCTCAGGGCGGGGTTTGCGTTCTTAAAAGCGTTGATGATTTTAACTGCTATTTTGAAGACACAATGAAGGCAGGCCATTATGAAAACAATCCCGAATCTGTTAGAATTATGATAGAATCCTCACAGGAGGTTATCGGCACTCTTGTGGAGCTTGGAGTTAAGTTTGACACCGATGACGCCGGCGAATTCGATTATACCCGTGAGGGCGCTCACAGACAAAACAGAATTCTTCATCATAAGGACGAAACAGGCAAGGAAATTACCGCCACTCTTTTGCAAATAGCAAAGGAACGCGAAAATATTACCTTTGTTACACGAACAACCATGATTGATTTTATTGAGCGTGATAACAAATGCTATGGCATTGTTTGTGAGGATGAGTTCGGCGAAAGAGGAGCAATTCTTGCTCACGATGTTATTCTTGCAACCGGTGGAATAGGCGGATTGTTTTTGAATTCTACAAATTTTCCCCATATCACCGGCGACAGCTTCGCTCTCAGCTTAAAGCATGGGGTTGAGCTTCAGGATATTAACTATATTCAAATTCATCCAACAACTCTTTACAGTAAGAAAGAGGGAAGACGTTTTCTTATCAGCGAAAGCGTTAGAGGCGAGGGTGCGATTCTTCTTAATGAAAAGGGCGAGCGTTTTACTGACGAGCTTCAGCCCAGAGATGTGGTTACCAACGCCATTGTTGAGGAGGAAAAGAAGTTTGGCACCGACCATGTTTATTTAACCCTGCCCACCATGACCAGCCAGCAGGCACAAAAGCGTTTTCCAAATATTTTTGAGGCCTGTATGAACGAGGGCTACGATATGACAAAGGACATGGTTCCGGTAACACCGGCCCAGCATTATATGATGGGCGGAGTGAAAACCGACACCAACGGCCTAACCTCAATGAAATATCTTTATGCCGCAGGCGAAACCGCCTGCAACGGTGTTCACGGCAAAAACAGACTTGCTTCAAACTCATTACTTGAAAGCCTTGTTTTCGCAAAGCGTGCGGCTGATTATATTGCTAATGATGATTCTGTGAAGGATGAAGACTTTCCTGACATTGACCTTAACTCATATCCTGAAAAATCAGTTAGAGAAAGAGAATTTAAAAAGCTCATAATGGACGAAATTAAAAGAAAGGATGAGGATTTCTATGCTAAATGGTGTAACAATGAGAATTAATGTTGATGATTATATTCTCAACACATTAAAGGAGGATATTACCTCCGAAGATGTAAGCACTAACGCTGTTATGCCTGAGGATAAGCAGGGTAAGGCTGATTTAATCTGCAAGCAGGACGGAATTCTTTGCGGCCTTGATGTTTTTATAAGAACCTTTGAGCTGCTTGATAAAACAAGTCATTTTGAAACCGATTTTAAAGACGGCGATACAGTGCATAAGGGAGACCTTATCGGTGTTATTTACGGCGATGTAAAGGCAATCCTTTCCGGCGAAAGAACAGCCTTGAATTATCTTCAGCGTATGAGCGGCATTGCCACAATGACAAGGGAGTATATGAACGAGCTTAAGGGCTATAAAACAGTTCTTCTTGATACAAGAAAAACCACTCCCAATATGCGTCCCTTTGAAAAAGAGGCGGTTAGAGTGGGCGGTGCAACTAACCACAGATATAATCTTTCCGACGGAGTGCTTTTAAAGGATAATCATATCGGTGCGGCAGGCTCCGTAACAAAGGCTGTTCAAATGGCAAAGGCCTACGCACCCTTTGTTCGTAAGATTGAGGTTGAAACCGAAACCTTAGAGCAGGTTAAGGAGGCTGTTGAAGCAGGTGCCGATATTATTATGCTTGATAATATGGATAACGACACAATGAAAAAGGCAATTGAAATAATCAACGGTAAAGCAGAAACCGAATGCTCGGGTAATGTTACCAAGGAAAGATTAAAGGAAATTGCCGAAATAGGTGTTGATTTTGTATCCTGCGGTGCATTAACTCATTCGGCACCGATTATGGATGTAAGCCTTAAAAATTTAACTGTTACAGACTAAAGGGGTAATAAAAATGTTATTTAAACCGGAATACGACGAAAACGGCAAAAAGATTCTTTGCGAAATGAACGGTGTCAATGCCGATATGTTAATGGATATTTATGTTAAAAGGCTTGAGAAGGGCGAAACACTCAGCATCAATGAAAGCAATAATGAGTGTGCAATTCTTCTTTTATCGGGTAATGTTAACTTTACCGTCGGTGACTCAATTAACGAGAATTGTCAGCGTGAAAATCCTTTCCAAAAAACACCTTATGCGGTGCATTTTTCAAAGGGTACACCTGCAACGGTTACCGCTTTGGATAACAGCGAGGTTCTTGTTCAAATGACAGATAATGACAAGGTATGGGAGCCTGTTTTTTATAATCCCGACAATTGTCTTTATCAGGAGTTCGGCAAGGGACAGTGGAACGGCACAGGCCACAGAATTGTATCAACTATGTTTGATTTGGATAATGCTCCCTATTCAAATATGGTTATGGGCGAGGTATTTAATCAGCCCGGACGTTGGTCGTCATATCCGCCCCATCATCATCCTCAGCCAGAGCTTTACTATTATCAGTTTGACCATCCCGAGGGATTCGGTGCAGGCTTTGAGGGAGATACTCCGTATAAAACAGAAAACGGCACCTGTTTATGTATTCGCGGCGGCAATGCTCATCAGCAGGTTACTGCACCGGGATACGAAATGTACTATGTTTGGTTAATCCGTCATCTTGACGGCGACCCATGGGATAAAACAAGAATTTATGTGCCGGAATATGAATGGCTTGCAAATGCAGATTAAGGGGTAGCTATGAGTGTAATATTGGATAATTACACAGATATTGATAAGGTTTTTGAACAATTGAATGTTCAAAAGCCTTTTCTTTGCTGTGGAAAAAGCTTTCAAAAAACCAAAGCCTTTGAGTATATTAAAAAATTTAATCCCGTCATTTTTGACCGTATTCGCCCCAATCCCCGCTTTGAGGATATGATAGACGCGGCAAAGCTCTTTAATGCTGAGGGCTGCGACTTTATGATTGGAGCAGGGGGCGGCTCGCCCATGGATAGTGCCAAAATGATTAGGCTGATGACTACCAACGATATTTCAAAATGCTTAAGCGAGCCTATGGAGAATAACGATATAAAGGCTCTGTTTATTCCAACCACCGCCGGCACCGGCAGTGAGGCAACAAAGTCATCGGTTTTTTATATTAACCGGGTGGAAAAAACCAGCATTGCAAATCTTGATTTTATTCCCGATTATGTGATTTTAGACGAGGAGCTTTTGAAATCGGTTCCGCCTTACCAAAGAAAATGTACCTGTCTTGACGCTCTTTGCCACGCTATTGAAAGCTTTTGGAGTGTTAAGGCAACTGACGAAAGCAGGGAATATGCCGTAAAAGCAATAAATCTGTTTTTTGAGGCAAAGGACAGCTATATGAAAAACGAGCAATACGGTAATCGTAAAATGCTGATGGCGTCCTATTACGGCGGCAAGGCTATAAATATTACCGGCACAACTGCAGGTCACGCTATGTGCTATAACATCACAATGAATTGCTCCACTGCCCACGGCCACTCTGTTGCAGTATGTCTTTCAACAATTTGGGAATATATGCTGAAAAACAATCAATCTGTTAACGATAAAAGAGGCAGGGAGTATGTTTTAAATACCTTTGCTCAGCTTGATGAGCTGATGAACTCAAATGCTCTTGCCACCTTTAATTCATTACTGACGGAGTTTGAGCTGGAATGGCCTAAGGTTGACGAATCTAAAATTAAGGAATTCGTTTCAAAGGTAAATGTTTCAAGGCTTGGCAACAATCCAACAGTGCTTGAAGCAAATGACGTTGAAAATATTTACCGTAAAATTTTGCTTTAATTTTAAACATCTTTTTAACGAGTTAAATAATCTGTTGCTAAAAAATGCGTTATATAGTATAATTAAAACACTATTTGAGATAGGAGATTAATTATGAGTGATAAAATCCCAAATATGGATTACGATGCCGATGAGGTTATCGAAAACTTCAAATCAAAGTTCAAGTGGCCCACAAAGGACACTGTTGAGGTGGTAGTAGCTCCGCCAAAGCTTGCTTTAAAGCTTTTGCTTTCGTTTTTAATTACATTGGTGTTAGGCTCCGGTGTTTACTATATGTTAATTCCGGCCTTGAACTTTAAAACAACCGATTTTTACATTTTTATTGCTGTTCTTATTGCAATATTCTGGGGCTCCTTCTTTTTGCTTTCGGGCGCAAATAAAAAGATTGAACGCCGCGAATATGTTAAGAAAAAATCAATTGTTCCGATTATTATTGTTGCCGTAATGTTGGTTGTTATGGTTATTGGCTACCTTGTTGGATGCACCCTGTTCAGGGCAAAGGATTACGCTTCTCTTATGCCTGTTAACAGCGATTCAAATTTCAGCGAGGATTTTGCCAATGTAAATTATGACGAGGTTCCCCAGCTTGACAGTGCAACATCTGCAGTTCTTGCCGACCAAGAGCTTGGCTCACTTGATGAATATAAGAGCCAATATGTTGTATCTACAACATCAACACAAATTAACTTTACAGGCTCTGTAAAGGATAAGCGCACAGGGGAAATTAAGAAATTTACAGACGATCATCCATGCCGCGTTGCATATCTTGAGTATGTTGATGTGTTTAAGTGGTTCAATAATACTAAAAACGGCTTGCCTGCGTATATGCTCATTGACCTTGTAACACAGGATGTAACCGTGGTTGACTGTGTTGATCAGTTCGGCGAGGGCATTAAGTACTCTCCAACAGAGCTGTTTAACGAAAAGCTTGTTCGTCATCTTCGTTTCCAATATCCAACCGCTATTATGGATACACCGAATTTTGAAATTGACAATACCGGCCATCCCTATTGGATTACCCCTGTTCTTGATAAAACAATCGGTCTTTTCGGCGGTACAGATGTTAAAGGTGTTATTATCACAGATGCCCTTAACGGTAACAGTGAATATTACAGCGTTGACACCGTTAAAACAAATCCCGAGCTTGAGTGGATAGACGTTGTTTACAGTGAAAATTTGATTATTGAGCAGTATAACTACTACGGTAAGCTTTCTGGCGGTTTCTGGAACTCTATTTTCTTCCAAAACGATGTTAATGTTACATCAAGCGGTAAGGGTATGATTACCCTTGGCAATGACGTTTGGGTTTACACAGGCGTTACATCATCAAAGTCCGATACATCAAACTTTGGATTCATCCTTTGTAATCAGCGTACCAAGGAAACAAAGTACTATAAAAACGGCGGTTCAATGGAAGCGTCTGCTATGGAATCTGCTGAGGATGCTGTTCAAAACTACGGATATAGAGCAACCTTCCCGATTCTTCTTGATATCGGCGGTCAGCCCACATACTTTATGTCCCTTTACGGCGACGGTTACACAATCAAGGGCTATGCCTATGTTAACCTCAGCGATAAAACAATTGTAGGTTATTCATTGATTGAATCAAAAAAGGAAACCGCTCTCACCAAGGCAAGAGACAATTATATTGAGGCACTCTCCGATAAGGGCAAGATTGACGATGAGGTCGCAACCGAAATCATTAATGATGAGGATTCTCAAGAGGGCAGTAAGCCTGAAAGCACAAACCAAGGCGACGAAAATCCTGCACAGGACAGCAAAACCTCGGTTACAGGCGAGGTAACTGACATTAAGACCTCTGTTAACGACGGCAACACGGTTTTCTATTTACAGATTAAGGATAAATACTATTACATTGCCGTTAACGATTGTATGGATGTTCTGCTTATTGAAAAGGGTGACAAAATTACAGTAACCTTCGATAACGACAGCGATACTTTCGTTAAGGCAAAAACAGTTGAACTGAAACAATAAGAAACAACCCTCTGTCTTTGAAAACAGAGGGTTGCTTTTATTTTGATATGAATTCTTTAACCTTATCTATTGCCTCAAGGCCGTGGCGGTATCCTAATTGGTAAATGCTTTCAAGCTTTGGAATGTTTTTTTCAAGGCTTGAGCAGTTTAGGGGAGTTGACGGCTGGATTACCAGCGCCAGTCCTTTTTCTTCCATTTTATGCACATATTCCAGCTGTTTATTATACATTATATGACGGTTGGCAATTGCCTCGCCCATTTTAGGATATTTTTTGATTAGCTTTGCGGCCTTAGGATTAACAGGCTTTTTTTGAAAGCCCCTGTGTTGAGTTAAAATGCAAACACATTTTTCGCACCCGTCGTCAAAGGCACGCTCAAGAGGAATTGAATCAACCAATCCGCCGTCGTAATAAAGCTCTCCGCCGATTTCCGTTCCCTTGGTTACAATGGGCATTGAACAGCTTGCCCTTATTTCCGGATAGCCTCTCGGCCTTAGTGTTTTGGGATATAAATATTCAGCCTTTCCGGTTTTGGCATTGGCAACAACACAGCACAAAACTCCGCCCGAGGCTTCAAAGGTTTCCTGATCAAGGGGATAAATATCATAGCTTAATTCGTTAAAAATCCAGTCTCCGCCTAAGTATTCACCGTGCTTTATAACATTATTAATGCTCATATACTTATTGCTTCTAACTGAGTTAATAAGAAGATCGTGCTGACGGTGAATACATTTTCCAAGAAATGATGCACCGTGACAGCTTCCGGCAGACACACCGATAACATAGGGGAAGGTAATGTCGTTTTCCATAAATGCGTCTAACACGCCGCTTGTGTAAATTCCTCTGGAGCCGCCGCCCTCAAGCACCAACCCGTTTTTATACATAATTATCACTCCAAAATAAATAGGCGACCTTTTACAGCCGCCCTTTTAGCTACCTTATTCAGCCTTTTTTGCTGCCTTTTTTCTTGGGGCAGACTTCTTTTTAGGAGCTTCTTCTTTCTTTGGCTCCTCAGCCTTTTCGTCAGCTGCCGGTTCTTCGGTAACCTCAACAATTTCGATTTCGTTATCACACTCAAAGAAATCGTTATCATCAAAGTATTCCGGCTCATCTTTAGCAGTGAGCTTTTTTACTGCATAATAAGCAGCTGCAGCTAACGCTGCAATAGCAACAATAACGCTGATTATTTTAATTATTTTTTTAAAGTCCATTTATACAGACCTCCTTTAGTTACTAATACCATTATATAAACAATATTCTTTAAAGTCAAGGTATAATTTGGCTAATATGTCAAAAAAATAACGGCTGAACCTGTCAGCCGTTTAAGTGCGTTAATTAAGCCTTGTTAAGCTTTGTAGCAAGATTGCTCTTCTTTCTTGCAGCACAGTTTTTGTGGATAAGATTGCTGCTTGCGGCCTGGTCGATTTTTTTGATAGCCTCTTTAACTGCTGCGTCCTTATCGTCTGCGTTTGTTTCGATAGCCACGTTAGCCTTTTTGATAGCTGTTTTAAGAGCAGAATTCTTTGCCTTGTTGTTAGCAGCCTTTGCTTGGTTAACCTTAACTCTCTTCTTTGCTGATTTGATGTTTGCCATGTCTTTTTCACTCCTTTAACGAGAAAGATGGATATAACGGTGCTTAACACCTAATTTCTATTTAATGCTAATGTATATTATCACAACTTTAATTAAAATGCAAGTATTTTTTTATTTTTGGGTATACTTTTATTAAAAATACAGTAAATTTAAGGTGAAAATCATGTCAAACCGTACAGATTTAGCGTTGGAAAGCTACGAATCCTCGGACAAAACCAAAATCGACGGAGTAGAGATTAAAGAAAATAACAACATTACCACCGTAAAAATATTAAATGAAAAGGGCGCACAAGCCTTGGGCAAGCCTGTTGGAGAGTACATCACCTTAAATGTGGATTCCTTTGTTAACAACACAGATATTTTTGACGGAAGAATTGACTTGTTTTCAAAAGTATTATGCGATGTTTTACCTGAAAATATTGATTCTGTTTTAGTGGCGGGATTAGGCAATGAAAACATCACCGCCGATGCTCTCGGGCCAAAGGTTAACGGTTATGTGCTTTCCACCCGTCATATTTTATCCGACCTTGAAAAAAACTCAGGATTTGATGAGCTTTTCAGCGTTGCCACCATCACAACCGGAGTCCTTGGTGAAACAGGTATTGAAACCTGCGAAATTGTTAAGGGTATTGTAGACCAAATTAAGCCCTCCTGTGTAATTGTTGTTGACGCTTTAGCAGCGTCTTCTACAGACAGATTGGGAACTACGGTCCAATTTTCAAACACGGGTATTTCTCCCGGCTCAGGTGTGGGGAACCACCGCTATGAAATATCGCAAAAAACCTTGGGCGTTCCTGTTGTGTCGATCGGCATACCGACGGTTGTAAGCACCGCAGTAATCAGCGGCAGAGACAGCGACAGTGCTTTTGTTACCCCTCGTGAAATAGACAGAATAACCGAGCAGGGTGCAAAGCTGATTGGAATGGGAATTAATTCATGCCTGCAAAAAAATATTGACTTAAAGGATTTGCTGGCATTGGTGGGATAAGTAAATTTTAACAATCATATATATAATGTATATAAGTAATATATTATGTACTTATATACATTAATAGCATGGTGTTAATATGAAATCTCAAATAATAAAGCTTGTTGCAAATATTATAATTATCTTTGGCTCTGTGGGTTTAATAGTCAATATGTCGCCTTTTTTGCAATCGGGAATTGACCAAGTCGGAAAAATCGCAGTCTATATGTCTTCACCGGAAAAAATATCTGAAAATGCACAGTTAAAATTTTCAAGCTATATTACAGATAATAATGAGGATACTATTACTACCCAGCCCGAGGACAGCGAGCAGGTTATGAATACGATAGGTTCAAAGGATAGCGATGACGATTGCAGCATTACCGAAACTCCGGATGATATTGCAGGTCTTATGAAGGAAGCCAAGTCCACAACTAAAAAGGCTGATTCAATTGGCAAAACCAGTGAGGCGCCGTATCAAGGGGGAGGAACCATAATTTCCTATGACGGTGTTGAAATTCAAAGCAAAATCCCATCGTCGTTTTACAGTCCGGATATTAAGGCCTTACTGGAGCAGGGGGCAGATTTAAAAATCAAGGATAAATCAAAGCCCACAATTCTTGTGTACCACTCGCATACCACCGAAGCATACTCGCTCCTTGACGTTGGTTATTATATGAAGTCCGACTCGCGCTCAAAGGATACAGACAAAAATATGGTGCGGGTCGGAGATGAGCTTGTGTCGTATTTGGAAAAAGCAGGCTTTGTTGTAATTCACGATACGGAAATTCACGATTTGGATTATAATTCAAGCTATGACTCTTCCAGAGAAATTGTGGAAAAGTATTTGGAGGAGTATCCGTCAATAGAAATAACTATTGATGTTCACAGAGATTCCATTACATATTCTAACAAAACCAAGGTTAAGCCGACGGCTGAGATAAACGGCAAAAAAGCCGCCCGTATGATGATTATATCGGGATGCGAATATGGCAGTGTAACAAACTTTCCCGATTGGGAGTATAATTTGCGCTTTAATTTGGCAATACAAAAGCAGGTGAATTCAATGTATTCCGGATTAATGCGCCCGATACTGTTTTCCGAGCGTAAATATAATATGTATGAAACCCATAATTCATTTTTGCTTGAAATAGGTACAGATGCCAATACTTTAGATGAAGCCTGCTATTCTGCTCGCTTATTCGGTAAGGCTTTAGGAGAACTGCTGAATGCAGAGTATGTTTCAAAATAGAACCTTAAATAAAGGAAGATAAATATGAAAACGGAAAGAAGAATTCTGGCTATAGCTGCCGTTACCCTTGCATTAGGCATAGCCGTTGCCTACTACAACACTTGCTCCTTGGGTTATGATAATGCAAATATCATTTCTTTTAATAGTGAAGAATTAAAAATATTTGATTTTGTTATAAAATACAGCGAGCTTGAGGAGTTAAAAGAAAAAATATCAAAATATATTCCTGACGATTTTATAACTATATAATAGTGTTTACACTGTAAAAAGCAGAACAAACCATACATATTGTATATAAATTTGGGGCACTTTTGATATATTGTAGGCAACTTGTATAAAGGCTTAAAAGAAACACACGGCAAGGTGTTAAAACGATTAAAATTTTTTAAAAAAAGTGTTGACTTTTGCTTTTGAATTTGGTATTATGGCTAAGCCGTCGCAAGAGAGGGCATTACAAATAGGTTGTTTACAACATATTTTCGTGCTTTGCGATGACATTAGGACCTTGAAAATTAAACAACGATGAAAAAGGAACCCGATATAATTAAAG
>JBJEPI010000072.1:0-34281 GCA_051881175.1 Eubacterium sp.
AAAATTGATATTTTCCAATGCTTTGCCAAATATGTTGCACAAAGTGCACCGAACAATGCCGGTGTTACCTGCTGAAAAGCAGGCGCGAATACTGAGTCGGGGTCAGTTATATTGTGCAAAACAGGACGGAATACCAAAACGCATACTGCAATGATAACCGTTGTAACAATTGATGAAACGGCAATTGAAATAGTGGATATTACCTCGCCCTCCTCGCTTGAGGGCTCTACCTCTGCGCTTTCCATAGCGCTTAACGCCACAGGCAGCTTAAGGTTGGTAATGTTTCCTGTAACAAATCCTAAATATGTTCCGCCTGTGCCTAAAAGCGGTGAGTATGTTGCAACCTCCAACACAGCCGTTGGATAAAACACAATTGCAACCGTTGCCAGACCCTTGCCAATCATACCAAGGCTTGGCGATACACCCAGGTGGTAACAAATAAGAGCAGGGATAGCCAAAAACAGGCACAAGGTTACCAAAATCCAAATTTTTCCGTATGTATGGGTTTTATCTATATATTTACTTTGCATATTAACCCCTCCATTCTAAAAATGCGATACTGTCCGGTAAAATTTGAGCCATTACCATTACCAAAACCATAGCGCCGATCATGGAAAGCGGCATAGCAAAGCTTTCAAGCCACTTAAGCTTATCCAATTTTGACAGCTTCTGTAAAATAAGCATTAAAACAATGGAATAAACCAATGCGCTGACCGAAAGCACACCTGCGCCGTCGCCTATTATTGACGGGTCGCCGGTGCCGTCAATAGCCCTTGCAACAAATGCGGCAATTAAGCCGATAAACGCCGCAGCACTTATAACCGAAGACAGCTTGCTGTCCTTAGATGCGGCTTTACCGATACCCTTTTGAAACTTTTTGAGAAACAGAGGGATCAACACAAGGGGCATAATGGAGCCAAGAGTCATTACCCAAGCCACTGTTCCAAACGCCTCGGGATTTGTGATAGGGTTGGCAATTCCGCCGGTTAAACCGTAGGCCTCTAACGCGTTTGTTGCTGCCGTTACCTCGTAAGAAATATTACCGATAACCGTTAATCTTATCCAAGGTAAAACATAGCCCAGACCTGCCGAAAGGGTTAATACCGTTGCAACAATTCCAATTGCCGGCGCAACTGTATAAAGTGCCGAAGAAACAATTGTTCCTTTAATTTTTGCCGTTTCTATGCCTAACTCCTTTGCCCGCTTTATTGCGCGAAACAAAAAGAAGCTTGCCTGTGCAATTACAAAGACCACCACAATGACAGCAAGGCATAGCATAAAGCCGTCCTCTTTAAAATCCATAACATCACACCAATCTAAATTGGGGGCGCAAAGCCCCCGTATAATTTTTATTTATAATCCTCCATGCTAACGGACTCTTTTTCGTTAACAGAACGATATTTTTCCTGATAATAATTTTCAAGTTGACTTTCATAGCTTCCGTCAGGCTTAACGGTGATGACTGTACAGCCGCGCTGTGATCCGAACTTTGAAATTCCGCTGTAAGCAAGATAGTCCACAGAATAGCCGTAGGTTAGGTCGACTCCCTTGTAATTCAGGGAGAAATTATTCAGGTGGTCGTGGCCGAAAAATACACCCTGTGTTGAACCCTCGCTTAAAAATGCGTCAAACATGCCGTTATTTTCATGGCTGCTGAACACAACCTCGCCGGTTTCGCCGGCCTTGCCGTAATTATATGTAACGTTTTCCGTATCATTAAAATCATTGTCGCGGTATTCATAGTATGCGTTTTGCATTTCCAACAAAGGAATGTGGAAAAACGCAAGTGATTTTGGAGTAATTCCGCCGTTTTCCTCTGTGAGTGCGGAAACTTGATTTTTATACCACTCAACTTGGTTAGCGTGGATACAATCATAATTCCACATTATTCCGCCTAACAGCTCATTGCCGATATAGCTATGGCTGTCAAACATATAAAAGCTTTGGGCAATACTGCCATCGGTTTTTTTAACGTTAACAACATAATTGCCCACTCCGTCTATGTCCTCAGGACCGGATTGGAAAAGACAGTGAGGATACTTTTCCTTGTTATTGTAAACCTTTGCAATATCCTCACGAGTGTAAAATGAATATACCTCTGTGTCGTGATTGCCGAATGCCGGAGCCCAGTATACTCCCAGCTTTTCCATAAGCTCGGCAAACATTTCAGCGCCGGTTTTGTTGTTAAAGGTACCTGCCTGGAAAGGAACGGGATATGCAATATCGCCGGTAACAATAACCAAATCGGGCTTTTCCTCCGTTACCATGGCGGCAACGGCGTTTATGGCCATATTGTCCTTTTTAATACACAAAAATCCGCCGCCGATATGAACATCGGTCAGCTGAACAACCTTAAAATCCTCGTCTGTGGTAAAGGTGTAGTAACCGTTTTCATCAAGCTCGGGTGCAAGTTGGCTTTCGTATTCTACGGGCTTTATGGAATTTTCTATAAAGCTTTTGTTTGATTTTACACCGATAACATTAATAATTGCGCATATTCCCAAAAGAATTGCCACTATCATAAGGATAATAAGCAGTATTTTCAAAATAATCTTTCCTATCTGCTTCGGGGTTTTCTTTTGCTTTTTTTCTTTGCTTTTGTTCATGATACACTCCTATGTAAATTAATCGTTGATTAAGTATTTTACTTGGCTTATTAGCTCGCGAATCGCGGTTACTGTTATTGCCGAGCCGGTTATTATTGCAAAAACGCCGTCAACGGCATAGTTTACCTTGACCACTAATATAAGGCTCATTAGTGCAAATAATGTAATAAAGCAATCAAGAACGCTGTCTAAAATCATTGCCTTTAGTACCGCCGAATCGGCCTTTTTGTTAAACACCTTGTACATAACCGCCATTAAAGCCTTAACCAAAACGGTAACGGCAATTAACACCGCGTATTTCTTGGAATATGTAACGGGCAGGGGATAAAGCAATCTCTCAAGTCCGTTATAAACAAAGTAACCGCCCGTAAATGTTATTACCAGCTCAATAACAAATGTACACAGGCTTTGAAGACGGTTTGCCCTTTTTTCGTCAAGCCGTTTAAGAGCCAAAAAGCCTGCCAATGCAACGGCACAGGCCAGTGTATCCCCAAGATTATTAACCGCATCGCAATAAACAGCAAGGGAATTGGCACTGATGCCGATATACAGCTTTACGAAAAACAACATCAAATTGACAAATATACCTATACAGGTCGCTTTAATGCCAACGCCTCTCATTCCCTTACTCCTTACTTTTTATTTTGTGAAGAATGTTAAAAATCCCTTATACGCAGAATAAACGTCGATTTTTGAAACAAGCTCATAGGGAGAGTGCATTGAAAGCACAGGAACACCAACGTCAATGGTGTCAACATCCATATTGGCAATATACATAGCAACGGTGCCTCCGCCTCCGCCGTCAACCTTACCGAGCTCGCCGGTTTGCCATAAAACATCGTTTTCGTCAAACAACCTTCTAACCCAACTGCAAAATTCCGCGCTGGCGTCGGAGGTCCCGCTTTTTCCCCTTGAGCCGGTGAATTTTGTTACACAAACACCGTTGTTAATAAAGCTTGCATTAGCCTTTTCAAAGGCCGATGCCCAAGTAGGATCGTAGGCGGCGTTAACATCGGCGGAAAGGCATTTTGAGTTGCGAAGAACATCTCTGCCCTCATAGCCCTCAAGCCTTGCCAAATCCTCAATGAAATATTTTAAATATGATGAATTTAATCCTGTGTTGCCGTCTGAACCGGTTTCTTCCTTATCGGTTAAAACGGTGATTGCCGTGTACTCGGGTGCGTCTTCGATATCCAAAATAGCCTGAAGTGCCGGATAGGAGCAAACACGGTCATCGTGACCGTAGCCGCCGATAAGACTTCTGTCAAGGCCGACATCGTCAACACCGAAGGCAGGCACAAGCTCTAATTCGGCAGAAAGAAAATCTTTTTCTACAACGCCGTATTTTTCATATAAAAGGGATAAAAGATTGAGCTTAATCCTTTCGCTTTCATCATCGTCCTTAAACGGCCTTGAGCCTATTACAACGTTAAGCTCCTCGCCTTTTACTATTTCGTTAGCCTTGCGTGACATCTGCTCGCCACCAAGGTGGGGCAAAATGTCTGTAATGCAGAATTTCGGTTCGCCGGGCTCTTCGCCGATTTTTACATCAACAAAGGTGCCGTCGTTTTTACAAATTCTTCCGTGAAGGGAAAGAGGAATAGCTGTCCATTGGTATTTTTTAATTCCGCCGTAATAATGGGTTTTGAAATATCCCAGACTATCCTGCTCATAAACAGGGCATTGCTTTAAATCAAGACGGGGAGAGTCAATGTGAGCGGCAGAAATTCTAACTCCGTCCTTAATGCTTCTTTTACCCTTTACGCAAAGAATAACGGATTTACCTCTGTTGGCGTAATAAACCTTGTCGCCGGCCTCAAGACGGTCGCCGAACTCATCAAATTTTAAAAATCCGTTGCTTTGAGCCAGGCTCTCAACATAGGCCGCTACCTCGCGCTCGGTTTTACAGCTTGCAAGAAATTCCTTATATCCCTCGCAAAACTCGTCGCAAAGGTTAAGCTCATCCCGGCTCATAAAATCAACGCCGTTTTTCTTATCGTTAAACAGCATTTCCTTTAACTGCTTTGTTTTTTCGCTCATAGGATAACCTCCAAAATATTATCAATTTGTTCTTCAATATCTTCGCCGTTGTTTTTTACAACAAAGTCGCAGTTCTTTTCAAAGAACTCTTGGCTGAACTGTGCATTTGACCTTGTAAAAGCCTCTTCAATAGTAATATTGTCGCGTTTCATAATTCGCGAAAGCCTTGTGCCTTCGTCGGCAACAACGGCAATGGTTTTGTAGCAAAGCTCCTGCCCCTTTGCCTCAAAAAGCTGGGGCGCGTCAATGGCACAGGGAAATTCCGCGTCCCTTTTGCAAAGCTCAATGATAGCCGGATGCATGATTTTGTTTAATGCTCGGGTTTTTTCCCTGTCCGAAAAGGCCCTTTCGGCTAACAGCTTTCGGTTAAGACAGCCGTTTTCTATTATATCTTGCCCAAATTCCTTTTGCAATTGGGGAAAAACAGGAGAATTTTTCTCCGTAATTTTGCGAGCGTAATAATCACAGTCAATTATTTTAAAGCCTCGTTTTTCCAAAGCCCTGCAAACATAACCTTTGCCGGCGCCGGTTTGGCCTGTTATTCCCAGAGTAAAGGGCTTGGTTAAATCAATAATATTGAAAGCGGCGGCACGGATTAAACGGTTATAAACCGCCATACCGACGCCGTCGGCATGGGGCAGGCGGGCGTAAACCCGCTTTGCACCAAGCTCGTCAAGCTTTCTTAATGCGTCAAAAAGCTCCTTTGCCTGACTTAAATCGTCGCTTTCCTTACCAAAGGTGATTTTTGGGATTGTAACATTATCTTCGTCAAAGCACAGGGCAAATGCATTTTTTTGCGAATTAACAAACCCTTCGTATTGCTCCTTACTGCCTTTAACCAGCATAACTCTTGCCTTTGGGGCATAATGCTTGTATTTCATACCCGGAGAAGCGGCTACCTCGTTTTCGCCCATACCCTCTAAAACCGCAGGAGCAACCTGAATTTCACCGATTACATCTTCAATCATTTCTTTGGTTATGGCTCCCGGTCGTAAAAGCGTGGGTGTTGGGGTTGCAAGGGTTATAACCGTGCTTTCGACACCAAAATCGCAATCTCCGCCGTCGATTATGGCGTCAATCTTGCCGAACATATCATCAATAACATATTTTGCCCTTGTGGGGGACGGCAAGCCGCTGGTGTTTGCACTGGGTGCGGCAATGGGGCAACCGCTTGCCTTGATAACTGCCCTTGCAACAGAGCTTTGAGGCATTCTCACAGCCACCGTGTCAAGTCCGCCGCTGACAACATTGCCGATTTTTGCCGACTTTTTTAATATAACTGTTAACGGCGCAGGAAAGAAGGCGTCAATAAGTGCCTTTGCCTTTGGTGTAATCTCCTGAACCAGCGGCGCAATATCGTCCTTTTCCGCAACATGAACTATTAACGGATTGTCAGAGGGCCTTCCCTTAGCTGTGTAAATACTTTTAACGGCATTTTCATTAAATGCATCGGCACCAAGACCGTAAACCGTTTCTGTGGGAAACGCCACCAAGCCGCCGTTTTTTAATATTTCACCGGCAAGAGCAATGTCTTTTTCACTTGTAGTAAATATCTTGGTTTGCATATTTTTACCTTTTCTGTGGTATGTATTCAATTAAATTTGTTAATTTGCAATTAATCTCCATTTTTTAACCTTTTTGCCTCCCTTGTTAAAGGGAGGGACGGAGGGATTTGGTTACATAATTATCAATATATTCGCATACTCCGTCAAAATTGTTCATAATTTCATTGTTTGGTATTCTTAAAACTGTCAGATTGTGTCTTTCAATTCGTTGCGTTCGGATTTTATCTTTAAGTAAACCATAAGCTTCATAATGCTGTGAACCGTCCAGCTCAATTACAAGCTTTGCCTTTGAACAATAGAAATCTACTATATAGTCATCAACAACTTTTTGTCTCAAAAATCTTATAGGGTATTCCCTGAGAAAATCATACCACAAATGTCGTTCTTCTCTTGTCATATTTTTTCTCAGCTTTTTTGCATTGCCGGTTAGCTTCGAATTGTGTTTATACAAATAAGTCTCTCCTTTTTGACTGTATTGTCGAGGTGAAATACATATAAGAGCAAATGACCGGAAAGGTCTTGAACATTGTTGGTGTAATGTGAATCCCTCCACCGCAAGCGGTCCCCCTCCCTTTAACAAGGGAGGCAGTTTTGGGTTTTGGCGGTACCTATGTCTTTAACAAGAGAAGCCCCGGGGTTATTCTTCGCCTGAAGCCTTTAGCTTTTCGGCGGTATCTGCCGTAATAAGGGCATCAATAAGCTCGTCAAGGTCGCCGTTTAAAATTTGCTCCAGCTTATATAGAGTTAGGTTAATTCTGTGGTCGGATACTCGGCCTTGGGGATAGTTGTAGGTTCTTATTCTTTCGCTTCGGTCGCCTGTTCCCACCTGAGCCTTACGTTCGCCTGCAATTTCCGCGTCGTGCTTTGCCTTTTCGGCGTCATAAAGCCTTGCACGCAAAACCTTCATTGCCTTTTCCTTATTTTTATGCTGGCTTCTTTCGTCCTGACACTCAACAACAGTGCCTGTTGGAATGTGGGTAATACGAATGGCCGAGGATGTTTTGTTAATGTGCTGACCGCCTGCGCCGCTTGAACGGAAGGTGTCAATTTGCAAATCCTTTTCATTAAGGTCAAAATCAACCTCATCTGCCTCCGGCAAAACAGCAACGGTGGTGGTTGAGGTGTGAATTCTTCCCTGACTTTCGGTTTCAGGCACACGCTGTACCCTGTGAACGCCCGATTCAAACTTAAAGCGCGAATATGCGCCGTCGCCGTCAACGGAAAAGCTGATTTCCTTGTAGCCGCCAAGACCTGTTTCGTTGGCGGACAGAACCTCGGTTTTAAAGCCCTTTGCCTCGGCATACATGGAATACATTCTGTAAAGCACGCCGGCAAAAAGCGCTGATTCCTCGCCGCCTGCTCCTCCGCGAATTTCAATAATAACATTTCGGTCATCGTTAGGGTCACGGGGCAGGAGAAGAATTTTAAGCTCCTCTTGGATACGTTCCATATCCTCCTTGCTCTGTTCAAATTCTTCCTTAACCATTTCGGCAAAATCGGCGTCCAGAGAGCTGTCGCCCAGCATTTCTCGGGACTCCTCGTAGGTTTCCTTCGCTGTTTTATATTCTCTAAACTTTTCTACAACAGGGGTTAACTGCTTTAATTCCTTCATCAGCTTGGTGTATTGCTCTAAATCGGCAACAATCTCCGGCCTGCAAACAAGCTCGTTAACCTCGTCAAATCTTTTTTCTACTTCAGTAAGCTTGTCAAACATATTTTAATCTCCTATATGTTTAATGTTTTTCTCTATTTTTGAGCGTGCCACCATAACCTCGTGACCGCAACCGAGGCATTTGATTTTAAAATCTGCACCGATTCGTAAAACCTCAAATTGCTTACTGCCGCAAGGATGTGGCTTTTTCATAGTTAAGATATCGCCTACATTTACATTCATAATAACCTCACAAATTTCTTTTTAACCACTCTATTATACCACCTTGTTTTATCTTTATCAACATAATTAAGATTTATAAATCATATAATTAATTACATAATGTTATCAGGACAAAAAGAGGAATGAGAGAATGAGATATTACCCAGAGGGAATATGCCCGGAGCTTTGTAAAAGACTTGACACCTTGGAGGATGTAAAAGCCGCTGTTAAAACCGGAGAAATTTTAGAGGGCAGGGTTATATTGTGTGATAAAGAACATAATTTACATGTTGACCTTGGCGGCATAGGCGCCGTTATTCCGTACAGCGAGGGGGCTGTTGGAATAATCGAGGGAACCGTTAGAGATATTGCCTTAATTTCAAAGGTTAATAAACGGGTTTGCTTTAGAGTTAAGGGTATACATAGAGATGAGTTGAATAACCCTATTGCAATTTTGTCAAGACGAAGTGTACAGCTTGATTGCCTTAAAGAATATGTTGATAAATTACAGCAGGGGGACATCATTGACGCAAGAGTAACTCACCTTGAGCCCTTTGGTGCTTTTATAGATATAGGTGCGGGTATAAATTCGCTTATACCGATAGATATGCTTTCGGTATCACGAATAAGCCACCCTAACCAAAGACTTTATGAGGGACAGGAAATTAAAGCGGTTTTAAAAAAGCGTGAAGCGACCAAGCTTACCTTCTCGCTAAAGGAGCTGTTGGGTACCTGGAGTGAAAACGCCGGCCGTTTTTCAGTGGGAGAAACCGTGACAGGTGTTGTACGCAGTGTTGAAAGCTACGGCGTTTTTGTTGAACTGTCTCCTAATCTTGCAGGCCTTGCTGAATCCTGCGAGGGTGTAAAGGTTGGTCAAAGCGTTTCGGTTTTCATTAAATCCATAATACCTGAGAAAATGAAGATAAAGCTGGTTGTGGTTAACAGCTTTAACGAAACTGCGCCACCTCAACCCTTAGAATATTATGTTGATTCGGCACATATAGACAGGTGGCAGTATTCACCCCTTGATGCCCAAAAGCAGATATGCACTGTATTTTAAGTCAAAAAAAGGCTACACAGCGAATTCCACATCCTTAAGGAATTCCGGTAGCCCTTTTTTGTTATTTAAACATTTTTAAAAGTCTTGCGAAATCTTTACCGTTGATTATACCGTCGGCGTTTATATCCGCCATTGCAACGTATCCGCTGTCTCCCACCCTTTTATCAGCTAAAGAGCTGAACGGGTGAAGCTCCTGAGCATCGCCGCATTTTGTACAGTTAATTTCCAAAACATTGTCATTAAAGCTTAAAAGTTGGATATCGTGGTCGTCAGTCCAAACGGCGTAAACATTCATATCGCCGTTAACACAGCTGATATCCTCGCTCCAATCACTGAAGGCCTTGCACTGAGGCACGTCGGTGATTTCGGGAGCATTTCCTGCTTCGCCTGCGGTAACAACCTCTGTTTTAATCAAGGTTTGCATTGCGCTGTCCGTGTAATATTTAACCTGATAAAAATCACGGTTAACGTTAATATGAACATTCATATTTTCGGCGTTTGCAAGCCCTGTGCTGTATGTGTAATCAATACCGTCAACTATTTCGTCGATGGAATCGGCAACAAAGTTCGTGCCCACATAAGCAAGAACAACTGTTTCCACTTCGTCAACAATTTCTGTTTTATCAAGAGAGGTAGAAATAATATTTGCCGAGCTTTTTACGGTTAGCGGCACAAGAACCTTGCCGTCCTTAATTTGTGCCGTTGAAGAAACGGTTTGATTGCCGATAAAGGCATTTGTTGTTTCGGTAAGCAACAGGTTACTTGACAAATCAAGGTCTTTCAGGTGATTATCGGCACAGTTTAAGGTTTGCAAATTTTCACATGTGCTGACATCAAGATTTGTTAGCTCATTACGCTGACATCTTAAAATAGTAAGATTCTTAAGCGGGATTACATCAAGCACGGTAAGGCTGTTAACATAGCAGTCAAGCCTTGTTAAAGCTGTGTTTTTGCTAACGTCAATATATCCCAGCGAATTACTTGAACAGTTAAGCCATTCAAGATTTGTGTTTGCACTCACATTCAGTGTTGTGAGCTCATTACCGGCACAGGTAAGCTCCACAAGCTGGGGCATTTGACTAACATCAAGAGAGGTTAAGCCGATACCGCCGCAACGAAGCCTTTTACAATCGGTAAAATACTCAATGCCCTTTAAATCTGCAATTTGAGCATCGTCGCCGCAGGTGTCAACCAGCATACCCGATACGGAAATAAGAGTAACACCCGAAATTTCTTCCTGTGAAAGATAACCGTCGCCGTCCTCGTCATACCAATTTGATACTACCGCTCTGAAATTTCTGTCGGTGAAATTAGTTGAGTTGATTGCAATGGAATCCGCCGCCTGAACGGAAAATCCCATTGCTATCGAACTTAGCAGTAAAGCCACGGCAAGTAAGGCGGATATGCTTTTTTTAGTATTCTTTTTCATAAGCAATCCTCCTTATCTTGCAATGGTAATGGTTATTGATTTTGAAACCGTTGAGCCGTCGGCATTTGTTACAGTACATGTAATAACGGCAACGTTGGTTGATTTCAGCTTGCCGGCAGCAGTCAGGCTGATTGCACCGGTGCTGCTGACAGTTACGTAGTTTGACGCCGATGAAGTCCAGCTTACAGAAGCCGCGTCTGTTGCGTCCTCAGGATAAGCAACATAGCCAAGCTGTATTCCGTTAAAGTTGGTATATGTTCCAAGTCCGGTTTCGCTGTATGATGACTCGGTTGTTTCCTCGCCGTTAACGGTTAGATTGATGGATGTAATATTGACTATTGCATTTACAAGCTTAACGGTGTAGGTATATGTTGTTTCTCTGTCGTAATCATCAACAATTGTAAGTGTTACGGTTACAGATCCGCTGTCGGCGGTCTTAGTCAAAACAAATTGGTTGTTTTCGCCGTTTTCAGCGGTGATTCCGTTTTCGTCAGCAGCCGACCAGCTCATAGATTTAACCATTGCGCCGTCATTCAGCTGAACATCAATAATGCCCTGACCGTTTTCATCAACCTCGTAAGATGCGTTATTCTCAATTGCTTTGCCGTTAACTGTAATTGTAGGCTCAGGGAGAACAAACTCATTGCCCTCAAGGTTGGTAATTGCTGTTTGCAGGTTGTAGCAGGCTTCGTCTATTTCTGCCTGAGTTGCATAAATGTTAGCATAAACGCTCTTTGCAGTGTCAAGGGCAGACTTAAATGCCATACCCTGAGTATAAGCGTAATCGGTGTAGGTAATGCTTTCTCCCTGGGCGATAGCCGCTTGAAGAGCGGTGGTATCCCAAGTGGTGTAGGCGTTAATTGTTCCTACATAACCGCCGTCACAGGAGGTAACGGTAATAACAGCTGTGCCTTGAGTTAAGAAGGTAACATTGCCGTTTTCGTCAACGGTTGCAACATCTTCGTTTGATGATGAATACATGCATGTATCAACCTTTGATGTAGCAATTGTAGTGCTTGCCTGATTAAGGTTTGGCTTGATTTGCTTAACCTCCTGGGGAGCACCGTAAATCATTTCTTCATCAAAGGTTACAGCGGTAACACCGTATCTAACAAAGGATACCGTTACGCTTGATGAATAGGTGTTTCCAAACTCATCCTCAACGGTGCAGGTAATTACCGAATACTTAGCCGGTGAGGTTTTGTTTGTAACAAGTCCAAAGGAATCAACGCTGACATTTTCGTTTGAAGACTCCCAGGTTATTGAATTATAGATAGCGTTTTCATCGGGAAGCAGATTAGCAACAAGCTGAATTTGTTTTCCGTTAAGGGTTGCGTTTGTGAATCTAATGTAGCCTTCGTTAGGCGAGGTTACATAGCTGTTTTCCTCGTAGGTGATAACAACACCGTTAACTGCCTGATAAGGAATCAGGGCATTGTAAGCGTCGTTAACCCTTGAAAGCATTTCATTAACCTCTGCCTGAGTGGCCTTACCCTCGTCCACCATTGTTTTAGCCTCTGCAACAACGGTTGAAAGGTTGGAAAGGGTAGCTTCGGTGTAGATATGCTGACCGATTGAATTGTTTACAAGGGTTTGATATTCCGTAACCTTGCCGGCAAGCTCACTGAAATCGGTGTAAATTGTTACATCTACCGTATCGGAATAGCCGCCGTCAACGGTTTTAGCGGTAATGACTGCAGTTCCCTTATCAACAGGCGTTACGTAACCGTTTTGGTCAACTGTAACAACGCTTTCGTCACTGCTGGTCCAAACGATGGTTGGGAACTCCGAATTGCCCGATGTATAGTAAGTGAGCTGTTGACCTTCACCGGTTGCAGGAAGATTTAAACTGCTTTCGGTAATAGCCAAGCCGCCGCAGATTTTATCAGCCATAACAATGTTTATTGTTCGGCTGCAAACTCTGTCGTAATGGTCAACTGTGGTAACGGTCAGCTTTGCATAACCGCCCTCGCTGTTTTTAGACGGAGTCAGCTTAATTGTTCTGTCGCTGACAGATGTGTTCATTCTTGTGGATTCATCAACCGTCCAGGTAATGGATTTATACATCGCATTGCTTGGGCTGGCCGCCGCAGTAATCTCAATATCGTTGTAGTTGTTGTAGTTTGAGTAATTGGATGAAAGGTTAACCGACAACGAATCGGTGGAGCTGATGGTTCCGCTTGCAACAGTTGATGATGAACCTGTAAGACTGCGCTTATAGGTGGTGTAGCTTAAATCAATGCTTTCAACCAAAATGTACGGATGCTGTAACAGCTCCTCTCCGGCAGTAATAAGGTTTTCTGCCGCGGCGTCAATGCTTTCCTGATTTAGGCTTAAATCCGACAAAGCGTCTTCAGCCTGCTGATAGGCTTTTTGGAAGGCTACGCCGTAATCATAGTCATATTGAGTGTAGTCAATGTTTGAATAGGTTTCAAGAGCTTCTTTAAGTGCGGACCTGTCACCCTCGGTGGAAACCCGACATTCGCCGGTAATACCGCCGTCGTAGGACACGGCTCTAACTGTTGTTGAGCCTGCACTTACGAATGTTACCAAACCGTTTTGGTCAACGGTTGCAACATTTTCATCGTCCGACTCCCAATAATAATCTTGGATTGAGGCGGCTCCGATATGAGTAAGCGATGTTCCGGTAGGCTCAACAGTGCAGGCGAGCTGATAAGTGTCGCCGATAGCACCGTTAATGTTTGTATCGCTCAAAACAAGTGCAGTTACCGGGTAGTAAGAGAATGAAACCCAAACGCTGTCTGTAAACACATTACCGAAATGGTCGGTAACGGTACAGGTAATCATACCGTAACAGCTTGAGTTAACGGTAGGAGAGCAAACACCCTCTGTGGTAACGGAAATGTCGGTGTTTGATGACTCCCACTGAACGGTTTTATACGACGCATTGTTTGGATAAAGTCTTACATTTAAATCCAAGGTAGCATTTTTGTAGCTGATACCCTCTTTAAGCAAGCTTAAGTCATATTGATAGAACTCAGCCGTTTGCTCGCCGTCAAGATAAAGCTCAATGTTTTGAATGTAGTAGTATTTCTTAAGTCCCTTGTATGCCGCCTCAAGCTCGGCGTACATTGCATCTACCTCTTTTTGAGAATAGCCGCCTGTAGCTATCATATTGCCGGCTTTTTCCATGGCCGCAGTATAAACCTCCCAGGTATCCGGATAAAAGCTGTCCGGATTTAGGCCAAGGTCATTATATTGGTCAATAAGCAGCTGCAAAGGATCGTAGTTTGTAACAACGTTTACCTGACAAACTGCGGTATATCCTCCGTCCATTGTTGTGCAGGTGATTTCGCAATCGCCGCCGTAGATAAATGTTACAACTCCGTTTGAATCAACGGTTGCAACACCTTCGTCACTGGTTGACCAAACAACATCTTTACAGGAGGCAGTAGAGTTGCCCAAAAGATTGGTGGGTTCAACAGTAGCGGTGATGGTTTTTGTTTCGCCAACCTTACCGCCGACAATTGTGTTTGTGTCAAGGGTTATGCCGGTTGCAACCGTTCTTGCAAAGGCAACAGTGACACTGTCGGATGCCGAATTGCCCATGTGGTCTGTTATCGTACAGGTGATTACTGCACTGCAGGGATCGTTAGAGGTTGGAGTGCATTTTCCGTTTTTATCAACGGAAATACTGCTGTTTGATGAAGTCCATTCGATTTGGCTATACATTGCCGATGTGGGATTAACCGTGTAGTCGAAATCATAGCTGTACTTGGTATAATTTGTGGTTGATCCAACCTTAACGGTAACAAAGTCGCTGCTGAGCTCGGCCTTGTTTGTTCCGCAAATATCAACACTGTTGATGCCCACAAAACCGCCAAGTCTGTAAAATGCCAATAAAAGCTCATCGGCATAGGTGTCACAGGTGGTTTGCGAGGCCATATCCTGGTCATAAAGTACAGCATAAGCTAAATCCAATTTTTTCATATATTGCTGATAAAGCTTTTTGTTTTCTGCTGTACGCTCAATATTTGCGTTATCGCATAAATCAACAATTTCTCTTAAATGAGTTTTGTCCGGCTTAACCGTAACGGTTGCCGTGTCAACAATACCGCCGTCAGCGGATACGCAGTAAAGGGTTGCAATGCCTACATCGTTACCGGTTACTCTGCCGTCGCGGTTGTCGTTAGTCTTTGTTTGAACGCTGAAAATGCTTTCGTCTGAAGAGTACCAGTTTGCCTTATAGCAGGCATAGGCGGTGCCGGTCCAAGAGCCGTCAAAGCTGAGAGTGTGCTCAACATCAACGGATTGACCGCGGATAACCTCAATATTGTCGTTGTTTATAACATTTGCGTTTGCATAGTTTCTTGTTACACAAACGGTAATTACATTTGATTTTATTTTTCCGTCCGCAGATACGGCGTAGATATTGAATGTGTCGGCTACCTCGTGGCCGGCATTCTGGGTTACACTTAAAGAATGTGTGTCATCGGCTAAATCCTTAATGCTGTAATAGCCGTTATCAACCACCCAGGTAAGGGTTTGGTCTGTTGCATTGGAGGGGTAAACAGTTGCACTTATTTTTGCACCGTTTCCTGCGTAGCCCTCTATAACGCTTTTGTGTATGGTTACATATTCGTAATCAACGCCGTTTATGTTTACAGTGTTATCTCTGTTGAGTGAGCCGTTTGATGTGGCGCCCACAGCGTTAATTTGAATACTGTCAACAGGAATACCCGTTGCAACCTCCTTAGTGGCGATATGGCTTGAAATTTCATAGAATTCGCCGTTTGACAGATAGTATCCGGTTACGGCCCTTAGAGCAATGGTGGATTTGCCGCCGCCGATTGCCGTGTAATGGCCTAAATGGTCAATTTGACCTATTCCGTCATTAACGGCCTCTTCTTCATTTGCCCAACTGTATACCGGATTGCCGTCTTCATCGGTATCCGTTACCATACCCCAGGTGATGTACAGGTTATTGGTGTCGGCCACACGTTGCGGATAGATGGTGTATGTGTAATCGGTTTCGCCGTTGATTTCAACCTGAGCTAAGCCGTTAATATCAACTCCCGATATGTATTTACCGGTTTTACCCGTAACGGTTATGGTTACGGATTTTGAAACGTTGTTTGCGGCCGAGGTAGCTATAATAGTACAGGCTTGACTTGAAAGATTACCTAACGAACCGCCTGCGTCAAGGCCGGTGATTATGCCGGTTTTAGGATCAACGCTTGCGATTGTAGGATCGCTGGATGTCCAGGTTATATCCGATGTGTTACCGGCGGAAGGCTTAACATTTGTAATGCTCATTTGAATCTGGGTGCCCTCCTTAACAGAGGTTGCGCCCTCGATACTAAAGTCAGTAATCGGCTGTGCGTCTACAACGTTAAATGTGATTGAATCGTTATATGCCATTTGGAGGACAATATTGGCAACTATTTCAACAGCAGTTGCAGTAAGCTGAACAGGGTCTGCAGTGTCGCCCACAATATCCTTGATTGCAAAGGCGGCGTCCAACAAGCCGGCAAGAACATTTCTGTTCATATCAACACCCATATACTTGATAAGAATGTCGGCTATTTGGTCGGTATCAAGAGTTCCTGTGTTTTCAAGAGCATAAAAGTAGTTTACAAGCTCCAAAATAGCTTCGATTACTTCCTCGGAGTTGGGAGAAACAAGAATAGTAACGGTTCCCTTGTTTTTAAAGGTAACAAGACCGTCGTCCGTAACCGTTGCAACCACCTTGCCGGTAGTGAATATCGATGATGATTTTACAGAGTAAACAGTACCGAAGCCAAGGCGCTGAGGAGTTGTGATAGCGTAAAGCTGAACGGAATTGCCCACTGCCTGAGTGGTGTCAATCTGTGCCTTGTTGGTAATGTGAGTGCCGTTTGGCAGGAAATTTGCATACCATTCCTCACATTTTTTAACTGTAACGTGGAATACATCCTCGGCAACCGGTTTGTCATTTCCGTCATAAAGAACGCAGTGGATACCTGTGTTTACCTTGTCGAGATATTCACGCAATGAGTCAACAAGCTCACCCTGATAAGCCTCTATATACTCGGCAAGGGCAGAGTCCGAGCCGAATACGCCGACAACCAATTCCACGATTTCCTCGGTATCCATGGAGTCAAGGTCAACATATTCGTTAAACAAAGCCTTTTCAAGCAATGCACCCATGGCCTTACCGATAATAGGAATCGGCTTAACCTCGTTATCAATCCAGCTTTGAATAACGGCACCCTTTGATGAATCAAAGGCCTTGATAACGCCTGCACTTGTTACATCAACCAAAACAGGGTTTTCGCTGTACCATTTAACATAGCCGTTATCGGGAAATACACTGTCAATAAGCTTGTATTCAAGTTCAAGCTCATCGCCCTCGTACATATATTCTATGTACTCGGTTTCGCCGTCGTCGCCATAGGTTGGAATCATGGTTTGCGTTTCCTTGTAGAATATTTGAAGGTCATAATAGCCTTCAACACCGTTTGCAGCAAAGGCCGACATTGCCGGTATTATTCCGCTTACAGCCAATAAAACCGTCAGCAAAATGCTTATGCCCTTGCGCAGCAATCCTTTCTTCATTTTTCTTTCCTCCAAAATCGTTGTATGTTTAGTATATTTATATTAAATAAAGATACTATTACATACATTATATACCCATTTGCCTTTTTTTTAAATGTGCATATTCTATAAATTTTACAAGCTCCTTTTGGTGGTTTTTCACATTATTTTTTACATTTTTTTCATTTTGAAGAAGAAACTGTAATCATTATTAAACAAACAATTAACATTACGGCGCAAATGTTGAACTGCCAAAAACTTTGTGATATAATTAACAAAGATAAATGTATTTGCGACAAATAATTTGTTGCAAAGCAAAATATAGTTATGTAGGAGGGGTGTGAGATTACGGGCGAAAATGATAATTTGGCATTTGATGTTGAATTTATGTCCTGCGTTATTGATAAGGCTGATAATTTAAGGGTTATTGATTCCGATAGCCATTTTTCAAAATTTACAGGAGTACATCCATCTAAAATTAAACAGGGAAAATTGTTTTTGCACGATGTGCTGATACCTCAGGACAGGGAAAATATTATGCGCGCTCTGTGCAAAAAGAACTCCCCTTATATTTATGTGGATTTTAATATAAAAGACAGCGCCGGCAGGGTGGTTTTTGTTCATTGCACCGGCAGAAATTTAGAGGGAACAACCCTTTGCTATTTAACCCTTGCCGATGTGTCGCGTTCCGTTGAAAAGTCAAGGGAATTAAAGGCTCGTGCCAAGGAGATGAACCACCTTATTGACCTTGTTGAGGGCGGCGTTTGTTTGTTTAAGGTTAACCAAAATATGCACTTTGAGGCACTGTATATGAATCAGGCCTGCTGTACATTTTTCGGTACCACAAAGGATAGCTACAACAAACAGGCCTATCGCCTTGACGAGCTTATCCATCCGGATGATAAAAGCCTTGTATTTCAGGCGGTTGGCAACACCATGGCAACCAAAAAACCCATTGATTTAGAGGTGCGAATTCGCAATCACGGCAGCAATTATGTTTGGTGTAAAATGAACTCGGCAATCCAGCGATATGACAAGGATAATTGCCCTATTTTCCACGCTATATTTACCAATATTGAAAGGATTAAGCAGGGCGAGGAGGAGGCCGATCGGCAAAGCGATTTAATGGTTAAGCTGTTTAAAAATCTGCCGGGACCTTTGTTTTGCGCAGACCTTGATTCACCCTTTAAGCTGAACGTTGTTTCCTCTGATTTTATGAAGCTTTTGGGCTTTACCCGAAAGGAGTTTTTTGAGGGCTTTAACGGTGATTTAACCCGATTAATGATTGACAGAGAGGTGGCAATGGCAACCCATACTCTCAATGTTCAGGCGGAAAAAGGAAACACGGCAAAGCTAACCTATTCCGTAAGGACCAAGAGCGGAAAATATCTTGTAGTTGTTGATCGGCGTAAAATCATTGACGGCGACAACGGCGAAAAAAGCACCATCGGTCTTTTGCGTGATATAACCTCAATGCGATTTGATAACGATTTTGACATTGATATATAGTACATATTTCACATTTGTAGCCTGCGCAAGCAGGCTCTTTTTTGTGCAAAAAACCGTTTAACAAAACATTGAAAAACTTGCAATTATAATTGTTGATATTAATGTTAATTTATGCTATTATAATTAACTGTATAATATTGTAAAAACAAGGAGAGCAAATATGTCAAAGGTTTATCGAGTATTTGTTGAAAAGAAAAAAGGTAACGACATTGAGGCCGGACAAACCTTGGCCGACCTTCGCGGCAATGTTGGTATCACCGCCCTTGAGGATTTAAGAATCATAAACCGCTATGATGCACAGGGCCTTACCGAGGATGAGTTTAAGCAGGCGGTCAGTCAGGTGTTTTCCGAGGCTAATTTGGATAATATTTGTTATGAATTATCTATTCCGGCCGATTGGAAATGCTTTGCAACCGAGTATCTTCCCGGTCAGTATGACCAAAGAGCAGACAGTGCGGCACAATGTATTCAGCTTTTAACAGCCGGTGAGCGTCCGGTTGTTGCTTCTGCAAAGGTAATTGCCGTTAAGGGAGATATTACCGACGGGGAATTTGAAAAAATCAAAGCGTACATAATCAATCCCGTTGAATCAAGAGTTGCTTCAATGGAGCTTCCCGAATCATTGGATATTAAGGCCGATGTGCCGGCGGATATTGTCAGACTTAACGGATTTATCGGTAAAACCGACGACGAAATTGCTCAGCTTCACGCTGAAATGGGGCTTGCAATGAGCGTTGCCGATTTGTGCTGGGTTCGCGACTACTTTAAAAATGACGAAAATCGCGATCCTTCGCTGACAGAGGTAAAGGTTATTGACACATACTGGTCGGACCACTGCCGTCACACTACCTTTGCCACTCAGCTTGATGAAATAAAAATCGACGAGGGCAAGTATTCAAAGGCTATCGAAAAGGCGCTTGAGGATTACTTTGCCGTAAGAGCCGAGTTATACGGCGACAGAAAAGACAAAATTGTTTGCCTTATGGATATGGCTTGTATCGGTACAAAGGCACTTAAAAAACAGGGATATGTTAACGACCTTGACGAAAGCGACGAAATCAATGCCTGCTCAATTAATGTTGAGGTTGAGATTGACGGCAAAAAGGAACCCTGGCTTGTTCAGTTTAAGAACGAAACCCATAACCATCCAACAGAAATAGAGCCCTTTGGTGGCGCGGCAACCTGCCTCGGCGGTGCCATTCGTGATCCCCTTTCAGGCAGAGCTTACGTATATCAGGCCATGCGTGTAACAGGCGCAGGCGATCCCACCACTGCCTTTGAGGACACGCTCGACGCAAAGCTTCCCCAAAGCAAAATCACCACAGGTGCGGCGGCAGGCTACTCATCATACGGCAACCAAATCGGCCTTGCAACCGGTCAGGTTGTTGAGCTTTATGATGAGGGCTATGTTGCAAAGAGAATGGAGATTGGCGCTGTAATCGGTGCTTCTCCAAAGGAAAATGTAATTCGCGAGGTGCCTCAGGACGGCGACGTAATTATTCTTCTCGGCGGCAGAACCGGCCGTGACGGCTGCGGCGGTGCAACAGGCTCATCAAAGGCGCACAACAGCCAATCTATTGAAACCTGCGGCGCAGAGGTACAAAAGGGTAATCCTCCTACAGAAAGAAAAATTCAGCGTTTGTTCCGCAATCCCGAGGTTGCAAAAATGATTAAGCGTTGCAACGATTTCGGCGCCGGCGGCGTTTCGGTTGCTATCGGTGAGCTTGCAGACGGATTAAAGATTGATTTAGACGCAGTACCAAAGAAATATGACGGCCTTGACGGAACCGAGCTTGCCATTTCCGAATCACAGGAAAGAATGGCGGTTGTTGTTGACAAGGCGGATGTTGACCGCTTTACAAGGCTTTCCAACGAGGAAAACCTTGAAGCAACGGTTGTTGCAGCGGTAACTAATGAAAACAGACTTGAAATGACCTGGAGGGGCGATAAGATTGTTGACCTTTCCCGTGATTTCTTAAATACAAACGGTGTTGTTCAACACGCCAAGGCAGAGATTGCCGCTATCGACGATATCAGCTATCGTACTGAGACGCCCGAGGCATTAAAGGGTATGTCAAATGCAGAGGCATTAAAGGCTAACCTTTCCCGTCTTGAGGTTTGCTCACAGAAGGGACTTGTTGAGCGATTTGACTCGTCAATCGGTGCGGCAACTGTGCTTATGCCTTACGCAGGCGCCTATCAGCTGACTCCCGAAGAAGCAATGGTTGCAAAAATTCCTTTGCTTAAGGGCGAAACCGACAGTGCAACGGTAATGTCCTACGGCTTTATCCCAAAGCTCAGCCGCTGGTCACCCTTCCACAGTGCGGCATTTGCAGTTACGGAGTCTCTTTCAAAGCTTGCGGCAGTGGGCTGTGATCCAAGCAAGGCAAGACTTACATTCCAGGAATATTTTGAAAGACTTAATGATGTTCCCACCCGTTGGGGCAAGCCGACGGCTGCTTTACTTGGCGCACTTTCGGCACAGCTTGGCTATCATACACCGTCTATCGGCGGTAAGGACTCTATGTCAGGCTCCTTTAATGAGCTTGATGTTCCGCCAACACTCGTATCCTTTGCTGTGGGTATGAGCGAGGCTTCAAAAACCGTATCTGCTCAGTTTAAGCAGGCAGGCTCAACAGTAAAGCTTGTGCCCATTCCCGTTGATGATGAAACAGGACTTCCGGCTTACGATAAGGCTATGGCCCTTATGGTCAGTGTTTACGAGGGTGTTAGAAACGGCTCGATCCTTGCAGCCGGCGTAGTTAAAGAGGGCGGCGCCGCCGCTGCCGTATGTAAAATGGCATTCGGCAACAAGACAGGCTTCACCTTTGCACAGGGATTAGACGCAGAAACCCTGTTTGCACCTCTTCAGGGCTCATTTGTTCTTGAGCTTAAAGACGAAAACGCATTTGACGGAACGGTTCTCGGTACAACAAATGATAACTCGGTATTTATTATCGACGGCACTGTTTACACCTGCGATGATTTAATCGAAGCATGGTGCGGAAAGCTTGAAAAGGTATTCCCCACAGATTCCGGCAAAAGGGCAAAAATGCCGGCCGAGGCTCCCCTTTATAAGGAACGCAGTATTTTTGTAGCCAAAAACAAGGTTGCAAAGCCAAAGGTATTTATTCCTGCGTTTCCGGGCACAAACTGCGAAATTGATACAGCCCGTGCATTTGAAAAGGCAGGAGCAGAGACTTCGATTCTTGTGGTTAACAACCTTTCATCTGCGGCAATTAACGAAACCATTGACAGAATGGTTGCCGAAATTGAATCAAGCCAGATTGTTATGCTTCCGGGTGGATTTTCCGGCGGTGACGAGCCGGAGGGTTCAGGCAAGTTTATTGCCACAACCTTTAGAAATCCTAAGGTTTCGGAGGCTGTATCAAAGCTTCTTAACTGCCGTGACGGATTAATGCTTGGTATTTGCAACGGCTTCCAGGCGTTAATTAAGCTTGGTCTTGTTCCTTACGGCGAGATTGTTGATACAAAGGAAGACGACCCGACACTTACCTTTAACACCATTGGCAGACACATTTCGTCTATGGCTTACACAAGAGTTACAAGTGTTAAATCGCCTTGGTTCAGCTCTGTAAATGCAGGCGACATTTTCGCTGTGCCTATCAGCCACGGCGAGGGCAGATTTGTTGCTAATGACGATGTTATGAAAAAGCTTATCGAAAACGGTCAGGTTGCTACTCAATATGTTAACCTTGAGGGCAAGGTTGTTGACGATATGCCGTTTAATCCTAACGGCTCGGTTTGTGCGGTTGAGGGTATAACCTCTCCCGACGGCAGAGTTTTAGGTAAAATGGGACACTGCGAGCGTAAGGGCGACAATCTTTATGCTAATGTGCCTTGTGAAAAGGATATGAAAATATTTGAAAGCGGCGTAAGCTACTTTAAATAATTTGAATTAATCTATTATGAGGGGGCAGGATAATGCCTGCCCCCAATCTGTTATTTTTAGGAGTTTTAACTATGAAATATGTTGTTGTTTTGTATGACGGTATGGCCGACTATCCCGTACCGGCACTTGACGGAAAAACACCCATGATGGTTGCAAAAAAGCCAAACATGGATTATCTTGCAAAGCATGGCGAGGTTGGCTTAATCCGCACTGTTGCCGAAGGCCTAAAGCCCGGCTCCGATGTTGCAAATATGAGCGTTATGGGCTTTGATCCAATGAAATTTTACACCGGAAGAAGCCCTCTTGAGGCGGCTTCCATAGGCATTGATATGAAGCCTACAGATGTTTCCTTAAGAACTAATTTGGTTACTCTTTCAGAGGATGATTTGCCCTATGAGCAAAAAACCATTGAGGATTATTGCGCCGATGACATTTCTACCGAGGAGGCAGAAATTCTCATTAACTATATTGAGGAAAAGCTTGGCACCGATGAATTTAAGTTCTATCCCGGCGTAAGCTACCGTCATTGTCTTATTTGGGATAACGGAACAACCGACCTGGGCAAAATGACACCGCCTCATGATATTACAGGCAAGGTAATAACCGAGTACCTGTCAAGCAGTGAAAATGCAAAGCCACTTATATTAATGATGAAAAAAAGCTATGATTTATTAAAGGATCACCCTGTAAATATTGCCCGTAAGGAAAGGGGAAAGCGTCCTGCCAATTCCATTTGGATGTGGGGCGAGGGCACAAGACCTGCATTTGACAGCTTTGAAAACATCTATGGCAAAAAGGGCGGAGTTGTTTCCGCAGTTGACCTTATTAAAGGCCTTGGCGGCTGTGCAAAAATGGATGTTGCCGAGGTTGAGGGTGCAACGGGATATATCGATACCAATTTCGAGGGTAAGGCCAAGGCAGGCCTTGAGCTTTTGGAAAAGGGCGACGATTTGGTTTATATCCACTTTGAAGCTCCCGACGAATGTGGTCACAGAAATGAGCCTGAAAACAAGGTTAAATCCATAGAAATGATTGACACAAGAGTTCTTCCTATTCTGTTTGAGGGACTTAAAAAATACGATGATTACAAAATTCTTATTTTGCCCGATCACCCAACTCCAATCGTAACCCGTACCCATGCCGGCGATCCGGTGCCTTACCTTATTTATCAAAAGAGCAAGGAGGCAGATACCGACAGCGGCGTTGACTCAATAAACGAGGAAACGGCAAAGCAAACAGGAAATTACATTGATTTCGGTCCAAGCATTATGGGCAGGTTCTTAAGCTAAAGGGTACTTCTATGAGTAACGAAATACATAAGCACCACCATCATCACAGCGAGGAGCACAAACATGAGGTGTCAAACCGCCTTGCCCGCGCCATAGGTCACCTTCAAAAGGTTAAGCAAATGGTTGAAAACGACGAGGATTGCAGTGATGTTTTAATTCAGCTTGCCGCCGTAAAATCGGCTATTAACAACACAGGTAAGGTTATTTTAAAGGACCATTTGGAGCATTGCATTGTTCACGCCGTGGAGGATGACGATATGGAAATGATAGAGGAGCTTAACAACGCAATTGACAAATTTATGAAATAACCATATCTTAAAAATTCTTAACTTTTGACCTGCACTGTTTTTTATTTGTATTTATTTGGTATAATCAAGCACGGGTTTGGAGTTGAAGCTATGAAAAGAAAAAGAATTCTTATCGCCGATGACGATGATGCAATACTCAGCCTTATCAGTCTTGTGCTGAATAAAGAGGGCTTTGATACCGACACGGTATCAAACGGAAAGGACGCATTGGAGTCGGTAAGCAAAAACAAATACGACTTAGTGATTTTGGATATTGTTATGCCTTTGATGTTTGGCACCGATGCCGCCAAGGAGATTAGGCAAAAAACCGATTGCCCGATTATGTTTTTAACTGCCCGTTCCACCGATGAGGACAAGCTTGAGGCTTACGGCAGCGGCGGAGACGACTATTTGCAAAAGCCCTTTTCAACAATTGAGTTATTGCTTAGAGTAAAAGCCCTGCTTAAGAGATACGAGTCACCCACAGACGGTATCGAAATCCTTAAAAAGGAAAGGGCTGTAATTGTAGACGGCAAAAAGGTCAGCCTTACATTTAAGGAGCTGGAGCTGTTAAGCTTTTTGGCAGAAAACAAGGGCAGGGTTTTTGATGTCAGCGAGATTTACGAGGCTGTTTGGCATAACAAATTTATGCAAAGCAGTACAAATACCGTTATGGTGTTCATTTTAAATCTTCGCAAAAAAATAGAACAGGATTACACCAATCCAAGGCACATCCTGACTGTTTGGGGAAGGGGCTATTGCTATGAGGATTAAGCCTTTTAAATCCTTAAAGATAGAGTCTGTAGTAATAACCTTCATTGCCTTGGTGCTGGGTGTAAGCGTTTTTTTCGCGGCCTATAATCTGTCAAATGTTTTTATAGATAAATTTTATCTCGACGAGGATAGATATCAGCAGAGGGTGGACCGCGATGTTGAACGCTTTAGAGACTATGTTAAGGACAATGAAATAGCCTCGACGGATACATATAAAATTGAAAGCTGGTTCAGAGAATACAAATATCAGTATTTTATGCTTTACGACGAGCAAGGCTTAATGCTGGTGGTAGACGATAAAAACACCTATGAATACGGCGAGGGAGAGGTTGAAAGAGACGAAGCGGATGAAACCCACTGTGTTGAGTTTGCTGACGGAAGCTTCGACATTATAATAATAGATTTCAGCGAAATGATATTCTATGACGCGGCATCAATTGCCAGCGTCATTTTGGCCGCATTTGTAATTTTTGCCGTTATTTTGGCCTTTACCAACAGGGTTATCAAGCGCATTCGAACCTTATCGCAACAGGTTGACGAAATCGCCACCACCGACATAAACAAACCCTTGGACTCTTTTTCCGGCGATGAAATAGGCAGACTTTCATCAAATATTGAGGATATGCGTTCTTCAATTATATATCATTATGAAAAAGAGAGGGAAAGCCTGAAATCCAACCGTGAGCTTATTACCAATATGAGCCACGATTTAAGAACTCCGTTAACTGCCATTATCGGCTATAACGAGGTTATTATTAACGAAGAAGCAGACACTGAATTAATTAAGCAATGTGCTCAGCTTTCTTTGGAAAAGGCTTATCAGCTAAAGGAAATGAGCGATAAGCTTTTCAAATATTTTCTTGTTTATGACACAAGCAATGAAATAGAACTTAACCTTCAAAAAACCTCAGCTCACCTTTTGCTTCAGCAGATTATCGGCGAGCAGGCCCTGTCTTTACAGCAACAGGGTGTTAAGGTGGAGGTTGAAGACCGTCTCAGCGAGGCGGAAATAGAAACCGACGTTCTAATGCTGAAAAGGGTTTTTGATAATGTTTTTTCAAATATTAGAAAATATGCCGATAAAAACCAAGCAATTGAAATTACCCTTTGGCAGGAGAGCGACAGAATTATTATTGAAATCAGCGACGTACCTGTGGAGAACAGCGATGCTCTCGGCAGCGGCATAGGCCTTAGAAGCTGTGCAAGAATAATGCAAATTCTCGGCGGCAGGTTTAACGCCGTACGCGAGGGCAATCTTTTTGTTACCACAATTGAGCTGAATTTGGAAAACAGTGATAGCTAACAGAGGGGGAATATAGTGAAGAATATACTTGAATTTATAGAGAATGACGCACGGCTTTATCCTGACAAGGAGGCATTTGTTGACGAAGGCGGAGCGCTTAGCTATTCACAGCTTTTGAGGCAGGCAAGGGCCATCGGCTCAAGGCTTTGCACTCTTGGCGAAATGAACAGGCCCATAGCCGTTTATCTTGACAAAACCGTAAAGCTTCCGGCGGCAATGTTCGGTGTTGTATTCAGCGGTAATTTTTATGTGGTGATTGACAGTGAAATGCCGGTTGAGCGTATTAATAAAATTTTCTCAACCCTTAATCCGGTTGCAATTGTTACCGATTCAAAGTATTATGAAAACGCATTAAAGCTTAATGTTGAAAATGTTTTTGATTTTGAAGGCTTAATTCAAGAGAAAATTGACGAAGATGCGCTGAACAGAGTCCGTTCTCTTCAAATTGATACAGATCCGCTTTATGCGCTTTACACCTCCGGCTCCACCGGAGTGCCAAAGGGTGCGGTGCTTTCCCACAGAAACGTAATTGCATACAGTCAGTGGTCAACCGAAACCTTTAATATAGATGAAAAAACGGTTTTCGGCAACCAAACACCCTTTTATTTTTCAATGTCGGTTACCGATATTTATTCAACCATTCGCGCAGGTGCAACTCTTGTTATTATTCCAAAGCAATTTTTCACGTTTCCCATTAAGCTGGTTGAGTTTTTAAATCAGCATAAAATAAACACCATTTATTGGGTGCCAAGCGCAATGAGCATTGTTGCAAATTTAAAGCTTTTCAAATTTGCAAAGCCCGAATATTTAAAGACTGTTTTGTTTGCCGGCGAGGTTATGCCCACAAAACAGCTTAACTATTGGATTGAAAATCTTGACGACTCCATATTATATGCAAATCTTTACGGTCCCACGGAAACCACCGATATTTGCACCTACTATGTTGTAGACAGAAAATTTAATGACGACGAGCCTCTGCCAATCGGCAGGCATTGTGATAACTGCAATGTTGTTATCGTTAACGAAAAGGGAGAAAGGGCCAAGGTTAATGAGGAGGGCGAGCTTTTTGTTCGCGGTTCCTTCCTATCATCGGGATATTACAATAACCCTGAAAAAACAGAGGCCGCCTTTGTTCAAAATCCGCTGAATACCGCTTATCCCGAGAAGGTTTACAAAACAGGAGATTTGGTTAAGGAAAACGAACGGGGCGAGATTATGTATATTTGCCGCAAGGATTACCAAATCAAGCACATGGGATATCGCATTGAGCTTGGGGAAATTGAGGCGGCGGCAAGCGCCTGCGAGGGTATGCAGGAAAGCGTTTGTGTATATGACGAGGCGAATGATAAAATCGTTTTGATTTATTCGGCCCGCAAAACAAACGATGAAAAAATAATGCAGGAGCTGTCCCAAAAGCTCAATTCCTATCTTTTACCCAACAGGCTGATAAAAATGCCGCAGCTTCCTCATAACCAAAACGGAAAAATCGATCGTAAAAAGTTAAAGGAAATGATATGAAAAAGATTGATTTAAGGTCAAAAACCCTTTGGATTGGCTTAATTTTCAGAGCCTTGCTGATAATGGCAGGACTGATACTTATCAGGCTGTACATAGGCCCGTTAAGGCTGAAGATTTTAAATCTCGGTAATGCCTTTGGCTTGGGTGTTGCCGGAATACTGATTTTGGTTGCCGTTTTCTTTAACCCATTATGCAAATGGATCAAGAAATTGTGCAAATCAAAAAAGGGACGGGCTTTTGTTTCATCCGTAACGGCTGTTGTGCTGGCTTTTTCAATACTGTTTTTGGGAACCTTGGCTTCCATTATAAATGACTCCCATTATTCCGCTACCGACCAAACAACGGTTATTGTTTTAGGCTGCAGAATTTGGGGCAGTACCCCAAGCAGAGCCTTGGTTGCCAGAACAAGAGCGGCAAGCGAATACTTAGAGAAAAATCCTGACGCGGTTGCAATATTATCCGGCGGTCAGGGCAGTGATGAAAACCTGTCGGAGGCACAATGTATGTTCAATATTATGGTTGAGGACGGCATAGATCCTCAGCGGCTTTATATTGAAGACAAGTCAACCTCCACTGATGAAAACATTTTGTTCAGTAAAAAAATTATTGAAGAAAATAATTTAAGCACGGATGTTGCAGTGGCAACCACCGATTATCACCAAAAGCGAGCGGCCATGATTTGTAAAAAGAACGGCCTGACCTCGGCTTCACTGCCGTCGGTCTCGGGATTTAACACAAAAGCAACCTTTTTCACCCGCGAGGTGTTTGGAGTTTGGGTTCAATGGCTCAAGCTTGTATTTTAAATCAAAACTTAAAACTGATGAAAAGAGGAAAATTTTATGGAAACAATTATCGACATTATCAAAGAACTTAAGCCGGGCGTAGATATTGATATTACAACTAAGCTTATTGACGAAAAAATCCTTGACTCGCTGGCAATGATTTCTCTTGTTGCCGAGCTTGGTGACGAATTCGATGTTGAAATCACCGCTCAGGATATCGTGCCTGAGAATTTTGCAACAGTTGAAGCAATTTATGAAATGATTGAAAGACTTGAGGACGAGGATTAATTTGAATGATTAGCTATACATCTTTTTCGTTCTTTTTACTGTATTTCGGTATAACCTTTGTCATATACAGTATCGTTCCCCAAAAGGCAAAGTGGGTAGTTGCCCTTTGCGGCTCCTATGTGTTTTATTTCATATCCGGCAAAGGACATATTCTTCAGCTTTTAGCCTCAACCCTTATTATTTGGGGCGTTGGTCTCTGGCTTCAAAAGCTGAACGATGCACATAAAGCAAAGAAAAAGGGCTTATCCCGCGATGAGAAAAAGGCACTGAAAAAACGTTATACCTTATATAAACAGGGAGTTTTGGCTCTTGGCGTTTTAAGCACAGTGGGTATTTTGTTAACCTGTAAATACTCCAATTTCTTTGTGGATACCGCAAACTCCGTTTTTGGAACGGCAATACACCACACAAGGTTTATTCAGCCGCTGGGTATTTCCTTTTATACCTTGCAGGCGGTAAGCTATATTACCGATGTTCACAGGGGAAAATATCCGGCAGAGAAAAATCCCTTCAGGGTGGCGTTATACCTGTCATTTATGCTGACAATTGTTGAAGGTCCCGTTGCAAGGTATGACCAGCTTGGAGTTCAGCTTCAGCAGGGCGGTAAGCTTGAGCCCCATAATATTGTCAGCGGTGCTCAGCGGGTTCTTTGGGGACTTTTCAAAAAGGTGGTTGTTGCCGACAGAGCGGCAATGCTTGTAGCCGCAGTTTTTGATAACGGCGACGGCATAACAGGCTTCCCTGTTGTTGCGGCAATTTTATTCTATACCCTTCAGCTCTATTTGGAATTTTCGGGTATTATGGATGTTATGTGCGGTCTCGGTGAAATGATGGGCATAACAATGCCTGAAAACTTTAACCGACCGTTTTTTGCCAAAACAATTAATGAATTTTGGCAACGCTGGCACATAACTCTGGGCAGTTGGCTGAGAGATTATATTTTCTATCCTATTTCCCTGTCCAAGCCTTTTATGAATTTGTCAAAAGCGGCAAGAAAAAAATTTGATTCATATTATGCTAATCTAATACCAACGGCTGTTGCACTTTTCTTTGTTTGGTTTGGCAACGGATTTTGGCATGGCTCCGGTTGGAAATACATAACCTACGGTCTGTACTATTATGTGCTTATGATGGTGGGACTGTTCCTTGAACCCTTGTTTAGAAAAATATGCGACGCAATAAAGCTAAACAGAAAATCAAAGGGCTTTGAGATTTTCCAGGTTCTTCGCACCTTTGTTATAGTAAATTTCGGAATGCTTATTTTTAGAGCCGACAGTTTAACTCAGGCGAAGAATATGCTCAAGGCAATTTTTGCCACCGGCGGCGAGGAATTTTCGTTCACATCAACAATTGTAGGTCTTAATAATAAAGATTACGCAGTTATTGCGGTTGGCGTGGCAATTGTTCTTGGCGTTAGTATCGCACAGGAAAAAGGTATTAATATTAGAGAAAGGATAGCAAGGCTTCCTTATGCGGCTAAGTTCGTTTTGTTTATGCTTGCGGCGTTTGCGGTTATTATTTTCGGTGCATACGGCGAAGGCTACGGTGTGGTTGACCTGATTTATGCTAATTTCTGATTATGGCTAAAGAAAATGTTAAAAGTCTCACAAAACAGCATATTAAGGTTTTAGCTTTTCTTCTTGCCTTTGCTCTGCTGATTCAGGGACTTTCCGCAACTGTTTTTTCGGGAAAGGTTATTTCGCAGTTTAACAGAAAGCGAGCCGATTCTTATGCCTATTTAAGAGACCCTGAAAACACTACGGATGTTGTTTGCCTTGGCAGCAGCGATATGTGGAGCGGCTTTGTGCCCACTTCTCTTTGGGAGGATTATGGCTTTACAAGCGTTGTTTCAAGCTTTTCGCATCAGTCTGTCCAACAAGCTCAGGATATGCTGGAGTCAATAAGAAAAGTTCAAAATCCAAAGCTTGTAATTCTTGAAATTGATACCCTTTATGACGGCAGGGGCCCGAAGGAGGTTATTACCCCGGGCAGCAAGTCAAAATTTGATGATTTTTTTGACACTATGGATCCTGCCGCCTTTGAGTCAAAAATAACAAGCAGGTTTTCGCTGTTTTCATTTCATAATATTTGGAAAGATTACCAAAAATTGTCGGATAGGAGCAAATACTCCCACGGCTATCTTTACAACGATACCGTACGAAAAATGAAACCGAAAAATTATATGATCGAAACAGAGGAAAGAGATATTCCCATTGCATCTAATTCAAATGCATTAAGAGAGTTTGCAAAATACTGCAAGGATAATGATATACAAGTCCTTTTTCTTGAAATGCCGACATTTTCCTCTTGGACTTATGCAAGGCATAATGCCGTGCAGGATTTGTCAGACGAATTGGGTGTTGAATTTTTGGACCTTAATCTTAAATATGAGGACATTGGCATTTCCGTTACCGACTGCTTTAGGGACTGGGGCAACCACCTCAATTATTACGCGGCTTGTAAGGTAACAAATTATGTGGGCGGTTACATTCGTGATAACTATGGCGTCAGTGATAGGCGAAACGAGCCGGAGGTCGCCGGCTATTGGAATGACGAGGTTGCCAAGTTTAAAGAGATTAACCTGTCAAACGTTGAATGTTAAAACAACTTTTTTATTGATTGAGTTGTTACAAGCGTGTTAAAAAACAGTGCAAAATTTTAGGATAGATAATTACTGTTATGAAGAAAATAAACAAGGTAATGACAATTAAATATGTTAGAATTATTGCCTTTGTATTGGCGTTTGTTTTGATTTGCTACGCCTTATCGCAAGCTTTGTTTTCAAATGAAAAGGCAACTCGCTACGGCAACAGCTTCAATATGGCTTATTCCTATACCGAGGATCCGGAAAACACTTTACAAATTGCAGGAATAGGCAACAGCGACTTGATGTCGGGCTTTGTTCCAACAGCCCTTTGGCAGGAATACGGATACACAAGCACTCTCCTTTCTGCCGGAAAGATGAAGACATTTAGGGCATGCAAAATGCTGGAAGAGCTGTTAGAGGTGCAATCTCCGGATTTGGTTATAATTGAGGTTGATATGCTTTATGAGGGCGCAACGGCCGGCAAGAAAGAAGAGTCAAGCGGAATCAGACAAAGGCTTGATGATTTCATGGCTACGGTTTTGCCGGAGCACTTTGAGGGTGATGTTGAAAAAACCTTTACACTTTTTCGCTACCATGACAAGTGGAAAACCATTGGCAGTGAGGATAAGGGCAAAAACGCTACTCCCAGCTCACACGGATATAAATATTGTGCCGATATTCAGCCGGTTCGCATTGACAGCTATATGCGTCCAAGCGACAAGGTAGAGGAAATTCCCACGGACAGCCTTGAAAATCTTGAAAAAATGATTGAAATATGCGAGAAAAACAATATTGAGGTAATGCTTTTGGAAATGCCCTCCGGCACATCATGGAATTACCAAAGGCATAATGCCGTTGAGAATTTTGCCAACGAAAAAGGCCTGATTTTTGTGGATATGAACACCTGCAACGATGAGTACGGCCTTGATTTCAAAAAGGATTTTAGGGATTACGACGCAAATCATCTAAATTATTACGGCGCTTTAAAGGCAACAAGCTATATCGGCGGAATTATTGCCGATAACTACAAAATTGAAAACCGTTCCAATAATCCGGATTATGATTATTGGAATGATTACTGCGAAAGCTTTAAAAACGAAATAATGGGTGTTTCCTCAAATGACACCAAGCTTGATTAACAGCAAAACCCACTGTATTTATCCGTGCATAAGTACAGTGGGTTGTTAATTTTTTGTTTACTTTTTTAACTCAAAATTTAAAAAACAGTGCTTTTTTGTTTAAAATATAGGTATAAAATCAAGATAGGTGATAAATTATGAAAAAGAAAATTCTTGCATTGTTTATGGCGACGATTCTTTGTGTTAGCTTATGCGCTTGTACAAAATCAGATCAAGTGAAATCGGTTAAGGATACTGTTTATCCAATAGTCGACAGTATTATTAACTCCGATGATATGTTTAAAGACAGAGATTTGGATTACACCTATGAGCAGGACGAAGCAATAAAAATCAATTTGGCAGACGGTAAATCAAAATGTTCGTCCGAAAATGTTACTGTTAACGGCGATACCGTTACAGTTTCAAAACAGGGCGTTTATTTGGTCAGCGGCAGTCTTTCTAACGGACAAATTATTGTTGACGCAGGTAACGACAAGGTTCAGCTTGTATTAAACGATGTTAGTATAAACTGTAATACAAGCTCGGCAATTTATTGCAAGCAGGCTGATAAGCTGTATATTACAAGTCTCGGTGAGAATTTTCTGTCAAACACTCAGGACTATATAGCCATAGACGATAACAATATTAATGCTGTTATTTACTCAAGAGATAATTTAACCCTTAACGGTGACGGACAGTTAACAATCAACGCAAAATACGGTCACAGCATTTCCTCAAAGGATAATTTAAAAATCACCGGGGGAAGCTACAATATTACCGCACAAAAGCATGCGTTGGATGCAAACGACAGCGTTCGAATTACAAACAGCAGTCTTACTTTAGAAGCTGAAAAAGACGGCATTCACGCTGATAATGAGGATGACGAAACAGAAGGCTTTGTTTATGTCAAAGACGGAACGGTTAATATTTCTTCTGCCGATGACGGTATCCATGCAAGCTCTGCATTAAAAATTGAAGGCGGCAGTGTTAATATTGCTAAAAGCAATGAGGGGCTTGAGGGACGATATATAAGCCTGACAGGCGGAGAGGTTAGCGTTATTTCCGATGATGACGGCATTAATGCCACCGACGGAAGCGACAGCCTGCAAACAGAACAGAGAATGAACGGCGGTATGCGTAAGGACGGTACGGCAACTCAATCAAATAACGAAACAACAGATTCCACAGACAGTCTAACCGACACAGCTCAAGTGCAATGCGGAATTTCCGTCAGTGGCGGAAGTCATATTATTAACGCAAACGGAGATGGCATTGATTCAAACGGAGAGTTATTTGTTACAGGCGGTACGGTTATAGTTCACGGACCTGAAAACAGCGGAAACGGAGCAATTGACAGTAATTCTGCACCGCAAATTTCCGGAGGAACCGTTGTAGCCTTAGGGGCATCAGGCATGGCAATGGGATTTTCAAGTGAATCCTCGCAATGCTCCATTCTGTACAATCTTGAAACCACCTATGAAAAAGGCACGGAAATAGTGTTAGAAAATTCCAAAGGTAAAAAGGTGGTTGGCTTAACTGCCGAAAAGAGCTTTAATTCGGTGGTTATAAGCTCAGGCGACATAGCGATAAAGAATAAGTATAAGCTTAATATCGGCGATGATAGCTTTGATATAAAATTGAAGGACACTGTGTTCACTCAGGGCGCCGATAACAAAATGGGAAATGACCGAAAAATGCAAGGTAATAAGGATGACAACGGTTTTGAAGGCAAAAGGCCAAACGAGGATATGCCTCAAGACGAAATGCCAAAGGAAAACTAAATTTGCAAAATAAACGGGCGGA
>JBJEPI010000073.1:0-7106 GCA_051881175.1 Eubacterium sp.
CTTTCGGAAAGAATGCAGTCGATTTTTTATTTACGCTGTTTTTTTACAGCCCCTTCTTATTTTTACAGTTTTTTACAATTATTCTGTTTCGACGCTGTCCTCAAGCTGAACAGACTTTTTACTGTTAAGGCTCTTTTGACCGATTTCAATAATTTTTACAATTACAGTTGCAAGAACAAGGTTAATAGCGAGTTCTACAAAAAAGTTTGCACCCACAAGGAATGTAATTGCTTGGGTAGCTGTTACGCTTTCTGCCGCCGCTTTAGTTACCTCTTCGGGAGTCATTGTCTTAACTAATTCTGCGTTTGCGGCCGCATAAGTCCACTCTTTAATTGTTGGAAAGAAAAACAATCTGCAACCGATAAGAAATACACCTGTGTTACAAACTGGAGACGCAATACCTGCCGCTATTGTAGCACCCAGTCTGCTTTTCTTTTCTATAAGCTTGAATACTAATCCAGCGCCTACGCCTGCACATACACCCTTTACAAGAACCGTAACAACGGTACCGGCAGGATCAATTGCCAAAAATGCGCCTGCATCGGTGGCAAGAACCGTAACGCCGAACACAAGTCCGAGCCATGCGCCTGCGCCAACGCCGTAAAGTGCTGTGCCGACAATAATTGGTGCAAGAACAAGTGAAATTGAAAATACACCAAAGTGGATAAAGCTGCCGAGAAGCTGAAGAACTACAACAATTGCAGTAAACAAGCCAATTCCGGCAATTTTTTTTGTGTTTGTTTTCATATTAAATTTTCCTTTCTGCTACTGTTCCAAGAGCTTGGTGCTAAACACAAAAACACCCTGCCCCGAGGAATACTTTTTCCCTCTGTGGATACAATGCGAGGTTATTATACACCCGAAATTATCAAAGGTCAATAGAAATATGATATTGTAATCAAGCACAAATTATGTTACTATGAATAAAAAGTAACAGAGGGATGAAAATATGGTTTTAGCAGTTGATGTGGGCAACACCAATATCGTTTTGGGTGTGCTTGACGGCGAGGAAATTATTGTTTCCGGCAGACTTTCCACTAATATATACGAAACAGATGAGGAATATGCAATGAAGCTTCATTCATTTCTCAGCCTGCATAACACCTTTAATATTGACGGAGCAATTATTTCAAGCGTTGTGCCGGCACTTGTGGGTACACTGAAAAAGGCCGTGAAATTAATTACCGGCGTCAGTGCCATAGTTGTAGGACCCGGCATTAAAACAGGCTTAAGCATTGAAATCGACGACCCTGCAACCTTAGGAGCAGACCTTGTTGTAGGCGCAGTGGCCGCCAAAGAAAAATATCCCCATCCAACAATAATTTTTGATTTGGGAACCGCAACCACCGGAACTGTATTAAACTCAAAGGGCGCCTGCATCGGCGGAATGATTGCCGCAGGTGTTAAGTCATCAATTAACGCTCTTTCTTCAGGGACAGCGCAATTACCTCAAATCAACATTGCTCCGCCCTCAAAGGTGATTGGCTCAAACACCATTGATTGCATGAAAAGCGGTGCAGTTATAGGCACGGCCGTTATGCTTGACGGTTTTATTGACAGGTTTGAGCAGGAGCTGGGAGAAAAGGCAACTGTTGTCGTTACCGGCGGACTGGGAAAATCAATAGCGAAAAACTGCAGGCATGAAATGATTATTGACGAAAATCTTTTGCTTGACGGATTAAGAATTATTTATAATAAAAACTGTGACAGATAAGAAATACGGCATAGGAAAGCAAAACCTATGCCGTATTTTTATTTCTTTCTGCGTTTAGGCGGCGGAATATATCCGTAGCCTTTATCATCATAGCCATTCATTCTGTCAAGCTCCTCCTGGCGGCGGCGCTTTTCGGCAATTCGCCTTTTCTCCTTGCGAAGCCTGATTATATAAAGAGTAATGTAGGTGATAAAAAGTAAAACTGCAATAACTAAAACGGCTATAACAAGCTTATTTGTAAAAAAGCTCTTAATTCCGTTAATTATGGTTAAAAAGGTGGAAAGCTCAATAGAATTTGCAGTAACCAAATTAACCGTTGCAATTGTTTGACCGGCATAAATAATATCAGCAGTGCACATATACTGACCTTGACTGACGGGAGCTTCAAGCTTTTCCGGCGGGTTAACCGGTTCTATGATTACTGCCGACGGGTCAAGTGACGTTGGCACAAGTGTGGTTATATCCTTTTCAGCAACCAACTGAACTGTGTCGGCGTCCTTACCGTTTTCAACGGCAACCTCGCAAACAATATCGTTTTGCCTAACCACCGTTGCATATTTTAAGCTGTCAAATGCCCAATCAAAAAGTGTTTTTGCATCAATAAACGAACACTTGGTATCATATCCGTCAAGGAACTGAATTGAGGAATCCATTACAATCGCAAGATAATTATATCCGTCCTTTGACGCTTTGGTTATTACACAATAGCCTGCCTCACTGGTGGAGCCGGTTTTGATACCCTCGGCATACTCATAGTAATAGGTTACATGGTATTTATCAAGCATTAAATTGGTGTGAACAAAGGTTTGTCCGTCAAATTCGTAAAGCTGAGTTGCGGAAATTTTGTTAAAGGTATCGTTTTTCATTGCCTCTAAAGTAATCTTTGCCATATCCGAGGCGGTTGTATAATGGTTGTCGTCATGCAGTCCGTCGGGATTAACAAAGTTTGTACCTGTGCAACCGATTGAAGCAACCCAATCGTTCATCATTTTTACAAAATCTTCCACCGAGCCGGCTACATATTCCGCCAATACCTGGCAGGCATCGCAGGCCGAATGTACCATTGTTAAATACAAAAGCTGTTCAACGGTAACCTCCTGACCTATTTGCAGACCTGCAACCTGCGCACCTGTTCCGTACATAGCCTCAATGGCTCTGCGTGATACTGTTGCAGTTGCCGATAAATCGCTGACATTGTTCAGTGTAACGATTGTTGTGACTATTTTCGTAAGAGAAGCAGGATACTTTCTAACATCGGCATTTTTTGCCGCAATAACAGGATATTCATTGTCATCAAGGCTAATGAGCATATATGCGTCGGCATAAATATCCTCCGTAACGGTATACATTCCCTGATTTGCAGAAGCCTTTTCATTTTCATCCTGAGCAAATAATGTAAACGGAGCGCATAATGAAGTTATAATAACTATAACAAAAGCCATAAAAAACGATAACAGTTTTTTCATAGACTTGACACCTCTTGGAATTAATTATATTATTATATTATCACATTTAGTAATGGATTTAAAGCGTAAAATATTAAATTAATCAATTTCTTTGGAGGAAATTATGGTATATATTACCGGTGATGTTCACGGCGACATCAGCTTTTTCAAAAACCCAAAATTAAAGAAGCTAACCGACAATGATATTTTAATCGTTTGCGGTGATTTCGGCTTTTTATGGGATGGCTCAAAAAGCGAGCACAACGCTCTTGAAGCCTTAAAAAAGAAGAAATACACCATTTGCTTTGTTGACGGAGCCCACGAAAATTTTGATATTCTTAACAGCTATCAGCCTTACAGATTCAAAGGCGGTAACGCCCATAAAATCGCGCCGAATATTTATCATCTGTTAAGAGGAGAAATTTTCACCTTTGAAAACAAAACCTTTTTTTGCATGGGCGGCGGCGAAAGCGACGATATTGAAATGCGTACCGAGGGCGAAAGCTGGTGGAAGGCTGAAATGCCAAATGCACAGGAGCTATTAAACGGTGCACAAAATCTTAAGGATTACGATTACAAGGTTGACTATGTTATCACCCACGAAGCCCCTGCCATTGCTAAGGATTTTATCAGACTTCATAATAATCAGCAAATGAGCCTTACTCCGTTAAACACATATTTGCAGGAGCTTATGAAAAGCGTTGAATATAATCATTGGTATTTCGGTTCACTCCATATTGATTTGAGTATCAGCAAGAAAATGACCGCCGTGTTCAATGAGATAATTAAAATAAGATAAGTAAAATGCATCCTGAAATTAGGATGCATTTTTAATTGTAAACCTGTTTTGAAAATTTAGTTGACAATTCTGCTTTTATTGCTAAAATATTTACATAATCAATAGGAGGTAGATTATGAGCAATAATGAAAAAGCAGAAAAAGCAACAAAAAAAGTGAAGCCCATTGATATTGCGTACATAGGCTTGGGTGCGGCACTGATAGCAGTATGTTCTTGGATAAAAATTCCGTTAACGGTGCCAATAACACTGCAAACAATGGGAGTATGCCTTGTGGCAAGTCTGTTTGGCGCAAAGCGTGCAACAATATCAACGCTGATATACATTGCCCTTGGTGCAATCGGTTTGCCGGTTTTTTCGGGTTTCACAAGCGGAATAGGAGTTTTGCTTGGAACAACCGGTGGCTATATAATCGGATTTATTTTTACAGCACTGATAGTAGGCATTACTGCCGATAAAACCAACAAGCTGTGGGCATTGGCATTATCAATGGTAATAGGAATTTTGGTATGCTACGCATTTGGCACCGCTTGGTTTGCCTATGTATATGCAAAGTCGAATACCGCGGCGTCACTGATGACAATTCTCGGCTGGTGCGTATTTCCCTTTCTCATTCCGGATGCAATTAAAATTGCCGTTGCATCCATACTTTGTAACAGATTGAAAAAGTTCGTAAAATAATAATTCTTCCAATAAAAAACAGGCTTATTCCACCAACATGGAAAAGCCTGTTTTTACTTTGAGTTAAGTGTACTTATTGATTTGCCTGTTGTGCAATTTCGTTGATTCTCGTCTGTGTATTATTCTGTGAGCGTTCTTCAAGCTCCTTATAGTGAATCTTACAGAAATGCTTACCCTCATAGCCCTCAAGCTCCGGATAATCCTCTCTGTATGTAACGTTTCCGTCCTTATCAACATCAACCTTAGCCTCGTTATTGCAATCATAAGCGGCACCGTCAAAATACTGAGGACAATAGTCACAGCGTACTGCGTCGCCGCCCTCGGAAAGAGAAGGAACAAAAGAAATGCAGAAAAACAGTACAACTGCGGCTAAAATTGCGCTGACACCTGCTTTGGCATTTATTGACTTTTTAGTAATAAGCTCAAATAACTTTTCTGCGTCTATTGAATCAAGGAATTTAACATTTTCAAATACTGTGCAAACAAGCTTTGCAAGGTAATAAGCGCATACACCTGCGAGAGAACCGACTATCATTCCACCGATTACATCACTTGCATAGTGAACCATTAGGTAAACACGGCTTCCCATTGTGCAAATTGCAATGCAAAGCGGGATATACGATTGCTTTTTATGGCCGTTTGCTCTGAGACAGAGTCCAAGCGAAACTGCAACCTCAAAGGCACCGGTTGTATGACCTGACGGAAAGCTGAAATCCGACTCGGAAAGAGCACCTGCGTTATTATACCAAACGCTGTATTGCTCCCATATTTCCTTGGTTTGAAGAGTGTTGTAAGGTCTTATTCTTAAAACAGTAGGCTTCACTATAATATTGGTTACAAGTGTGCCTATTGCAATGGCAAAAAGAAGTGAAAAGCCGTACTTTCTTGTGCGTTTGAAAAAGCACATTACCACGCCCAAAACCGCCATAGGAATAATAAAGTTTTCATCACCGAAGGCAGTAAAGATTTTTGCAATGACTGTTAAAAATCCGCATTGCAGGCTGCCGAAAATACTGTATACCCACATATCAAAGGCATAAAATGCGGTATCTATTTTATCCCCAAGAGTTGCAGTAACAAGTAACATAGGACTCATAATAATCCCCCCTAAAATTAGTACTATTAAATGATACCAAATATGCTTTGGTTTTTCAAGAACAATATTATAACAAAATTGTCACATTGTATAACAAATCACTATACATTTAATTTGGACTCAATGGCATCTTGATAGAACTCCGTTGCCTTATCTATTGCGTCAGTTCCTGCCTCATCAAAGGGATACAAAACACTGAACACATGGGGAAGCTTTTTGCCATACTCGCTTCCGTAATCGGCTATATAGGATTCAACTCCCTTTTCCTGAAGCAAATCGTAAGCCCTGTGAGTTTGGCTGTTTGCTAAGGTATCACCGCTGCTGGTAATTAGATAAACCGGAGGCAAATTCGGTGCATAATCAATAATTTCATCTAAATCCATAAAATTATATGTTGCCTTATCCTTGTAATTGTCTCCCCAAAGAATTTTAGTGTAAATGCTGAACGCCCCGCCGTCCTTCATAAAAGCAACAGGAGATGTGAGCAATATTGCAGTTAAGTCCATTTGGACATCAACGGTATCGAATGTGCTTTGAAGCTCGTCGCTTTGCATAATTACAGCCGAGTAAATGGCAAGCTGACCGCCGGCAGAGTCGCCGGTAAGCATAATGTTTTCCATATCGCAAGGATAATCGCCCATATTCTGCTCAATCCACTGTAAAGCATAAGCAACATCTTGAATTTGCTCATTAACGGTAACATCCGGCACAAGGCGATAGCTTATATTGAACACAACATATCCCCTGTCGGCAAGGCTCATACAATAATAATCGTTCAAGTCCTTATCCGCATACATCCAGCCTCCGCCGTGAATATCAATAATTACCGGCAGTTTTTCACCCTCCTGCATATTTGAGGGATAAAACACATCTAACAAGTGGTAATGGTTGCCGTCATCAATATATGGAATATCGCTGATTTGGGTGACATTTTCAGGCGGAGTTTGTTTTTCATGCTTCTTTTTGTCACCGCCGTCGCAAAAGCGCCAAACCATTTCCATAATTTTTATAACAGGGTTTTTAGTGATACCCTTTGCGCTTTCGCTTTGGTATTCAACGGTATCCGAGTAAATCATGCCGCCCACATATATGGCATTTTCATCGGTATCTGCCTTCGGCAGAGTTGTTATATGTATGAACACTGCGGCGATAATGGCTATTGCCGCAATTATTGCAATAATAATGCCCACTATTTTAAGCCCCTTTTTTTTGGTATGTTTTTTTGACCGATTATTGGTTTTTTGCTCAACCTTTGCCATAAAACCCCTCCAAAATATGATATATAAAAGTATATATCAACAGTCGACCGTTGTCAAATAATCATAACCACTAGTAAACTAGTGGTTTGCACAGACCCTAGAAGGGTCGCCTAC
>JBJEPI010000074.1:0-6978 GCA_051881175.1 Eubacterium sp.
ACAATCGGTATTGTATCGACAAACGGTACAGCGACTACTACATTTACCGTTAAGGCTAAAACGGCAAATAAAGATATGAAATCACCACAAACAGGCAATGACGAATCTGCACTTTATTTTGCTATGCTCTTTGCTCTATGCGGAGCAGGTATAATTACTAAATCTGTTTACAGCAAAAAGAGAAATCACTCTGTAAAGTAATATAAGAATAACAAAAGGGTAGGAATCGTCTGATTCCTACCCGTCTTTTTGCGTTATAAACAAACAAAAAGAGCTGAAAATCAGCTCTTTTTTTATGGCAGCGGTGAAAGGATTCGAACCCTTACAAACAGAGTCAGAGTCTGGTGTGCTACCCTTACACTACACCGCTATGTATTAAATTGACTTAAACATTAGAGGTTTATCTCTCAAATGTCTCTGTGATTATTTCCGTAAATTTACTTAAATTTACGTTTTGATTTTCAAAATATATGGATTAAAACTCAATTTTTAGTGACACTCAAATGTCTCACTGAAGAATTTATGAGATTTTAACAAGCCGAAAAATTAGGCAATTTTAGGCAATTTAAGGTAATTTTAGAACATTAAAAGAGCAGAGCCGACTTAATCTAAGCGGTTTCTGCTCAATCTGGCAGAGGTATAAGGATTCGAACCTTAAATGACGGAGTCAGAGTCCGGTGTGTTACCGTTACACTATACCGCTGTGTATATTAAATTGTCGTTCGACACGCAATAATATAACATATTTTCGGTAAATAAGCAAGAGTAATTTTTGTTTTTCGCAAAAAAATTGGCACAGTTGAGAAACGGATGCTATTTTGCAACAATTTGCCTTATTTCAAATTCTTTGCCGCTGATGATTTCAAAGCCCTCTCCGCCGCAATTCGGGCAGGTTAAGCCAAGCTCTCTAACGGCTGATACGCATCCGCATTTTTTGCATTTTGCTCTTGCGGTTACAGTGTTAATCTCAAACCTTGCGTTTGGGTAATTTGTAGCCGATTTAGCCGCCTGCCAGGCTTCCTCTAAAAACCGTGGCACTATGTCGCACATCTCTCCAACATCAAGGCAGATGCTTTGAATTTCGGTTAAATTCTGTTGCTGCTTTACCTCATCTACGGCTTTTATTATTTCATAAACAATTCCAAGCTCGTGCATTACTTATTCCAATCATTAATGGCATTTCTCAGCCAATCTGTCCAAGAGTCAATACCCTCGCCGGTTTTTGCGCTAATGAAAAAAATCTCTGCCTTTGGATTAAGCCTTTTAATGCGCTCTATAACGGCCTCATCATCAAAATCGAACACGCATTTTGTGTCAATTTTATTGATAAGCACTACGTCGCAAACCGAGAACATTAAAGGATATTTCAGCGGCTTATCATCACCCTCGGGAACTGATAAAATCATAGCGTTTTTGCTTGCACCTGTATCAAATTCGGCGGGGCAAACTAAATTGCCCACATTTTCAAGAACTACAAAATCAAGCTCGCCTGCATCAAAGCTTTCAAGCCCCTGCTTTGTCATTCCTGCATCAAGGTGGCACATTCCGCCTGTATGCAGTTGGATTGATTTTACTCCGGTTTCGGCGATGGCTTTTGCGTCAACATCACTGTCAATATCCGCCTCCATAACGCCGATTTTGTATTCGCCCTTAAGCTTTGCAATGGTTGCCTTTAAGGTTGTTGTTTTACCTGAACCGGGTGAGGACATTAGGTTAAGCAAAAAGGTTTTGTCCTCTTTTAACTTATTTCTCAGCTTTTCAGCCTCTTTATCATTGCTTTCAAAAACGGATTTTTTTATTTCAATTACCTTAAATTCTTCCATTATAATACTCCTGTCAATTAATTTGCCGGCTTTGTTGTTTCGGTTGGCTGAGGCTTTTTATATGTACTTGTTGTGGTGTAGTTGGTTTTACCGTTAACTGTTCTGGTTAAGGTGTATTTTCCGTCAGCGTTGGTAATCTTGATTTTTACATCCCCAACGTCAACATCCTTTTTAGCATAAAGCTTGCAGGTAAGATTTCCGTTGTTGCAGGTCATGGTAATTTTTACATCACAGCCTAAGTTATTTTTAAATTTAAAGTCCTTGCTGTTCCACTGAACGGTAGCGTCGCCGCCAAGGGGAACATATCCTATTTCAAGGGTGTGGTTTGTTCTGGCTACAATTTCAACATTTGCCCTTAAAACACATTCAAACACCGTACTGCTGACCTGACAAACACCGCCGCCCAATCCGTCAACAAATTCGCCGTCCTTAATTACGGTTGCTGTTTCATATCCCCCTGTTAAGGTGCGTTTGCCAACGGTTTGATTAAAGGAAAAAACTCTGCCGTTAGGTATTTTAATGTTGTTCAGCTTGTTAACAGCCGCCTGTAAATTAGCAGTTCGTGCGGCGTCATTTGAATTGTAATATGTAGTGTAGGACGCAATTTCGTATGGGTAATCACCCTTTGTGTCCTTGCTTAATCCTGCATAAACCTTTTGAGTTGCTTTTTCTGCAAATGTGGTATTTAAATCCTCTGTGGTTTTTTCAACAGTTGTGGTTTCGCTAACGGTTTCATTTTTAGAATCTACCGCCGCAGGAGAGGTGGTAGCTTCGGTCTTAGCCGTGTTTCCGTTACAGGCACAGAGCCCAACACAAATTAAAACAATGCTAAGTACTATACACACAAGTCCCTTTGTTTTTTTATTTTTCATCAACTTAATATCCTCTTTTTTATGCTTCAGTAGTTTATCATTCTTTGTAAGGCTTTTTCTTAGTTACCCAGCCTTCCTTGTTCACCTGCTTTGCCCGTGCAATGGATAATGCGTCATCGGGAATACTGTCAGTTATAGTTGATCCGGCGGCGATATATGCCCTGTCTCCAACCTCAACCGGAGCAATTAGATTTGTGTTACATCCAATAAAGGCGCCGTCGCCTACGGTACAGCGATATTTGTTTTTTCCGTCATAATTGCAAGTAACTGTTCCACAGCCGAAATTAACGCCTGCGCCAACATCGCTGTCGCCGATATAGGTTAAGTGAGCACTTTTTGTGCCGTCGCCGATAACAGAATTTTTAATTTCAACAAAATTGCCCACATGAACGCCCTTTTTCAGCACGCTGTTATTTCTAACCTTAACAAACGGGCCGCAGTCTACGCCGTCTTCAATGGCGGAATCCAGAATTTTGCAGTTATCAAGAATAACCCGATTGCCTATGGTTGAGCTGTCAATATATGTGTTAGGCCCTATTACACAATTTTCACCTATAACGGTATTGCCGATAATTATTGTATTTGGCAAAATTTGAGTGTTTTCGCCTATTTTAACATCCTTGCCAATCATAACACCGTCTGTGCAGGGAATGTCTACTCCGTCAAGCATAAGCCTTTCGTTAATGCTTTTGCGCATAATGGTATTAAGGTCGTTTAACTGCTTTCTGTCATTTGCGCCAAGGATAACGTTACTGTTTTCACAAATATATGCACCGACATTTTCGCCCTTTGAAATAAGAATTTCAAGACAGTCGGTCAAATAGTATTCCTTTTGAGCGTTGTTGTTGGTAATGTTGTCAATAGCATACAGTAATTGCCTGCCCTTGAACCAGTATACGCCTGCATTACTCTCTTTAATTTGCTTTTCCTCAGGAGAGGCGTCCTTATCTTCAACAATGCGAAGTAAAGCCCCGTTTTCATCACGTTTAATATGGCCAATGCCGTTAGTATCCTCAACAATTGCACTTAAAAGTGTAATAGCGTTATTGTTTTTTATGTGATATTCATAGGTTTTATTGATTGTTTCGGCATCCATAAGGGGACCGTCGCCGTTGAGTATAAGAATTTCGTCATCAATATGCTTTGCGATAAACTCCCTTGCCTGCATAACCGCGTGGCCGGTTCCCAACTGCGGATTTTGGAGCGCAGTTTTAATATTGCAGTGGAGATTTGACAAATATTCTTCTACTATTTCGTTCTTATAGCCTGTAATTACGCAAATGTCCTCAACCTGCGCATCACGAACGGCGTCAATAACGTATTTAATCATAGGCTCAAAGATAACCTGACACATCACCTTTGGCATTTCACTTTTCATTCTTGTTCCCTTGCCGCCGGCAAGAATAATAGCTGATTTCATACAGTAGCCTCCGGTTTTGCAGTCTCAAAATCTTGTAGGTTATTATTGTTCCTACTGAATAGTATACTAATTATGCACCAAAACGTTAAAATTTTCAACATCTTTTATTATTTTCGACCAAAATTGTTAAAAAATGTTTGTAATTCTTATAATAGTATGGTATAATCCTATCGCATTATATTGAGTTAGTGCGTTCAGCACTAATTAGTATAAACCAAAATTGTATTATTTTTATGGAGGTAACACAAATGGCAAACAAATGGGTTTATATGTTTAGCGAAGGCAACATGACCATGCGTAACCTACTTGGTGGTAAGGGTGCAAACCTTGCAGAGATGACTGATATCGGTCTTCCTGTACCACAAGGCTTCACAATCACAACAGAGGCTTGTACTCAATATTATGAGGATGGCCGCCAGATTAACGACGAAATCATGGCTCAAACCATGGAAGGCGTTAGAAAGATGGAAGAGATCAACGGCAAAAAGTTCGGCGATCTTAAAAATCCTCTTCTCGTATCAGTTCGTTCAGGCGCTCGTGCATCAATGCCCGGTATGATGGATACAATCCTTAACCTCGGCCTTAATGACGACGTAGTAGCTGCTATGATTGCAGGTAACCCTGATCCGTCTTTTGAGCGTTTTGTATATGATTCATACAGACGTTTCATTCAAATGTTCTCAGATGTAGTTATGGAAGTTGGTAAGAAGTATTTTGAGCAGCTTATCGACAAGATGAAGGAAGAGAAGGGCGTTAAGTTTGACGTTGAGCTTACTGCCGCTGACCTTAAGGAGCTTGCAGAGCAGTTTAAGGCTGAGTATAAGAATCAGCTTGGCGAAGATTTCCCTTCAGATCCTGTACAACAGCTTAAGCTTGCTGTTGAGGCTGTATTCCGTTCATGGGATAACCCACGTGCAAATGTTTATCGCCGTGATAACGATATTCCTTATTCATGGGGTACTGCAGTTAACGTAATGCCTATGGTATTCGGTAACTTAAATAACGAGTCAGGTACAGGTGTAGCATTCACCCGTGATCCTGCAACCGGTGAGAAGAAGCTTATGGGTGAGTTCCTTATTAACGCTCAGGGCGAGGACGTAGTTGCCGGTGTTCGTACACCAATGCCAATCGCTCAAATGGAGCAGGAATTCCCTGAGGCTTATGCAGAGTTCATTCAGGTTTGTGATACCCTTGAAAATCACTACCATGACATGCAGGATATGGAGTTCACAGTTGAAAACAAGAAACTTTATATGCTTCAATGCCGTAACGGTAAGAGAACTGCACAGGCTGCTCTCCAAATTGCCTGCGACCTTGTTGATGAAGGCCACAAGACTGAGGAAGAGGCTGTTGCTATGATCGATCCTCGTAACCTTGACACACTCCTTCACCCACAATTCGACGCCGCCGCTCTTAAGGCCGCAACTCCAATCGGCAAGGGCCTTGGTGCTTCTCCGGGTGCTGCTTGCGGTAAGGTTGTATTCACTGCTGAGGATGCAGAGAATTGGAACGCAAGAGGCGAGAAGGTTGTACTTGTTCGTCTTGAAACATCACCTGAGGATATTACAGGCATGAAGGCTTCACAGGGTATTCTTACTGTTCGCGGCGGTATGACATCTCACGCTGCAGTAGTTGCCCGTGGTATGGGTACATGCTGTGTATCAGGCTGCGGTGATATCAATATGGACGAGGAGAACAAGAAGTTCACATTGGCAGGCAAGACTTTCGTTGAAGGCGACTATATTTCAATTGACGGTTCAACAGGTAATATCTATGAGGGTATTATTCCAACTGTTGACGCTCAAATCGCAGGTACATTCGGCAGAATTATGGGTTGGGCTGATAAGTACAGAACTCTTAAGGTTCGTACAAATGCTGATACTCCTGCTGACGCTAAAAAGGCAAGAGAGCTTGGTGCAGAGGGTATCGGCCTTTGCCGTACAGAGCACATGTTCTTTGAAGAGGACAGAATTGCCGCATTCCGTGAAATGATTTGTTCAGATACTGTTGAAGAGAGAGAAGCCGCTCTTGAGAAGATTCTTCCTTATCAACAAAACGACTTCGAGCAGCTTTATGAGGCTCTTGAGGGCTGTCCTGTAACAATCCGTTTCTTAGATCCGCCTCTCCACGAGTTCGTTCCAACAGAGGAAGACGATATTAAGAAGCTTGCTGACGCTCAAGGTAAGTCTGTTGAAGACATTAAGGCAATCATTGCTTCACTTCACGAGTTCAACCCAATGATGGGCCATCGTGGACTTCGTCTTGCAGTAACATATCCTGAAATTGCAAAAATGCAAACAAAGGCTGTTATCCGTGCCGCAATTAAGGTTCAATCTGCTCATCCTGATTGGACTGTATGCCCTGAGATTATGATTCCTCTTTCATGCGATACTAAGGAATTAAAGTATGTTAAGGACATTGTTGTTGCAACTGCAGATGCAGAAATTGCCGCCGCAGGTGTTGAGATGAAGTACGAGGTTGGTACAATGATCGAGATTCCTCGTGCCGCTCTTACAGCCGGTGATATTGCTAAAGAGGCTGAGTTCTTCTGCTTCGGTACAAATGACCTTACTCAAATGACATACGGCTTCAGCCGTGATGATGCAGGTAAGTTCCTTGACGCTTACTATGATGCTAAGATTTTCGAGAACGATCCGTTTGCTAAGCTTGACCAAACAGGTGTTGGCCAGCTTATGGAAATGGCTGTTACAAACGGTAAGAAGACTCGTCCATCACTCCACTGCGGTATCTGCGGTGAGCACGGCGGCGATCCTTCATCAGTTGAGTTCTGCCATAAGATTGGTCTTGACTATGTATCATGCTCACCGTTCAGAGTTCCTATTGCTCGCCTTGCTGCTGCACA
>JBJEPI010000075.1:0-6797 GCA_051881175.1 Eubacterium sp.
CAAAACTGATATTCCCGTCGCCCATAACAGGCGGACTTCGTGATCCGTCATCGGTAACCCGTAAGCTACACAGAATGCAAAAGCGAGCAGGAGTTCCGCAAATACGCTTCCACGATTTGCGGCACAGCTTCGCAACCCTATCGCTTGAACAAGGAATGGATATAAAAACCATATCTCATATGCTTGGACACACCGATGCAGGATTCACAATGAATACCTACATGCATGTAACCGACAATATGCAACAGACTGTGGCAAATGCAATGGGTAATCTAATAAGTGAAAAGGAAAACGAGCGAATAGCCAAACACATACAGTTCACCGCATAAGACAAAAGACATTCCTATCGATTCTGTTAGGAATGTCTATTTTTATCTATTCAAAAATGCGTTGTGGTCAAATTGTGGTCAAAAGCCATATTTCAAGCGAATTTGTGTTGTAAATCTTAACAAGAATATTTACAGATTATATACATTATATATAACCTACTGGGTGGTGGAAGGATTGTAGCACCGAAAATAAAGGATATAAAAAAGTCCCGAAAACACAGTGTTTACGGGACTTTTGGCACGCTGCGGGGGACTCGAACCCTCGACCTACTGGTTCGTAGCAGTGTCGATAGCCGTTAAATAAGCCCTAAACAGCGGTGTTTAGGGCTTTTGTAGTCCAAAATTTCTGCCGAATTTTCACTTGGCGCACTGTTTCTGCAACCTCGTTCTCCTGTGTAGCCGTCAAAATAGGCGTCAAAGCGTAGGAGTTGTTTTCAAAAACACCTATTTCAAGCCAAATTTTAAGGCTCATATCTTTATAATATCTTCAAGTTGTATTTTAAGAGTATTTAGACAAGTGAGTAAAAATATTAAGCTACCCATAGTAAAATAACTTTACAAAAAGAATAAAAACAACAAATCTTTTATTTGATTATCATTGTCCCATTAATCTCTATAAAGATCAATTTCGGCAATGCCTATTCTTGTTTGAACTCCACCCGAAACAACATTCTTTATGGTTAGTTTAACAAAACGCACACCTGTGCGTATATGATAGAAAAATCCGGATTGATTGCTTGACGTCCTGCAACCTTATTTTCTAAAACCTTTTCTCAATTTACACCATAATTTAATACCTCAAAATAATAAATGTACCGATTACTGATTTTTTCAATAATACAGTAGATTTCTTTAGGTTTTTGTTATATAATCAAATTAAAAGGTGATGATATGCAACAATTTACTAAAAGAGAAATCAAATCGTCTATGATTCGCTTACTTCAATCTATGCCTATTGATAACATCAAGGTTAAAACAATTATTGATGACTGTGGCATAAGCAGGAATACTTTTTATTACCATTACAGCGATATATATGATGTTCTTAAGGAAATATTTGATGAAACTCTCAGAAAAGTTTTAGAAACAGACGCAAATAATTTTAATTGGGAGGAAGCCTTTCAAAAAGTGGCGAATAGTGCCTTAATTAACAGAAACGTTATTTATAATGTTTTCTCATCAAGGTATTTTGAAAACATCAAGGCATATGTTGATAATGCTATTGGCAATATCATTGCTGAAAAAATGCGTGAACAATGTATTTTGAAAAATCAAAGTATCAATGAAGATGATATTAGAATAATTTCTACATTTTATAAACACGCAGTAAACGGAACATTTGTTGAATGGATACATAATGGAATGAAAACCGATCCTAAGGTATTTATAGAGAAAATTGGAAAGCTGTTTCCTAAGGATATTGAAAATTCAATAGATTTAATATAGCGTAAATTATATTACAAATTAATGGAAGTGCACAAAATCTGTGTACTTCCCTTTTTTTGACTGTTTAATTTTACATTTATCTCTGTTATAATTAAAGTGATATTATTTAAACTGGTAAATTGGAGGTTATATTTTGGATAATTCAATTTGGCTAATGCTGTTGCTTCAGGTTGTTTTAATTTCACTTAATGCAATCTTTGCCGCCGCAGAAATTGCTGTGGTAAGTATGAATGACAATAAAATGGCAAAAATGGCCAAGGAAGGGAATAAAAAAGCCCAAAGGCTCATCAAATTGACAGGTCAACCTGCAAGATTTCTTGCAACGATTCAGGTTGCAATAACGCTTTCGGGATTTTTAGGTTCTGCATTTGCAGCAGATAATTTTGCTGAACCGCTTGTGGAACTTATATTGAAAACCGGAATAGGTATATCTACTGATACGCTGAATAGTATAGTGGTTATATTAATTACCTTGATATTGTCCTATTTTACTCTTGTTTTTGGCGAACTTGTGCCTAAAAGGGTTGCGATGAAAAAGACAGAATCATTAGCATTGTCCTTATCAGGATTGATATATGCTGTATCTATTGTTTTTAAGCCGCTTGTTTCATTCCTCACGTTATCAACAAATGCCATTTTACGTTTATTAAGGATAGATCCGAATTCAAAGGATGATGAAATCAGCGAGGAAGATATACGGATGAGTGTTGATGTAGGGTTCGAGAATGGTACTATTGATATCACAGAAAAAGAAATAATTCAAAATGTATTTGAATTTGATGATTTAACTGCAGGAGAAATTGCTGTTCACAGAACAGAGGTTTCGATATTATGGCTTGAAGAAACGCTTGATGATTGGGATAATACAATTCATTCAAGCAGGCATAAGGTATATCCCGTATGTGATGAAACAGTTGACAATATTGTAGGTTTACTTGATGCAAAGGATTACTTTAGCATTAAAGATAAAACAAAAGAAAATGTTTTGAATGTTGCTGTTCATGGTGCATATTTTGTTCCGGAAAATATCAAGCTTGATGTTTTATTTAAAGATATGAAACAGAGTAAAAACAACTTTGCGATAGTAGTTGATGAGCACGGAGGAACAACAGGAATAATAACAATGAATGACCTGCTTGAAGAGCTTGTCGGTAATTTTGATTGGGATAAAAACAAAGAAAATCCCGATTTTATTGAAAACATTGATTCAAAAACATGGAAAATAACAGGTAATCCATCTATTGATGAGATTGAAGAAACATTAGATGTTTCAATAAAAAATAAAAAATGCGAAACATTTAACGGGCTTGTTGTTGATGTTTTAGGAGCGATACCTTCGGAAGGTGATTCTTTTGAAATTGAAACCGATGGTTTGCTGATTAAGGTTGAGGATGTAAAAAATCATTGCGTAAAGACAGCAGTTGTAAGTAAAACACAATGTATAGATTAAAAAGTTAATACATAGTACAAAATTAAGAAAGTGCACAAAACTTGTGTATTTTCTTTTTTTTGACAGTTTTATTCTTTTTTTCTATGTGCTTAAATAAAATCAAATGAAAGGAAGGATAATTATGGCATATAGTGATTTTAAAAACAATGTTACTTATTCTGTTGCATCAAAAGCAATAGAGTCTGTAATCAAATACATCAATAATCCTGACAAAAGACAGGAAAATCTGTTAAGGCTTGTTGATTTGTCCCAAAAGCTAATGGGAGATAAATTCAGAAAAGAAGTCTTTGACGGAGCACGTAATCTTATAATTGATGACGATAGCAAGTGGATGCAATATGTTAATAAGTTAATTAATGAACTTGATCCCAATGTGGTTAAAATGCACGCATTAAATCTTGGATATCAATCAGCTTTTTACGGCTATACAAAAACGCAGGAGCTTTCAAAACAGTACGGATATAAAATTCCTTGGATAATTCTTATGGATCCTACCTCTGCATGCAATATGCACTGCAAAGGCTGTTGGGCAGCGGAATACGGAAAAAGCTTAAATCTTTCTTATGAGGACTTAGACAGTATCATTACCCAAGGGGAAAAGCTGGGAATATATTTTTATATGATGACCGGCGGTGAGCCTTTAATGAGGAAGAAAGATATTCTAAAGCTTGCAAGGGTTCACAATAAATGTGCGTTTCATTTGTTTACAAATGGTACATTAGTTGATGAAGATCTTTGTAAGGAAATGAAAAAGTTAGGCAATATTTCGCTTTCAGTCAGTATAGAGGGATTTGAGGAAGCAAACGATTTCAGACGTGGAGAAGGATGTTTTGAAAAGGTTAAGCATTCAATGAAGCTGCTTAAGGAAAACGGACTTCTTTTCGGCACATCAATTTGCTATACCTCAAAAAATTATAAGGTAGTAACAAGTGATGAATTCTTGGACTTTCTTATTGATAATGGTGTGAGATACACTTGGTATTTTCACTATATGCCTGTTGGCAATGATGCCTCAACGGATTTATTGTTGACTCCTGAGCAAAGAGAATATATGTATCACAGAGTTAGGGAAATAAGAGGCAATACAGGCGGCAAACCAATATACGCTTTCGATTTTCAAAATGACGGTGAATATGTAGGAGGATGTATTGCAGGCGGAAGATTTTACTGCCACATCAATCCAAACGGGGATGTTGAGCCATGCGTGTTTATTCATTACTCAAATGCCAATATTCACGATATGTCGCTCTTGGAATGTCTCGGACAACCTTTGTTTAGAGAATATCAAAAAGGTCAACCTTTTAATGATAATCCGTTACGACCTTGCCCGATGCTTGAAAATCCCGAGTGTTTAAGACAACTGGTAAAAAATGTCGATGCAAAAAGTACAGATATGAAAAGTCCTGAGGATCCATGTTCACTTTGCAATAAATGTGAAAAATATTCTAAAGATTGGACCCCGACGGCTGAAAAATTATTTATTGAGCATCCGCCTAAAAGAAAAATTCATAAAGGAACAATTGACAATTTAAGCAAGAGTTAGGGAATAAAAATGAAAAAATCAAGCATTACTATCCCGTCAAAAGACGGTAAAAATCTTTTGAATGTTATTATTTGGGAAACCGAAGAAAAGCCTAAGGGCATATTACAGCTTGTTCATGGAATGGCTGAATATATTGAAAGATATAATGACTTTGCTGCATATTTAACAAGATATGGTTACAATGTTATCGGTCATGACCATTTGGGACACGGTAAAACTGCAAAATGCAAAGAGGATTTGGGCTTTTTTGCCGATAAAAACGGTGATGAAATTATAATAGAAGATATGTATAGCGTTACAAAATACGTCAAAGAAAGATGGAATGATATCCCTAATTATATTCTCGGTCACAGTATGGGTTCATTTTGTGTTCGCCAATATTTGACTGAGCACAGTTATGATGTGTACGGTGCAATAATTATGGGAACAGGATGGATACCGGCTCCTGTTGCAAATATGGGAAAGTTTTTGGCTGATTGTGAATGCAAAAAACATGGTAATCGCTATAAAAGTCGAACACTTGTAAAAATTTCAATAGGCAATAATAATAAACCATTTGAACCTGCCAGAACCCCTGTGGATTGGCTTTCAAGAGATTTTAATAATGTTGACAAATATGTTGCCGACTCTCTTTGCGGTTTTGATTTTACTGCAGGTGCATACAGGGATTTCTTTGCAATCCTTCAAAAAATAGCAAGAAATAAAAATCTTTTAGGAATAAGAAAGCATCTGCCGATTTTAGTTATATCCGGTGAGGAAGACCCGGTAGGTGGAAAAGAAGCATGTAAAAAGTTTTTAAGTCAATGTCTTGTTAATGGTTTAGGAAATACAAGCCTGAAGCTTTTACCTTATGACCGACACGAAATCCTTAATGAAATAGATAAAGACATAGTTTATATCTACCTAAAGAATTGGTTAAACGACAGAGTATACGAGGCGGAAGCATATAAGGAAGCAAATATTCTCAACGATTATGAAAATTAGGATAATTAAATGAATAAAAAACCATTTTACAAAGATAAAAATACTCAAACCTTGATGCTATATGATTACACCATTGCAGATTTATGGCTTGCAAGTTTAGTATTTGCCAATATTGGTTATTGGGTAGAAAATCTATTTAGACTTTTTTCAAAAGGAATATTAGATTCACGCAATCAGGTCTTACCGTTTTTGTTTTGCTATTCAATCGCAATGTGGGCATTATATTTTGCTTTGGGTACACCGAAAAAAGCAAGAATTTTTAATCATAGGATAATATCTGATGACAGTATAAAGAGTCAAAGGTTATCTGTATTATGTTATTTTTTAATTTCATTTTTCTTCATATTTTTCGGTGAGATAGTTGTCGGAACGATGTTTGAAAAAATATCAGGCATACAACTTTGGAATTATAGCGGTATTCCTCTTCATATGACTCAATATACAAGTGTTCCTACAACTATTGCCCTTTCGACAGGTGTTATAGTTCTAATGGAGTATTTTTTTACTCCTCTTATGAATGCCATACACAAATTAAAAAAGAAAACCGTTTTGAAAATAGATTATATACTTGGCGGTTTAATTATCATAGACTGGCTATATATGATGATTAGCATAAACTTTTTTAAGGTTTCACCTAACTATTGGTCAATTCAATTTTAGTTAGGGTTCGGACGGATTATGTAACTTTATTTTGCTGTTTTTTCAATGTCCGAGGGCTCTTCTCTTTCTTATTAAATTTTTACTACTGAATTGACCGTCTAAAGCCGACACGAATTATATATTGTCTGCCATAATTCGTGTCGGTGATTAAGAAAAAATTAGTGTGAAAAAGCACACTAATTCAAATGTTGCACAGTTGCGGTACCCAAAATTCCTATTGGAATTTTGACCGCTGCCAGTTCTTTTTGCTTCCTTAATCTCGCACTGCGAGCGGTCGCAAACGAACCCCTCAAAATTTGCCGGTGGTATAATTTTGAGATGGTTAAATTTCCATTATACGCCTTGTCCGGCTACAATAAGGTGTTAGGAATTTTTTATAAACTAT
>JBJEPI010000076.1:0-6546 GCA_051881175.1 Eubacterium sp.
TGACGATTATATGTAAATAACACAAATAAAAAATGAGGAGCAACGCTCCTCATTTTTTTATTTATTCATTTATTCACAAACTAAAACGCCGTATCCGGTTTTGCGCTTATAAATTACTCTTGTTTCTCCGCCTACACCAAGATATACAAAAAAGCTGTGACCAAGCATTTCCATTTGAACAGCCGCCTCGTCGTCGGTCATCATATCGGGAGATACATATTTGGTTCTTGTAATATCTACCGAGCTATAATAAATCTCGTCAAAATTATCCATTGAAATTTCATCGCTGATAGAATCAATTGACTGAGCAATTTCATCTATTCCGCCCTTGCGTTTTTTATCCACAAAGAAGGTTTTAAGCTTGCGAATTTTGCGTTTTAAGTCATCAACCGCCGCGTCGATAACCGGCTCAATGCGTTCGGCTCTTGCCTCTCCTCTTACAAATGAGCCAATGTGCTTTACAGTAATATCACATTGATATTCATCCCTGTCCTTTGTTAGTGTAACATCAAATGCGGCATTTTCGGGAAGCATTTTTTCAATTCGCTTAAGCTCGCTTTCAATTCCGTCCTTTGCTCCTTGCTTTAAATCAAAGCCTCTTGCTGTAATGTTAATCATACCATAGACCTCCTTTTGAAGAAGATATGCTTCTTCTAACTATATTATACCCCCTATGCTATAATAATAAAAGTATTGTAATTCTATCTCATTTTTGGTATAATATAAGTTGGCGAGAGTCGAAACAATATGGTTTTGACTCCCGCCAATTTTTTATTGTCTGTATTTTTCCGCCTGAAGGTTAAACATATAAGCGTATGTGGATTTCATAGCCATTAGCTCATCATGAGTGCCCTGCTCTATAATCTCGCCGTTTTCCATAACATAAATTCTGTCTGCATTTACGGTGGTTGACAGTCTGTGAGAAATAAACACCACAGTTTTATTCTCCGCAGCCTCAATCATAGCCTGATTTAAGTTGTACTCGGCAACAGGGTCAAGATTTGCGGAAGGCTCATCAAGGATAACATAGGGGCAATTTTTATAAAATGCTCTGGCAATTGCCACCTTTTGGCTTTCACCGCCGGACATCATAATTCCCTCGTCGTCAAACTCACGCAAAAGCTGAGTATCAATGCCGTTTGGAAGGTCTTTATTATAGCCGCTGTGCTTTAATGCCCATTTTGCCCGATTCTCGTCAACATTTTCATCAAGGGCAACATTTTCGCCCAGGGTTGCGGAAAATATTTGGAAATCCTGGAACACGGCAGAAAATCTATCCCTATGTGAGTCCACCGTGACATTTCTAATATCCTCGCCGTCAATGAGTATTCTGCCCTCGCTGACATCATATAGCCGTAAAAGCAAATTTGTCAGTGTGGTTTTGCCTGCACCGTTATAGCCCACAAGGGCAATTTTTTCCTTAGGGTGCAGGGTTATATTGATGTTTTTAAGTGTTGGCTCGTTATTACCGGGATATGTAAAGCTGACATTTTCAAATTTTATTTCCTTTGGCCGGGTAACAGTTGCCTCACCATCGCCGTCAAGAATTTTTTTGTCTCTGTTCAAAAACTCGCGATACTTTTCAATAAGCCTTGCACGCTCTGAAAAATTACGAACAACGCCAACAGTTAAAAAGGAAAACGATGTGGCAATTTGGAACGCTCCGTTAAAGGTGGCAACAAAGTCCCCTGCTGAAAGAGTTTTGGTTTCAAGCACGCAATATCCAAGATACAGCGGAAGCAAAAACATAAAGCCGATTGCCTGAACTCCCGACTCCTGCCAAAAATAAATAAAATCTATTTTTGAAACATATTTTCTTTGATTTTCAATAACATCGTCTGCCGCCTCGTTATAACGCTTGATTAAAAGGGGCTTAATATCATTCATTCTTATTTCCTTGCAATAATCCTGAAGATAGAATATACGGGCAAAATAATCTGCTCTGCGGTGCAAACGATTATTATCAATCTGTCTTTTTGCCTGAAGCTCACCGATCTTTTTGCTGATAGGCGTAAAAATCACAACTATTGCCGCAACAATCAGCAAACAAACAGGGTCAATTGTAAAGATAATAGAGCATATAGTTATAAGCGAGACAATCTCGCCCACATAACGCTGAACAAGTCCCAAAACATTTGTAATACCGCCGGCAGAGGCTTCTATAACCAGAATAAAATTATTGTAAAAATCGGGATTATCATAGCTTTCCAAATCAAGCTCCTTTGCCTTTTGGAAAAGCATTTCCGACATTCCCTTTTCTATTTTTTCCTTTTCAACATTAAAGAATAATTCTCGGTAAAGCCAATTAAGTGTTTCGCTTACCAAAAGAATAATTGCAATAATTATTACTGCATACACTATTTTTTTCTTATCTTCGCCGTTTTGAATAACATCAATAACATACTTTACGCCCAAAACCGAAATAATACGAGTGGGCAGTCGCATTATGGCACCCCAAGCACATTCGCCGATAACCAAAAGCGGTGAAAGCTTAAACAGAATACGCAGAAAATACATTATGTTTGAAAAAACAGAATGGTTGGTAGCAAGGCTTGGGCCTTTGCTTTTGGAGGATTTTTTAGGCATAATCAGCCACCTCCTCTCTGTTATATGAGCTTGCCTGAAGAGTAAACATTTTATTATACTCTCCCCCAAGCTCCATAAGCTGAGAATGGTTGCCGCTTTCTGTAACCGTGCCGCCGCTTAACACAAAAATATTATCGCTGAGCACAGCAGATGAAAGCCTGTGTGAAATGTAAATTACTGTTTTATTTGTTGTTGCCTTAATAAGGTTTTCGTACATATTGTATTCGGCAATGGGGTCAAGGGCAGACGAAGGCTCATCAAGAATTGCCACATCAAAATTCTTTGCAAACATTCTTGCAACGGCGGTTTTTTGTGCCTCTCCACCTGAAAGGCCTGCGCCCTTATCGTCAAACTCACGGGTTAAAACCGTATCTGCTCCATGGGGCAATGTTTGAATTTTGTCCCAAACTCCGCTTTGCTTAAGTGATTGTTCGGCAAGTGCTCGCTCTTCGTCGCCACACTCGTGACAAAGCACATTTTCGTTAACGGACAATGCAAAGGTTTTGTAATCCTGAAAAACCGTTGCAAACCTTGCTCTCAAGCCCTCAAGGGTATATTCTTTAATGTTTTTTCCGTTATACAGGATTTCTCCCTTGGTAACATCATAAAAACGCAAAAGCAGTTTTACAAGGGTGGTTTTGCCTGCACCGTTAACACCCACAAGGGCAACGGTTTCTCCCTTATTGATTTTGAGATTAACATTTTTTAAAGAATATTTTTTTGCACTTGGATATTTAAAGCTAACATTTTTAAATTCAAGGGACTCAAATTCACCGGGCTCAAGCTCACCCGATTTTATTTGAGGTTCATAATCAAAAAAGTCGTGAAGATTTTGAAAGTAAAGAGCCACATTTGTCAGCTCTGAAAGGCTATTGGCAATGGTCATTGTTGAGCTTCTGATTGAGTTAATGGATGACAAAACAACGCTAAAGCCGGAAATATTCAGTCCACTGTCGTTTATAAATTGGTATGAGGCAAAGGAATATGTGCCCACAATCGGCACAATCTCACCGAAAAATGAGCCAATCATACTGTAAATAAACAGCTTCCAGCCATATTGCTTTATTATGTATATATTCCTTTTAACCGCTTCTTCATAGCGCTTAAGCATTACGCCGAAGATATTTGAGGTTCTAATGTCCTTTGAAAAGTCCTTCAAAAACACAGTGCGTTGGGTATAGGACTTGACACGGTTATTTGTTGTCATTTCCATATCCCGTTTAAAGAGAAGCTTGCTTTTGTAAATCTCTATAACAAAAACAAGAGCAACGGGCAACAAAAAAATTAAATATACCGGATTAATGCTTATAACAACACCTACTACAAGCAAGAAAGAAATAATGGCACCCATAACATTGGCAAAGCCAAGACAATATGCCAAAAAATATCCTCCTGTTAAAATCTCTGTTGCACGCTTGTATGAATCATAAAAGGCAGGGTCCTCGTAACAGCTTACATCAACCTCCGCCGCCTTTTCAAAAATCATATTATTAAGATTTTTAAAAACCTTTTTATGCGCGGTTAGCTGTATATAATCACAAACAATTTGAACAACCTCGTTAGCTAAGCTAAAGGCTAAAAACAGCAGCAGTATTTTAACAAAATACTGAAAGGTACAGTTACCTTCGATAATATTCAGCAAAACCTTTAAAAATAATACGCCCTGAATAAACTCGGTAAAAACTGAAAAAGCGACCTGCTCAATAATTGCCGCAGGCATTAGACTTTTATCGCATTTTGACAGAATCTTATATGCATAAATTATATTTTTTAAAACCGGCACCTTTATATTCTCGTGGCGAGGTACCCAATGATGCGGCATTATATCACCTTCTTGCTTTTAAAATACGATTATTCTAACACAAAGAAAAAAATAAATCAAATAATTATAAAAACAGACGCCGAACAACAGTTCGGCGTCCTACGATTTAATAAACTAATCTAATTTGTTAATTTCCTCAACAATGGAATCCATGTTTTCATCAAGCACCTTTGCGGCATTGTCCTCTGCCTCGGTGGTGCTTTCAGCTTCAACGGCTTCGCTATCGTTTTCGGCATTTGCTCTGCGTTCGATAAGCTCGTTTAGAATTCTTGTATGTTCTTCATCACTCAAAGCATATTTTGCAGTTGGAATAGCTGAAAGCAGCATACCGATTGCCGGCGGAATTGATACCAAGAAGAACATAGCTGCTGCATATTTACCTACACCTGATCCGCCATCGTAGGTTGCAAAATCCTCACCGGCCTTAAGAGCTGCGTTAAGGGCCGCAACATTACTGTCGCTATATCCGACAATTGCATAAACGCCGGCAGAAATAAACGACGCAATACCTGCTGAAAGCTTTGTAATAAAGCTCTGTCCTGAGAAGAATACGCCGTCTGTACGAACACCGTTGTGGTACTCCTCATAATCAACGCAGTCGGCAATCATAACCGATTGAAGAACATTTATACCACCCATAGCCGCAGAGGCAAGGAAGAAGCAGATAAATGTTAATATAAGCCAAATTGCACCTGTTCTAAAGTTTGTTCCTGCAATTTTAAACAGAACAAAAACAAGTGCAAAAGGAATTGCTCCCCCTGCGGAATAAATGTTGTAAAGCTTTTTCTTTTCAATTTTTCTTGTTAACATAGGTGTAACACCCATGGCAACAAACTGACCTGCAAAAATTCCTACTGCAACAGAGCCGAGACCCAACAGAATTTGGAAATTAATGCCTGTAACATTGCCTGCGGCGTCCTTGTTTAAAATGTTCATTATGTCGCCGTTTGCATAATAGTATGTTACAAGTGTCATCATTATAATCATTAAAAGCTGAATTGGAGAACGAAGAATACCGGAAATTAAAATTTGACGGAAGGGCTTATTGCCAAACATAATCTTAAAGTTTTGAACAAAAGTATACTTTTTCTCGTTATTTGACTCAACTCTTTCACGAGTAAAGATTCCGGCAAACTCAAATAAAATAGAAGCAATTACTGTTACGACGATAGCTGTAACAATAAATGCACGCTGGCTTGCCATAGCGTTAACCCAAGCTGTTGCATCTTCTGCTGTTGAAAAAGCCATATCCTTGGCTTTTTCTTCAAATCCGGCTGTAAACAAACCGGTTAAGGCCTGAGCAATTTGTACAACAAGAACGCCGATACCGCCCACACCGGCAGCAATACGGGCAAGACCGAGGATTTTTGAGCGGTCATTTTCATCTTCTGTCATAAGTGAAGTAATACCCCAAAGCGGAATATCACATACGGTGAAAACCATACCCCAAGCAATATAAGAAATTGCCGCCCAAGCAACAATCATAACCTTTTTCGTGGTAGATTCAGCATAAGCATAGTTGCCGTTTATAAATCCAAGAACGGTGACAATGCCTATTATTGCAGGAAAATAAATAAGATACGGTCTGCATTTTCCCCACTTGGTTCTTGTCTTATCCACGATAGTGCCCATCATTGGGTCATTAATGGCATCCCAAACTCTTGCTAATGCAAAAATCCAGCCCAATGCCATTGCAGGAAGACAAATAACATTTTGGAAATAAAAATAGAGTCCGGTAGCTACAATGTTGTAAATAAGGTTTTGACCAAACATACCAACAAGGTATCCGCCAAGCTCTTTTTTGGTGTATGTGCGCTTTGTATCGCCCATTTTAACACTCCCTCTCAATAGATATAGTATCATTTTAACAGAAAATATCCGCTAATACAAGCCGTTTATATAATAAATGTGTAAATACCAACAATTGTACATAAAAACAGGCACGATAATTCACAGGAATTACCATGCCGTTAATTAAAACAAATCAGTCGTCACTACCGTCAGTAAAAGAGATTGTATAAACATCCACTGTTGCAAACTCTTCCTTTTCTACTACAGGCTTTGTGTATTGCTCCTTCATCATTACACCTCCTCGTATAATGTAAATACGATATTTTGAAGAAGAATATCGAAACTTC
>JBJEPI010000077.1:0-31973 GCA_051881175.1 Eubacterium sp.
AGCCCCTTTTAAGTAAGTTTAAATTATTTTTTAGCACTTTCCTTGTTGCTTTTGTCGGCTGCTGATTTAGCGGCATCAAAGTCAGCCTTTTGCTCAATGATAGCTTCTGTTGTTACGGAATTATCATCAGTTCCGATTTCATAAAGGCCGCTTGTGTCGGTATTGGTATTATCAACATACCAGCTGTTTCCGATTTGAACAACATAAACGGTTATCTTTGCAACCTCGTCCTTGTCGTTAACCTTAACAGAAACCGTACATGCTGTTACAGCACTGATTTCCTTTGAAAAGTCAAGGCTCTTATAAGCGTTGATAAAATCTGTTCTTGTGTTCTTTTCAGCTTCCTTCTTGATAAACAAAATCTTCTTTTCGTATTTTGTATCCTCAAGCTTGAACTGATCAGCCCGTGCTGTTGCAACCTCTTCGCTGGCAACATTTGCAATTCTGTCAGCATAGTCGGCAACATACTTTGTATACTCGTCGCCGGTAAGCTCCTTTGCTTCTACAACCTGGGCAGTGAGCTTATATCCTTCGCCGAAGATTTGCTCGTAAATGCCCGTTGTTTTAGGTGTAAGGATTGTAACGTCGTCGTTTGCCTTCTTCTCTTCAGTACCGGTAAGAAGTTGGCCGTATGTGCCTACATTTGACTCGAATACAGAGAACATAAAGTCCGTATCCATATACTCGTCACCGTAAATAGCCGCTCTTTGGTCCTTTAACTCTGCAAAATAAGCTTTGTAAAGAGCATCGTAATTATCAAATCCGTACTTATCAACTAATTCAACATAATAGTCAAACATTGTGTTGTAAAGAAGATTTGATTTTTCATCCTCTTCATCATTACCTGTTCCAACGAACTCTGCCTTTTTAACATCGTCGCCATCGTTAACATAAGGAGCCATATAGGCATCAATAATAAAGTTGCCGTACTTTTGATTTTTGGAAACCAATGTGTTTTTGTAAGCATTATAGCCGTCGCCGGTTTGAACAATTGTGTCAACATAGGTTTGAGCAACCTTTTCAGGAGAGAATGCTGTATATCTTGTGGTTACGGCAAATATGGTAAGCACCACAAGAATTACGGCAACTATGACACCTGTAAGAATTGCATACAGACCAAGGCGAAAGCCCTTTTTCTCTTTTGTATCAGCCATAGTTACACCCCCTTATTCTGCCATATCCTCATCTACATCTGCATCAGCCTCTTCGCCGGACTCTGTTACAGCCTCAGCCTCAAGCTCTGCGCCCATTGTCTCGGCGGCAAGCTCAGCCTCAAGCTCTGCGCCCATAGCCTCAGCGGCACGCTTTTTAGCAAGCTCTGCTGTAATTCTTTCTTTTTTATCTCCAACCATATCATAGAATAAAATCGGAACAAATTGAAGAATTACGAAAATTGCAGGGATGATTGTGTAGATTGCAAGGAATCTGTTAAGTGTGCTGTCAGTTTGACTTGCGTAAGCAACACTTGGGTTTGTTGAGAATTGATAATGGCTCCATGTGTAAACAAGCATAGGAGCAAGCCATTTTGTACCTGCGCTGGCAATCTTTGAGAAAAGGCCGTAGCCTGCATACGCAAGACCTTCCTGACGTTTGCCGGTTTTATATTCCATTTCGTCGATACAATCGGCAATCATAATGTTAGGAGTAACATTGGTGTTACCGTGTTGAATACCGCAGAAGAAATTAAGAATAAGGAACGGTACAATAAGTGTTGAATTAAAGCCGATTCCCTTGGATACAAGGAACAAAATAGCAAGTGCGGAAGCACCGTAAACGCAGAACATAATATATGTTTGCTTTGTTGAGAACTTCTTTAAAACAAAGTTAACAAGAAGTGTACCAACTGCAGTACCGATGCCCATTGGAAGCATAAGGGCAAGCTTTAAGCCCTTTGAACCGAGAAGATAAACTGCTATGTAAAGTGAAACGGTACCGTAAACACCACGGCCAAAGCCGCAAAGCTTTGTAAGTGAAACCATAAGAAGGTTTTTGTTTGTGAAAACAAGCTTGATTGATTCGGCAAGTGATACCTTTTCGTTTGTATAAGGAACACGCTCTTTATTGTTAGCAAAGAATATCATTACAAAGATTACCATGCCAAGTGCACAAATTGCAGTTGAAATGATAAGGTCAATACCCTGTCCTTCAGCGTTCTTGTATTGCTGCTGGCCCATAAGCGCCTTCATAATAGCAGGAACTACAATAATAACAACCTGACCGCCGGATTGACCGACAGAACGAAGGAATGAGGAAATTGAAATCGCAGTAGATCTTTCCTTTGGATTGGGTGAACAAAGTGCACCGAAGCAGTTTGACGGTGATTCAACCGCACAGGAAATCGCGGTGTAAAGTGAATAAATAACAAACATCCAAATGGTTGCAACAACAAAGGAGCTGGTATTAGGAGCAACGAATACGAGCATTGAAATAATAGCAAGCGGAATTGCACCAAAGCCAACCCAAGGCTTAACCTTACCAAGTGGAGTTTTTGTTCGGTCAACAAGCATACCGATTACAAGCTCACATACAGCGCCAACAAATCCGGCAAGACCGAATACCGATGATACCATAAGTGCAAGCTGTGATGAATCGAAGCCCTTGCCCTTAAATGCGAAGTCAGCAAAGAATGTCATGGTGTAGTCAGGCATCCATCCTGTAAGGAGTGCAACACCGAACAGGCCCACACCAAAGGTGACAATCTCAGATGGCTTCATGTACTTCTTTTCTGCCGGTGCCGCAGCACTGGCAACAGCAGTAGCATCTTTTGCCATAAAGAAACCCCTTTTCTAAATAATATTTCCTAAACATTATATCAAACATTTTAAACCATTACAATAAAAATTTTTACATATATTTAACATAATGCTAATTATAATATACACAATGTACAAAATGTATTAATTATTTAACCGAAGTAAAAGAATGCTTTTTGATAAATATGTTAAAAGCCCTATTGATATGTCAGTTAATTTTTCTTATACTTATTTCCCCTGAACGAAGAGTTGTTCTGTCACCGTTTTGAAGCTCAACCACCAAGCCGCCAAGCTCATCAATTTCAACGGCTGTTGCCTGAGTAACTCGTGAATCCTTTATGAAATTGATTTTTTCACCGATTATCATTGAATGTTGGCGGTAATAGCCAATAAAATCCTTAATATCGCCGTTTAATATCTTATACAGCTCGTTGGTGATTTCCGATATTAACTGATGCCGCTTTATATCAACGCCGAGGCTTGCGGCATTTTCAACATCTTCGGGAAAATCCAAGGTTTTAATATTCATTCCAATGCCTATAATCACCGATGTTACGGTTTGGGTTTCAAAATCAGTAACCGCCTCGGTTAAAATTCCGCAGACCTTTTTGCCGTTAACATACACATCGTTAACCCATTTGATTTTGGGCTTTATGTCGGTCAGCTTTTCAATAGCTCTGCACACGGCAACGGCGGCGGCAGTAGTTGCCGTAACGGCATTGGTGAGTGCGGTCATAGGGTGAGTTACAAGACTCATATAAATTCCCGTCAGCGGCGGTGAATAAAAGCTTTTACCCTGACGGCCTCTGCCATCGGTTTGCTCGTCGCTGATAATCAGCATATCGCTCTGCTTACCGTCATTAATTAATCTTTTTGCTTGGGTATTGGTTGAATCAATGGTGGGATAATAAACAACCTCAACATCATAATCAATCCCCAAGGATACAAATTGCGAGTTTAAAATATCATTTTCCGTGCCTAAACGGTAGCCCTTGTTGGTAACAGCGTCAATTTGATAACCATCAGCCTGCAGCGCTTTAATGCCCTTCCATACTGCGGCGCGGGTTTTTCCTATTTCATTTGCCAGCTGCTGGCCGCTTATATATGTGTTTGAATGTTCAATCAACTGTTTTAGTATTTTTTCTTTAGTAGACATAGCAAATCCTTAAAAAACAAAAATGAACGGAGAGACTCCGTTCATTATATTACTTCTTTATATAAAATATTGCAAGTGTTTTCGGGCCGCAGTGTGATGAAATAGTACAACCGGCGTCGGCAAAAATAACTTCATCAAATTTGTTTTTGCCATCAATAACACCCTTGGCAAAAGCAAGTATTTCCGGCTCAACGGAGCCGCTGTTTGCAATTACCACACGCGAGGTATCAATTCCGTCAATATCATCCAGGCAATCGTTGATATACCGCTTGTAAACCACGTCCATTCTTCCGCGGTATTTTTTATCAACATCCATTTTACCGGTTTCACTGTCAACGGCAATGCTTGGTTTAATGCCTAAAATATTAGCACCAAATCGGGCAACGCCGGAGCAACGGCCGCCCTTGTGCAAATATTCCAGCGAATTTAATACAAAGGTAGCGCTGACCTTTGGCACAAGTTTTTCCACCTTGTGAGCAATTGCCTTTGCGTCTAAGCCCTTTTCCCTGTAATCGCAGGCCTTTAATGCCAAGAGTCCCATTGCGGTACAAAGTGATTTTGAATCAATACAATAAACATTTTCAAAATCAGCCGCAGCAACACAGGCATTTTGATATGATGATGAGATAGCTGAGGATAAACCGATATGAACAACCTGCATACCCTGTGAAACTGCATTGTCAAAAATCTCATAATACTTTGAGGGAGGCACAGCGGCAGTTTTCGGAAGCTCACCTGTTTTATCCACAAATGAATAAATATCCTTTGGCTTAATATCCACGCCGTCAAGATAAGACTCCTCCCCCAGCAATACCGAAAGAGGAATAATTGTTATGTTATTTTTCGCTACTAAATCCTCCGGTAAATCGCAGGTGGAATCAGCTGTAATTAAAATTTTGCTGTTTTTCTGCACGGCATATACTCCTAATTCAAACTATACGGTAATTATAACAACCAAATATCGATTATTCAACCAATACACTCATTAGTTTAGACATTTTTTATTTATTTAACACCGTAATTGATAGAAATTGTTTCAATTTCGGACTGGGGATAGGATTTGTCAAATGAAATGGTTAACACCTGGCTTTCCCCCTTTTGGGTAACGCTTGCCTTATAAGCAATGCTGTATTCATTATCCTTTCCGGCGTTTATTATAACTGAGAAATCTCCTGATTTTGCAGACGAATCATCAAAGGTACAGCCTTTTTTTGCTGTCAGTCTTACCCCGTTATTTGTTAGGGTAATGCTTTGAACTGCGTTTAAATCCGTACCGGCCGAAGCATAGTTGACGGTTTGAGTTGTTACTGAAGAATCATAGGTAATTTTATGATTAATCCAGCTTATTGTTGCATTATCGGCTGACACATTTTTGTCGGAATTGTTTTCCACAAAGCTCCAATTTTTATCTGCAATTTCTGCAGGATTTGACACCTTGTATTCATCGTATGCGTTAAACACCAAGGACTTTTGGGTGGTAACAAATTCGCCGTTGTCCTTCAATGTGACCTGCATGTGAATTTTTCCTGCTTTTTGAATAACCGACGAATTTTTATAGCTGATATTCACATCTATGTCAAGATTAACTTTTTTATCTTTATCAATGCTGTAAATACCGTTACCCTTTGACCAGCCTTCAATGGTTAAATAGTCGGCGCCATCCTGCAAAACGCTGAAATATCCGCCATGTCCCTTGGTCATAATTCCGGTATCCTTGTTGTAGCTTATTCCCGTTTCAAAATAGTTCATTGCAAACTGTCCTATTTTTGAACAGGATTTCAATTGGGTAACCTCAACCACAAGGGCTTCATCTATTAAATTGCTCCAAATGCTTCTGGTTGCAACGGCAACATCATAGTATTCCTTACCGTTTTCATCGGTTCTTGGATTTAAAAAATAGAGATTATAAGTATATTCGCCGTCGCTGTTTACATCGCTGACAGCCCTAACGGCAATTTCCTTATCGTCGTCCTCGTCGAAATTTTCATAATAAATTGTCGGCGCTTCAAGGTCTATATACGGACTCCAGTTTTCAAACTCATACTCCTTGCCATTGTGATCAAGAATAACAATGTCTCCGCTTTTATATAGCTTAAAGCCCTCTTTATCATACTCGGCAAGCAATACCCTGTCTGCGTTTTTTTCGGTAGCCGGAGCCTTGGTGGCAGTGGTAATATTATCAGGTGTCGGCTCACTGTCGCTGTTATTGTATTGATAGAATCCGTAAACCGCACCAACCGCTATGATAAGCACAAGAAATATACGCAAAAAATATTTCATACACCGTCTATGCTCCTATATAATCCTTAATATTAAACGGCCTTCTTTCCCCGTCTACAATGTGATAGCAGGTTCCTGTGGCTAATGAAAAAATAGGCGTGTCGTGCTTTAAGGAGTCGGAATAAACATCAATTATATCAAGCTCCGATTTGTCAAATTCCTTAAAAAGGCGGTTAACCTTTTCCTCTCCTCGGCAGTTTTCGCCGATTATTATGCCTGTTTTCGGGTTGTGGCGGGTGCAAATCAGTTTGTCAAATCCAAGCCTTTGTTGAATTTCATTCAGCAAAAAATCAGGGCTTGCACTTATAACCACGGAATAACGGGATCTCTCGTAAAACCAGGGGTGAACCTTGCTTTCATACTTGTCCCAAAAGGCCTTAACTGCTTTTTCCTTTGGTATCAAGGGCAAAAACATAAAGCAGGTTCTCTTGAAAGCCGTAAAATTTATTATTTTTGTTGCCATCAACAACGCCGCTGCTGCCACAATGGGCAGGATTATTATGCACCAGGGATAATGCAGCACACAATACAGAACAAAAAGCGAGCCGCTGTCAAAGGGCACAATGGTTTTATCAAAATCGTATAAATCTACTTCTCTTTTCATTTAGTATTCTTTGTTGTCCTTATTTTATATTTCGTTTACGTCAAATGAAATTTTGATGCTTTTGGGGCTTGAAAATTGGGTTAGCTTAACTCCTGCGGCAGAAAGCATTTTTTTGCTCGCCTTAGTAGACGGAGTGTCTGCATATTTATCCGATATGTAAATAACCTCTTTTATTCCGCTTTGAATTATGGCCTTGGCACACTCGTTGCAGGGAAAAAGTGCAACAAAAATCCTTGCGCCCACCAGGCTTTGACCGCCGGCATTCAAAATAGCATTAAGCTCGGCATGGCAAACAAAGGGATATTTGGTATCGTTTTGATTTTCGGCACTGCGTTCCCACGGAAATTCGTCGTCGCTGCAGCCACGCGGAAAGCCGTTATATCCCACGGACATAATCTTGTTGTCATCACTTACAATACATGCTCCAACCTGGGTGCTGGGGTCCTTACTGCGCATGGAGGCTAACAGGCTGACGCCCATGAAATATTCGTCCCAGCTGATATAATCTTCTCTTTTAGGCATATCGTTTACCTCGTCAAGTAATTTATGTATGGGGCGTATCCCCGAATTTATTTAAGCACACTGACAAATTCGTCAAGCTCCGGACAGGCAATGTCCTCAACCCTGCCTTCGTCAATCATTTTTGCATTTTCAGGATTAATCGGAAGCTTTGCAAGAACGGGAACATTTAACTCCTTAGCTGTATCGTCAATTTGAGACTCACCGAAAATATTGATTTTTTTGCCACAGTCGGGGCAGGTATAGTAACTCATATTTTCAATAAGGCCCAAAACAGGAACATTCATCATTCTTGCCATATTAAAGGCCTTGTTAACAATCATTTTTACAAGGTCCTGGGGAGTTGATACAATAACAATTCCGTCAACAGGCAGAGATTGGAAAACCGTTAATGCAACATCACCGGTTCCGGGGGGCATATCCACGAACAAATAATCCAGCTCACCCCAATTAACATCTGTCCAAAACTGCTGAATAACACCGCTGATTACCGGGCCTCTCCACACAACAGGCTGATTAACATCCTCCAAAAGAAGATTAATGCTCATCATTTTTACGCCTGTTTTTGTTACTGTGGGCAAAAGACCGGTATCGTCCTGCATTGCACGGCTGTTAATACCAAAGGATTTTGGGACAGACGGGCCTGTTACATCGGCGTCAAGAATACCGACCTTAAGTCCTTCTGCTTGGCATTTTGAAGCGAGAAGGCAGCTGACAAGGCTCTTTCCCACTCCGCCTTTACCGGAAACAACACCGATAACCTTTTTGATATTTGAATGTTCATTCATCGGCTTTAAAAGGCTTTGAGGCTCTTTTCTTTCGCCGCAATTGCTTGAACAGCTTTTGCAATCGTGAGTACACTCGCTCATTTATTTCATCTCCAAAATAATATATTAATTTAAAATTTTAAGAATTGTAGCACAAACGAATAAAAAATTCAATATATGCAATGATATTACAGGCTTCGCATTACCATTTTAACCTTTCCCAAAATTACCAGCTCGTTAACAATAATAGGCTCATAGCTATCGTTTTCGGGTTGAAGCCTAAAGCCGCCGTTTTCCTTGTAGTAACGCTTAACAGTAGCCTCGTCATTGATTAGCGCAACTACAATTTCTCCGTTTTCGGCAATCGGGGTTCGCTCAACAACCACGATATCTCCGTCTAAAATAGCGGCGTTTATCATTGAATCGCCCTTAACACGAAGGGCAAACATATTTTCGCTGTTTCCGGATACGGCAACGGGAATATAATCCTCAATGCTTTGTGTTGCCAAAATCGGCTGACCTGCCGTAACAGTGCCCACAAGGGGAATATGATGTGCCCTGTTGCTTTGAGAGCAAATACGAATGGTACGTTTTAAATTTGCATCACGCTGAATATATCCTAAATTTTCAAGGGTGTTTAAATTATATTGCACAGATGATGTGGATTTAAGTCCCACCGCGTCACCGATTTCCCGAACAGAGGGTGCAACACCTCTTGAGTCTATTATATCCTTAATGTAATCAAAAACAGCCTGTTGAGTCTTAGATAATTTTTGCATTAGCGTACCTCTCGCTATATTTTAAATATCTATAATATAGTAGCATTATATAAGGGCGTTGTCAAACATATGTGCTATTTTTTAACAAATATTTAGATTTTATTAATTTAAAAAAAGTGTTGACATTTCAGTCGTAATAGGATATAATCTTGCTTGCACAAGAAATGGCTTTATAGCTCAGTTGGCTAGAGCACGCGGTTCATACCCGCGGTGTCACTGGTTCGAATCCAGTTAAAGCCACCAACGGCCCGGTGGTCAAGCGGCTAAGACACCGCCCCTTCACGGCGGTAACACGGGTTCGATTCCCGTCCGGGTCACCATGAAAAAGACACTCTCTTTGAGAGCGTCTTTTTTTGTTTATTTGACGAAACAAGTATGTTGTTGTATAATTGATTTGAAATGGGGTGGAGCTATGGCACTGGCGCCAATGTTTATTTTATATATCGTGATAGCATTTTCATTTATCGTTACATCAATTTTTATGTTCAAACCGAAGGGCAACGAAACAGTACATATTATTTTCTTTTGGCTTGCCGTTGCGCTGGGCTTTTTGGTAACGTTTATTAACGCAACTGCCCTCCCCGCGGATAAATCAATTCAAATAGTTGCCGCTTGGGGCGGTTTACTGCTTGCCGCCATAGGAATAATAATCAGGATGATTGCCGGCAAAACCAACGCCGTTGCAAACATTTTGGTTATGCTTTGCACTGTATACGGCTGTGCAGGATATTTTCTTTTAGGTTAGGCAATAAATAGTAAAAAAGGCTTGGTAAACCAAGCCTTATATTTTTTCTTTAATGTAGTCGCAATACATTTTGATAATATCTATATTCGTGTTGTCATAAAGCATACGGGCCCCAACGGTATCCTCTAACTCGTTAAACACGATTTTACCGTTATTAAACACAAAATCAACACCATAGTAATCGCCGTTTGTCAGGGCGATTATTTTTTTTACAAGGTCTTTTTCCTCATTGCTTAAATCGTATAACTCAGCGCTTCCGCCAAGGCAATAATTTGAGCGAAAATCCCCGTTGCTTTGTCTCAAAACAGCTGAAATAATCTTACCCCCAAGCACCCAAGCTCGTAAATCCTTTCCCAAGTCGCCGGCCGGCTTTTGGCAAACCATTTGCTCATCGTACTGTGCGGAGCTGTTACACATAACAACGCCCTTTCCGCCGTGACCGTCGATTGGCTTTTTAACAAAGGGCGGTGTGCTGTAACGGGTTGGCATTATTTCTATACCGTTTTTTTCCATAAAGTCATAGCACAACTGCTTATTGTTGGCCAATTTGGAAAAACCCGAGGGATTAAAAACTCTAATGCCCTGTTTCTCATAAAATTCGGCTACTGTGTAATCATTTGTGCGGTTAATTACAAAATCGGCCTTGCCCCTGTAATCCGGCGTAACCAATGTCGCACCAAGCTCTTTTTTAAATATTTCAACAACGAATTGATTTCGTGCCGCTTCCTCCTTGGAATAAACTAAAATCGGCGTCATATTTTAGATAAAACTCTTTCAAAAATCGCAGGTGCAACATCTGCACCGGTAATATTCATCAAATTAATAATATGTGCGTTTGAATTGACCTCGCAAACCAAAGAACTGTTAAGTATATCAACGCCGCCGAAATCCAAGCCTAAGGTATCACAGGCCTTAATGGAAATTTCTATTTCCTCACGGCTTGGCTCATAAGCTTCGCCTATGCCGCCGTTTGTAATATTTGAGCGAAAGTCATTTGGATTGTATCTTTTCATTGCTCCGACACATTTGCCGCCTACAATTTCAATCCTAACATCCGTTGAATCAGCCTCAATATACTCCTGGAGTAAAAACGGTTGGTCTGTAATATGACTGAGGACATCATCTTTATTGCTACAAAGAAAAACCTGCTCCCCAAAGCTGCCGAAGCAATTCTTAAACACCATTGGATATCCCAACTCTCTTGCCGCCAAATCCACAAACTCACTGTAATCCGACCTGAAAAATGACAACGGAGCCGCAATGGTTTTAGGCTGTGGCACTATTCCAAAAAGCGAAGAATAGGTTTTTGCCTTGTCATCGCAAAGGGCAATTGCCTTTGATGAATTGAATACAGGAATTCCCCTTGCTTCAAGCAACGATGCAAGGTTAACATCCTTATCCCAAAATAATACAAAATCAGGCTTTTCCTTTTCAAAAATCATGTCCTGATTTGTTTTAATTAAAAGCTCGATACCCATTTCCCATGCGGTATTTTTTAAATGCTCGTTCAACTCGCTGTACTTTTTACCCTGCAAAAAATGATTAACAACCAAAAATCCTGTCATTTTCTCACCAACCCTTGAATTTATTGTACCATGTTGTATTGCATTTTTCAACGAAGTAGTGTAAAATACTAATTTGTAATGTTATTTTATATTAAAATATATGAGGTAGTTTAAATGACAGAGTACAAGTTAAAGTATGGATGTAATCCAAATCAAAATCCGGCTCGTATTCATATGGACGGCGCCGAGCTTCCATTTGAGGTTATCAACGGTGCCGCCGGTTATATTAATCTTCTTGACGCTTTTAACAGCTGGCAGCTTGTTAAGGAGCTTAAAGAGGCAACCGGTCTTCCAAGTGCGGCAAGCTTTAAGCATGTTTCTCCGGCAGGAGCGGCTGTTGCCCAACCTTTAAGCGAGGTTGACCGTAAGGTTTGTATGGTGCCCGAGGACTTAGAGCTTTCACCGATTGCGCAAGCCTATGTAAGAGCAAGAAGCTGTGACAGACAATCTTCATTTGGCGACTTTGTTGCCCTGTCTGACACATGCGATGCGTCTGTTGCGGAATTTCTTCAAAAGGAGGTTTCCGACGGTATTATCGCTCCCGATTATACCGACGAAGCATTGGAAATTCTTAAGGCTAAAAGGCGCGGAAACTTTCTTGTAATTAAAATTGATCCTAACTACGTTCCTAAAGAAACGGAAACAAAGCAGGTATTCGGCATTAAGTTTGAGCAAAAGAGAAATAATGCAAAAATCACAATGGATTTGTTTAACGATATGCCTACCAAAATTAAGGAAATTCCCGAAATTGCAAAAATCGACCTGCTTATATCAATGATTACATTGAAATATACTCAATCGAATTCCGTTGTTTATGCTCAAGGCGGTCAAACACTCGGAGTGGGAGCCGGTCAGCAAAGCCGTATTCTGTGCACAAGAATGGCAGGAAGCAAGGCAGATATGCTTTGGCTTAGAAGAAACGAAAAGGTGCTTAATCTTCCGTTTATTGACGGAATTCGCAAGTGCGATGCCGATAACGCAATCGACCTTTATATCAGCGATGATTATGAGGAGCTTTTAAAGGATGGCGTATGGCAAAGATACTTTACCGAGAAGCCCGAACCCTTTACGGCAGAGGAAAAAGCGGCTTGGCACGAAAAAATGGACAATGTGGCTCTTGGCTCTGACGCATTCTTCCCATTTGAGGATAACATTGAGCGAGCAGTAAAATCCGGCGTAAAATATATTGCACAGCCGGGCGGCTCTGTAAGAGATGAAAATGTTATTGAATGCTGCGACAGCCACGGAATTGCCATGGCTATGACAGGAATCAGATTATTCCATCACTAATATACAACTAACCATTACAAAAAGGAGATATTTATTATGATAAGAGCTATTGTAGGCGCTAACTGGGGCGATGAGGGCAAAGGCAAAATTACCGATATGTTTGCCGAGCAAAGCGATATAGTTATTCGTTTTCAGGGCGGTGCAAACGCCGGCCACACAATCATTAACGAGCACGGCAGATTTGCTCTTCATCTTATGCCATCCGGCGTATGCTACGACCACACAACCTGCATTATAGGTAACGGCGTGGCGCTTGATATTAATAAGTTCATTAACGAGCTTGAGGAAGTAAAAAAGGCAGGCCTTAATCCAAAGCTTCTTGTCAGCGAAAGAGCCCAAATTCTTATGCCATATCACATTTTGCTGGACACCTACGAGGAGGAAAGGCTGGGCAAAAACGCATTTGGCTCAACCAAAAGCGGCATTGCTCCGTTTTTCTCAGATAAGTACAGCAAAATCGGTATTCAGGTTAACGAGCTGTTTGACGAGGAAACGCTGAGAGCAAAGCTTAAGAATATTTGTACCCTTAAAAACCTTACCTTAGAGCATGTTTATCATAAGCCGCTTTTAGATGAAGAAGAGCTTTATAACACATGTATGGAATATAAGGAGAAAATCGCTCCCTATGTTTGCGATACTCACAAGTACCTTGCAGATGCTATTAAAGAGGGCAAAAACATTTTACTTGAGGGCCAGTTGGGAACTCTTAAGGACCCTGATTTCGGTATTTATCCTATGGTTACCTCATCATCAACATTGGCAGGCTACGGCGCAGTGGGCGCAGGTATTCCCCCTCACAAAATTGAAGACATTGTTGTTGTAACAAAGGCTTATTCGTCGGCAGTGGGCGCAGGCGAGTTCGTGTCCGAAATCTTTGGAGATGAGGCTCAGGAGCTTCGTATTCACGGCGGTGACAAGGGCGAATTCGGCGCAACCACAGGCAGACCCCGTCGTGTTGGCTGGTTTGATTGCGTTGCTTCACGCTACGGTATTGAATGCCAGGGTGCAACTCAGGTTGTTATGACCGCACTTGATTGCCTTAGCTATCTTGAAGAAATTAAGGTTTGCGTTGGCTATGAAATTGACGGCGAGATTACCAAGGACTTTCCTACAACTCCAACCCTCAAAAAAGCAAAGCCTGTTCTTAAAACTCTAAAGGGCTGGCACTGCGATATTCGCGGCATTAGAAACTATGACGAGCTTCCTAAGGAGGCAAAGGATTATGTAGAGTTCATTGAGAATGAGCTTGGCCATAAAATTACAATGGTTTCAAACGGACCTGAAAGAGAAGCAATTATCTTTAGAAAATAATTAAAGCACATTTAAACACCTAACCGTTTCGGTTAGGTGTTTTTTGTTAGAAGATATTTGCAAGCTTTGGGAAACGGTCAAAAAATTCAAAATGCTTATCAATTCCCGATGACAAAAAGGAAATCAAGTTACCGTTTACCACTGCAATAACCAGCGTTGCCAAGGTTACGCCCTTAAAGCCGTGGAACAAAATTAATGTTAATGCCGTGCCCAAGGCAAGATATGTAAAATCGTTAATCAGCTTTGTTTTTCTAAGGTCAAAGCCTCTAACCTCAACAACCATACGCACCAAATAATCGTACGCGCAGGGTGGTAAATAGGTGTGCATTAACAGTGCAACTGCCAGACTTGTAAGGAAAACTCCCGCGGCAAAAAGAACTATTCTCTGCCACATCAGTTCGGCAGGCTGATCAGCTTTAATTAAAAAGATAAATCCGTCTAATATAGTTCCGTAAACTACGGCGCTTATAAACGATGTTAAATAAATCAGCTTGAATTTCTTAACAACGATACACATTATTGCCAAAACTACAGCCTGAAAAATATACTCGGTTTGGCCGTAGGATAAAAAGCTTACACGCTGACTGATTATATAGGTGGGAGCGGCAATCATTGACATACCCAAATCAGCCTTTTGACAAAGAGAAACGGCAAAGGGCATAAGCACCATGCCAAGAACAAATGCAAGCTCCCGAGACGCTCTTATTTTTCCCTTACTCATAAATTTCTCTTTTTAATGCACCGATATATGGCAGATTTCTGTATTTTTGGTCATAGTCAAGACCGTATCCAACCACAAATTCGTCCGGCACATCACAGCCAACGTAATCGGGGTGAAGGTCAACAACCCTGCGCTCCGGTTTGTCAAGCAGTGTAACAATGGAAATACTGTTGGCGCCCCTGGCGCTGATAAGAGTTCTAACATAATCAAGGGTTCTTCCTGAGTCAAGTATATCTTCAACCAAGAGTATATCATAGCCCTCCAGATTAATATCAATATCCTTGATAATTTTAACCGCACCGGAGGAGGTGGTACCGCCGCCGTAGCTTGATACTGCAAGAAAATCCAGCTTGAGAGGCAGGTCAATACATCTTGTTAAATCGGTCATAAAATACACAGAGCCCTTTAAGATGCCAACCACCAAAAGATTTTTACCCTTAAAATCCTCTGTGATTTGGGCGCCGAGGCGGGCGTTGATTGCCTTAAGCTCCTCCTCGGTAACCAGCACCTGTGATATATCGTTATTAAGAACTGCCATATTTAACGCTCCTCTCTAAAGTAGGAAAGTCCCAATGCAGCCGGACCTTGATTTTCCTTTTTCTTTCGAGTGCTAACCATAATAAGAACAATTATTGTAACAACATAGGGCAGCATTTGAATAATAGGAATATATGTCATAGGAACACTAATGTAATTAAATAAAATATATAGAGCACCAAATACATAAGAGCCTAAAATTGCTAATGTAGGCTTCCAAATAGCAAAAATTACAATTGCAATGGCAAGCCAACCTCTGTCGCCGAAGCCGTTGTTTGACCAAATACCGTTACTGTAATCCATAACATAGTAAAGACCACCTAAGCCGGCAATTACTCCGCCTATACAGGTTGCAACATATTTATAAGCATTTACATTTATTCCTGCAGCATCAGCGGTAGCCGGATTTTCTCCAACCGCTCTTAGCTGCAAACCAATCTTTGTCTTTTTCAAGACAAATCCGCAAACCAAAGCGATTACAACTGCAAGATAAACCATAAATCCATAGGAAAAGAACATTTTTCCAAAGGAGCCCATATTGTCGGCAAAGGGTAATGTTTTTTTATACGCAGTTGCTATATCTACCAATGCAAGATACGGTACATCACTTTTTAACACCTTAATGAGCGAGCCGCCGAAAAAATTACCGAATCCAACGCCGAAGGTTGTAATGGCAAGACCGGTTACATTTTGATTTGCACGCAGGGTTACTGTTAAAAAGCAATATAAAAGAGATACTAAAAGTGAACCGATAACGCTTGAAAGCAACGGAATTAACACAGCTAAAAAGGTGTTAACATATTCCGTATTGGTTTGATAAAAGAATCCGCCAATAACGCCGGAAATAGCACCAACATACATAATTCCGGGTATACCTAAATTAAGATTTCCGGACTTTTCGGTAATGATTTCTCCGGTTGCACCGTAAAGCAAAGGAGTGCCCTGCATAATTGCACGGGATATAAATTGAAAAACCAAATCCATATTATCAGTCCTCCTCTACGTTATTTGACTTGCTTCTAAAATGAATCTTGTAATTAATAAAGAATTCACAGCCAATTATAAAGAAAAGAATAATTCCGGTCAAAATCTCCGAAAAATCGGCATTTAATCCAAATTTTGAAGAAACCTCATCTGCGCCTCTTTCCAAAAATACAATCAGCAGGGAGGTTAATACCATAGTAATTGGATTAAACTTTGCAAGCCAGGATACCATTATCGCTGTAAATCCTCTTCCGTCGGCAAGATTTGAACCAATGGAATGTGATGAACCGCCAACAAGCAATAAGCCGGCAACGCCGCAAATAGCACCTGATAAAGCCATGGTTCTAATAATAACCTTTTTTACATTAATTCCAATGTATCTGGCAGTATTTTCGCTTTCACCGACTACTGTTATTTCATAACCATGCTTGCTATGCTTTAAGTAAATATATAAAACAACAGTTAAAATCGCGACAATAATTATATTAAGTAAATAATTGGTATTGAATATTTGGGGAAACCATCCATGGGACAACAGGTCAGGTCCTACAACATTTGAGCCTGTCTTGTCGGCAATTTTTAAAAAGTATTGAATAAGTTGAATAACAACATAATTCATCATAAGAGTAAATAAGGTTTCGTTTGTTCCCCAATGAGCCTTAAAAAACGCAGGAATCATAGCCCAAATTGATGCAGATGCAATAGCGGCAACCGACATAATAAGAATAAGTACGCCTTCCGGTACCTTACCGCCAAGGTAAAACATACACATTGCGGTTGTTAATGCACCCATTAGCACCTGTCCTTCGGCACCGATATTCCAAAACCTCATTCTAAAGGCTGGAGTTACGGCAAGGGAAACGCAAAGAAGAATAGCTATTTCATGAATTGTAACTAAAACTCTGCCATTTCCAAATGCACCATGAACTATAGTCTTGAAAATGGAAATAGGATCGTCTCCTGTGAAAACCTTGGTGACAATTCCACAGACAATCAGTGCCAATAATACAGCTATGACTCTTACCAAAATTCCCGTTTTAAGTGATACGTCTGTACGCTTAGAAATACGTATAAGCGGTTCTCGCGTATTAGCCTTATTTGCCATTATCAGCACCTCCCTCTGTTTTAGTCATTAACAAACCGATTTCCTCTTTAGTTGTGTTTCTTGCATCTACAATACCGGTGATTTTGCCGGAACACATTACAACAATCCTGTCGCAAAGCTCTAACAAAACATCTAAGTCCTCGCCCACAAATATTACAGCTACACCATCTTCCTTTTGCTTGTTAAGCAGATTATATATGGTATACGAGGAATTAATATCAAGTCCTCTAACAGGATAAGCAACCATTAGAACTCTTGGCTGCAGGGCAATTTCTCTGCCTACAAGCACCTTTTGAATGTTTCCGCCTGATAGTCTCCTAACAGGTGTGTTAGGGCTTGGAGTAACAACCTCTAACTCATCAATAATATCATCGGCTTTATTTCTTGGTGCTTTTCTGTTCAGGAAAACGGTTTTCCCTTCCTTGTAGGAACGAAGCATAACATTGTCAACAATATCCATATTGCCCACAAGACCCATGCCTAGCCTGTCCTCCGGCACAAAGGATAATGCAACACCTAAATTTCTAATTTCCTTTGGAGTTTTACCCACTAACTGTTGTGGACCCATATCATCGGGCTTGTATAAAATGCTTGATTTTTTTGTTGTTGCCTGCAAGCCTGCAATTGACTCTAAAAGTTCCTTTTGACCACAGCCCGAAATACCTGCGATACCAAGTATTTCTCCTCCATAGGCAGTGAATTCCACATTGTCAAGTGCCAAAGAACCGTCTTTTTTGACAACTGTTAAATCATTAATAACCAATCTTTCAACCGGATTTTCGGGCTCGTCACGGTGGATATTAAGCTCCACCTTTTGGCCAACCATCATCTCGGTTAAGGATTGCTCGGTAGCATCCTTAGTGTCAACAGTTCCAACCAACTCGCCCTTACGCAAGGTAGTAACTCTGTCAGAGATTTCAAGCACTTCATTAAGCTTGTGGGTAATTATAATAATCGACTTTCCGTCCTCACGCATTTTGCGAAGGATGTCGAATAATTTGCTTGTTTCTTGAGGTGTCAATACTGCGGTAGGCTCATCAAGAATGAGAATGTCCGCACCTCTATATAACACCTTGATAATTTCAACTGTCTGCTTTTCTGACACAGACATTTCATAAATTTTCTTGTCAAGATCAACTACAAATCCGTATTTTTCGGTGATCTCTTTAACTCTTTTTTTCGATTCCTTTAAATTAAATTTTTCATGTTCAATTCCAAGAACAATATTTTCTGTAGCGGTAAACACATCAACTAACTTAAAATGCTGATGAATCATACCTATTTTATTATCAAATGCGTCCTTTGGAGATTTTATAACAACCTCTTTGCCGTTTACAAAAATTTGACCTTCGTCAGGAAAATATATGCCCGCAACCATATTCATAAGTGTGGTTTTTCCGGAGCCGTTTTCACCAAGAATTGATAGTATTTCGCCCTGTTTAACATCAATGCTGACATTCTTATTTGCATATACAGAACCAAAGGTTTTTGTAATATTTTTTAACTCTAATGCGTTCAAGGTAGCCCTCCTGTCAAGTTATGCGAAACATAAAGCAGATACAAGGGGGTCGTGAAACCCCCTTGTATGAGTTTAATTTAATTAATATTAATCACCATAATTTACATTAAGGTTTTCTACGCCGTCAATAATAAGATCAAAATAAGGAGCTGAACGGAAATTGTCGCCTGACTCATCAAAGTAGCCATCGTGAACAACGTTTGTATCACCGACAAAATCGCCGTCAATATCAGCCTTATATTCTGTGAGGTGGCCGTCAGCATCAACTGTTGCATTTGCATTAATGCCCTTTTCAGCATCAACAGTTACTGTGAAATTATTTACATCGTAAACATGAAGGGTGCCGGCCTTGAATTGATCAATAACCTTGTTGAGCTCTGCGATAGTTGATTCGCCGTCAACAACATCTTGATTTATTCCTGAAATTACAACAGAATTTGTTGCAATTGTTCCAACCCAGTTAGCAGGAATTTCTTCGCCCTTAACAGATTGCTCAATAATGAATTGGAAATAAGGAGCCCAGTTAATAGCTGAAGATACGATAAATGTGTTTTTACCGGCCTCATAGGTTGAACCGTTGTATGAAACGTTTGGAACGCCCTTTAATTCACAGGCAGTTGGAGCACCGAGTGAATCAGCGTGCTGTGAAATGAGAACACAGTTGTCTTTGTCTATAAGAGAGGTTGCTGCTTCTTGCTCAAGAGCCTGGTCATACCAAGAACCTGTGTAACGAACCTTCATTGTAGCTGAAGGACAAACACTCTTTGCACCAAGATAGAAAGAAGTCATACCTGAAATAACCTCTGCATAGGTGAAAGCACCAACATAACCGATAATTGCTTGCTCGGCAGTAATTTTGCCTTCTTTAATCATGTCGTTAAGCTTAATGCCTGCTGCAACACCGGCAATATATCTGCCCTCATAGATAGCAGCAAAAGCATTGTGGAAATTCTTTAAGCCTGCTGTTTTAGCAGAAGTACCGGTTGCATGACAGAATTCAACATCAGGGAATTCTTTAGCGGCACGAATCATATTACCCTCGTGACCGAAAGAATCAGCAAATATTACCTTACAGCCCTTGTTCTTAGCAAGGTCAACAGCTGTGTCATAGCAATCTGAACCTTCCTCTGAAATGTTTGTTACGATAATAACCTGCTCGTCCTTTAAGCCCATACCCTCTGCGGCAGACTTAATTCCGTCGATAAAGTTCTTGTCATAGGTAGAGTTCTCATCATGCAGGCAAATAAGACCAATTTTGAAATCATCAGGAACAGTAACATCTGATTTAATTGATTCGCGAGCAATAAGATCCGCACTCATACCCTTCTTTTCATTGTTACCTGAGCCTGAGCATCCTGCAAATGCAGCAGCCACAAGAACAACAGCAAGAACGATAGCAAGTATTCTCTTTGCAATTTTCATTTTTTGTTTCCTCCGTTTTTTTATAATTTTTTATTATATGCACGCCATGTGCTTATAACCCGTTAATCCCTAAAGGTAACCCGGCCGGTTTCATGATCCATGGATTCAACAATAGCCAGGGATTCAACCTTAATGCCTTGCTTTCTAAGATTATCGCCGCCGTGCTGATAGCCCTTTTCAATTACCGCGCCACAGCCAACAAGCTCTGCACCGCTGTCCTCAACCAGCTTAATAAGGCCGTTCAGCGCATTACCTATGGCCAAAAAGTCGTCAACAATAAGAACTCTGTCGCCCTTGCCTAAAAACTTTTTCGAAACCATAATATCATAGGTTGTCCCATGAGTAAAGGACTCAACCTTGGTTGTATAAACATCGCCGGCAATGTTTTTTGTTTTGGTTTTTTTTGCAAAAACTAAAGGGCATTTAAATTCCTGAGCAACCATAGCACCGATAGCTATACCGGAGGCCTCGATTGTGAGTATTTTATTAACGCCCTCATTTTCAAATAATCTATGAAATTCCTTACCCACCTGTGCCATAAAGACACAGTCAATTTGGTGGTTTAAAAAACAGTCTACCTTAAGGATATTACCCTCGTAAACTTCACCCTCTGATAGAATTTTTTGCTTTAATAACTCCATAGTCACTACCACCACTGCTAATATATACTTATAATATATTATAACAAAACAAAATTCAACATTTTTTATGCTTTGATACCAAATTTTAATATTTTTATAAAGAAAAAAAGGAACATCCTTCGATGTTCCTTAAAATCATATTACCAGCCAAGGCGAACAATTGTAATTGTACAGCTGCCTGTGCCGCCTTTAAGTGCTGCCTGGTGACCGGCAGGAGTGTAAATATCAATTCTTCCTCTTGTTGAAAGGCCTGAACCGCCGCGGTCAACCACAGTGTAGTTTTTACCGTTTACACTGATTACCGAGCCGAGGGGAAGCCAGTTACATGCTACATAATACGGATCGGCCATGCCGTTATATACTCTTTTGCCGCTGGCAGTTACGCCATCGCTTTTGCCGCAGCATCTTGAGCATGCGCAATAGTGAGTGTATCTGCCGCTGATAACCTGGCCCACTGTATATCCGTTGCGTGATGTTACGCCGTTTGACTTAACATTTGCTGTTGTGCTTACCTTTTTAGTGCCAACCTTAACCTCTTTAGACACAGGTGTTTTTGTGATAACCTCGCTGATTGCTTCACGGCCTGCTTCCTTGCCGTTAACATACTTAACATTGTAGGTTACATCTTTACTGCCCTTAACACCGTTTTTAATTACCTTTTCGGTTCCTTGATTAAGAGTGCTGTCGTTGGTTTTCTTTGTTGAGAAGGCAATATCCTCGGTTTCGGTTATTTCTGCATAGGTAACGCGGTAAACCTTAACCTTCATACCTGCTGAAAGCTGAGTTTCAAGGGAAGGCTTTGTGTAATCATCAGCGCCAAGCTCAATGCCTGCAAGACTTAACAAATCACTTACTGTTCCCTCAATAATAGCATACTTTGTTGTATCGCCGTCTGCGCTTAGTGATACTGAAAATGCTGTATCAATGCTGATAACCATGCCGTTTTCAATCGGGGCATCAAAGCTGTAATTGATAGCATCCTCGCTTTTAACTGAAAGTCCCAGCTCCAAAAGAGCGTCGCCCACAGTTGTTGCATAAACGCCGTAAGCGTTGATAGTGTCATCAAACCTAACATTTACTGTTGATAATCTGTTGATAACAATGGTGCCGCCCTCGCCCTGCTTAAATGATGTAATGTCAACCATATCATCGGTTGAAAGAGCGATTCCGGCTGTGTTGAGAATTTCGATAGGTTCCGTCTCATCGGTTGTAATTATGATTTCCTGACCGTTGTCAATAACTTTCACATCGTACATATCAACGGTTTCAGCAAAGGCTGTTGCTGTAAAGGTTGAAACGATTAGGACTATCACAAGTACTGCTGAAAGAATTACTTTTAAAGCGCTTCTCCCGGCTACTTTTGATTGGTTAGTCATCTTAGTCTCCTTTTCTTTTCCATGACGGGGCTTATTTGAAAACCCAAGAGTTTTCGAACCCCAATCACTTGAAGCGTGGCCTATTATAGCACAAATGCATAATGAGTCAATTTTTCGAAAGACAAATTTTTGTATAATATGCACAAAGAGTTTTTGTCGAATACTCTGTTTTCGTGAGTTGGACACCAAATCTTGTGGTTCTAAATTTTAATGCTTTACTGTGTTAAATCGAATTTTTGGTTAAATTTTTAAAATCTGCCCTAAATTTAATTACATTTTGTAACCTTTTGTCCCAAGTTTGTAACAAATCCCCAATATATTGGGTTATTCTCCATATTTTACCAATTGACTTTCAATATGTAGAACGAAACTTTTGCGAAATTGTCTCCAATAAAAATACATAAAAATAAAGCTCCGCAGGCGATTGTCCCACGGAGCTATTAACATATAATTTATATATTATATACTATTATATTTCCTCTTTTTTATTTTGATTGTATTTGGCCTCTTCCTCTTCTTCCAGCTTTCTGTAAGCAACCTTGCCTACCAAGGTTTTAGGAAGCTCTGTTCTAAACTCAATTTCCTTTGGAACGCCGTATCTTGAAATGTTCTTCTTACAGTATTCAAGAATTTCTTCCTTTATCTTGTCGCTTGGCTCTACACCCTGACGAAGAACAACAAATGCCTTAACCTTGTGCATCTTATATGGGTCGGGAACTCCTATTGCACAGGAAAGAAGAACGTCGGGATGAGCGTCAATAGCATTCTCAACCTGTGACGGATATACATTAATTCCGGAAACGATAATTAGTCGCTTCATTCTTTGCTTGTAATAAATGAAGCCGTCCTCGTCCATTGTACCAAGGTCGCCGGTATGAAGCCAAACATTGCCATCATCGTGTACTCTAAGGGTTGAAGCCGTTTCGGCCTTGTTGTTTAAGTATCCTTTCATAACGGTTGGGCCGCAGATACAGATTTCACCCTCTGTGCCATACGGTACCTCTTTGTCGGTGTTTGGATCACAAATTTGATAGAACACATCAATAAACGGAATACCGATACTGCCCTCGCGATAGAAATCGTGGGGAGTAAGACAGGAAGCGGTTACGCACTCTGTTGTGCCGAAGCCCTCACGAATTTGAACCTTTGCATTGTGCTCCTTGAGGAAGGTATCAACCTTTTTCTTAAGCTCAACAGAAAGGGAGTCGCCGCCGCAGAATACGCCGTCAAGGAAGGACAAGTCAAAATCAAATCCCTCAGAGCGTAATAGTGCTTCAAAAAGAGTCGGAACGCCGACAATAACGGTGGGCTTGTATTTTTTAACATCTCTTGCGTAGGTTTTTACTGTAAACTGTGGAATAAGGATGCATGTGCCGCCGTTGATAAGAGCCGTATGAACACCTACTCCCAATCCGAATCCGTGGAACAAAGGCATAACGGAAAACATGCGAAGACCTTCCATTGAGAAGCCCGCGCCGGCCGCAACCTGTGTGCCCAGAGCATTCATATTGAGGTTTGTAAGCTCAATGCCCTTTGATGTGCCGGTTGTACCGCCGCTGAAAAGAATTACTGCAGTGTCATTTTTAGTTGGATAATCCTCGGGTAATGTGCCAACACTCTTACCGCGGGAGATAAATTCATTCCAGCCAATAACGTTTTCGTTATCCTTTGGGAGAGGTGCCGGCTTATCCTTAACAGTAAGCGGATAAAGCAGATTTAACGGGAAAGGAAGCTCATCCTTAATTCTCGCAACAATAACCTTAACGGGACGGTCTACCTCCTTAAGAGCCTCCAACACCTTTTCATAAAACATATCAAGAACCAAAACGGCCTTGCTGTTAGAATTATTAACATAAAATGTAATTTCACCCACTGCTGAAAGAGGATGTATCATGGCAGGAATTGCACCGATTCTGTTTAATGCATAAAAGGTATCAACACCCTGAGGTGTGTTTGGCATACAAACAGTTACGGTGTCGCCTTTATTAATTCCTATTGCTTTATATGCCCTTGCCACTTTATCTATTTTGTTTAAAAACTGAGAATAAGTAGTAGCCTTGCCTTGAAACTCGTATGCATTGGAATTAAGCTTATTGTGGCTTGTTGCATAATCCTTAATTGCTTCATACATTGAGCCTTCGGGATAATCAAGGGTTTCCGGCATGCCCTCGTAATATTTCATCCAAGGTGCATTAGGTTTATTCATATTCATACCTCCAAGATAATAAACTTTTGTCTATTTTCGTACATTTGCATTATATCAAAGCCTATGTCAAAATACAATTGAATTTTAAAATGTTTATTTTTATTTTATATTTTGGATAAAAGTATTTGAAAAAAGGAACAAATGTGGTAATATACAAATATTATATTTACGATAAGAGGTAGCTATGGCGTTTAAAATAAAAAAAGACCCCATCGGTACTATACCGAAAGGGCAATTGGTTTTTTGGATAATTGTCAGGGTGTCGCTGGTGATATGTGCGGCATATTCATTTATTCACGGCGATTTGGTAATGGGCTTTGAAAGCGTATTTTGTTTTATATTCACTCACTTGTGGGATATGTTTCAAATTTTCGGTAACGGCAGCTTTATTGAGGAGGTTCCGCCAATAAGCCAAACGGCGTTAAATTTGATAATTTTCATTGGAATTCCCTTTGGCTCATACCTGGGCCTGTTTGACAGAATTTGGTGGTTTGATATATTCATGCACCTTATGTCAGGCGTTGTGTGTGCGGTTTTCGGCTATGATTTCGCGGTAATTATTCAGCGAAAAAAAGGTCAGTGTGCGGCAACCTTAGCTGCATTGTTCAGCATAATGTTTGCGCTGTCAATTGCAGTGGGTTGGGAATTCTATGAATTCTTAATGGACACCCTCCACGGCACCAATCTTCAGCTGGCAAAGGCAGGAGAGGAAACAGCAGGATTTGATTTATCAAAATATCACAATGAATACGGCTATCTTGGCTTGTTTGACACAATGACCGATATGATAACCAACGCTGTTGGCGGACTTATAGGAATGATATTTATGATTGTTCTTCGTAACAAGGGTAAAAACAAAAAGAATAGATAAACTAAACCGAGATGTAACGAAAGCATCTCGGTTTTAATTATTAGCAGGATTTTAAAACATTTATGGCACAGCGTTGCATTTCACCAAGGGTAATACCATTGGGCAATCCGTAGGTTTTAAGCAGTGTTCCGTCAGGCTTGTGATTGGTTACACGCTCGCCGCCCGGCATAAGCAGATCAACCTGGGCACGCACTCTGTATGCCTGATCGCAAAGATTGGGGAATTCGGGACTCTTTGATTTTTTCATCCACCAATCAGTCATAACCGTGCCGTCAAAGCCCCACTCGCCTCGAAGAATGGTGGTGCAAAGGTCGTAATTGTAGTGACCGTAAACGCCGTTAATCTTATTATATGAGGTCATAATACACCTTGGCTTCGCCTCTTTAATACAAATCTCAAAGCCCTTAAGGTATATTTCCCTCAGTGCACGCTCGGTAAGGCGTGAATCACTCATATTTCGCCTAAACTCCTGATTGTTGCAGGCAAAATGCTTAGGACAGGCGGACACGCCCTCCTTTTGAATACCCTCAACAACCGCGGCGGCAATTTTTCCGGTGAGATACGGATCCTCACTGTAATACTCAAAATTCCTGCCGCAAAGGGGATTACGATGAATATTGATACCCGGTGCAAGCAATACATCGGAGCCGCGTTCCTTCATTTCGGCAGAAACCGCACTGTAAACCTTATAGCAAAGCTCTGTGTTAAAGCTTGCGGCAAGAAGAGTGCCTATGGGCAACAGTGAACAGCTGGCTGTTAAACGAATGCCTGAAGGACCGTCGGTTGTAATTTTTGCAGGTATACCCTTGTCTCTTAAGGATTGAAGCACTCCGCCGTAGGCGCCGGCATTGCCTGATGCGCCAAGAGGACTGTTCATTTCGTAATCGCCGCGACTTATTGCCTCAAGCTCGCCGATATCAAGCTGAGCAACAAAGGCTTCCATAGTGGCAGAGCCGTTTTTTACATCGCTGAGCTTAATACCCCTGTCTCCGGTTTGAGGAATCGCTTGGGGCAGATTATTCAAAATTCTTGAAGCAAGGTCATACTTTTGCTTTGGCGCCTTTTTCATTGAAATACAAACTTCGCCGTTTTTGTTTTCAGCATGCACAACCTCAAAATCTTCAATTGGAGCGGCGGCTTGCTTATGCTGAATATAGACCTCATCCTCCTGCTGGTAATATGTAAATATTTTTTCAACAGTTCTAACATCCTCACCGAGAGAAAGGGTATACTCACCCTGTTCAATAACATAAGCACCGGCATGATTGGTTGAGCCGCTGTCATCATAGGAGCAAAGCTGATAGAGGTCAACTGTCATTTCAAGCTCCTGCGACTCACCCGATGAAAGAAGCTTTGTTTTTGCAAAGTCACAAAGCTCATAGGCAGGGTTGCCCAGTCTGCCGCAGGGCTTTGAAAGGTAAAGCTGAACAATGTGCTTTCCCTGAAGCTTTCCGGTATTAGTTACCTTAACTCTGACGCAAAAGCCGTTATCCGTAGCAACCGTTTCAATATGCTCGGTAACAAATGTTGTGTAACTTAAACCAAAGCCAAAGGGATACAAAACCAAATCCTTATCAAAGGTTTCAAAATAACGGTATCCCACAAAGATATCCTCGCCGTAAACATTAAAATCCTTGTTTCCAAAGCTTCCCGACGCAGGATAATCATTATATTCCCTTGCAATAGTGTCTGTTAATTTTCCGCAGGGATTTCTCCTGCCGCACAGCAAATCAACTACGGCATTTCCGCTTTCCATACCTCCCTGCCAGGGAATAAGAATTGCACCGATTTTATCTCCGTACTCCTCAACCCAGCTCATATCAATAATGTTGCCGATGTTAAGAAGAACAATTACTCTGTCAAATTGAGCCGTAACGGCATCAAGCATTGCCCGTTCGTCGTCTGCCAAATAAAAGCTTCCTTTTTCAAGAACACAATCCCTATCCTCTCCCGATGAGCGGCCGATTGTAACAATTGCAGTATCACTTGTCTGTTTAGCGGCAATAACGGTTCCCTCATTAAGAGGCATTTCTCTGTAATAAAAGGGCCAATGTCCCCAATATCCGTGATTAATGGGGTTGGCCTTGTTCCAATCAGCGTAGGTATCAGCCAACGCCTCGTTAAGCCTTAAATCCTCACATGCTCTAACAGCCTCTGTAAGGCTGACTTGATAAGGATTATTAACATCTCCTCCGGAGCCGTAGCCCACATAGTGCCATTCCAAAGCGGTAATACCGAACAGTGATACGGCAGTGCCCTTCTCCAGCGGAAGCACTCCGTCATTTTTTAAGAGAACGGCACCCTCGGCGGCGGCCTCTCTTAAAAGCTCGGGCATACCCTCGGTAATTATAGGCTTAACTGAGCTTCTGTCCGTTTCTGCCTGGGACAATCCGCCCTCGAATTTTGAGCCTATTTTCATAACCATATCATTGATTTTGTCTTTTAATGTCATAAAAATCACCAAAATTATTATAGCATATTACTTATACTGTGTAAACAAATAAAAAATACACCCATGCATTTATGCATAGGCGTACCTTTAAAATAAGTATAAATCAACTTTCAGTATTATCTCCTTGAGCGTGGGGACATGCCGCCGAGCAGGAGCCGCAATTACAGCCGCAGGTGCATTTGCCCTTCCTTTTGTCGGTGACAAGCTTTCTTACTGTAAGTCCCACAAGTATTAATACTATTAACAGCACAACAATTGTACCTATATTTGCTTTTATAAAAGCTAACATTGCTTTAATCTCCCTTTTATAATCATCTGGTGCTTAAGGCCTGCTTGGATTTATTACCCTTGCCTGCTAAGGCACTGCTGTTTTGGGCATATTTGTTTTTCCTTGCAAGCATGTAGATAAAGAATATCAGTGTAATAACTGCCGCAATAAGGCCGAAAACATTGGGATCGCCTGCAAAAAGACGGCCAAACTGATATATCATAAGTGAAACAAGATATGCAAAGCCGCATTGATATCCAATTGCAAACAAGGTCCACTTGGGGCTGTTCATCTCTCTTCTGATTGCACCAACCGCCGCAAAGCAGGGAGCACAAAGAAGATTAAACACAAGATAGCTGTATCCTGCAAGTGCCGAATGACCGCCGCTGAGTTCATTTAGATTTTGTGCAAAGGCAGTCCAGATTTCATCGCCGTTTTCCGACAGCTCGCCGGCACAATTGTAAAGAATTCCAAAGGTGCTAACCAAATTCTCCTTGGCAACAAGTCCCGTAACAGATGCAACTGCGGTTTTCCAGCCGCCCCAACCAAGAGGAGTGAATACCCAGGCAAAGGCATTGCCAATGTATGCAAGGATTGAGTTTTCGGTGTTATCCACCATACCAAAGCCTCCGTTTTCAACACCGAAGCTCTGCAAAAACCAAATCACCATTGATGAAAGGGCGATAACCGTTCCCGCTTTCTTTATGAAGGACCAGCTACGCTCCCACATTGAGCGAAGAACATTTTGCACAGTGGGCAAACGGTAAGCCGGAAGCTCCATAACAAAGGGAGAGGCCTCTCCTGCAAACAGTTTGGTTTTCTTAAGCATAACACCTGACACAATAATGGCAATTACGCCAATAAAATACGCCGATGCGGCAATCAACGGAGAACCCCCGAACAACGCCCCTGCAACTAAGCCGATAACCGGAATCTTAGCCGAGCACGGAATAAAGGTTGTGGTTATTACCGTCATTCGCCTGTCGCTTTTATTTTCAATGGTTCTTGAGGCCATAATGCCGGGAACACCACAGCCGGTGCCTATAAGCATGGGTATAAAGGATTTTCCGGAAAGACCGAAATTTCTAAAAATTCTGTCGAGAACGAACGCAACACGGCTCATATAACCGCATCCCTCGAGAAATGCAAGAAAAATAAACAGTACCATAAGCTGAGGAACAAATCCCAAAACCGCACCTACACCGGCAATTACACCGTCGACAATAAGACTGTGAAGCCAATCGGCACAGTTAAGTGCATTCAGCACATTATGGAAAAAGCTTGGCACCATTTCGCCCAGCAGAACATCGTTAACCCAATCTGTTGCAATAGAACCGATGCTTCGCATTGAAACATAGTAAACAATGAACATTACTGCCGCAAATATGGGCAAACCGAAAATACGGCTTGTAACTATTTTATCAATTTTGTCAGAGCTTGAAAGTCTGCCTATTTTAGCACGCTTATAGGAATTTTTAATAAATTCCTCAATATGGTTGTATCTTTCGTTAATAATAATGCTTTCAGCGTCATCATCAAGCTCAAATTCAGCAAGCTTTATATCATTTTTGATGTGTGCAAGCTTTTCATCTGTAAGCTCAAGCTGTTCTACAACACGCTTGTCACTTTCAAAAATTTTAATGGCATACCAGCGTTGCTGATGCTCCGGCATATCATGAACAGCCGCCTCCTCAATGTGAGCAAGAGCATGCTCAACAACTCCGCTGTAATGGTGTATCGGGGGAGCTTTTTTGGATTTTGCGGCATTAATCACAATTTCCGTTGCTTCTTCAATTCCCGTTTCCTTTAAGGCTGAAATTTCCACAACCGGAACACCCAGCTGCTTTGACAATTCATTTATGTCAATCTTATTACCGCTTTTGCGAACAACATCCATCATATTAATTGCCACAACAACAGGAACACCAAGCTCAAGGATTTGAGTTGTTAAATACAAATTTCTTTCAAGGCTGGTGCCGTCAACAATATTTAATACAGCGTCAGGCTTTTCCTCCACCAAATAATCACGGGCCACAACCTCTTCAAGGGTGTATGGTGAAAGTGAGTAAATGCCCGGAAGGTCGGTGACGATAACATCATCATGCTTTTTAAGCCTTCCCTCTTTTTTCTCCACTGTAACGCCGGGCCAGTTGCCAACATATTGGTTTGAGCCTGTGAGAGAGTTAAACAACGTTGTTTTTCCGCTGTTTGGGTTACCTGCTAATGCAATACGAATACTCATAGCTTTCCTTTCTATCAGTTAGATTAGACTAACCGTCTTCTAAAAAATTATAATTCAATAACCTCTATAAGCTCCGCATCGTTTTTACGAAGGGTCAGCTCGTAACCGCGAACCATAAGCTCAATAGGGTCTCCAAGGGGAGCAACCTTACGGATGTAAATTTCAACACCCTTGGTAATTCCCATGTCCATAATCCTGCGTCTTAATGCGCCTTCGCCGTGAACCGCCTTTACCTTGCAGGTTTTTCCTATTTTTACATCTTTTAATGTTTTCATAGTAAAATAACGCTCCTTTTTGTTGTTAGCATTGGCTAACTGAAGGTACTAAAAAAGTAGTTAGTGTTTGCTAACCGAGTACATATTACCACTTTAATCCGGTAATGTCAACACTTTTTTTGATAAATTTTCAACCGAATAAAATTGACTTGAATATGTAATAGTCTTATAATATATATGCTACCGAAAGGAGAAAAATGATATGAGTAATTTCAAAGGCTGGGCAAAAAATCCGCCCCTTGGCTGGAATAGCTGGGATTGCTTTGGTGCTGGTGTTACCGAAGAACAATTAATAGCAAATGCAGACTATATGGCAAAGCATTTAAAGCAATACGGTTGGCAATATATTGTTTGCGACATTCAGTGGTACGAGCCAAAGTCAAAGGACAATGACTACAATAATTTTACCGAGCTTGAAATGGATGAATACGGCAGATTAATTCCCGCTGTAAACCGTTTTCCAAGTTCTGCAAAGGGAAAGGGCTTTAAGCCCATTGCCGATTACATTCACTCCCTTGGCTTAAAATTCGGTATTCACATTATGCGAGGGGTACCCCGTCAGGCAGTTGCACAAAATTGCAAAATTTTGAATAGCGACAAAACCTGCCGCCAAATTGCTCACCACTTTTCCGTTTGCTCCTGGAACACCGATATGTACGGATTATATAATTGCACCGGCGCTCAGGAATACTACAACTCTATTATAAATATGTATGCCGATTGGGGCGTGGATTTCATCAAATGCGATGATATTTGTGTAACCGAATTTAGGCAATGGGATAACCCGTACACCGCAGATTATGAAATTGAAATGATTAGAAAAGCAATCGACAACTGCGGCAGAGAAATAGTTTTATCCCTGTCACCGGGACCTGCGCCCCGCAACAAGACAGAGCATCTTTGCAAAAATGCAAATATGTGGAGACTGACCGGCGATTTTTGGGATCAATGGAACAAGCTCTACGAAATGTTTGACAAATGCCATGAGTGGCAGGGTGTTCCATCAACGGGTAATTATCCCGATTGTGATATGCTCCCCATTGGCAGGCTGTCAAAAAACGGCACCTGCCACGGTCCGCAGGACAGAATGACACAATTCACAGGGCCTGAGCAATACACGCTGATGAGCCTTTGGGGAATTTTCAAAAGTCCGCTGATGATTGGCGGAAATCTGCCGGATAACGACGAATTCACCCTTTCCCTTTTAACCAATGCCGAATATATGGAAATGCACCGTAATTCTTACGGAGCAAAACAAATTTTGCGCAATGAAAAGAACGGCAAGGGCAGTATAATTTGGGCGGCTAACGGCAAGGGCTGTAAATATATTGCCCTGTTTAACACCGACACCAAGGAAAGAAAAATTAAGGTAGATTTAACCGATATCCTAATGGCTGACTCAAAATACCGTGCCTTTGACATTTGGAAAAACGAGACAATTGGAGAATATAAAAATTCCATCACTCTTACCGTTGCCCCACACGGAGCAAGATTGGTTAAACTGACATAATTAAAGCACCCAACAAAAAATGAACTGCTCCAAGTTGTGCAGACAGCACAAAAAAAGCAGGTCTATGGTAAAATA
>JBJEPI010000078.1:0-6409 GCA_051881175.1 Eubacterium sp.
AGGGCGAGGACGGCAGACTTTATGCTATCAACCCTGAAAACGGTTTCTTCGGTGTGGCACCGGGTACTAACGTTAAGTCAAATCCAAACGCTCTTGCTTCAACAATGAAGGGCACAATTTTCACCAATGTTTGTCACAACCTTGACAATAACACAGTTTGGTGGGAGGGACTTGACAAGAATCCTCCAACAAACGCTATTGATTGGAAGGGTAATCCTTGGAACGGTGCCGAGTCAGATGAAAAGGGCGCTCATCCAAACTCAAGATTCACTGCTCCTGCAGTTAACTGCCCTTGCATTAGCTCTGAGTTTGAGAATCCACAGGGTGTGCCGATTTCAGCATTCGTATTCGGCGGTCGCCGTGAAAAGCTTACTCCTCTTGTATATCAATCAAAGGATTGGAATCACGGTGTATTTGTTGGCTCAATTATGGGTTCTGAAACAACAGCAGCTGCTACAGGTGCAGTAGGTGTTGTTCGTCGTGATCCTATGGCTATGCTTCCTTTCTGCGGCTACAACATGGGCGACTACTGGAAGCACTGGATTGAGATTGGCAAGACTCTTGATCCTGATAAGGCTCCTAAGATTTTCAATGTTAACTGGTTCCGTAAGGACGATGAGGGCAACTTCTTATGGCCGGGCTTCGGCGATAACCTTCGTGTACTTGATTGGATTATTGACCGTTGCGAGGGCAAGGTTGACGCCCGTGAAACAGCAATCGGTTATCTTCCTTATGCTAAGGACATTAATCTTGAAGGCCTTGACATGACAGAGGCTGAGCTTGACAACATTCTTGATGTTGACAAGGCTGCTTGGGAGGAAGAGCTTGCAGGTGTTGACGAGCTTTATGCTAAGTTTGGCGACAGACTTCCTCAGGAGCTTGCCGACGAGCTTGAAACAGTTAAAAAGGCTCTTAAGGACTAATAATTAGTATGATTTAAGGCTATCTCAATGAGATAGCCTTTTTACTTTGGTTTATAAATCGTCTGCGTCTTGAATCGGTAAATCATAATCATCGTTGTAATAATAGTTTCCAACCGTTGTGCCCGTGTATGAGCCCTCGGGGTCAAACATAAGGCTTTCAGCGGAAATGAAGCTTGTTAAATCATTAATTTTTTTACCGTTTTTGTTAAAATTTTTCTTTTTATTTTTATCCATAAAAACACCCCTGCATTATCTTTTGCAAGGGTGCTTGTTTTATACTCTGTTAAATTTTTTCAACATCAATTCCGGCAATCTTGTCCAAAATCTGCCGAGGACTCAGCATTATTCCAACACCCTCAAAATCACTCATATTAAGGTTTAAATTGTTGATGAAAATGGGCATATCAACATATTCCACATCAATATGAAGCCTTTTTGCATCCTCGGTTATCTGTTTAACATCGTAATCACTGCAGTCATAAAGCATTGAAGCCTCAATCTCGTTATTGTTAACATATTCCAAAACAACATTTCGCTTTGTTTTGGAAATAGAGATATATTTTTTATGCTCCTTGCTTAATACCTGCCCTATTGTGGTTTGGGCAACAGCCTTGCAGGCACCGCTGTTTACAAAAAATTCGTTAATGAAAATTGATTCAAGGGGACTGGTGTCATCAGGTGTTATAATAGCCAAAATATATTTTGATGTTTTTTTGCCGTATACAGCGTGGATTGCCTGTTTAAAATAGTATTGACATTCACTTATTTTTTTTGCAAATTCGTGATAAAAGGGGATATTCGGCTTTGGTTCAATTCCGGGCATGGAAAATGACTTAAAGGCTTCGCTTTCCTTGTCCTTAATTAAGATGTAATCATTGGTTATAATAATCGGTAGAGTTTTGTTAGGCATTTTTACACCTCTTAATTATTAATCGGTTATATTATACATTATATTTTTAACTATTTCAACTGTGTTACAATCCTGTTACTTTTATAGACTTTGTGTATAAATATGTTATAATAAACAAGATTTAGTGTTTTTTATTCTTTAGAAAGGAAGAATGTTATTCATTCATAAAAATATGAGCGATAAGGAATTGGATTCTATTTTAAACGAAATTAAGAAAAGAAATGACGACAGTCCGGAAACAGACTCAACAGAGGAAAGCACTGTGCCTAAGGATGATGTTCAGGACGATGTACAAACAGATGCAGAGGATTCCGTGAACGAATCCGCCCAGCAAGAGGCAGAGCCCGCTGTTGAGGATAATGATTCTCCGGCAGAGGAGGAAGAAACCGAATATCAAGAGGTTGAGGCCACTGCCGATGATGAATATACAGATATAAATGAGCTTGAAGAAGAGCAATCTCCAAAAAAAGACAATAAAAAAATCATTATTATAGCAGTAGCTGTTATAGCTATTATTGCAATCATTTGCGCAATTTATTTTGGCTTTTTAAGAAAACCGGCAGAGCCGGAGACAACCGCTCCTCAAACTACAGCAGAAGCAACTGCTCCTGCGGAGGAGAAAACCGCTCCCGTAGATACTTCAAGCATTAACCCGTTAACCGGCGAAGCAGGCTTTGCCGCAACAGGTAAACGTCCGGTTGCAATTGTTGTGGAAAATGCCCCTGCCGCAAGACCGCAATGGGGGATTGATTCACCCGATATAATTGTTGAGGGTGATGTTGAAGGCGGAATCAGCCGTATGCTTTGGATTTATGCCGATTATAATTCAGTTCCCGACAAGGTTGGACCCCTTCGTTCAGCCCGTCCTTCTTATGTAAAAATGAGTGCACTTTTTGACGCTGTATTTATTCATTGGGGCGGTAGCCACAGCAAGGACGGATATACGGGAGGCTACGAAACCATTAGAAATGAAGGCGTAAATGATATTGACGGTATTAAGGGCGGTGCACTGTTCAGCCGTGATAAGTCAAGAAATGTGAGCAGCGAGCACACAGGTGTTCTTGACGGCAGTAAAATTGAAAGCGCTATTAATGATAAGGGTTACAGAACCGAGCTTAAGGATGGCTCAATGCCAAGCTTTGAATTCTTTGACGAGGCTACCGATGTCAGCACCGATAAGGCAAGCGATGTTAAGGTTAAGTTCTCATCATCAAGCGTTCAAACCAAAACCTTCACCTATGATACAAGCGATTCAAAATACCACACCTCGGATTGGTCAACAGATGTTTCTTTTGAAAATGTAATTGTTCTTATGGCAAGCACAAATTATATTTCTACATCCTATCATGGCTATACAAGCAGAATCACCTATGTTAACTATAATCTTTCAAGCGGTTCGGGATATTTAGCATCAAACGGCACCTATCAAAAGATTAAGTGGTCTGCATCAAGCGGTACTCTTAAGATTACCGACGAAGCAGGTAACGATATAACCTTAAATAAGGGTAATTCATATATCGGCCTTGCCTCATCAAATAACGGCGGTACAGTAACAATTGGTTAATTATTAAGACGGACAGCATACGCTGTCCGTCCTTTTTTATGCTACTATGCATAAATCATTGCATCATTTTATTCTTGTAATTCTGTTGCCCTTAACCAAATATGCCTTCTCGGCAATGTCAATCATGGGCTTATCCACCATATTATCAGTATAAAACTCATCAACTGATTTATCCTTGTATTTTTCAACAAATGTTTTTCGCTTGTTATCTCTAAAATTAAGATATTCCACCTGCATTGTATCACTGTTTACAACGGAGCAAATACAGTTTTTAACCCCAAGCCGATTGCACAGCTCGTCCATAATTAGATTAAGTGAGGCTGTTATTATAATATCATCATCCTTTGGCCTGTACCAAGATTTAATGTTTTTTATATGCCTGTCCCAAAAATCGCTTATTAGTTTCTCCTTGTTGTCAAATGAGTTGAGATAATCATAAGCGTACTTTTTGGCTGCCTGCTCCAAATCCTCCATGGTTGTTTTGCCCAGCTTATACTTAATCAGGTTAAAGAAAACTATGGGAATATACTTTGAAACCTTAGGGTTATATTTAATGCTGAAAAGATAAAAATGGAAAACGCTTTCACCTTTATAAATGGTGTTATCAAAATCAAACGCTCTCATAATTACAACCCAACCTTCGTTTGCGATATCATAAAAATTATACAATAATATTATTGCACTTTCAATAAATAATATAAGCCAAGACAAATTATTGGCTAACCAGCTTATATAACATTATGTATTCCAGTTCTTTTTCATCAACTATTTTGAAACCGATTTTTTTATACATTTCAACTGCATAGTTTTCCTTTTGTACAGATAGAGATACCTGCTTATAGCCCTTTTCCTTCAGCAGCTTAATCATTGCTTTCATTAACTTTGTACCCATACCTTTTCCTCTGTATTCCTCGAATATCGAAATTGCAAGTGACGGAGTTTCGTTATTAATATGACCGTAATCATTCACTATTCTTGTCCAGCAAGCTCCGATAATTCTATTATCACATTCCACAACCAGACAAATATCATCCTTTATCTTGCCGAAGTCTCTTATATACACCTGCAATTCATCATTTTCAACAATGCTTTTCAGGGGCTTTTCAATACCTTTAGGAACAAAAATCGCTTCATATAAAAAATCTTTAAGCAAATAATATTCTTCTTTACAAATTTCCCGTATTATTATATTCACTTATGACACTCCCTTTACTTCATTAGATTCATTATACCATAGGCAGTGGATAGTGTACAGAACGGCAAAAAGTAATTTTATTACCAATTTTTTTCATTTGTATTTTTGATTATGCAACACAAACTATATTTGCAAGTGAAAATGATTGTTTATGCAAGGGCGTAAAACGCTTAAGCAAAAATAATCGCCCTTGCAATTTATGAAAAGAGAGGTGTATTTTAGATGTCAAAGTCAGTAGTTCCAGAGGCTCAAGAGGCTCTCAATCGTTTTAAGATGGAAGCTGCTCAGGAGGTTGGTGTTTTTTTGCATTAAAAAAATTCAAAATGCCCTATTTAAGCCACTTTCGGGACTCGAAAAAATCGCATAGTGGGCGCCTAAAAACATTAAAAACATAAAATTAACGAAAATTGCACTACATATCCACAAAAATTTGAGCCGAGAGAACACCCCTCTCGGCTCGAATTTTTACTTTTTTCAACATTGAAAATACTTCAGTATCATCCTAAATTTTGGACTATAAAACTACAACGAAAAACACAAAAGTATGAAATCTTGACAATTTGTGTATAATACAATATAATAAATTCAAAGGAGGCGATAATATGAATATGTTTGATGAATTAGCTTCAAAATTCAAAACGGATGAACCTATACTTGTTGAAGATATAGAAAGGCTATATCCTGACCGTTCCCGTCCTTGGATTGACAAGGCTATCAGGACTATGGTTGACAACAACCAAATCAAAAGATTTTCAACAGGCGTATATTATATTCCGAGAAAAACTATTCTCGGTGATTCGGTTTTGAATCCGAGAAAGGTCATCGTAAAGAAATATATTCAAAATTCGCAAGAGGTATATGGTTATCTCGGCGGTGCTTCGCTACTGAATTCGTTAGGTCTGACAACACAGGTTCCAAATGTAATCACTGTTATTTCCAATAACGAATCAACCCGTGGCAGAAAAATTGAAATCGGAAATCAATCTGTTTACCTATGCAAGCCTCCGACAAAAATTACTAAATCAAATTTCAAAACGCTTCAATTTTGTGAATTGATTAGACTGATTGATTTTGATACATTGGATAGCATTGAAATTAAGAATTTAGAAAACTACATTGATGAGAATAATATCTCTCTATCCGGTATCAGCAAATACTGTTCAGCTTTTCCGGATTCTGTATCAAGAAAAATATTAGGAGGTCCGTTAATTGAAAAGCTTACACAATGATAAAGAAGCATTTAACGATATTATCCTTGCAACATCAAATGCATTAGGTATTGAAATGGCAATCGTAGAAAAGGATTATTATGTTTCCCTGCTGCTAAATGAAATCAATAAAAACTATCCTGATATTATTTTTAAGGGTGGCACCTCTCTTTCAAAATGCTACAAAATCATCAATAGATTTTCCGAGGATATTGATATTGGTATCAACGCCGACAAAGCAACCGAAGGTATGCGTAGAAATCTAAAGACTGCAGTAAAAAAATCAATAGATGATTTAGGACTGAAGCTTGATAATGAAGAAGAAATTATGACAAGAACATATTTCAACAAATATCAAATTACCTATCCGATAATTGATGATACCTTTATGTCAATAAAGCCGTATTTATATGTTGAAACAGCAGTGTTTATGAAACCGTTTCCGTATGAAATTCAGGAGGCTGACACATATATTTACCGTTTTTTGAAGCAACAGAATTTGGATAATATAATCACTGAATACGGATTAGAGCCTTTTGAAATAAAGGTACAAACATTAACAAGGACATTTATTGATAAAATCTTTGCCATTGGCGATTATTATTTGAC